>DKPB01000020.1:0-201 GCA_002471015.1 Stenotrophomonas sp. UBA7346
GATCCACTGCACCGAACTGCCGGACCTGGCTACCGCCCGCGAATATGGCGAGCGTGCCCTGTACGACAACGGCAGCGGCAACAGCGGCCATTACTACATCGACCGCGATGGCAGCGTGGTGCAGTACGTGGCGCCGGAGCGCATCGCCCACCACGTGCGCGGCATGAACGCCGATACGGTGGGCATCGAGCTGGTCAACAC
>DKPB01000020.1:411-1085 GCA_002471015.1 Stenotrophomonas sp. UBA7346
TCGGCATCGAACTGGTCAACAACGGGCGCTGGCCGAACTGGTTCGACTCCAACCACCAGACCATGACCGAGCACTACCCGGAAGCGCAGATTGCAGCGCTGGTACGCCTGCTGGAATGGTTGCCACAGACCCTGCCGTCGCTGCGCTTCATCGCCGGCCACGAGCAATTGGATACCGCCCTGGAACCTGCCAGCGATGACGCCGGCCGCAGCGTGCAGCGCAAGCTGGATCCGGGCCCCTTGTTCCCGTGGGAGCTGGTATTGCGCTCCATCGACCTGCAGCGGATGCCGGACTAACCCCGGCTACTGCGGCAGATACTGGAATTTCTCGCCAGCCGTCACCGCCAGGTCGAGGCGATTGACCGCCGGTGCGATGGGGCACACCACATGCGGGGTCAGCGCGCAGGGCGGGTTCTCGGCGCGGTTGAAATCCAGCACCAGCTTGCCGTCGCGGGGTTCGGCTGCGTACAGGTAGCGAGCGCCGCCATAGGTCTCCCTGCCGCTGGTGCGGTCGGAAAACAGGAAGAACAGCTGCCGCGATGGCAGCGCCTCCTTGTCCAGTACCGGTTGCAGGCGGAAGGTACGCCCGTCCATCTCGAATACCGCTTCACCCGGCACCTGCGCCGGCAACGGCGTACCGATCGAGGTCAACAGCACCGCCTGCCGGGCCTGGGC
>DKPB01000020.1:1259-2205 GCA_002471015.1 Stenotrophomonas sp. UBA7346
CACCGCCTGCCGGGCCTGGGCATAGGGCTGCCAACGCGCCTGCACCTGCCAGCGACGGTCCACCGGAAAGTGCTCGATGCCCTGGAAGTTACGTCGACGCGCCGAGCCGGGGTCGCGGAAACGCCAGCCCAGTACGCTGCCCATGCGCACAAGATAGAACTCGGACGTACCCAGCCTGATGCGACTGGCCTCCTGCATGCCGGCCACCCCCGGGCGCAGTTCGGCCTGGCGCAGCGGGTGGCCATTGAGGGTTGCTCCGCTGCCGGGCTTGCCGTCGATGCGGGCATTGCCGTTTGCGTCCACCTCCAGCAGCCCCAGCTGTGCTGGGCCCGCCGGCAGCAACAGATCATTGCCCGGGGCACTGCCCAACCGGTAGCTGCCCGGGCGCAGACGCCCGGAGCCAATGTAACTGAGCCAGCCATCGCCGGCCCGCAGCCGTGCCAGCCGCTGCGCACGCCATTGTTCGACGTCGCGCGCGTACTGGCGCGCGTCCATCGCCGTTGACGCATCCGGCGCGGTGTCACAGCCACTCAACAACAGCAGCGCCAACAGCAGCACCAGGCCCATCCGCATTGTCATCGTTCCCCCCGGATCCCTGCGCCGCCACGGCGACGCGTCGTTTCAGCCCACAGCCACCGGCCGCCGCTCGTCACTGGACCAGCCACTCCAGGAATCGGCAAACACCCGCAGGCCCTGCAGGCCTGCATGCTCAAACGCCAGCAACAAGTGGCAGGCAGTCACACCGGAACCGCACATCACTACCGCCTGCGCGGGCGCATGCTCGCCCAGCAAGGGCAGCAGCTCGGCACGCAGTTCGGCCGCCGGCCGCATGTGGCCATCGCGCAGGTTCATTGCGAGCGGGCGATTGACCGCACCGGGCACGTGGCCCGCAACCCGATCCAGCGGCTCCACCTCACCGCGGTAGCGCTCGCCGGCGCGGGCGTCC
>DKPB01000020.1:2412-2669 GCA_002471015.1 Stenotrophomonas sp. UBA7346
GCTCGCCGGCGCGGGCGTCCAGCAACCAGCCCGGCGCCTGCGGCAAGCGTGCCTGCACCTCGTCGGCACTGACCACCTGCGCCAGATCAAACCTGCCCGGATAGGGCGCAGTGCGGGTAACCGCCACCTCCGCGGCAGCCTCCACGGCCTGCCCCGCCGCCTGCCAAGCGGCCAAGCCACCATCCAGCACGGCAACCTTGTCGTGGCCGATCAGCCTCAGCAGCCACCACAACCGGGCGGCGGCCATGCTGCCGTCG
>DKPB01000020.1:2852-3256 GCA_002471015.1 Stenotrophomonas sp. UBA7346
GCGGCGGCCATGCTGCCGTCGGCGGCGTCGTAGACAACCACCTGCGTCTGCGGGGCGATCCCCCAACCGCCGAGCGTGGCCGCAAACGCCTCGCTGTCCGGCAACGGGTGACGGCCATGGCCGTGTTTGCCCAGGTCGGACAGATCCCGGTTCAGATCGGCATACAGCGCTCCCGGTATATGCCCTGCCGCATATTGCTGGCGGCCGGCTTGGGCATCGGCCAGTGAAAAGCGCGCATCCATCACCCGCACCGCGGTACTGGCGATTGCGCGCGCGTCCAACACCCGTGTTGCATCGGCCTGCAGGATCGCGGCCAGGCTGGCAACGTCCACCAGGGTGGTCCACGGCGGGCTGTTCGTAGTCATGCCACTTGCTCCAATCGACGACGCAGGTTGTAGAGGATG
>DKPB01000021.1 GCA_002471015.1 Stenotrophomonas sp. UBA7346
TCCGATCTGGCGTCGCGGCGGCCGGCGCGGCGGAGGCGACTTCCGGCAGCGGCTCGGGCTCGCGCACGATCAGGTTGGACGGCGCCGCTGCCGGCGCTTCGATCACCGGCTCGGCGACTGCGGTTGCGGTCTCGGGCGCAGCGACCAGCGCCGAGTACTCGCGTACCAGCCGGCCCTGGCCCCAATCCACTTCGATCAGGAAGCTCAGCGCGGGCACCTGCACGGGCGAGGCGCTGGTGACGCGCACCACCGCACGACCTTCCCGATCCTGCGCAAACTGGAACTGCAGCTCGCTGACCAGCCCTTCCGGACGCGCCAGGCCCACGCGCTCGAAGGTGACCGGCGCGGCCAACCCCACGCTGGCGTTCTCAAGTTCGCCAGGATCGCTGGAAATAACCGGGATTTCGGCCAGCAACGGCTGGCCCGGCTTGGACAGGACACGGATATTGCCCAGCCCCAGTGCCATCGCCGCGCTGCTGAACAACGCCAGCCCGAGGACCAGTACACCTTGTAATGGGCGCATCGCGCCCCTGCCCCATAGTTTCATGGCGGCCAATATAACGGCTGACCCGGATTTCGAATACCGCTGTACCACCCAGAAACGACGACGCCGGCGTGCTGCCGGCGTCGTTTCGGTGCTCAGCCGCCGTTGGCGACCAGCTCGGCGACCTGCACGGCGTTCAGTGCGGCGCCCTTGCGGATGTTGTCGGCCACCACCCACATGTTCAGCCCGCGCGGGTGGGAGATGTCCTCGCGGATGCGGCCGACATAGACCGGATCGGTGCCCGAGGCGTGGGTCACCGGGGTCGGATAGCCGCCGGCCTTGCGCTCGTCCACCACCTTCACGCCCGGCGCGGCTGCCAGCAGCTCGCGGGCCTGCTCGGTGCTGATCTTCTTCTTCGTCTCGATGTTGACGGCCTCGGAGTGGCCGTAGAACACCGGCACGCGCACCGCGGTGGGGTTCACCAGGATGCTGTCGTCGCCGAGGATCTTGCGGGTTTCCCAGACCAGCTTCATTTCTTCCTTGGTGAAGCCGTTGTCCAGGAACTCATCGATATGCGGGATCAGGTTGAAGGCGATCTGCATCGGGAACTTCTTCGGCTCGATCTCCTGGAAGCCCAGCAGCTGCGCGGTCTGCTTGCCCAGCTCTTCCATGCCGGTCTGGCCTGCGCCGGACACCGACTGGTAGGTAGCTATGTTGATGCGCTCGATGCCGTACTCACGATGGATCGGCGCCAGCACCGGCATCAGCTGCATGGTCGAGCAGTTCGGGTTGGCGATGATGCCGCGCGGCCGGTTCCTGGCCGCCTCCGGGTTGACCTCGGACACCACCAGCGGCACGTCGTCGTCGTAACGGAAGGTGGACGAGTTGTCGATCACCACCGCGCCAGCAGCGGCGAACTTGGGCGCGAATTCCTTGGAGATACCGCCACCGGCCGAGAACAGCGCAATCTCGACGCCCGCCGGGTCGAACGTGGCCAGGTCCTGGATGGTGATCTTGTCGCCTTCGAAGTCGACCTGCTGACCGGCCGAACGCTCGGAGGCAAGCAGGGTCAGCTTGCTGATCGGGAAATTGCGCTCGGCCAGGACGGCCAGCATGGTCTGGCCGACAGCGCCGGTGGCGCCAACAACGGCTACGTGGAAACGACGGGCTTCATTGCTCATGGGGATACTCGAAAGATAGGAGGGGGGGTAGACACACATCGAGCCAGGTTCGGGGAACCTCCAGCGCACGGCCACGGAGGCTCCCTATCGTTTTTTGTCGCCGATTTTTTTGCCGGCCACGCACAGACGCGCGGTGCCGTTGGTCAGCAGTTCGGCATTGAGGGCATTGGCCGGCTGGCCGGCATCGGTACCGATGCCCAGGCCGGCCAGCAGGTTGTCGACCGCCAGCTGCACCATCGCCCGGCGCGTTGCCAGCGAGGCGCTGCCGATATGCGGGGTCAGCACGATATTGCGCAGCGCCAGCAGCTCCGGGCGCACATGGGGTTCGTTCTCGTATACATCCAGCGCCGCCGACGCCAGCCGGCCATTGGCCAGCGCCTCGGCCAGCGCCAGCTCATCGACGATACCGCCACGGGCGATGTTCACCAGCGTCGCGCTGGGCTTCATCCTGGCCAGCGCGGCGGCATTGATGAGGTGATGGTTCTGCGCGGTATACGGCAGCACCAGCACCAGGTGATCGACGCTGGCAAGCAGCGTATCGAAATCGACGTAGCGGGCACCGACCGCCTGCTCCTGCTCGGCCGGCAGCTGCGAACGGTTGTGGTACAGCACCTTCATGCCGAAGCCGTGGTGACCACGGCGGGCAATGGCCTGGCCGATCCGGCCCATGCCCAGGATGCCCAGCGTGCTGCCGTGCAGATCGGCGCCGAGCATGGTGGTGAACGACCACTGCCCCCACTGGCCCTCGCGCAGCCAGCGGTCGGACTCGACGATACGGCGTGCCGCCGCCATCAGCAGCGAAAAACCAAGATCGGCGGTGGTTTCGGTGAGGACGTCAGGGGTATTGCTGGCGACGATGCCGGCCGCGCTCAGGGCGGCAACATCCAGGTTGTTATAGCCAACGCCGACATTGGCGATCATCTTCAACGCAGGCGCGTGGGCGACTTCCGCCGCACCGATGCGGTCGTTGAGGGTGACCAGGGCGCCGTCGACCTCGGCCAACCGGGCCGCGATTTCAGCGTCGCTGTGGGCACTCACCTGCGCGGTGGCAACCACGTCGCAGTACGCCGCCAGCTGCGCGACGGTATCGTCGAACAGGGGCTGCGATACCCAGACGCGGGGCCGCCGATCAGCCATCGAGCTGACCGGGAATACGCGGGCTCATGTCACCGACATCGCCGCACTGGGCACGATGGCGCATGGCCTGGTCCATCAGCACCAGTGCCAGCATCGCCTCGGCGATGGGGGTGGCGCGGATGCCGACGCAGGGGTCGTGGCGACCGGTGGTGATGACCTCCACCGCATTGCCGGCCGTATCCACCGTGGCACCGGGCAGGCGCAGGCTGGAGGTCGGCTTGAGCACCATGGCCGCGACAATCTGCTGGCCAGTGGAAATACCGCCGAGGATGCCGCCGGCATGGTTGGACTGGAAACCCTGCGGGGTGATCAGGTCACGGTGTTCGGTGCCCTTCTGCGCGGCACTGGCGAAGCCGTCGCCAATCTCCACGCCCTTGACCGCATTGATGCTCATCAGCGCCGCAGCGATATCGCCATCGAGCTTGCCGTAGATCGGCTCGCCCCAGCCCGGCGGCACGCCGTTGGCAACCACGGTGACGCGCGCACCGACCGAATCACCGGACTTGCGCAGCGCATCCATATAGGTTTCCAGCTCCGGAACCTGGCTGGCATCAGGCCAGAAGAAGGGATTGTCTTCGACCGCGTTCCAGTCAAAGCCGGCCGGGGTGATCTCGCCGAGCTGCGACAGGTAACCGCGCACGCTGACGCCGAAACGCTGCAGCAGCCACTTCTTGGCGACCACCCCAGCGGCCACGCGCATGGTGGTTTCACGCGCCGAGGAACGGCCGCCACCGCGCGGGTCACGGATGCCGTACTTCTGCCAGTAGCTGTAATCGGCATGGCCAGGGCGGAACTGCTGGGCGATGTTGCTGTAGTCCTTGCTGCGCTGGTCGGTGTTGCGGATCAGCAGGGCGATCGGCGTACCGGTGGTGCGGCCTTCATAGACGCCGGACAGGATCTCGACCTCGTCGGCCTCACGGCGTGCCGAGGTATGGCGGCTCTTGCCGGTGGCCCGGCGCTGCAGATCGTGGGCGAATTCCTCGGGCGTGATCTCCAGACCGGGGGGACACCCATCGATCACGCAGCCGATCGCCGGCCCGTGGGATTCACCGAAGGTGGTAACGCGGAGGAGTTGTCCGAAGGTATTCAATGCCGTTGTGCTCTTGCGGTTGCTCTTGCGGTTGCTCTTGCGGTTGCTCTTGCGGTTGCTCTTGCGGTTGCTTTGATGCCGTCATTCCCGCGAAGGCGGGAATCGCTCTTGCTCTTGCTCTTGATTGTGCTCTTGCCTCACGCCAGCCAAGCAAAGGCCGGAGCCAGAGCCAGAGCCAAAGCGATTCCCGCCTTCGCGGGAATGACGACCTTGAAAGCAAGGGCTCGAAGCCAAAGCCAACACCAAAAGCAAAACCAAAACCAAAACCAAAACCAAAACCAAAACACTACCCAATTATCTCTTCCCACAAATCCCGCCACTCGGGATTCACCTCTTCCACCAACCGCAACTTCCACTCCCGGTTCCACTTCTTCAGCTGCTTCTCGCGAAGAATCGCCGCTTCCATGCACCCGTGAAGCTCGTACCAGACCAGCTTGTCCACGTTGTAGCGCTTGGTAAAACCCTCAACCACATGCTGCCGGTGTTGCCAGGTCCGCGCCACCAGGTTGCTGGTGATGCCGATGTAGAGCGTGCCGTGTTTCTTCGATGCCAGAAGATAGACGGCGGGTTGTTTCATTCACTCTCGCTCAAGAGCCAGAGCGATCCCCGCCTTCGCGGGGATGACGCGCCAAAACAGGAGCAGAGCGCATCACGCCCGCGCAGCTGCCAACTCGGCGATGCGTGCATGGTGCGCACGCAGCTCAGCCGCTTCGACCGCGAAGATGCCCATCTGCCCGACCTTGAACTCGATCCATGACATGAACACCTCCGGCAGCAGCTTGATCAGATGCTGCTCCGAATCGCCCACTTCGCAGATCAGCAAGCCGTCTTCGGTCAGATGGTCCGGCGCATCGCGCAGGATCTTCAGCACCAGGTCCAGACCGTCGTCGCCGGCGCGCAGGGCCAGGTCCGGCTCGTGCTGGTATTCCTTCGGCAGCGCGTCGGTCTCGTCATTGGTGACGTACGGCGGGTTGGTCACGATCAGGTCGTAGACGCGCCCCTGCAGGCCGGCGAACAGGTCGCTCTTGACCAGCTCAACGTTGTGGGCCAGCAGGCGCTCCTTGTTCTCCACTGCCAGCGACAGCGCGGCGTCATTGACGTCACTGCCATCCACCTGCCAGTTGGGGTAGTAGTGGCCCATGGCGATGGCGATGCAGCCCGAGCCGGTGCACAGGTCCAGCGCGCGACTGACATCACGGCCAGCCAGCCAGGGCTCGAAGCCATTGAGGATCAGCTCGGCGATCGGCGAGCGCGGCACCAGCGCACGGTCATCGCTCTTGAAACTCAGGCCGGCAAACCAGGCCTCGCCGGTCAGGTAGGCGGCCGGCAGGCGTTCATCGATGCGGCGCTGGAACAGCGCCAGCACCTGCTGCCGCTCCTCCAGCAGCAACCGCGCCGTGCCATAGGCCGGGCCCAGGTCCGGCGGCAGGTGCAGGCTGTGCAGGGTCAGCTGGGTGGCCTCGTCCAGGGCGTTGTCGTAGCTGTGGCCGAAGCTCAGCCCGGCAGCATTGAAACGGCTTGCGCCGTAGCGGATCAGATCGACGATCGTATGGAGTTCAGCGGCCGCTTCGGCAGTCATGGCAATACGGAAATACTTGAAAGGTCTGCGATTATAGGCATCCGACCGGTATATTGACTGCCCAGTTGCAGCCGAAACTTCGGCTTTGGCACCAAAAGGCAGCCAAACGCCGGCCAAACCACCGGGATGTACGCCTGCAATCCCCTACACTCCCGTATCCCGCCCGCGGCGGACGCCCTGTCCTGCCGCCGTACCCGAACGGAAGCCCGCGCGCATGTTCAATCGAAACACCGGCATCATCCTGGCCATTGCCCTGGCCGCCGGCCTCGGCCTGCTGTTGGCACAGAAGGTCTTTGGCCCCTCCAACAAGGGCAGCGAGGGCACCAGCAGCATCCTGTTCTATGGCACGCCGCGTACCCTGCCGGAGTTCGACCTGGCCCAATCCGACGGCACCCGCCTTATCCCAGGCGAGCTGCGCGGGCACTGGACCCTGGTATTCCTGGGCTTCACCGCCTGCCCGGACGTATGCCCGACCACCCTTACCGAACTGGCCCAGGCCCAGAAGCAATGGGAAACCATCCCCGACAGCCTGCGCCCGCGCGTGGTGCTGGTGTCGGTGGACCCCGAGCGTGACACCCCGGCGCGACTGGGCGAGTACGCCCACGCTTTCCACAAGGACACGCTTGCAGCCACCGCCGACGTGCCCTCGCTGGAACGCTTTGCCACCTCGCTGGGCATGGTGTTCCAGAAGGCCCCGGGCAAGCACTTCGAGCAGAACCCGGACGACTACAGCATGGACCACTCCGCCAGCATCGCCGTGCTCGACCCGCAGGGCCGGCTGGCCGGCCTGATGCGCCCCCCGTTCAACCCGCAGGCCATTGCCAGCGACCTGATCAAGCTCACCGAGAAATCCGCACCATGAGTCTGGTTACACGCCTCACTTACGTATTGCCGCACCGCCTGCTGTCATCGATGGCCCGCTCGCTGGCCTATTCGCAGAACCCGCGCATCTCACGCTGGCTGATCGACACGGTGACCGCCAAGTTCAACGTCAACCTGGCCGAAGCCGCCAACCCGGACCCGCGCAGC
>DKPB01000034.1 GCA_002471015.1 Stenotrophomonas sp. UBA7346
GGTGGATGCCGTGGGCGGCACCATCACGGTGCCGATGGGCAAGGTTGATGTGGCTTCGGTCAATGCGTCCGAGCGCGCTGGCATGAAGAACTTCAGCATCCAGCTGGACTGCACCGGCTCCGGCGCGACGCAGGATGTGGGCGTGCGCTTCGGCGGCACCCCGGACGGCAGCACCGGCAACCTGGCCCTGAACCCCGACCCGAGCGCGGCGTCCAACGTGGGCGTCGCCCTGTACGACGTGGCCGGCAATCACCAGAAGCTGGGCGAGGACCCGCTGCAGTGGGTGACCATTCCGGCCGCCGGCAAGGGCCAGCTGGATTACAGCGCGTGGTACGCCTCGCCGGGCCAGAACGCTACCGCCGGTGTTGCCAATGCGTCCGGCGACTTCGTCGTGCTCTACAAGTAATCCCTTCTGCACGCCGGCCCAGGGACGGGCTGGCACGCACTCAACCGAGGTATCTGCAATGAAGTTCCGTGCAATGACGTGGATGACCGCGCTGCTGACTGGCGCATTGGCGCTGCCGGCATCGGCAGCGGTAACGCTGCAGGGCACGCGCATCGTGCATGACGCAGCCAAGGGCCGCGACGTGACCGTAAAGGCCACCAATACCGGTGAACAGGCGGCGATGGTGCAGGTCTGGATCGACGATGGCGACAGCCATGCGCGCCCTGAGAATGTGCGTACGCCATTCCGGCTGACCCCGGCCGACCCGCGCCTGCTGCAAGCGCACCAGGGCCAGGCCTATCGCATCACCTACGCGCCGCGTCCGTCGGAAGCACCGTTGCCGACTGATCGCGAATCGGTGTTCTACTTCAATCTGCTGGACATTCCGCCCAAGCCCAGCGATGCCAGCGGCAAGAACCTGCTGCAGTTCGCGGTGCGCACGCGCGTGAAGTTGTTCCATCGGCCTGCCGGCCTGCCCGGCGACGCGCGCGATGCAGCAGCCCAGCTGCAGTGGCGTGCCGAAGGCAACGCGTTGCAGGTGAGCAACCCAACGCCCTACCACGTAACCCTCAGCTCGCTGACGCTGGCCGACGGGCGCACGGTCAAGGCCGAGTTCATCGGCTCGGACCGCGACACCGACATCGCCCTGATCCGCATCCCCGCCGACAAGCTCACCGCGCTGCCGCTGGGCAACAGCGACCAGCTGCGCGTAGGTGACTTCGTGGTGGCCATCGGCAACCCGTTCGGCTTCAGCCAGACGGTGACCTCGGGCATCGTCTCGGCGGTGGGCCGCAGCGGCATCCGCGGCCTGGGCTACCAGAACTTCATCCAGACCGATGCCTCGATCAACCCCGGCAACTCCGGTGGCGCGCTGGTCAGCCTGAGCGGCCAGCTGGTCGGCATCAATACCGCCAGCTACAACCCGCAGGGCAGCATGGCCGGCAATATCGGCCTGGGCCTGGCCATTCCCTCCAATCTGGCCCGCGACGTGGTTGAGCAGCTGATCACCAAGGGCGTGGTGGTGCGCGGCACGCTGGGCGTGGAAACCCAGAACCTCAGCCCACAGATCGCGCAGGGCCTGGGCCTGGACGAAGCACGCGGCGCACTGGTGACGCGTGTGCTGGCCGGGTCCGGCGCCGCCGCTGCCGGGGTCAAGGCCGGCGACGTGGTCACCGCCATCAATGGCCAGCGCGTGGACAGCGCGCAGGCGCTGCACAACTTCGAAGGCCTCTCCACGGTGGGCCGCACGGTTGACCTGGAAGTGCGCCGCGACGGCAAGCCGCTGCAGCTCAAGGCCACCTTGAAGGAACAGCCGCGTGCGGTCACCGGCGACACCCTGGACCCGCGCCTGAGCGGCGCGACCTTTGTCGACCTGCCCGAATCACTGCGCCAGTCCGGCCTCAATGGCGTGCTGGTCAGCGACGTCGCGCGCGGCAGCCGTGCGGCGCAATCGGGCCTGGCCAGCGGCGATGTGATCCTGGCCGCCAGCACCACCGAATTCACCGATCTGGCCAGCTGGCGTGCCAGCTTCAACCCGCGTCCGCAGCAGCTGGTGCTGAGCATCCTGCGCGGCAACCAGCGCGGCCAGCTGCAGATGCGATGATGGCACCGTGAGCACGGCGGAGCATCACCGTAACGTTGTTTACACCCCGCAGCTGCTATTTGTTGGGACCTGCTGTAACCGCGCGCCAACCGGCGCACCCGCTGAAACCAGGAGATCACGATGAGCCCCACCAATACCGAAAACATGAAGGAACACCTGGGCGAGGCTGGCGCACACCTGAAGTCCGCCGCTTCCGCCGCCGGCTCGGCCGTCAAGGGCGCTGCTGGCGCTGCCGGTGACGAGCTGCGCCTGGGCAAGGCCAACCTGAAGGCCGAATTGTCCGACAGCGCGCTGTCCGGCCTTGCCGCCGCCGAGCTGGGCGGTGCCGCTGCCAAGGAGCAGATGGACGCATTGATGGACAAGGGCAAGGACCTGGTGGACAGCGCCGCCGACCTCATCCGTGAGCGTCCGCTGGTGTCGTTCGGTGTGGCCTTCGCCGCCGGCTGGATCATCGCCAAGCTCGCCCGCAGCAACGACTGACCGGCGTGGGCGAAAACGCAACACCGCAAAGCGACGACACCGCCGGCCCGGGCCCCGCGCCCGGGCTGGAGGAAAGCATCCGCCAGGTCGGCAGCGCCGGCCGGCAGACGCTGGACTCGGCCGGCCACGCCGCCCGCTCGCTGCGGCGGCTGGTCTCGGCCGATTTCGCGCTGGCCCGCAGTGCGTTCGGGCGGGCCCTGGCCTGGAGTGGCGTGGCCATCGTCTTCGGGGCCTCGGGCTGGCTGCTGCTGGCCGCCACCCTGGTGGCCCTGCTGCAGTACCTGGGCCTGTCCTTGTTCGTATCGCTGTTGATCCCGACCGTGCTCAGCCTGGCCATCACCGGCTATGGCATCTGGCGGGTGTCGTACTTCTTCCACCACACCGGCATGCACGCCACCCGCCGGCAGCTGTCGCGGCTGGGCCTGTTCGACGAGCCCAGCGCTGAAGACCCCGATGCCGATGTCGCCGTACCCGGGGAGGACAAGCGATGAATTTCGAAGCCCTGCAACGGCGTGTACGCCGCGCCGAAGCCGTGGTGCAGATCCGCGCCGAGGAAACCACCCAGAGCTGGCAGCAGCTTGACCGCAGTTGGCGCAGTGCCTGGACCCCGGGCCGCATCATCGTGGTGGGCCTGGCCGGTGGCTTCCTGGCCGGCAAGCTGGAACCCGGCGGTGCCTTCAGCGGTGCCCGCTGGCTGCAGATGATCGGCTCGGTATCCGGCCTGGTGGCCTCGGCGCAGGCCTCGGTGGCCTCGTTTGCCGCCGCTGCGGCCGGCATGGCGGCCAGCCACGCCGCCGATGCCGCAGACGATGCTGATGACGCCGCGGCCGATGCCGAACAGGCCGCCGCACCGGCAGCGGCCAGCGCGCGGGCAGCAGCCCCGGGCAATGCCAATCCGGTACCGCCACGCGCCGCCGAAGCGGCCACGGAACTGTCAGAATCCTGAGCCGGGCGCGGCACCGCGCCGCGCCTTACTGTCCGGAGCACCGCCCGCATGTCCGAGCCGTTGCCTGAAGCTGCTGCGCCGTCGGCGGAGCCTGCGCCACTGCCGCCGCGCCCGCGTGCACCCGCCGCCCTGGTGGTGCTGGCCACCCTGGCTGTGGGCTACACCCTGTGGGCGGCGCAGGAGGTGATCCTGCCGGTGCTGCTGGCGATGTTCTTCGCGCTGATCGGCAACCCCATCATCCGCCTGCTGCAGAAGCTCTACCTGCCACGTTTCCTCGCCGCCCTGCTGGTGGTACTGGGCGGGCTGGCGGCCAGCGGCGCGCTGGCGGTGCAACTGGCCGGCCCCGCCACCGAATGGGTGCAGCAGGCACCGCAGCAGATGCGGCAGATCTCGCGCCAGGTGCAGGACTTCGTCAAACCGGTGCAACAGGCCAACCAGGCCGCCGAAAGCTTTGCCCGTGCCGCCGGCGGTGACGGCAACCGCAAGGTGCAGGTCATCCGCACCCAGCTGGACGATCCCTACAAGGCCCTGGTGCGCACGCCCAAGCTGGCCGCCTCGGCGCTGGCGGTAGTGCTTTTGACGCTGTTTTTCATGATCTATGGCGAAAACCTGCAGCGGCATGTGATCGCCCTGCTGCCCAACCGCCAGCAGAAGCGCTTCACTGCCGACATCCTGCGCTCGATCGAGCGCGAGATATCGCGCTACGTATTGACCATCACCGTGATCAACGTCGCCCTGGGCCTGGTGCTGGCCGGCGTGCTGATGCTGCTGGGAATCGACATGCCCGAGGCGCTGCTATGGGGCACGGTGGCCGCGCTGCTGAATTTCGCGCCCTATGTGGGGCCGCTGATCGGCATCGTACTGATGCTGCTGATGGGCTTTGTCGAGTTCCGCGATCCCCTCACCGCCACCTTGCCGGCGCTGGCCTACCTGGCCCTGCACACGCTGGAAGGGCAATTGATCACGCCTATCGTGCTGGGCCGGCGCATGGCGATATCGCCGTTGATGCTGATCCTGGCGCTGATGTTTTTCGGCTGGCTGTGGGGCATGGTTGGCCTGCTGCTGTCGGTGCCGCTGCTGGTCTGCGTGAAGCTGGTGCTGACCCGCGTGGACGGCATGCACGGCTGGGCCAAGCTGCTGGAATAAGACAGACAGCCACGTAGCCCGGGTAAGCGCAGCGCACCCGGGGCCGTTTGCAGACGACTTCAAGCATCAACGCACGTCCAACTCCCCGCTGCGGACAACGCCAGACATCAGCGTGCTCCCGCCTCCCGGGTGCGCTGCGCTTACCCGGGCTACACCGCTCCTGCAACATCAGGCCGCCACCGCCCCTACAGGCCCGGCTCATGGGCATGGCGTAAAATGGCCGGATGAATTTCCCCGTACTCGCCATCACCCTGGACCTGGACGACACGCTGTGGCCGTTCGCGCCCATCGGCGCCCGCATCGACCAGGTGCTGCACGACTGGATGCTGGAACACAGCCCCGCCACCGCCCACATGTACCCGGTGGCCGCCATGCGCGAACTGCGCGAGCGCTCGTTCCGCGACAACCCGCACCTGCACTACGACCTCAGCGCACTGCGCCGCTTGACCCTGGCCGAGGCGCTGGAAAAAAGCGGGGCAAGCCCGGACCTGCTGGATCCTGCCTATGAAGCCTTCTATGCCGCACGCAACCAGGTGGAGTTCTACCCGGATGCGCTGGCCGCATTGCGCCGCATCGCCGCGCGCGTGCCGGTGGCAGCGGTGAGCAACGGCAACGCCGACCTGCAGCGCATTGGCATCGGCGAGCTGTTCGCCTTCCAGCTGGGCTCGCGCGAATTCGGCGCGGCCAAGCCGGACCCGGGCATTTTCCACGCCGCTTGCGAACGCCTTGGCGTTGAGCACGCGCAGGTACTGCACGTCGGCGATCACGCCGAAATGGATGTGGCCGGTGCCATGCGCGCAGGCCTGCGCGGTTGCTGGATCAACCGCGAAGAACACACCTGGACCCACACCGAGCTGCAGCCTGACCTGCAGTTCGACACCCTGACCGGACTGGCCGACTGGCTGGATGCCAACGCATCCAACCCGCAGCGCTAAGCCCACGGCCGCCATCAGACGCAAGAGAACACCATGACCCCGATTACCGCCTACACCACCGATTCCTCCATCGCCCTGCCGCTGCATGTACTGGACCGCGATGGCTTTGCCGCGTGGAAGGCGCAGCAGCCAGCCGCCGTGCAGGCCTGGGCCGATGCGCAGGAGTTCACTGCCGCGCCGACCAGCGTGCTGCTGCTGCCCGGCGACAACGGCATTGCCGGTGCGGTGCTGGGTGTGGGTGACCATGCCGATGCCTACGCCTATGCACATGCGCCGTTCGCGCTGCCGGCCGGCACCGTCTGGCAGGTTGCCAATGAACTGGATGCCAGCAGCAACGCCAACCTGCAGATCGGCTGGGGCCTGGGCAGCTATCGCTTCGACCGCTACCGCAAGCTGGCCCGCCCGGCCGCACAGCTGCTGGCCACGCCGGCCGCTGAAGTGCTGGACGTGGTGACCGCCTGCCTGCGCGTGCGCGACTGGGTCAACACGCCCACCGAGGACATGGGCCCGCAGCAGCTGGAAGATGCTGCCCGCGAATTGGCCGACGCCCACGGCGGCGAGCTGGAAGTGATTGCCGGCGACGAACTGCTGGAAATGAACTTCCCGACCATCCACGCCGTTGGCCGCGCCTCGCACCGCGCGCCGCGCCTGATCGTGCTGCGCTGGGGCAACGCCGGTGCGCCGCACCTGGCGCTGGTCGGCAAGGGCGTGTGCTTCGACACCGGCGGCCTGGACCTGAAGCCGGCCGACGGCATGCGCAACATGAAGAAGGACATGGGCGGTGCCGCCCATGCGATCGCCCTGGCCGGCCTGGTGATGGCGCAGCAGCTGCCGGTGCAGCTGACCCTGGTGGTGGCGGCGGTGGAAAATGCCGTCGGCCCGGATGCCTTCCGTCCAGGCGAAGTGATCACCACCCGCAAGGGCATCACCGTGGAAATCGACAACACCGACGCCGAAGGCCGGCTGGTGCTATGCGACGCGCTCACTTACGTCAGCGAGCAGAACCCGGACACCATCCTCGATTTCGCCACCCTCACCGGTGCCGCACGCATCGCCCTGGGCCCGGACCTGCCGGCCTTGTTCGCCAATGACGACACCCTGGCCAACCAGTGGCTGCAGGCTGGCGACAGCACCCGTGACCCGGTCTGGCGCATGCCGCTGTGGCGCCCCTACCTGCGTTACCTCAACAGTGGCATTGCCGACATGGCCAACGCGGGTTCGCGCATGGCCGGCTCGGTCACCGCCGCACTGTACCTGGAGCGTTTCATCAACGAAGGCCAGACCTGGGCCCACCTGGATGTCTACGCCTGGAACGACGGCGAACGCCCGGGCCGCCCGGCCGGCGGTGAAGCACTGGCGCTGCGCTCGGCCTGGGCCATGCTGAAGACGCGCTACGGCGCCTGAACCCGGGACAGCACCATGGGACCAAGAACGCGTACTTCACTGGCCTTCCTGTTCGCGGTGGTGGTCTGCGCCTATCAATGGATGGGCGTGGGCGGCGGCCGTTTCGCCTCACTGTGGTGGCCACTGGGCGGGCTGGCGGTGGTTGCCATCGCGGTGGCTCTCAATGCCAGCGAAATGCGCGCAGCCGGTGCCCCGATCGGGCTCAGCCACGGCCGCAAGCTGCCCACCGCCGGACTCAACGTGTCCTTTGTCTGCACGCTGCTGATCCTGCTGGCCACCCTGGGCAGGCAACTGTTTGCCTGAGGCCTGAAGCACGCGCTTACTCAAGACGCTGAAGCCTGCGCTCCGTCGCAGGCTTCTTTGTCTGATTGTCTGCCCACGCTGGCCCTTGCTGCCGAGTTCTGCCACCGTGTGGGGGCACCACGCTCCCGTCTGCTCGACAGGTACCGCAATGCCCCTGTTCAAGTTCACCCGCCACGGCGGGCTGCGCACCGGCCCCAGCCCACATTCACCACTGCCCTGGATCGCGCTGATCGCCCTGATCCTGGGTGGCGTGGCGCTGGCGTTTGCCTGGCTGGCCGGTTGGCTGGGCAAGGACCGGCTGACCGCGCAGCGCTTCACCGATGCCATCGAAGCCACCGGCGCAGCGCATCCCGGTTTCCGCCGTGCGCACAGCAAGGGCGTCTGCGTCAGCGGTTGGTTCGCGCCCAGCGCGCAGGCGCCGCAACTGTCGCATGCGCGCGCTTTCGCGCAGCCACGTATGCCGGTGCTGGGCCGGCTGTCGATCGGCGGTGGCAATCCGCATGGCGCCGACAACAGCGCGCGCGTGCGCAGCATCGCCCTGCAGCTGAGCAGCGACGACGGCCAGCAGTGGCGCATGGCGATGAACAGCTTCCCGTTCCTGGCCGTGCCCACGCCCGAGGCGTTCTACGAGCAGACCCGCGCGCAGATCCCCGACCCGGCCACCGGTAAACCGGACCCGGCAAAGCTGGCCGCGATCCAGGCCAGGTACCCCAGCGCCCGCGCCTTCGCGCAGTGGGCCAAAAGCGCGCCCTGGACCGACAGCTGGGCCAGCACCGAGTTCAACAGCGTCAATGCGTTCTGGTTCACCAATGCGCAGGGCCAGCGCCGCGCCGTGCGCTGGCGCTGGCAACCGCAGGCCGCGCCGCGCGAGCTGGATGCCGCCGCACGCGAACAGGCCGGCGTCGACTTCCTGGCCAACGACCTTCAGCAGCGCCTGGCGCAGGGACCGGTGCGCTGGAACCTGGTGGTTACCCTGGCCAATGCGCAGGACGCCATCACCGACCCCTCGGTGCCATGGCCAGCCGAGCGCGAGCAGATAGTTGCCGGCGTGCTCAACCTGGACCGGATGCAGCCACAGGACCAGGGCAGCTGCAACGATCTCAACTTCGATCCGCTGATCCTGCCCGATGGCATTGAAGGCAGCGATGACCCGATCCTGGCGGCGCGCTCGGCGGTGTATTCGCAATCCTTCAACCGCCGCGAGCGTGAGCGTGCCACCGACGAGGCTGCACGCGACAACCAGCAGCAGGTACGCCCATGAGCAGCAACGGTCATTTCAACCTGTTGGCGCGCGTGCTGCACTGGAGCATGGCGCTGCTGATCCTGGCGATGCTGTTCATCGGCGTGACCATGGTGGCCTCGGTGCACCTGCGTCCAGGCCTGATCAACCTGCACCGGCCGCTGGGCATCGCGATCCTGCTGCTGGCGCTGCTGCGCCTGTACAACCGCCTGCGCCACCGGCCACCGCCGCTGCCGGCCGACCTGCCGATCTGGCAGGCCTGGGCCGCCAACGCCTCACACTGGTTGCTGTATGCCCTGATGCTGGCGATGCCACTGGTGGGCTGGGCCATGCTGTCCGCCGGCGGCTACCCCATCGTGCTGTGGGCCGGCGTGCACCTGCCGCCCATCGCGCCGCATACGCCACAACTCTATGCACTGCTGCGCAACACGCACAGCCTGCTGGCCTACCTGCTGTTCGCCACCGTGCTGGTGCACGTGGGTGCGGCCCTGTTCCATGCCTGGGTGCGCCGTGACGGCGTGTTCCAGGCAATGGCGCGCGGCCCGCGCCCGTAAGGCTCAAGGTGCGGGCGGCTTGCCCTCACCCTTGCCGGTGGCGGCCCAGTAGATGCCACCGTACAGGTGCTCCAGGTAACGCGGATCGTTGTACGCCTCGGCCTGGTGGCCCAGGGCTGTGGCAAACACCCGGCCGCCTTCGAAACGGTGGTACCAGGCTACCGGATGCTCCTTGCCCATACCCTTTGCCACCTGGCCCGGCCAGATCAGGGTGGGGTCATAACTGTGCTCATCCACTGTCAGCAGCGTGACCAGGTCATCGCTGTACGGCGGGTCATACTCGTACCATTCATCACTCCACAGCCAGCGCTGCGGCAGCCCCGCGGTAGCCGGGAAATCACGGTTGACCACATCCACCATGGCGGTCTGCAGATAGGGATGGGTGCGGAACGAACGGCCGATCAGGCGGTCATACCAGTCCCAATCACCGCGCCGTATCGCAAATGCCTTGTGCACGGCGACCACGCCGCCGCCGTTGCGCACGTACTGCTGGAACTTCTCCCGCTGCGTGACCGACAACTCCGTGGCAGGTGTATTGAGCAGCACGATGGCATCGTACTGGGCCAGATCCTGATCGAAGGCCTGAGTGTTCCATGCCCAGGTAAGCGCAAAATAGTGCTGCCGCGCCAGCGCCTCGAACTGCGGCTTGGCCACCGGAATGTAGTCGTGGTGATACTGATTGGGGATGGCCGCGACCAGTACCTTGAACTGCTGCGCACCAACGCTGCCACTCAACAACAGCAGCCCCGCCACAAGCCAACGCAATCGTCCCATTGCAACACCC
Organism: Stenotrophomonas sp. UBA7346; assembly: GCA_002471015.1. Lineage (GTDB taxonomy): Bacteria > Pseudomonadota > Gammaproteobacteria > Xanthomonadales > Xanthomonadaceae > Stenotrophomonas. The sequence goes on from DKPB01000034.1 coordinate 9,841, forward strand.
TGTATCTGTCCATTCGAGCTTACCGGGCGAAACGCGGGCCCGGGCACGGGCTGCCGAAATTTCATAGCTGTTGGCGATAAAGGCATAGCTCGGCCGTCGGAGCACTGGCGCAAAAACAACCCCTCCCCAGCCCTCCCCTTCGCTGCGCGAAAGGGAGGGAGCAGCGCGGTAGTGCCGAGCCATGCTCGGCAGGGGCCTTCCCAGCGAAAGGCCAACCCCTCCCCAGCTCTCCCCTTCGCTGCGCGAAAGGGAGGGAGCAGCGCGGTAGTGCCGAGCCATGCTCGGCAGGGGCCTTCCCAGCGAAAGGCCAAACCCCTCCCCAGCCCTCCCCTTCGTTGCGCGAAAGGGAGGAGCAGCGCGGTAGTGCCGAGCCATGCTCGGCAGGGGCCTTCCCAGCGAAAAGCCAACCCCTCCCCAGCCCTCCCCTTGGCTGCGCGAAAGGGAGGGAGCAACGGCGGTAGTGCCGAGCCATGCTCGGCAGGGGCCTTCCCGCGAAAGGCCAACCCCTCCCAAACCCTCCCCTTCTCCGCGCGAAAGGGAGGGAGCAGAGCGGTAGTGCCGAGCCATGCTCGGCAGGGGCCTTCCCAGCGAAAAGCCAACCCCTCCCCAGCCCTCCCCTTCGCTGCGCGAAAGGGAGGGAGCAACGGCTGTAGCGCCGAACCATGCTCGACAGCTGGTTTACCGCGTGTTTCCCTGCTGGCCTACAGCCAACCCTTCTGCCGCGCCACGCGATAGGCCTCGATGCGATTGGCCACGCCCAGCTTGCCAATGCACTCTGAAAGATAGTTGCGCACGGTGCCGTGCGACAAACCCAGCTGCTCGGCGATCTCGCTGGCCGACCGGCCATCGCCGGCCAGCCGCAGCACCTGCCGCTCACGGTCATTGAGCGGGTCGGCTTCGGACCAGGCCTCCACCGCCAGCTGCGGATCGATGGCGCGGCCACCGCGATGCACCTGCCGCAGTGCTTCGGCCAGCTTCTCGGCTGGCGCATCCTTCAACAGATAACCCTGTACGCCCGCGTCCAGCGCACGCCGCAGAAAGCCGCTGCGCGCAAAAGTGGTCACGATCACCACCTTGATCGGCAGCCCATGGCGCTGCACCCGCTGCGCCAGCTCCAGCCCGGTAAGGCCGGGCATTTCGATGTCGGTCACGAGCACGTCGGGGCTCAGCCGCTGCAGCTCACGCCAGGCGCTTTCACCATCGGCGGCGGTGCCAATCACCTCGATATCGGCTTCCAGGTTGAGCAGCGCCGACAGCGCACCGCGCACCATTGCCTGGTCCTCGGCCAGCAGGATGCGGATCATGCGCGCAACGCCTGTGCCGGTGCCATCGGCGCTGTGCTGCCCAACTCAACCGGCACCGGAATGCGTATCTTCAAGCGGGTCCCCTGCCCCTTGGGCGAATCGATCTGCATCTCGCCACCCAGCGCCAGCACCCGCTCACGCATGCCGGCCAAACCATTGCCGTTGACCGATACGCCGCCACGGCCATCATCCACCACCTCCATCATCACCGCATCCGGCGCACTGACGAGGCTGATCCTCGCCTCGTTGGCCTGGGCGTGGCGGGCGATATTGGTGACGGCCTCGCGCAGCACCATCGAAAGACCGGCCTCGATCCATGCCGGCATCGGCGGTGGCGGCGCGTAGCGCAGGTTGACCCGTGAGGACTCCAGCAGCAGATGCGCCGAAGCCAGCTCCGCGGCCAGGTCAGCGGCGCGGAAGCCGGTGACCGCGCTGCGCACCTGGGCCAGCGCATCGCGGGCAATCTGCTCGGCTTCGGCCAGTTCGCGCTGTGAGCGCTGCGGGTCGCGCTCGAACAGCTTGCGTGACAGCTCCATCTTCAGCGTGATCAGCGACAGCGTGTGCCCGAGCAGATCGTGCAGATCGCGGCCGATGCGCTCGCGCTCGGCGGTGGCGGCCAGCCGCCGCACTTCCTCGTGGGACAGCCGCAATGCGGCGTCCTTCTCGCTGCTGGAACGCTCGACGTTGACGATCAGGCCAATGACCACGGTCAACGCCGGTATCCAGGCAATCACCTGCCACGGGTAGCCGATCCACGACGCCAACGATACGAAGCCGACATTCAGCAGCATCACCTCCAGCAGGTAACGCCACATGCCGATGCAGCGGTTGGTGCGCAACATCACGCAGCCGAACACGAAGTAGTTCATGCCGGAGGGGTAGCTGCGCAGCAGGGCCATCGCCAGCACGATCATCGCCAGCGCGAAGATCGGCGCGCTGCGCCGCGAACTCACCAGGGTGAGCAGGTACAGCACGATGAACAGCGGGAAGGACCACAGAGTGATCAACAACCACTGCAGGCTGTAGCCACCGCCGAACATCGGCGTGATGAACACCCATACCGTCCATAACAGGTGCACGGTATCAATCCACGGCCACTTGCCGAGCTTGATGTTGTCGGCCACCACCGAATCCGGTGCCGGCTTCAACCATTCAGGGCGCTGCAATGCCATCGCGGGAGTCCTGTCGTCGTGCGGCAATGATGCCATCAGCCATGCCGGTGCAGGCGCCAGGCAGCCAATGCGGTGACCACCAGAGCAAAGCCCGCCAGCCACAGCACATGCGGCCAGAGCCGCCCTACCGGAAAATCCAGTGCGCCCTGTGCCAATGCATTCAGGTGATAGCTGGGCCAGATCCACGCCTGCTCCCGCAACACCGACGGCAGCATTTTCAGCGGGAACCACAGCCCCGACAGCACCGCCATCGGCAGGTAAACCAGGTTGATCACCGCCGGGGCGCCGTTGCCCTTGACCAGCGTGCCCAGCAACAGGCCCAGCGCACAGAATGGCAACGTACCGAATGTAGCCACCGCACTCAGCCGCAGTGCCTGCGACGCGGACAGTGGCACGCCGGCCACCGTTACCGCCAACACCTGCAGGACCAGCACGATCGCCAGCCCCATCATCATCGCCATCACCATCTTGCCCAGCAGATAGGCCAACGGCGGCATCGGCAACGCGCGTTTGAGGGTGAGCAGGCCGTTGTCCCGCTCCAGCGCCAGCGACATGCCGAAGCCGAACAGGCCTGGCGCCATCACCCCGAACGTGGCGTAGCTGCCCAGCAGGAAACGGGCGACTTCCGGCGGCTGCGCCTTGCCCAGCACCACCGCGAACAGCAGGTAGAACGTGGCCGGGAACAGTAACGTGGGCAACAGAAAACCGGGGCTGCGCAGGTAGCGCTGGCACTCGGCGCGGATCTCCTGCAGGTAGGCGCCCAGCAAGCGCTGTGGTGGCAACACCAACTGCGGGTTGTCGCGCAGGATCGGGGTGTTCATCAGGCAGCCTCGCGTTGCATCGGGCCGGCAGCACCGGCGGTAAGTTCGGTGAAGGCTTCACCGAGGCCCGGCGCCTGCACTTCCAGCCCGGACAGATGGGGATCGGCCACCAGCAATTGCCGCACCACGTTCTCCACCTGGTCGCTGTGCAGCTGCAGCCAGACATCGTCACGGCGGGCCTGCAGCACGCCGGGCCATGCCGCCACCGTGGCCGCATCCAGGCTGCTGATGCAACGGATGCGGCGCTGGACCACCCGCGCGCGCAGGGCGTCCACGCTGCCATCGCTGACGATGCGCCCGCGCAGCAGCACACATACCCGGTCGGCCAAGCGTTCGGCCTCCTCCAGGTAGTGGGTGGTCAGCACCACTGCGGCACCCTCGCCCACCAGTTGGCGCACGCTGGCCCAGAGCTGCTGCCTGGCGGGCAGATCCAGGCCAACGCTGGGTTCGTCCAGGAACAGCAGGCGGGGCCGCCCACAGATGGCCAGCGCAAACTGCACACGCCGCTGCTGGCCACCGGACAGCTTGCCGTAGCGGCGCGGCAACAGTTCCTCGGCACCGGCCAGCGCCGCGGTTTCGGCCACGCTGCGCGGCGTCGGGTAATAGCTGGCGGCCAAACGGATGAGTTCGGCAACACTCAGGGTGTCCGGCAGTTCCGCCGCCTGCAGCATCACGCCGATACCGCGACGCGCGGCCAGCTGTTGCGGGTGCTGGCCGAACAGTTGCACCTGCCCGGCATCGGCACGCAGCAGCCCCAGCAGCAGGCCGATGGCGGTGGTTTTCCCCGCGCCATTGGGACCCAGCAGGGCCAGCACCTGACCGGCATGCAGTTGCAGGTCGACGCCGTCCAGCGCGCACACGGCGCCGTAGTGTTTGTGCACGCCCCGCAGGCTTGCCAGTACCTCACCGTGTTGTGCCATTGCCATCGCCTTCTTTGGGGACGGTGCAAGCTTGGGCAGGGGTCCAGCGTCTGCCCAGTCGCCGCGATCAGGCAAAGCACATGACAGCCGTCACCTGTCCCGAAGCCGGGCAGCGCCTAAGATTCGGCCATCGCCCATCCCGTGCCTCCAAGGATTGCGGTAAGTTGCGGTCACATTTCCCTGCCGACGCCGTCCTGTCTCCCATGAATGCATCTGCTGAACTGCTGAAGGAACTACGCATCGACCGCTCCGCCCCGCCGCCGCGCGGCCCTGCACCGTCGCGGCGCTGGCTGTGGATCGTGATCGGCCTGGTGCTGGCACTGCTGCTGGCGCTGGGGGTTGGTGCCCTGCTCAGCCGCAAGCCGGCGCTGACAGTGCAGACCGCACCGGTGGTGGCGATGGGCCAGGCGGGCAGCGAAAGCAGCTCGGTTCTCGATGCCAGTGGCTATGTGGTGGCACGGCGCATGGCCACTGTCTCGGCCAAGATCACCGGCAAGGTGCGCGAGGTGATGATCGAGGAAGGCATGCGGGTGGAAGAAGGCCAGGTGATGGCCACCCTGGACCCGATCGACGCCAACGCCCAGCGCAGCCTCAACGCCGCCCAGCTGGCGGCTGCCCGCAGCCAGACCGAGGGCCTGCAGGCACAGCTGCGCCAGGCCGAGGCCGAGGCCGGCCGCCTGCAGGCGCTGGTGGGCCAGCAGCTGATCTCCCGGTCGCAGTACGACCAGGCCGTGGCCGCGCGTGACAGCCTGCGCGCACAGCTGGCCACGGCCCGCCACAACGCACGGGTCGCGCAGGACGCGCTGGCCATTGCCGACCTGGGCGTGGACAACAACGTGGTGCGTGCCCCGTTTGCCGGCGTGGTCACCGCCAAGGCTGCGCAGCCGGGCGAAATCGTGTCGCCGCTGTCGGCTGGGGGTGGTTTTACCCGTACCGGTATCGGCACCATCGTCGACATGGAGTCGCTGGAAGTGGAAGTGGAAGTGGGCGAAGCCTTCATCGGCCGCGTGCAGCCGAAGATGCCGGTGGAGATCGTGCTCAACGCCTACCCGGACTGGAAGATCCCCGGCCACGTGATCGCCATCATTCCCACCGCCGACCGTGGCAAGGCCACGGTGAAGGTCCGTGTGGCGCTGGAAACCAAGGACCCGCGCATCGTGCCGGAGATGGGCGTGCGGGTGAGCTTCCTGGAGAAAGCCGCTGCCGCTGGCACCGAAGCACCCAAGGGGGTACGCGTACCGGCCGCTGCGATTGTCGAGCGCGACGGCAAGCCGGTTGCTTTTGTCGTGCAGGCCGATGACAAGGTGACGCAGCAAGCGCTGCAGGTGGGCCAGGCATTGGCCAAGGACAAGCAGGTGCTGTCGGGATTGAGTGCCGGACAGACGGTGGTGCTCAACCCTGCAGCAGAATTGAAGGATGGCGACAAGGTGACGCTGGAAGGCGCGGAGAAGTAAGCGCAGGCCTGTGATCTTTGTTGCGCTGGCGCGAATCACCTGGTGCATTGAAGTAGCGCTGTTGCTGTTGCTGTTGCTTCCACCCCCTCCCTTGCGCGAAGCGTAGCCGAGGGTTGGGGTTGGGGCGAGTGCTTTGGCTTTGGTTTGAAAAGCCACAGGAAGCAAAACCGCAGCCGAAGCCTGAAGCAAAGCAAAAGCTGCCCTCACCCCTACCCCTCTCCCGCTGGCGGGAGAGGGGAAAGCAACAACAGCCAGAGCCAGAGCCAGAGCCACTGCCAAAGCCAAAGCCAAAGCCAAAGCCAAAGCCAAAGCAAAAGCCAAAGCAAAAGCAAAAGCCAAAAGCACCCCTCCCTAGCCCTCCCCTTGCCTTCGGCAAAGGGAGGGGACCAGAAGCAAAGCGAAGCAAACTCGCGTCCGAAATCAAACTTTCAACATCCAACATCAAACACCACCGCGTCACTGCTGAGGATCATCCATGAGCACCCTCGTCTCCCTGCGCAACATCACCAAGACCTATCAGCGTGGCCCGGAAAAAGTACAGGTACTGCACGGCATCAACCTGGATATCGCCAGCGGTGACTTCGTCGCGCTGATGGGTCCGTCGGGCTCCGGCAAGACCACCCTGCTGAACCTGATCGGCGGCCTGGACACGCCCAGCGGTGGCGAGATCAACATCGAAGACCAACGCATCGACCAGCTCAGCGCCGGCCAGCTGTCTACCTGGCGCAGCCACCACGTTGGCTTCGTGTTCCAGTTCTACAACCTGATGCCCATGCTCACCGCGCAGAAGAATGTCGAACTGCCGCTGCTGCTGACCAACCTCAATGCCGGCGAGCGCAAACGCCGTGCACAGATCGCGCTGACCCTGGTCGGCCTGGCCGATCGCCGCGACCACCGCCCCAATGAACTGTCCGGCGGCCAGCAGCAGCGCGTGGCCATTGCCCGCGCCATCGTCTCCGACCCGACCTTTCTGATCTGCGATGAACCCACCGGCGACCTCGACCGCCAGAGCGCGGAAGAAGTGCTGGGCCTGCTGCAGCTGCTCAACCGCGAACACGGCAAGACCATCATCATGGTCACCCACGATCCCAAGGCCGCCGAGTACGCCACCCACACCGTGCATCTGGACAAGGGCGAGCTGGTCGACGCCCCGGCGCACTGAGGAGCACCGCCATGAAGTACTTCTCACTGATATGGGCGCAGCTGTTCCGCAGCCGCACGCGCACGCTGTTCACCCTGCTGTCCATCGTCACCGCCTTCCTGCTGTTCGGCATGCTCGATTCGGTGCGCGTCGCCTTTGCCAGCGGCGGCAATACCGTGGCCGGCGCCAACCGGCTGGTGGTGGCCTCGCGCCTGTCCATCACCCAGTCGCTGCCGATCCGCCTGGAACCGCAGATCCGCCAGATCGAAGGCGTCCAGGATGTCACCTATGCCATGTGGTTCGGCGGCATCTACCAGGACCAGAAGAATTTCTTCCCCAACTTCTCGGTGGCACCCAACTACTTCGATCTGATGACCGAGTTCGAGATCCCCAAGGACCAGGTCGATACCTTCCGCAACACGCGCACTGGCGCCATCGTCGGCGAATCGCTGGCCAAGCAGTTCGGCTGGAAGATCGGCGACACCATCCCGCTGCAGGCCACCATCTTCCCGCGTGGTGGCAGCAATGATTGGCCGCTGCAGCTGGTCGGCATATTCAAATCCAAGAACACCGCCACCGCCGCCAACGAAGAACGCCAGTTGATGATGAACTGGAAGTACTTCGACGAATCCAACGACTACATCAAGAACCAGGTCAGCTGGTACACCGTGCGCCTGGACAACCCTGACCATGCCTCGCGCGTGGCCCAAGCCATCGATGCGATCTCGGCCAACTCCGATCACGAGACCAAGAGCCAGACCGAGTCCGCCTTCCAGCAGGCCTTCATCAAGCAGTTTGCCGACATCGGCATGATCGTCACCTCGATCATGGGCGCGGTGTTCTTCACCCTGCTGCTGCTCACCGGCAACACCATGGCCCAGGCCGTGCGTGAGCGCGTGCCGGAGCTGGCCACGCTGAAAACGCTGGGCTTCACCGATGGCACCATGCTGATGCTGGTGATGGTGGAATCCATCGTGCTGGTTGGCCTGGGCGGTGCCATCGGGCTGGGGTTGGCGGCACTGGCATTACCGGTAATGGCGCCACAGACCATGGGCCTGCTGCCGCCGCATGTGCCGGCGCAGACCTGGATCGTGGGGCTGGTGCTGATCGTGGTGATCGGCCTGGTGGTGGGCGTGTTGCCGGCACTGCGGGCCAAGCGCCTGAAGATCGTCGACGCACTGGCCGGGCGCTGAGGAGAACGACATGAAGAATTTTCTTTCGAATGCGCTGGTGATCGTGCTGCTCATCGTCGGCCTGGGCGTATGGATTGCGCTGCCGTGGATCGGCGTCGCCGTGGTCGCGGTAGCGATCACGCTGTGGTTGCTGCTGACCCGCAGCGGCCGCCTGGCGCTTGCCGCGACCCGCATCGGGCTGGCCAGCCTGCCGCAACGCTGGGGTGCCTCCTCGGTGATCGTGATCGGTATTGCCGGCGTGGTCGGCGTGCTGGTGGCAATGCTGGCGATGGGCCAGGGCTTCCAGGCCACGCTGGAAAACACCGGCGATGACAGCACCGCGATCGTGCTGCGCGGCGGTTCGCAGGCGGAGACCAACTCGGTGATCACCCGCGACCAGGTGCCGCTGCTGGAAACCCTGCCCGGCGTGATGCGCGGCGAGAATGGACGGCCGCTGGTTTCCGCCGAAGCCTCGCAGGTGGTCAACCTCACCTCGCGCAGCGATGGCACCGATGTGAACGCACAGTTCCGCGGTGTCGGCGAGCAGGCCTGGGCGGTGCATGAGAAAGTGCGCCTGGTCGAAGGCCGCAAGTTCGGCGCCGGCCTGCGCGAGATCGTGGCCGGACGCGGCGCGCAGAAGCAGTTCCAGGGCCTGGAAGTCGGCAAGACCCTCCGCCTGGGCAACCAGGATTGGACCGTGGTCGGCATCTTCGAATCCGGCGACGCCCACGATTCGGAACTTTGGACCGACGCGCAGACCCTGGCCACCACCTACAACCGTAGCGCCTGGCAATCGATCAGCGTGCGCACCGACGGCAAACAGGGCTTCGAGACTTTCAAGGCCGCAGTGGAAAGCGACCCACGGCTGAAGCTGGACGTGGAAAGCACCGCCGAGTACTACCGCAAGCAGGGCGGCGGCCTGAACAAGCTGCTCAAGGTGCTGGGCACGGTGATCGGCGCGATCATGGCGGTGGGCGCGGTGTTTGGTGCGCTCAACACCATGTACGCGGCCGTGGCCACGCGTGCACGCGAGATCGCGACCCTGCGTGCGATTGGTTTCCGCGGCGTGCCGGTGGTGACCGCGGTGATGCTGGAAACCATGTTGCTGGCCCTGCTCGGCGGCCTGCTGGGCGGCATCGTGGCCTGGCTGGCATTCAACAACTTCACCGTCTCCACCCTGGGCAACAACTTCAGCCAGGTGGTGTTCCAGTTCAAGGTCTCGCCGCCACTGTTGTGGAGCGGGCTGAAGTGGGCATTGGGGATCGGACTGGTGGGCGGGCTGTTCCCGGCCCTGCGTGCGGCCCGGCTGCCGATCACCACCGCCTTGCGCGAGACCTGAGCAGCGCAGCCTTGGCGCGTTGGCCGTGGTGTACACGGCCAACGCCCTGCCACCGGCGAATGGCGGAACTTTCCCACTGACGCATCAACTACCCAGTGGCACTCCGCCCCGTCCTCCGACGGGCGCGGTGTGCTGATGGATGCTGCGTCCCTCCCCCACGGTGATGCATCTGTCACGGCGCCCCTCAAGGGCGCCTTTTCGCGTTTAGAAAGGAAATCTGAAGAGATGTATCTGAAACCCACGCCGCTTCACGCCGCGATCGCCCTGGCCATGGTTGCGGGCAGCCCTACTGCCTACGCCCAGGACAGCAGCGAACCCACCACCCTGGACCGCGTCGAGATCACCGGCTCGCGTATCCGCCAGGCCAATGTCGAAACCGCCCAGCCGGTGATCGCCTTGACCCGGGCCGAGATCGAGAAGAAGGGCTACGTCAACGTCGCCGACATCCTGCAGGATGTCACCGCTGCCGGTGCACCGTCGCTGAGCCGTGCCTCGGCACTGTCCTCGGGCCGTGACTACGGCGGCATGTTCATCAGCCTGCGCAACCTGGGCCCCGAGCGCAGCCTGGTGCTGATCGACGGCCGCCGCATGGGCGTCAGCGCCGGCGGTTATTCCGACGTCGGTTCCATTCCCTCTTCCATCGTCGAGCGCGTGGAAGTGCTGACCGACGGTGCCTCGGCCCTGTATGGCTCCGATGCCATCGCCGGCGTGGTCAACATCATCACCCGCAAGAACTTCGATGGCGGCAACGTCAGTGCCTATGTCGGCCAGTACAGCGAAGGCGACGGCCAGAAGCGCTCGTACAGCGCCAACTACGGCAAGACCTTCGAGCGCGGCTGGTTCAGCGTGGGCGTCGAGAAGTCCAAGGAAGATCCGGTACTGGGTGGTGCGCGTGAGTTCACCGCCTATCCCAACGGCCCCTATCATCCGCAAGATGGCCTCAACGGCACCACCCAATGGGGCTCGGTGACGGTTGATGGCAAGGTGCTGAGCGTCGGCCCGGGCGGCGACCCGTCGGACGTGGCCAACTTCAAGCCGCGTGACCCGGCCACCTACGCCAACACCAAGACCAACATGACCCTGCTGTCCTCGCTGGAGCGCAGGTCCGCATTCGCCAACGCCGGCTTCCAGATCACCGACAACGTCCGCGTGGTCGGCGACGTGCTGTACAGCGAGCGCGAGTCGGTGAAGCAGCTGGCCGGTTACCCCTACTCGGTGTCCGCGGCGCAGGCGGCCAGCGGTGCGCGTGCAGCGCTGTCGGCCGACAGCATGTTCAACCACTGGGGCAAGGACGTGCTGTTCTCGCACCGCACCGAGGAATACCCGCGTGCGACCAACAACAGCCTGACCACCAAGCGCGCCGGGCTGGGCCTGGAAGGCAGCTTCGAAACCGGTTCGCACCTGTGGGACTGGAACGTCAACTACATGTACAACCGCAATGAAGGCGAGCGCCGCAGCCTGCAGAGCATGTACCAGCCACACGTCAACCTGGCCGTGGGCGCGTCCTTCATCGATGCCGATGGCGTGGCCCGCTGCGGCAGCGTCGGCAACGTGATCGAAGGCTGCGTGCCGTGGAACCCGCTGGCCCCGGCTGGCAGCAACAGCACCGGCTCGCTCAGCGACAAGGCCGTGCGCGACTACATCTTCACCCGCTTCAGCGACGAGATCCTCAGCACCACCAAGGTCCTCAGTGCCAACATCTCCGGCTCGCTGTTCAGCCTGCCGGCTGGCGACATGATGGCGGCGATGGGCGTGGAGCACCGCTCCGAGGAAGCCAGCTACACCCCGGACCTGATGGTGCAGAACGGCGAGATCGCCGGCACCAGCGGCGGCCCCACCCGCGGTGACTACACCCTGGACGAGGTCTACCTGGAACTGCAGGTACCGCTGCTGTCCGACCTGCCCTTGGTGCGCGAACTGTCACTGGACATGGCCGGCCGCTATTCCGACTACGACAACTTCGGCGGCACCACCAACAGCAAGTTCGGCCTGAAGTGGAAGCCCGTGGACACCCTGCTGGTACGCGCCACCTATGGCACCGGCTTCCGTGCCCCCACCGTGGACGATCTGTACGGCGGCACGGTCACCACCCGCGACCGCATCACCGACCCGTGTGACCGTTCCTTCGGCGCGGCCGCACGCAATGCCGAGGTCGCCGCACGCTGCACCGCTGCCGGCATGGGCGCCGATTTCCGCCAGAAGACCGGTGACGGCGAACTGGCCACCACCTCCGGTGTACAGGCCGTCACCGACTTCACCTCCGGCTCCAACCCGGACCTGAAGCCGGAAACCGCCAAGACCTGGACCGTGGGCCTGGTCTACAGCCCCGACTTCGTCACTGGCCTGGACCTGAGCCTGGACTGGTGGAAGATCCGTATCGACAACGTGATCGTCGGCGAATCGGCCACCGACATCCTCAACCAGTGCTATGTGCAGGGCATCCAGTCGGCCTGCGACCGTTTCACCCGCTACACCTCCGGCAGCAACAAGGGCCAGGTCAGCGGCATGAACCGCTCGTTGAACAACGCCGGTTTCCAGGAAACGGCCGGCTATGACATCGGTGTGCGTTACCGCCTGCCGGAAATGGCATTCGGCCAGCTGTCGCTGCGCTGGAACACCACCTATGTGGATTACCTGTCGCGCAAGAGCGACAACGTCGACACCACCCCGGTCGAGCAGTACACCGGCTGGGAAGGCAACTTCCGCGTGCGCTCCAACCTCACGGCGGACTGGCAGTACGGTGATCTGGGCATCAGCTGGACCACCCGCTACTACTCCAGCATGAAGGAAAAGTGCTCCTACGATCTGGACGGTGGCCCCGAGTGCAACCTGTCGGGCTTCCAGTCGCCGTACACCGACATGCAGCCGAGCCGCAAGCTGGGCTCGAACACCTTCCACGATGTGCAGCTGCGTTACGCCCTGCCGTGGGAGGGCACGGTGTCGCTGGGTATCAACAACGTGTTCAAGCACGCCGGCCCGATCATGTACAGCCAGCCGAACAGCAGCTTCACCTATTACGGTGGCTTCGACATCGGCCGTTTCATCTACATGAAGTACCAGCAGCGGTTCTGATGGACCGCCTCCACGAGGCGCCCACCACTGCCTGAACGCTTCGCGCTTGAAACCCCTCTCCCGCCTGCGGGAGAGGGGCTACGGAGAGAACGCGCCAGCGCGCCAAGCCTCTGCCGGACATGGCGCGGCTCCCCCGCGCGAGGGCCTGGGGCGGGAAGCGACGCTCCCGCAACCCAAACACCACACAACGGTCATCCAACTGTCATCGCCGCGCGGTAGATGACGGCCGCCATTGCACCTAATGTGGCCGGCTCCCCAAATCAGATACCGCCATGCTGCGTTCGCTGGCGCTGGCCGGCGTCTGCGTGATGCTGGCCGGCTTTGCCCTTTCCCCTCCTGTTCCCTCGCTGTCACTGAGCGAGCGCCTGGCTGCCCCTGGCGGCACCTCGCCGCTGGTCCCCACCGCGCGCATCGATGCACTGCTGGCCCACCTGCCGCATCGCCAGGGCACGGTTGCCGGCAGCGATGGCGTGGCCCTGCACTGGGTTGGCTTCGAGCCGGGCGACTACCAGCTCGACTACCGCTACCTTGGCAAGGGCCCGCGCTTCCCCGAGTTCTCGCTGCAGGCCAGCGCGCCCACCGCGGCCGCACCCGCCATGGCCCCGCGCGGCACCGTGGTGCTGCTGCACGGCTGGATGATGGACGGCGGCTCGCTGTTGCCGTGGTCGCTGGAACTGGCCCAGCAGGGCTACCGCACGATTGCCCTGGACCTGCGCAACCACGGTCGCTCCGGGCAGGCGCTATCAGGCTATGGCACCCGCGAAGGCGAGGACGTGGTGGCCGCGATCAGCCACCTGCGCGACCAGGGCGTGGTCAGCGGCCCGGTGCACCTGCTGGGCGTGTCCTATGGCGCCGCCACCGCGATCTTCGCCGCCCGCGAGCTGGGCAGCCAGGTCAGCAGCGTGGTCGCGATGGAGTCCTTCGACAACGCCGGCCAGGCGATACGCACGATGGTGCCGCATATGCTGTCCAAGCCACCGGAACGCTGGAGTGACTACGTCGCCCTGCCGATTGCGCGTTGGCAGTACGGTGGCCGCGGCCTGGACGAAGCCATTGCCACCACTGACCGCAAGCTTGGGCTGGATCTGGACCGGGTGGATGTGGGCCAGGCGCTGGCGCAGGTGCCCAGCTGCGTACTGCTGGTCCATGGCCGCGACGACGAACACATTCCCGTATCGCAGGGCCGTGCACTGGCCGCGGCGGCGCCGAAGGCGCGCTATCTGGAAGTGCCCAGCGAAGACCATCTCACCCTGCCGATGCGGCTGGACCGGCTTTCCCCAGCAGTCAACGACTGGTTTGCCGAAGCCGCCGAGGGTCGCGGTTGCCCCGCCGCACCACTGGCGATGCGGTAACCGCGACGCAAGCTACCCGCCCCAACCCGGTCAACGGCAGAAGGCTGAAGCCCCTGCGGATCACCATCGGCAGCTGTGGCGCAAGCGGCGACATACCCGCCGCATCCGTCGCACCAAAGCCACCCGCTCCCCTGCTGCGCAAGGGAGCGGGCAGAACAGAGGCCTTCAGGCTGCCGCAGGCTTCTGCTGCTTCGCGCGTGCAGCCGCTCGCAACCCGGCCACCGCAAACACCAGCAACCCGGCCCAGATGAAGCAGAAGCCGACCAGCTGGTTGGCATTGAAGGGCTCGCGCAGGATCAGCACGCCGGCCAGGAACTGCAGGGTCGGCCCAATGTACTGCAGCAGCCCCACCACCGACAGCGGCACCCGCCGCACGCCATAGGCGAAGGCGATCAACGGCACCGCGCTGACCACGCCGGCCAGCACCAGCAACACGTCATTGCCCAACCCCCAGCCCGAGATGAAACCGCCGCCGTGGCCACTCTCGGCCCAGATCACGTAGACCAGTGCCGGCGCCACCATGAACACGCTTTCCACGCCCAGGCCGGTGACCGCTTCCACCGCCACCAGCTTGCGCAGCAGGCCGTACAGGCCAAAGGTGATCGACAGACCGATGGCAATCCACGGCAACCGCCCGCCTTGCCAGGTCAGCCAGGCCACGCCCAGCGCCGCCAGCGCCACCGCCAACCACTGCAGCTTGCCCAGCCGCTCGCCCAGCACGGCCACGCCCAGCAGCACGCTGAGCAGTGGGTTGATGAAGTAGCCCAGGCTGGTCTCCACCACGTGGCCTGCGTTCACCGCCCAGATGTACAGGCTCCAGTTGAGCCCGATCAGCAGGCTGGACAAGCCCAGCAGCCAGAACCGCCGAGGCGTGGCCCACACCTCGCGCAGCCACCCCCAGCCGCGCATGATCGCCAGCCCGCCGATCAGCAGCACCGCGCTCCAGACAATGCGGTGGGCAATGATCAGGAACGAAGGCACGTCCTTGAGCAGGTGCCAATACAGCGGAAACAGGCCCCAGATGACAAAGGCCAGGGTGGTGGCCCACAGGCCATTGCGGGTTTCGTTGGAGGCAGTCATGCGCGGCGCAGCCTGGCAAGGGTGATGACGACGACACCGGCCAGAATCACCGCCATCGCACCGAGATCGGAAACACTGAAGCGCTCATGCGCGATCCACACGCCCAACGCCACCGCGATCACCGGGTTGACGTAGGCATAGCTGCTGGCCAGTACCGGGCGCACGTTGTGCAGCAGCCAGACATAGGCGGTGAAGGCGATGATCGAGCCGAACACGGTCAGGTAGCCCACCGACAGCAGGCCCTGCAGGTCCGGCAGGCCGTGCAGGCGTTCGCCACGCAGCAGCCCGACCGTGATCAGGATCACGCCGCCGCACAGCATCTGCCCGGCGGCGGTCATGAACGGTGACGGCAGGTCGCGGCCACGCGACCAGATCGAACCGGCAGCCCAGCCCAATGGCGCGATCAGCAACAGCACCAGGCCCAACGGGGTGGCGGTCAGGCTGCTGCCGGCATTGAGCCAGAGCACCCCGGCAAAACCAATGGCAATGCCCAGCCACTCGCCACGGGTGACTTTTTCGCCACGGAACGCCGAGAACAAGGCCATCCACAGCGGCACCGAGGCCACCGCCACCGCGGCCAGCCCGGAAGACACATCGCGCTCGGCCAGCACCACCATGCCATTGCCGAAGAACAGCAGGCATAGCCCCATCACCGCCAGAGTCGGCCACTGCGCGCGGGTGGGCGCAGCCACCCCGCGCCAGCGCAGCAGTGCGTACAGCACGCCACCGGCGACCACGAAACGGCTGCCGGAGATCACCGTCAGCGGTGGCAGGCCACTCTCCAGCGCCAGGTGGATACCCAGGTAGGTCGACCCCCAGACCACATAGACCAGGAACAAGGCCAGGACGACAAGGCCGCTCCGCGGAGCAGCCGACGTGGTTTCAGGTGAAGACATGGGGCGATACCACCATCAGGGGAAGGTGGATTTTAGGGCACGGCGTTGCGCGTTATCAGTACGGAAAACGGCATGCTGTATCCGTCGTGCTCGCCCCCTACCAAGTCATTACATCGCCTGAAGGCGGCTTGCGATACGGTGCAGGCACCCGTCCGCTGTCGCCTGGCCGCAGGCTCCGCAGCGGATCCCAGCGAGGACACCGCCCCGATGAGCACGACCAGCACCGCCCCGGCCACCGCCAACCACGCCCTGCGCCGCTCGATCTCCAACACGCTCAAGGGCTCGGCCGGCAACCTGGTCGAGTGGTATGACGTCTATGTCTACTCGGTGTTCGCGGTGTATTTCGAGTCACAGTTCTTCTCGGCCGAGGACAAGAACTCCACGATCTATGTGTGGGCGATCTTTGCCGCCACCTTCCTGATGCGGCCGATCGGCGCCTGGTACTTCGGCCGCTTCGCCGACCGCTATGGCCGGCGGCTGGCACTGACGGTGTCGGTATCGGTGATGGCGGCCTGCTCGTTCCTGATCGCCATCACCCCCACCGCCTCGCAGATTGGCGGCGCGGCGGCGCTGATCCTGTTGTTCGCGCGGCTGGCGCAGGGCTTTGCCACCGGCGGCGAATACGGCACCAGCGCCACCTATATGTCCGAGGCCGCGCTGCCGGGCCGGCGCGGCTTTCTGTCGTCCTTCCACTACGTCACCCTGGTGGGCGGCCATGTGCTGGCGCAGCTGACCCTGTTCACCATGCTCAGCTTCTGGGACAAGCCGGAGATTTCCGCCTGGGGCTGGCGCGTGGCCTTCGCCATCGGCGGCGTGGCCGCCATCGTGGTGTTCTGGCTGCGCCGGAGCATGGACGAATCGCTTACCGCCGATTCGATCGAGGCCGCCAAGGAGGGCCGCGCCAAGGCATCGGGCTCGATGTATGAGCTGTTCGTGCACCAATGGCGACCATTGCTGCTGTGCTTCCTGATCACCGCCGGCGGCACGGTGGCGTTCTACACCTATTCGGTGAATGGGCCGAAGATGATCCAGAGCGCCTTCGCCGGTGACGACGTGATGACCGGCACGCTGATCAACCTGGGCGTGCTGATCTTCCTGATGGTGCTGCAACCGATCGGCGGCTGGATCTCGGACATCATCGGCCGCAAGAGCCTGCTGGTGTTCTTCGGCATCGGCGGCGTGCTCTACAGCTGGTACATGATCACCGCCCTGCCGCAGCAGCACGACGCCTTCAAGGCCTTCCTGGTGCTGGCCATCGGCTTCGTCATCCTCACCGGTTACACCTCGATCAACGCGGTGGTGAAGGCCGAGCTGTTCCCCACCCACGTCCGCGCGCTTGGCGTCGGCTTTGGTTATGCGATGGCCAATTCACTGTTTGGTGGGACCGCACCGCTGCTGTATCAGGCGGCACTGAAGACCGATCATGTGGACACGTTCGCGATCTATGTCACCGCGGTGATCGCGGTATCGCTGGTGGTCTATATCTTCTTCCTGAAGAACAAGGGACCGAACTGGCTGGATGGCACGCGGAGGTAAGACCAGACAAGTTGGAACCATGGCGGCTTTGGCTTTGGCTTTGGCTTTGGCTTGGGCTTGGGCTTGGGCTTGGGCTTGGGCTTGGTTTGACTTTGGTTTTGGCCTTGCTTTTGTGCCGTCATTCCCGCGCAGGCGGGAATGACGGCACAAAAGCAAAGTGCGAAGAGCAAAACGAACAGCAGAAGAAAACCGGCGGACTCAGTCCACCGGTTTTCTCATGACTCAGCGCCAAACAACATCACTCAGCACAGCCACACATCACTCAGCGCCGAGCGGCATCACTCGCTTCACGCGCGGCCTCGAACTCCGCGCCCTTCTGCCACTGCGGCCACCGCCGGCTATTGGCCAGCTCCAGCCCCAGGTCATAAACCAGCAAGGTATCGGCGGCCAGGCCTCGCGCATCCCACTGCGGGCTCCACGCATCGCAGGCCTGGTGGTAGCACTTGGCGAAATAGGCATCACGCAGCGCGCGGCCGGCGGCAACGCCGCCGTCCAGCTTATCCAGGCCGGCGCCCACGGTGATCGCCGGCACGCCCTTGCGGGCAAAGGCGAAATGGTCGGCGCGGTAGAAGAAGCCCGCTTCCAGATTCGGGTCCGGCGACCAGCGGCGGCCACGCGCCTGCGCCACCCGCTGCACATCGTCTTCCAGCGACACGCGGCCATTACCCCAGGTGGCGATATCGGCGGTTTCGCCGTCCGGGCTGAACATCTCGATGTTCAGCACCGCTGCGGTGGTTTCCAGCGGTGCCAGCGGATGCGCAGCGTAGTAGCTGGCGCCGAGCAGGCCCTTCTCTTCGGCGGTCAGCGCGATGAAGTACAACGAGCGCTGTGGCCGCGGCCCGGCCGCGAACACCCGGCCCAGTTCCAGCACCGAGGCCACGCCGGTGGCGTTATCGATGGCGCCGTGGCGCACGGTCTGGCCGCTGGCGTCCGCCTGGCCGATGCCGAAGGCATCCCAGTGCGCGGAGAAGATCACCGACTCCTGCGGGTGGCTGCTGCCTTCCAGCTTGGCCACCACGTTGCGGGTGACCACCTGCTCGCGCTTGAGCTTGAAGCTGGCCGACAGGCGCGCATCACCCAGCGTAAACGGCTTGAAATCAGCCTGCATGGCCTTGCGCTTCTCGGCATCGAAGTCCAGCCCGGCCGCTGCGAACAGCTGCTCGGCCAGGCTGCGCTGCATCCAGCCGCGCAGTGGCGTGTGTGCGGCCAGCGCATCTTCCGGGCTGCGCTCGATATCGAACAGCGGCGAGGTTCCGGAGGCCTTCACCGTTGCCCAGGGATAGGCCGCCGGTGCGGTTTCATGCACGATCAGCACGCCTTCGGCACCGCGCCGCGCGGCTTCCTCGAACTTGTAGGTCCAGCGGCCGTAGTAGGTGACTGCCTTGCCGTCGAATGCGCCGGCGCTGTCGGCCTCGAAGTCGGCATCGTTGATCAGCACCACGGCGATCTTGCCGTGCAGGTCCACGCCTTTGTAATCGTCCCACTGGCGCTCGGGTGCGGTGATGCCGTAGCCGATGAACACCAGCGGTGCATCCTTCACCGCCACCGCGGCCTGCGGGCGCAGGCTCTGCAGGGTGACATCCTCGCCGTTGACCAGGGTCCGGGTCTTGCCGCCCTGACTGAGGCTGGCCGTGGCCTCGCCGTCCAGCTGCGCGCGGACCAGCGGCACCTCCTGCACCCAGCTGCCATCGTTACCGCCGGGCTGCAGGCCGGCCTTGCGGAACTCATCGACCAGATAGTCCACGGTGCGCTGCTCACCGGTCGATGCCGGTGCACGGCCTTCGAACTCGTCCGAGGCCAGGATGCGGACATGCCGCGACAGCGCTTCCGGATCGATGCCGCCGCCGGGCAGGTCATTGGCCGCCGAGGCGATGCCGCCCACGAACAGGCAGGAAGACAGCAGCAGGATGCGCATCGGGTTCAAGGCAACTACCAACGAGACAGAATGAATCTCAGATTCTAACCGGCCTTGCCCATGTAGTGCCGAGCCATGCTCGGCAATGGGCATTACCGGGAAAGCCTCTGCCGAGCATGGCTCGGCACTACATTGACGCCCTTTGCCGAGCGTGGCTCGGCGCTACATGAGCCCCTTTGCCGAGCTTCGCTCGGCACTACCGCCCCCTCCCTTTCGCGTAGCGAAGGGGAGGGTTGGGGAGGGGTGAGCTTCACCGCTTCTGTTCTGAGCCAGGCTTCGCGGTTTACACCGCTCCCGCAGCGAGCGGATGCATCGCGTGGAAAGCCTCTGCCGAGCATGGCTCGGCACTACATTGACGCCCTTTGCCGAGCGTGGCTCGGCGCTACATGAGCCCCTTTGCCGAGCCTCGCTCGGCACTACCGCCCCCTCCCTTTCGCGCAGCGAAGGGGAGGGTTGGGGAGGGGTGAGCTTCACCGCTTCTGTTATGAGCTTGGCTTCGATGTTTACACCGCTCCCGCAGCGAGCGGATGCATCGCCGGGAAAGCCCCTGCCGAGCATGGCTCGGCACTAGAGGGAGCCTGTTGGCTCTCAGCGCTTGTCGCGGTCCAGCCAGCAGGCCAGACCCTGGGCGTTGAGCTCGATGTCCATCGCCAGCACCCGCAACACTTCGGAGGCGTCCAGCGGGCTGCCCTGCAATCTCAATCGCGCTACATACAGCGCGCCCAAGGCATCCACCAACAGGGGGTGGCGCTGCGGCTCGCCGTTGCAGCGCTGTGCGATCGCCACCATCGCGTCGATCTGCGCGTGCAGTTCCTGCGCCAATCGCGCCGTGCCTTCCACCCGGCCGTAATGGGTCAGGTACATGCCCTCCGGTGACTCCTGCATCAGCCGACGGATCGAGGCATGCATCGCCTCCGGCTCGAACTGCACCGGCGAGGAAGTAGGAATGATGAAGGCACCACCGGCATGATCCAGCTCTCGATAGGAAAGGCCAAACGTGTCGCCGGTGAACCAGCTGCGGCTGACGGCATCCCACACGCAGAAGTGATGCCGCGCATGTCCCGGCGTATCCACGCAGACCAGCTCGCGACCCGCCAACAAAACCCGATGCCCATCCTCGGCAACCACCACGCGCTCGGCCGGCACCGGCACGATCTGGCCGTAGCTGCGCGCAATCTCGGCTTCGCCATACACCGCCGTTGCGCCAGCGATCAGCCGGGTCGGGTCAATCATGTGCTGGGCGCCACGCGGGTGCACGACCAACCGTGCATTGGGCAGCTGCTGCATCAGCGCACCGGCGCCGCCGGCATGATCCAGGTGCACATGGGTGACGATCAGCCAATCGATATCCGTAGGCGTCAGCCCAGCCTGGGCAACACAGGCCAGCAGATTGGGCAGCGAGTGGGTGGTGCCGCAATCGACAAACGCACCGCGTCCATCCTGCACGATCAGGTAGGCCGCATCGAAGTGATCGCGCTGGAACGCGGTATCGATGGTGTGGATGCCATGGGCAAGAGACATGCGGGAACTCCGGCAGGAACTGGCTTCGATCCTGCCAGCCCCCCTGCCCGCGCTCAACCCGGACTTTTGTCGCAGCCGCGTCGGCTCAGTGCTGCAGTACGCGCGGGCGCAACAGCAAGGCCAGCACCATCACCGCCAGGAAGCCGCCGTAGGCATACAACACGGCGAGGATCTGCTTCCACAGGCCTTCGGCCACCTCGGTGGCGCCCACGTGGTAGCCCCACAACATGAAGCCGATGCTGGCCACCAGGGCCAGCACCAGCATCGCTGCATCAAACAAGGTACGTGTGCGGTTGCGCGGCTGGCGCGGGAACCACCAGTACAACGCCCCCATCACGCAGAACCAGGGGAGAAACAACAACAACGACAACCAGGCCATCGGCGTGCTCCTCCGCAGGTGATTACTCCTTCGCTGCCGCCTCGCGCAGTTCGCGCAACGCCGCCAGCACCGGCTCCACTTCCACTTCAACCTTGAACAATTCGCTCTGCAGCGCATCGCCCTGCTCGGCCTGCTTGAGCACGGCGATCAGCTGGCCGGCATCGCGCGGCGAATCAAAGCCCTCGCTCTGGATCAGCAGCGTGCCCTCGCCATCGAGCAGCTTGAAGTAGAAGCGGCCGTCCTTTTCGCGGTACTGCTTGAACAGCGGCAGCGCCGCCTTGGCGGCAACGGCAGCCTTGGGCTTGTCACCGGCTGCGGACAGGTCACGCAGGCCCACCGCATGGCGCAGCTCCTTCAGCAGCGGGATGGCGAACTGCTCGCGCAGCTGCTGGCCACGCTTGCGCAGGATGGCCTCGATCTTCTCGGGCTCGGCCATCAAGGCGTTGTAGCGCTCGCGCAGCGGCGACAGCTCGGCGTCGATGCGCTCGAACAGCTGCTGTTTGGCATCGCCCCAGCTGATGCCGTCGGCAAAGGCCTTGGCAAAGGCGGCGGTCTGCTCCGGGCTGGCGAAGGCCTGGTACATCTGGAACAGCGCCGAGCCCTCGGTGTCCTTGGGCTCGCCCGGCAGGCGCGAGTCGGTGAGGATGGAGAACACCAGCTTCTTCAGCTCCTCGCGCGGCACGAACAGCGGAATGGTGTTGCTGTAGCTCTTGCTCATCTTGCGACCGTCCAGGCCGGCCAGGGTGGCCACCTGTTCGTCGATGATCACTTCCGGCAGGGCAAAGTATTCCTTGCCGTAGACGTGGTTGAAGCGCTGGGCGAAATCGCGCGCCATCTCGATGTGCTGGATCTGGTCACGCCCCACCGGCACCTTGTTGGCGTTGAAAATCAGGATATCGGCGGCCATCAGCACCGGGTACATGAACAGGCCGGCGCTGACGCCTGCGTCGTCATCGAGCTGTTCTTCGCGATTCTTGTCCACCGCCGCCTTGTAGGCATGGGCGCGGTTGAGGATGCCCTTGCTGGCAACCACGGTGAGGAACCACATCAGCTCGGTGGTTTCCGGGATGTCGCTCTGCCGGTAGAACCACACCTTGTCCGGGTCCAGGCCGCAGGCCAGCCAGCTGGCCGCGATCTCCAGGGTCGAACGCTGGGTGCGCTCGGGCTCCTGCGCCTTGATCAGGCTGTGCAGGTCGGCCAGGAAGAAGAAGCTCTCGATATCCGAGGCCTGGCTGGCGGCAATGGCCGGGCGGATCGCGCCGACGTAGTTGCCGAGATGGGGAGTGCCGGAGGGGGTGATGCCGGTGAGGACGCGGGTAGTCATGTAAACCAAGCTGACGAGCGGATGAACCGGGCCAGTGTAACCGCCCCAGCCTGTCCCCGCCCTCAACCCCATTGCCCGCGCCCGGCCGTTTCATGCCACGTACCCCGCCAAGGAGCCTGCCATGTACCGTTTTCTAGCCAGTGTGTTGTCGGTTGTCGCGCTATGCGGGTTCAGCCCGGTACGGCCGGCAGAGGAGGGCCCGGTGCTGCTGTCGGTGATCGACCGCGACGACGGGCAGGAGCTGGACCTGCACCCGCACCGGGGCCAGCAATGGGTCGCCGGCACCCCGGGCCACCGCTACAGCGTGCGCATGCAGAACCGCAGCGGCGAGCGCGTGCTGGTGGTGCTGTCGGTGGATGGCGTCAACGCCATCACCGGCCAGACCGCCTCGCCCAGCCAGTCCGGCTATGTGCTGGAGCCCTGGCAGAGCAGCGAGATCACCGGCTGGCGCAAATCCAACGCCGAGGTGGCGCAGTTCGTGTTCACCGCCTCCAGCGACAGCTATGCAAGCCGCACCGGCCGCCCGGCCAATGTCGGGGTGATCGGCATCGCCGTGTTCAACGAGGCGCGCCGGCCGGTGTATGACGTGCGCCCACTGCCGGCGCCAAGGCCCATGCCGCGGCCGATGCCGCAGTACGAGGACCGTGCCGAGGCCAGTGCCAATGCCCGCGCTGCCGAAGCGCCTGCCGCACCCAGCGCGATGGCCAGGAGTGAGTCGCGTCAGCGGCTGGGCACCGGCCATGGCGAGCGCGAATGGTCCAGTTCGTCGCTCACCAGCTTCGAGCGCGCCAGCCGCACCCCGGTGCAGGTCAGCGAGCTGCGTTACGACTCGCGCCAGCGGCTGGTGGCGATGGGCATCCTGCCGCGCGGTTACCGCCGCGTGGACAACACCCCGCAGGCCTTCCCGAGCGGCTTCGTACCGGACCCACCGGCGCGTGGGCACTGAGTTCTGGTGACTGCATCCGGATGCACAAAGGGCCGCTTTCAGCGGCCCTTCTTCCTTCTCCCCAAGCCCTCTCCCTCAACGGGAGAGGGGCTCGAGGCTGACTGCTGCCACAGGCATGAACGACGCCTTGTAGACTTGTAGCCCGGGTAAGCGCGGCGCACCCGGCAAGCTCGACCTCGCGGGTCGTTCAAGACTTCTGCCAACAGCCCCGGGTTCGCTGTGCTTACCCGGGCTACGCGGGGGAAGAGTCTCAAGCTGCCAGCAACCTGCTCGCTCAATCACCCTGCATCAACGGTAGTCTGGATACTCATCGTGCAGGGACTTCTGGAAATCGCGCACCTCGGATTCAGCGCGATCCTTGGCCCAGCCATAACGTTCCTGCAAGCGCCCGGCCAAATACTCGGCATTGCCTTCGGCCACCTTCATGTCGTCATCGGTGATGTCGCCCCACTTGGCCTGCACCTTGCCCTTGAGCTGGGTCCACTTGCCGGAAATGATGTCTTTGTTCATTACGCTTCTCCTTGGTGGGATACGCGGCTTGTTCGCGTGGGATCATCTTGGCCCTGACTGTGTTGGCAACGGGTACACGGTTCGTTGTGTGGTGCTGACCTCGATGAACACAGCTTCAGGCTTGCGCAGCGCACATGAAAAAGGCCGGCAAGGCCGGCCTTTTTCATTCAGCTGTGTGCGCTAGCCAGGTCAATGACCCTTGGCAGCGTCCTCCACCTTTTCGCCTGCCTTCTGCACGTCCTTGCCGGCACCGGCAACGGTGTTGCAGCCGGACAGCGCGGCAACCGAGAACAGCGACAGCAACATCAGGGCAACCAAACGCTTCATGTCTTTCTCCTGTGGTGGGTTACATCAACACGGCCCAGCATGGGCCGCCGGGGTTCAGCACTTGCCGTCCTTACAGTCCTGGGCCTTGTCCTCGACCTTTTCACCGGCCTTCTGCATGTCCTTGCCAGCACCGGCCATGGTGTTGCAGCCACTGAGCATGCCTACCGAGAACGCGCCAACCAGGGCCAACATCAGTACTCGCTTCATCATCAGATCGTCTCCTTGCTCATAAGGCGGCGGCTTTGGCCGGGGACCGGCAACCAGCATTCCGCGTGTGAAGACGAATCTCGCCGCTTGGCTGTGTGCTACGCGTGAACATGCGCAGCACCGGTTCAGCGATGTCGGAGCGAGGTTAAGCAAGACAACGCAACAGACGGGCACCCCACCGGCGCCCGCCCCAGTCAGGCGTCCTTAGTCACGCATCAGCGTGGATTTGCCAAACAGGCTCTCCACCAGGTCCACCGCCAGCTCGGCGGTGCGGTTCTGGTGATCCAGCAGCGGGTTCAGTTCGACGATATCCAGCGAGCCCATCAAGCCCGTATCGGCAATCATCTCCATCACCAGCTGCGCCTCGCGGTAATTGACCCCGCCCGGCACCGTGGTGCCAACGCCCGGCGCGATGCTGGGGTCGAGGAAGTCCACATCGAAACTGACATGCAGGTGGGTATTGGCATCAATGCCATGCAGCGCGGCTTCCATCGTCCGCTTCATCCCTGCTTCGTCGATGTAGCGCATGTCATAGACATCCACGCGGTGCTGCTTGATCAGGCGCTTTTCTTCGGGGTCGACCGAACGGATGCCGATCTGGTGCACCTGCCACGGTGCAATCGCCGGGGCGCTGCCGCCCAGATGGGTCAGCCCTTCCGGGCCCAGGCCACACAGGCAGGCCACCGGCATGCCATGGATGTTGCCGGACGGGGTGACATCGGAAGTGTTGAAGTCCGAATGGGCATCCAGCCACAGCACGCGCAGCTGCTTGCCCTGCTCACGGCACCAGCGCGCGACCGCGGTGATCGATCCCACGCCCAGGCAGTGGTCGCCGCCGAGCATGATCGGCATGCGGCCTTCCTTCAGCTCGGCGTAACTCGCCTCCATCAGCGCGTGGTTCCAAGCGACTACTTCGTCGAGGTGGCGGTAGCCCTGCACCGGGCCGGTCCATGGATTGCGCGGACCATCGAGGTTGCCGATGTCGCGCACGTCCACCCCGCGTTCGACCAGCGCCTCAGGCAAGCCGGCAATGCGCAGCGCCTCCGGCCCCAGCCGCGCACCACGCGCACCCGCACCCACATCGGTAGGCACGCCAATCAGCGACACCGGACGAAAACCAGCCATACCACCTCCGTTGCAAATGAAAACAGTTTAGCGAGCGCCACCTGAAAGACCTTGCGGCAGCGCGGCAAACCCTTGTGCTGCCTGCGTTCCGGCCCTTTCCCGCGGATCACGGCCAGCGTAGCCGGGCGACATTGCAGCCGTGCACGCGGCCGCGTTCAGTGCCTGCGGACCCCGCACGCAGCTCACGACACCGGCGGCTGGGGATCCCAGTTGTCCGGCGTCACGATCTTGGGCAGCTCGGGGTCGGCGATGTAGTTGGGCGACATGATCTGTACCCCGGCCGCATTGAAGGCATCCTGGATGTTGGCGTGCAGCGCGCTGAGTATCTCCGCGCGCAGCGGCAGTTCAACGATGTGTACGCGCAGCACATAGGCTACGTAGAAGTCGTTGAGCGCGGTCTGCAACACATACGCAGGCGGTGCGTGCTGCACATGTCCGGTCCTGCCAGCCGCGTCCAGCAGCAGCCGATGCACCTGCCGCCACGGCGTGTCATAGCCGATGGTCACGCCGGTTTCCAGCCACATGCCGGCCGCCTGCGGGTCGCGCGAATAGTTCAGCAGCTTGCCGCTGAGCACATGCATGTTGGGCAGGCTGACCTCCACCCCGGTAAGGGTGCGGATGCGGGTGGTGAACAAACCGATCTGTATCACCTGCCCTTCCACCTCCGCCACTATGACCAGATCGCCGACCGACATCGTCCTTGAATACAGCAGGGTGAAGCCCGCCGCTGCCTGGCCGACGATGCTCGATCCGCCCAGCGAAATCATCACGCCCAGCAGCACCGTCAGGCCCTTGAACGCATCACTGCCCGAGCCGGGCAGGTAGGGATAGGCCATCACCAGCGCAAACAGCCAGATGCCCGCGACGATCAGCTTGCGGCTGGGTTCGGCCAGTTGGCGGTCGATGCCGAACAGCTGGAAGCGCCCATGCTGCACGCCGCGGAACAGGATGCCGATGATCTGGCTGGCCAGGCGTGCCAGCAGGAAAATGATCAGCGCCGTCACCAGCCCCGGGATAGCCGCCACCCCCGCCCACAACCAGGCCTTGGCCTGGGCAGCGAGCCATAGCGTCATCGTCGTTGCCCACGGCTGGGTGTAGTCGAACTGGTGGAATACATAGCGCAGCCATTCCTCGGCAAGCACCAGCACCGCTACCAGCAACAGCGCACGCGACAACCAGTCGGCCAGCGCATTGGCCCCATGCAGCATCTGCCGTACCGGTACGCTACGCAGCGTCCCCGCCTTCTTACCCACCCAGGCCAGCATCGCCGCCCGCAGCCGACGTGCCAGCCAGGCCATCAGCCAGACCAGTGCGGCGGCCAGCACCGTGGCCACAAGGCTGTGCAGCACGCCTCGGAGCACCCGCCCCGGCGCACGCTCGCGCTCGGCGGCGGCGACCGCCTCGCCAAGCCGGCTGCGCACCTCCTCGCGCACCTGGGCCAGACTCTGGCCCTGCGCGGTATCCACATCGGCCGGCGTGATGAGAGTGACGACCTCCCCGCCGAGCAGCAGGATCGCACCGGCAGCGGTGTCGTTGAAGGTCACGCCGGGCATGCCCGGCTCATCGACGATGCGTTTGATGTTGAATTCGGCAACCTGCGCACGCTGCAGGGGCGAGCGACCCATGAAGGCACTGCGGAAGGTGAGGATGTCACGGTTGTAAAAGCGCACCGTCGCCGGGGCCTGCGCCTGGGCGGTGCTTTCTTCGGTCGCAGCCAGCACCGGCGCAGGTGCAAGCAGCAGCGAGGAGCACAGCACAAGCAGCAGCCATGCCATCAAGGTGAACCCGCGTGCCAGTGGTGCTGTTTCTGGGCTGCTCCGGAACATCTTTCTGCTTCCCCGCAAGAAGAGATGACTTGCCGCTGGCGTGTTGCGTCGACCCGCCGCCAATCAGCCGCCTTGGCGGTAGCAAGCCAGGCCGGCTGCGTGCGTGCTCCATCATCGCACCGCGGCAGGCGGATTGCCTGCCATCACGATCTGGCCACTGCGTCCAGGGGTGCACCACACTCGCCCGCAGCACGTAGCCCGGGTAAGCGCAGCGCACCCGGGAAGAACGGTCCAGCCATCCGTATCCGCGCCAACCGCCCCGGGTGCGCTGCGCTTACCCGGGCTACGGCCAGCCATTGATCTGGCGAGGCTGGCTGCGGCTTTCTGCTCACGTTGCCGGCCTTGATATTGGTCAGTACCGGCGGCGACGGAAGTGTGGATACTCGCTGCGTGGACACTTCCAGGCCCCGCGTGCAGCTGTTCAATGCGCCACACCGGCTGCTGTTCTTCATCGGTGTCTGCAATCTCGGCTTGGCGATGGCTTGGTGGGCGCTCTGGCTGGCCGGCTTGCAACTTGGCAGCCCCCTGCCCGTACCCGCCGTGCCACCGGCCTGGCTGCACGGACTGTGGATGCAGTACCTGGTGCTGCCCAGTTTCATCTTCGGCTTTCTGTTGACCGTATTCCCGCGCTGGATGGGATTGCCGGCACTGCCGCGTTGGCAGTACGCCGGGGTCGGCAGTGGCCTGTTCGGCGCGCAGATGGCGCTGTTGGCCGCCAGCCTTGGATGGCAACCCGGGGTGAGGCTGGCCGTGTTGCTGGCGGTGCTCGGGTGGTCATTCGGTCTTGTGGTTCTTGGCCGACTACTACTGCAGGAAAAAGGCCGCACCTGGCATGCACGGTCCTGCTGGGCTGCATTGCTCTTGGGCTGGATCGACCTGCTGGCCTTCGCTGCTGCGGCGGCAGGCGCGGATATCCGCTGGCAGGCACTGAGTGTGTCGGTCGGGACCTTCGGACTGTTGCTGCCGATCTACGCCAGCGTCGCCCATCGCATGTTCCCGTTCTTCGCCGGCAATGTGGTGCCGGGCTACCAGGCATGGCGGCCACCGCATTGGCTGGCGATCATGTGGACGTTGTGCCTGCTGCATCTGTTCGGGGAAAACCTGCAGCAGCCACTGGTCATGCTGCTGGCCGATGCCGGCTTGCTGCTGTTGTCGCTGTACTCGCTATGGCGCTGGTGGCCACGTGGTCCCAAGCCGGCCTTGCTGGCGGTGTTGTTCTACGGCTTGGCGTGGTGGCCGCTGGCGATGCTGCTGTATCTGCTGCAGGACATAGCCCCGCTTGCCGGCCATACCGGCTGGCTGGAACGCGCGCCGCTGCATGCCTTGGCGATTGGCCTGTTCGGCAGCCTGCTGGTGGCGATGGTCACCCGTGTGACCCAGGGCCACTCCGGGCGTGCGCTGGTAATGCCGATGGTCGCCTGGATTGCCCTGCTCGGCCTGCAGCTGGTTGCCGTGCTGCGCATCCTGGCGCCGCTACTGGATGATCCCTGGCGTTGGCATGCCGTCGCCGCCGCAGGTTGGCTGCTGGTGCTTGCACCGTGGCTGCTGCGGCTGGGATGGATCTACTGGCGCCCGCGTGCGGACGGCAAGCCGGACTGAGCGCCGCGCTCAGACCTGCACGCGGCCGTCGGCCAGATGCACCACCTGCTGGCCGAACATGTCCACGTCCTCCGGATCATGGCTGATCAGCAGCAGTGGGATGCCGGTCTGGTCCAGCACCGTTTCGAGTTCCTGGCGCAGATGCGCACGCAGAGCGTGGTCGAGTGCGGCGAACGGCTCATCCAGCAGCAGCGCCTGCGGCTTGGTCACCAGCGCCCGTGCCAAGGCGGTGCGCTGACGTTGGCCGCCGGAGATCTGCGACGGCAGCAGGTCACCAAGGTGATCGATGCGGAACGCCTGCAACCATTGCTCGACCGCATCGATACGACGGCTCCGCGGCGGATTCAACAGGCCTCGCTGCAGGCCAAAACCCACGTTCTGCCGCACCGTCAGGTGCGGGAACAAGGCGTAGTCCTGGAACACATAGCCGATGCGGCGCCGTTGTGGTGACAGATTGATGCCGGCAGCCGCATCGAACAGCGCTTGCCCGTGCATGCGGATCACACCGGCGTCCGGCCGCAGCAATCCAGCCACCGCCTTCAAGGTCAAACTTTTTCCCGCACCAGACGGGCCGAACAACACAACGTTGGGCTGTGTGCAATGCAAGGCCGCCTGCAGCTGGAACTGCTGTCCAGCCGCACTCAGTTGGCGCTGAACATCAAGCTCAAGCCACATTGCGCGCCCCCTCCTGCCGCCGCCCCACCAGTCGCGCGGCAAGCAGCAGCACGCTGATGCAGACCAGCGAGGACAGCAGCACCAAGGCGTTGGCGCGCCCGTCATTGCCGGCCTGTACCGCCTCGTAGATGGCGATGGACAAGGTCTGGGTGCGCCCGGGAATACTGCCAGCGACCATGATGGTGGCGCCGAACTCACCCATCGCACGGGCGAAAGACAGCAGCAGGCCGGCAAGAATGCCGCGCCATGCCAGCGGCAAGGTCACCCGGAAGAACAGCGCCAGCTCGGATACGCCCAAGGTACGCGCGGCCTGTTCCAGCTGCCCGTCGACATCCTCGAACGCGGCGCGCGCCGGCTTGAATACCAGCGGAAACGACGCCACCGCAGCAGCGATCACTGCCGCCTGCCAGGTAAACACCAGGTTGATGCCGAAACTGCTCTCCAGCCATGCGCCAAGCGGCCCCTTGCTGCCGATCAGCACCAGCAGGTAATAGCCCAGCACCGTTGGCGGCAGCACCATCGGCAAGGTGAATACCGTATCCAGCAGCTCATGGCCGGGAAAGCGCCGCCGCGCCAACAAGGCACCAAATCCGACACCGAGCACGAGATTGATCGCGGTCGCCCAGCCGGCCACCTTCAGCGACAACCACAGCGCGCTCCAGTCCAGATCCACCATCAAGGGCTGCCGAAGCCGTGCCTGTGCAGGATGGCCTGGCCCTGCGCCGAGCGCACGAAGGCGATGAAGCGCTTGGCTTCGGCGGCGTTGCGGCTGGTCTTCACCATTGCCAGCGGATAGCTGATGCCGCCTGCAACCGGCACCTGGAAGGCGCGCTGCACGCGCTCGCTCATCGCCTGCGCGTCGGTGGCATAGACGAAGCCGGCATCCACTTCACCACGCGCCACATAGTCCAGTGACTGGCGCACATTCTGGGTGCTGATCATCTTGGCCTGCACTGCCGGCCACACACCGGCCTGCTGCAGCGCGCCGCGCGCATAGCGCCCGACCGGCACGCTGTCGGGGTTGCCGATGGCAACGCGCTTCACATCGGCCCTGGCCAGTGCCGCCAACGTGGTCGGCTTGTTGCTGGCCTGCGGCGGCACCACCACCCACAGGCTGTTCTGCGCGAACACGTGCTGGGTCGTTGGATCAATCAGGCCTTCGGTGTTGGCCTGCGCCATCGTGGCCTGGTCGGCCGAGGCCAGCACATCGACCGGCGCGCCGCGTGCGATCTGCTGCAGCAAGGTGCCGGAGGCGGCAAAATTCAGGTCGACCTTCGTGCCTGGGTTGGCCTTCTCGTACGCGCTGGATATCTCGCGGAAACTCTCGGTCAGGCTGGAAGCCGCCGAGACCGTCAGGTCAGCCGCGCCTGCCGGCAGCGTGGCTGCCAGCAACAACAACGCCCACAGCTTGTTCATGCATGCATCCTCGGTTGGGCATCATTCGCTTGCATCATCGGTGGCCGCCATCAAGGCCAGACGCTCCGGTTGCAACAGGATGATCTCGCGCTGCTTCACCGCGATGATTTCCTCGTCGCTCAAGCGCCGCAGCACCCGGCTGGCGGTCTCCGGGGCCATGCGCAGGTAGTTGGCGATCTCGGTGCGGGTCATGGTCAGGTTGAAGCGGTGTGCGGAAAATCCACGCCGCGCGTAGCGGTTGGAGATATCCAGCAGGAACGCGGCCATGCGCTCCTCGGTACGGTAATTGGCGGCCAGCAGCGCCGCCTTGCCGATCTCGGCACTGAGCAGGCTGAATAGCTTGGCCTGCAGGCCGGGCATGCGGCTGGCCAGCATGCTGATGCGCGGAAACGAGATACGGCACAGATGCACGGTATCCAGCGCCACCGCATTGCAGGGATAGCGCGAACCATGGATGGCGTTCAGACCGATGACTTCGCCTGGCAGCGAGAAACCCAGTACCTGTTCATTGCCGAGGCTGTCGTCGACAAAGGTCTTGACCATGCCCGCACGCACCGCGGCGATTGCGTCGAAGGGTTCACCCGCGCGGAAGATGTAGTCACCAGCGTGGTAGGGCCCGACGTGGTCGACCATCACGTGCAGCTCGTTCAGCGCGGTCTTGTCATAACCCTGCGAACTGCAGGCATCGGAGAACGCACAGGTCGTGCAGAAATGCAGCGCGTCACCGTCGCCGGCAGCGGCTGGATTCGGCGTCGCGGTGCCCAGGGGGCCGCGCGGTGGGGGTGTAGGTGACGTCATTCCGTTTTCAAGCAACAGCGGCCAAGGGGCGGAAGCACGCTGCGATCATACGCCACAGCAGCTCACCTTCGTTCTGGATCAACAGCATGTCGCCGTCCCGGCGCAGCCAGCCGCGTTCGATGAACATGGCGACACGGCTCCAGGCGTGCTCGAAACAGGCATCGAAGGGCTGCGCGTTGCGCCACTCGAAGGCGCGCATGTCCAGCGCGTGATCGCAGGCCAGGCTCTGCACCACCTCATCGGTCATACGTTCATGCTCGGAAAGAATAAGCCCGGACGATATGCCCGGCTGCCCAACTACCAGGCAGGCGCGCCAGCTGCGTGGCTCCGGTGCGATGCGGCAGATCACATCGCCGATCTGGCTGCAGGCGCCGACACCAATACCGAGCAGGTCATGGCGCTCGCGCCGGGGGACCCCGAGCAGGTCGCAATGGCGCTGGCCATCACCGTTGCGCAGCGGCGTCGGCAGGTCCGGCCGCTGGTAGTGGTCGCCGCCCAACGGCAGATAGCCGGCCGCCCGCAGCAGCCGCCACGCCTGCAGCCAGTCCGCCGGCAACGGATATTCGGGCAGCAAGGCAGGCGATGGCAGGATGATGCGTTCGGGTGCCAGCTCCAGCACGCGCTGCAGCCGTTGCAGGAACGACACATCGGCGTAGCAGGGCACGCGCAGCTGGTAGTAACACGCGGTGAACCCGGCCTGCTGGGCCTGAGCCAGCATCGCCGGGCCATCGACGCCGGCGTGATCGATCACTGTCATCCGGGTACAACCGACCCCCCGCAATGACGCTGGTACCACATCGCTGGCCGCATCCAGACGCACTTCGACCTGCGGCCGGGCAATGGTGCACAGCTGCTCCGGCACCGCATCCAGCAGGCGGCCCAGCAGGGCGGGCGGCAGGTGCTCGACGATACCCGGCTGCAGCACCATGGCTGCCACTTCGCGGTCGCTGGCCAGCATGTTGGCATGCAGGCGCAGGCATACCAGCAGCGCATCCAGCACGTTCTCCGCCGGCTCCGGGTCATGGGCCGGTGCGCAGAAACCCAGGGTCAACGCACGCGGAATCAGATGCTCGTTGCTGGCCTGCATGGCCGCACGCCAGCCGGCTTCGGCAAAGCCGGGGCTCAGCTCCGCCGGCGCCGGGAACAACACGTGCGCGGGTTGCTGCAGCAGTGCGACATGCAATGTGGCGTCATCCATCCCGGCGGTCTCTACTGACATGCCTGCATCCTCGCGCAGCGACCGCCGGGTTTCCCTGATCTGGATCAAGCGCGGCGCTGTTTCTCCACCGCGCCGGCATCGATGGCTTCGGGCAGGTCGGTCTCGCGATCGAGCTGCGGGAAGTTGCGACGCTCCATCCGGCGGATGGCGAAGTGCATCCAGGTCAAGGAAATGCTGACCAGCACGAACAGCAGCATGAAGCAGCTGCTCCAGATGCCGAGCGCATCATTCAGGGCGCCAAACACGATGGGCAGGATGAAGCCACCGAGCCCGCCGATCATGCCGACCACGCCGCCCACCGAACCCACGTGCTGGGGGTAGTAGACCGGGATGTGCTTGTAGACCGCAGCCTTGCCCAGCGACATGAAGAAGCCGAGCACGAACACCAGCACGGTGAACAGGGTCACGCTGATCGCCAGGTGGAAGCTGATCTCGCCGTGTATGCCCTGCACGATATAACGCGTATCTGGATAGGCCAGGATGAAGGTACAGATCGACGACACCCCCAGCGTCCAGTACATCACCCGCCGCGCACCGATGCGGTCAGACAGCCAACCGCCCACCACCCGGAACAGGCTGGCCGGGATCGAGTAACACGCCGCCAGCACGCCGGCCGTGCCCACATCCATGCCGTAGGCACCGACCAGATAGTGCGGCAGCCACAATGCCAGCGCGACGAAGCCGCCGAACACGAAGAAGTAGTACAGCGAGAAGCGCCACACCTGCAGGTTTTTCAGGGGTGCCATCTGCTCAGCGAAGGACATCGGCTTGACGCCGCTGCGGCGGCGGTCCTCCAGCGAGGGATCTTCCTTGCTGAACAGATAGAACAGGATGGCGGTGACCGCCAGGCCAACGGCCCACAGCTTGGCCACCATCATCCAGCCCGAGGCCACCATCACCAGCGGCGCCAGCAGCTTGGTGACCGCCGAGCCGATATTGCCGGCACCGAAGATGCCCAATGCGGTGCCCTGCTTCTCCGGCGGGAACCACTTGGACACATAGGTGACGCCGACGGAGAAGTTGCCACCGGCAATGCCGACGAACAGCGCCGCCAACAGGAACTGCGGGTAGGTCTGCGCATAGGTCAGCAGCCAGGTCGCCACCGCGCCGCACAGCATCACCAGGGTCATCACCTTGCGGCCGCCGAACTGGTCGGACCAGATGCCGAGGAAGACGCGGATCACCGAGCCGGTCAATACCGGGGTGGCAATCAGCAGACCAAACTGGGTGTCGTTCAAGCCCAGCTGCTCGCTGATCTGGATGCCGATGATGGCGAAGATCATCCACACCGCGAAACACACGGTGAAGGCGAAGGTACTCAGCCATAGCGCACGTTGTTGTTCGCCGCTGCTGACGTTCTGTAGATTCTGGCTCATTGCCGCTCCTGGGGGATTACGTCTTACTCGGCCTGTGCTTCGATGTCTTCCAGCCCACGCACCGGGTAGCGTTCGCGCAGCTCCAGCAGGAACTGCTGCACGTCACGCTGGCGCACCTGCAATTCGAGGTAGTCGCTGATCTGTGGTTGCACCTGCTCGAAAGTGAGTGCTTCACCTGCTTCCAGCGCGTCAACGCTGACCACGTGGTAGCCCCAGCGCGATTCCACCGGAAAGCCGGCCAAGCCTTGCCGCAGGCGGAACACCTGGCGATCGAACTCCGGCGTGGTCTGGCCGCGTTGCAGCCAACCCAGCTCGCCGCCTTCGCTGCTGGACGGGCACTGCGAGTGCCGCGCGGCCAGATCAGCGAACAGATGCGGCTGTTCCAGCAGTTCGGCAATCAGCTTCTCGGCCTGGGTGCGGGCCTTCAGCCGGCCGGCGATATCGTCGGCCGGTGCCGCCAGCAGGATGTGGCGTACGCGGATGCGGTCCGGTGAGCGGAAACGCTCGGGGTTCTGCGCGAAGTAACGCTGGCAGTCGTCTTCGGTCGGCACGCGGTCTTCCAGGGTCTGTTCGATCAGTTGCTGGATGCGCGCTTCCTCGCTGGTTTCCTGGCCGACGCCGGGGGCATCGGCCAGGCCGAGCCGCTCGGCTTCCAGCCGCAGCAGTTCGCGTACCACCAGCGCACGCGCCGCATCGGCACGTGACTGCTCCGGGCGCATCGCCCGGTGGTATTGCATCTCGCGGGCGATGTCTGCCTCACTGATCGGCGTGTCCTGCACGTACAGGCTGCACGGTGCCGGTTGGCCGAGGCTGCGCTGGCCGTCATCGGCGTCGTGATGGTGGCCGGCCTCGGCCGGCACCGGCGTCTGCGAATCGATGACGGTGATGGGGAGAATGCGTGGCAGGCTGCCCATGGCTTACTCCCGCGGACCGTAGCGCAGCGTGGCCTGGCGACGGCGCACCACTTGATATGGCCGCCACAGGTAACTGATCGGCACGCTCCACACATGCACCAGGCGGGTGAACGGGGCGATCAAGACCAGCGTCAGGCCGAGGAAGATGTGCGCCTTGTAGACCCAATGCACGCCTTCGACATAGTCGGCCGCACCGGCACGGAAGGTGACAATGTGCTGCGCCCACTCGGCCAGCATCACCATCACCCCGCCATCGAGATGGCCGGCGGAGATCTTGATGCTGTACAGGCCGAGGCAGAGCTGGGCGAACAGCAGCACCAGCACCAGCGTGTCACCGAAGCTGCCGATTGCACGTACCCGCGCATTGGTCAGGCGGCGCACCAGCAGGATGGTGATGCCAACGAAGCACAGCGCGCCGAAGAAGCCGCCGACCACCATCGCCAGCAACTGCTTCTGCGAAGAGGTGATGAAGGGCTCGTACAGTGCATGCGGGGTCAGCAGGCCGACGAAGTGACCGCCAAGGATGGCGATGATGCCGATGTGGAAGCAGTTGCTGCCCAAACGCATGCCGCGGTCGGACAGCAACTGGGTGGAGCCGGTACGCCAGCTGTACATGGCCTTGTCATAGCGCGCCCAGCTGCCGATCAACAGCACCGCCACCGCGATGTAGGGATAGAACTGGAAGGCGAACTGATTGAGGTAATTCATGGCTGGATCTCCCGCGGCTGCGCGCGTGCCGGTGAACGATGGGGTGGATCGCAATCCTGCGAAGGTGCATCGGCGCCAAAGCGCACTGCTTCCTCTTCCCACAGGCGGTCCATGGCTTCGACGGTGTCGTCGCGCACTTCTTCGCTGGCCCGCTGGCGCAGCACGGCCAGGTTGACCTTGCCCTCGCCCGCCTCGACCAGGATCTCCAGCAGCACCGCATGCGGCAGCTGCCGCTCGGCGGCGCGCGCGGCGAGCATTCCGGCGATGTGGCCGATGTGGTGCAGCCAATCCTTGGCCTCGGCCTGCGGCCGGTGCGAGAGGTATTCCAGCAGCAGCGGCAGGTAGTCCGGCAGCTCTCGCGCATCCAGCTCGAAACCGTTCTTGCGATAGGCGTCGATCAGGTCGACCATGGCCTGGCCACGGTCACGCGATTCGCCGTGGATGTGTTCGAACACCAGCAGGCTCATCGAGCGGCCACGGTCAAAGGTGGCCAGCCAGCGGTCCTGTGCGTCCAGCGGGTCGGTAGCAAGCAGGTCACGGACGAAGGTCTGCAACTGCCTGCGACGGGCCGGCGACAGCGCCGGATCGTCGCAGGCCTCGAGCAGCTCCTCGCCGTGCTGCCAAAGCTCGTCACGCGGATAGTCCAGCAATACGCCAATCAGCTTGAGCACACTCATTTCACCACCTCATGCCGGTGTTGGCGGTTGGGATGCACCGCAAAGGTGGTGCTCTTGCGCTGGGTGAACAGGTCGGCCGGGCTGTCGCCGTTGCAGCCATTGCCGAAGGTGAAGCCGCAGCCGCCGCGTTCGCCGAAGGCATCGTTGGCGTACTCGCGGTGCGCAGTCGGGATCACGAAGCGATCCTCGTAGTTGGCGATGGCCAGGTAGCGGTACATCTCCTCCACCTGCCTTGGGGTCAGCCCGACCTGTTCGAGCACGCGCATGTCTTCGACGCCATCCACATTCTTGGCGCGGCGCCAGGCACGCATCGCCATCAGCCGCTCCAGGGCACGGACCACCGGCTGCTCATCGCCGGCGGTCAGCAGGTTGGCCAGGTAGCGCACCGGAATGCGCAACGAAGCGATATCCGGCAGTTCGCCGCTCATGCCGACGTGGCCACGCTCGGCCGCCGACTGGATCGGCGACAACGGCGGCACGTACCAGACCATCGGCAAGGTGCGGTATTCCGGGTGCAGCGGCAACGCCAGCTTCCAGTCGATGGCCAGCTTGTAGACCGGCGACTGCTTGGCCGATTCCAGCCAGCTGTCGGGAATGCCTTCGGCACGCGCAGCAGCGATCACCGCCGGGTCGAACGGGTCCAGGAAGATGTCCAGGTGTGACTGGTACAGGTCCTTCTCCGCCGCCACCGATGCGGCCTCGGCAATGCGGTCAGCGTCGTACAGCATCACACCGAGGTAGCGGATGCGGCCCACGCAGGTTTCCGAACACACGGTGGGCTCGCCCATCTCGATACGCGGGTAGCAGAAGATGCACTTCTCGGATTTGCCGCTCTTCCAGTTGTAATAGATCTTCTTGTACGGGCAGGCCGACACGCACATGCGCCAACCGCGGCACTTGTCCTGGTCGATCAGCACGATGCCGTCTTCCTCGCGCTTGTAGATCGCGCCGGAGGGGCACGCCGAGACGCAGGCCGGGTTGAGGCAGTGCTCGCACAGCCGCGGCAGGTACATCATGAAGGTCTTCTCGAAGGCGCCGTAGATCTCCTTCTGCACCTTGTCGAAGTTGTAGTCACGCGAGCGCTTGGAGAACTCGCTGCCGAGGATTTCCTCCCAGTTCGGGCCCCACTCGATCTTCTCCATGCGCTGGCCGGTCAGCAGCGAGCGCGGACGCGCGGTCGGCTGGTGCTTCAGCTCGGGCGCGTCATGCAGGTGCTGGTAATCGAAGTCGAACGGCTCGTAGTAGTCATCGATCTGCGGCAGGTCGGGGTTGGAGAAGATCTTGGCCAGCATGCGCCAGCGGCCACCGGCGCGCGGCACCAGCTTGCCGCTGCCGTTGCGCACCCAACCGCCGTTCCACTTTTCCTGGTTTTCCCATTCCTTGGGATAACCGATGCCGGGCTTGGTCTCGACGTTGTTGAACCAGGCGTACTCCACGCCTTCGCGCGAGGTCCACACGTTCTTGCAGGTGATCGAGCAGGTGTGGCAGCCGATGCACTTGTCCAGGTTCAACACCATCGCAATCTGGGCACGTACTTTCATCACACCACCTCCCGTGCGGCGACAACCGACTCTTCACCATCCAGCCAATCGATCTTGTCCATCTTGCGCACGATCACGAACTCATCGCGGTTGGTACCGCAGGTACCGTAGTAGTTGAAGCCCCAAGCCAGCTGCGCGTAGCCGCCGATCATGTGGGTGGGTTTGAGCACGATGCGGGTCACCGAATTGTGGATGCCGCCGCGGGTGCCGGAGATCTCCGAACCCGGCACGTTGATGATGCGTTCCTGGGCGTGGTACATCATCGCCATGCCCGGCATCACGCGCTGGCTGACCACCGCACGCGCGGCAATCGCACCGTTGACGTTGAACAGCTCGATCCAGTCGTTGTCCTCGATGCCGGCATTGCGCGCGTCGTCCTCGCTCAGCCAGACGATGGGACCACCACGCGACAAGGTCTGCATGATCAGGTTGTCGCTGTAGGTGCTGTGGATGCCCCACTTCTGGTGCGGGGTGATCCAGTTCAGCACAATCTCCTTGTTGCCGTTCTGGCGCTTGTTGAGCAGCGGCTCCACCGTGCGTGTATTGACCGGCGGCCGATAGCTCATGAAAGCCTCACCGAAGTCGATCATCCACTCGTGGTCCTGGTAGAACTGCTGGCGGCCAGTCACCGTGCGCCACGGAATCAGCTCGTGCACATTGGTGTAGCCGGCGTTGTAGCTGACGTTGTCGTCTTCCAGCCCGGACCAGATCGGCGAGGAAATGATCTTGCGCGGCTGCGCCTGGATGTCACGGAAACGGATCGCCTCGTGCTCCTTGCCCACGGCCAGATGCGTATGCTCGCGACCGGTGAAGGTACCCAGCGACGCCCAGGCCTTGACCGCGACATGGCCATTGGTTTCCGGCGCCAGGTGCAGGATCACTTCGCAGGCATCGATGGCGGTATCAATCGCCGGCCGGCCCTGGCTGATGCCTTCGTCCAGCACGGTATGGTTGAGCTTACCGAGGAATTCCACCTCATGCCTGGTATCCCAGCTCATGCCCTTGCCGCCGTTGCCGAGCTTGTCCAGCAGCGGGCCCAGCGAGGTGAACTTGCGGTAGAGGTTGGGATAGTCGCGCTCGACCACCGCCATGCTCGGCATGGTCTTGCCTGGGATGGCCTCGCACTGGCCCTTCTTCCAGTCGGCAACGCCGAACGGCATGCCGAGTTCGTTGGGCGTGTCGTGCAGGGTCGGCACCAGCACCAGATCCTTCTCTACACCGAGCACGCCCGGTGCCATGTCGCTGAGCGTACGGGCGACGCCCTTGAAGATTTCCCAGTCACTGCGCGATTCCCAGGCCGGGTCCACCGCCTTGGACAGCGGGTGGATGAAGGGATGCATGTCCGAGGTGTTGAGGTCGTCCTTCTCGTACCAGGTGGCGGTCGGCAGCACGATGTCCGAGTACAGCGCGGTGGTGCACATGCGGAAATCCAGCGTCACCAGCAGGTCGAGCTTGCCTTCCGGTGCTTCGTCACGCCACTTCACGTCCTCGGGCTTGACCGCGCCCATCTCGCCCAGGTCCTTGCCCTGCAGGCCATGACGCGTGCCAAGCAGATGCCGCAGCATGTACTCGTGGCCCTTGCCGGAGGAACCGAGCAGGTTGGAGCGCCAGATGAACATCATGCGCGGGTGGTTCTGCGCCGCATCCGGATCGGCGAAGGCGAAGTCCAGCGAGCCGTCCTTGAACTTGGACAGCGCATAGTCGGCCGGTGCGATGCCGGCCTGTTCGGCCTCGCGCACCAGCTGCAGCGGATTGCGGTCCAGCTGCGGTGCACTTGGCAACCAGCCCATGCGCACTGCGCGCAGGTTGAGGTCGGCCAGGCTGCCGCTGTACTTGGAGGCATCGGCCAGCGGCGACAGCAGTTCGTCCACCTGCAGCTTCTCGTAACGCCACTGCCCGGTATTGAAGTAGAAGAACGAGGTGCCGTTCATCTGCCGCGGCGGGCGGCTCCAGTCCAGGCCGAAGGCCAGCGGCTGCCAGCCGGTCTGCGGGCGCAGCTTTTCCTGGCCCACGTAATGCGCCCAGCCACCACCGGTCTGGCCGACGCAGCCACACATGACCAGCATGTTGATCAGGCCGCGGTAGTTCATGTCGTTGTGGAACCAGTGGTTCATGCCGGCGCCGACGATGATCATGCTGCGACCATGGGTCTTGTCGGCGGTGCGGGCGAACTCACGGGCGATCTCGATCACATCGGCGCGTGACACGCCGGTGATGCGCTCCTGCCACGCCGGCGTGCCCGGCACATTGTCATCGAAGCTCTTGGCGACATTGCCGCCGCCGAAGCCGCGATCAACACCGTACTGTGCAAGCAGCAGGTCGTAGACCGTGGCCACCAGCGCTTCGCCACCATCAGCCAGTTGCAGGCGGCGCAGCGGGATATTGCGCTCCAGCACTTCCTCGGCCGGTGCGGCGGTCCAGCCGTCGCTCTCGATGCCGCCGAAGTATGGGAAGCTCACCGCCTCGATGCCGTCGTGGATATCGGCCAGGCTCAGGCGCAGACGCGTGTCATGGCCGTCGCTGGCTTTTTCTTCGATGTTCCACTTGCCCTTTTCGCCCCAGCGGAAACCGACCGAGCCATTCGGCACGGTGATGTCGCCGCTGTTCTCGTCGAACG
The DNA here is from genome assembly GCA_002471015.1 of Stenotrophomonas sp. UBA7346. GTDB lineage: Bacteria > Pseudomonadota > Gammaproteobacteria > Xanthomonadales > Xanthomonadaceae > Stenotrophomonas. The sequence goes on from DKPB01000034.1 coordinate 50,720, forward strand.
CCAGCGTCTTCCATTCCGGGTTGTTGCTCTCGCCCAGCCCGCCCAGCTCACTGGCGCGCAGGAAGTGGCCCGGCACCAGGCGGCCATCGGCACGGCGCTCGACGCGCACCAGCATCGGCATATCCGAGTATTGCCGGCAATAGTCCTGGAAGTATTGCGAGGGCGTATCGACGTGGAACTCGCGCAGGATCACGTGGCCGAAGGCGAATGCCAGTGCCGCGTCGGTGCCCTGCTTGGGATGCAGCCAATGGTCGGTGAGCTTGGCCAGTTCGGAATAGTCGGGGCAGATGGACACCGTCTTGGTGCCGTTGTAACGCGCCTCGGTGAAGAAGTGCGCATCCGGCGTACGCGTCTGCGGCACGTTCGAGCCCCAGGCGATGATGTAACGGCTGTTGTACCAATCGGCCGATTCCGGCACGTCGGTCTGCTCGCCCCACACCTGCGGTGAGGCCGGCGGCAGATCGCAGTACCAGTCGTAGAAGGAAAGACAGGCACCACCGAGCAGTGACAGATAGCGCGCACCGGCCGCATAGGACACCATCGACATTGCCGGAATCGGCGAGAAACCAACGATGCGGTCCGGGCCGTATTCCTTGGTGGTGTAGAGGTTGGAGGCGGCGATGATCTCGTTGGCCTCGTCCCAGTTCAGCCGCACGAAGCCACCCATGCCGCGGCGACGCTTGTACTCGCGCGACTTGGCCGGGTCCTGCACGATGCTGGCCCAGGCTTCGACCGGCGACAGGGTCTTGCGGGCCTGCCGCCACATGCGCAGCAGCGTGCCGCGGATCAGCGGGTACTTCAGCCGGTTGGCGCTGTACAGGTACCAGGAATAGCTGGCACCACGCGGGCAGCCGCGCGGTTCGTGATTGGGCAGGTCCGGGCGGGTGCGCGGGTAGTCGGTCTGCTGGGTTTCCCAGGTGACCAGGCCGTTCTTGACGTAGATCTTCCAGCTGCAGGAGCCCGTGCAGTTCACGCCGTGGGTGGAACGTACGATCTTGTCGTACTGCCAGCGGGCGCGATAACTGTTTTCCCAGTCCCGCCCTTCGCTCTTGCTGAACCCATGGCCGTCGGCGAAGGGTTGTGGGTCACGCTTGAAGAACTGCAAGCGATCAAGGAAATAGCTCATGGTGAATCTCCGTTCGCAAACTGCTGCATCGTGGCTGTGTGTTGCATCTGGCTGCGGTGCATTGCTTTCTCAGCAGGGGGTTTCAGCCCCGCGCCGGTAGTACCACCACCAGGTAACCGCCAGGCAGGTGATGTAGAACGCAATGAAGCCGTACAGCGCCATGTCCGGGCTGCCGGTCAAGGTGATGGAAGATCCGTAACTCTTGGGGATGAAGAAGCCGCCATAGGCACCGATGGCGCCGGAGAAGCCGACAACGGCGGCGGACTCGATGCTGGCCTGGTGGGCCGCAGCCTTCTTGCCGTCGGCGCCTTCATTGGCCGACAGGCGCTCGTGCAGCGTGCGGAAGATCACCGGGATCATCCGGAAGGTGGTGCCATTGCCGATGCCACTGAGCACGAACAAGGCCATGAACGAGAGCAGGAAGCCGTAGAAGTTGCCGCCCTGGCCATTGCTGGGCAGGAAGTGCAGCACGCCAAAGACGGCTGCGATCATCAGCGCGAACACCCAGAAGGTCAGGCGTGCACCGCCCCAGCGGTCGGCCATGCTGCCGCCGACCGAACGCATCAGCGCACCCAGCAGCGGTCCGATGAAGGCATAGGCCAGTGGGTTCACGTCCGGGAACTGGCTCTTGACCAGCATCGGGAAACCAGCAGAAAAACCGATGTAGGAACCGAAGGTGCCGATGTACAACCAGCACATCAGCCAGTTGTGCTTGCGGCGGAAGATCACCGCCTGCTCGGAGAACGATGAGCGGGCACTGGTCAGGTCGTTCATGCCGAACCAGGCAGCCAGCGCGAAGAAGGCGATGAACGGCACCCAGATGAAGCCGGCGTTCTGCAGGAACAAGGGCGCGCCGCCGTCCACCACCGCCTGCGGAGCGCCGCCCAGGGCACCAAACACGCCTACTGTGATCACCAGCGGTACCACCGCCTGCGATACCGACACCCCTACGTTGCCCAGGCCGGCATTCAGGCCCAGTGCCATGCCCTGGCGCTGCTTGGGATAGAAGAAGGAGATATTGGACATGGAGGACGAGAAGTTCGCGCCACCGAAGCCACACAGGATGGCGATCAGCACGAATACCCAATACGGCGTGGCGGAGTTCTGCACCGCGAAGCCCAGCCACAAGGTGGGCAGCAACAGCGAGGCGGTGGACAAGGCCGTCCAACGCCGGCCACCGAAGATCGGGATCACGAAGGAGTAGAAGATGCGCAGCGTCGCGCCGGAAAGACTGGGCAAGGCCACCAGCCAGAACAACTGATCGGTACTGAAGGCAAACCCGATTTTCGGCAGGCTGATGGTCACCGCCGAAAACAGCACCCACACCGAGAACGCCAGCAGCAGCGCGGGGATGGATATGACCAGGTTGCGGGTGGCAACGCGTTTACCGGTCTGCTCCCAGTAAACCGGATCTTCCGGCCGCCAATCGGTGATGACACCGCCGGGACCGGGCCTGCTGTTTTTTACGGCATCGCGACTGGCACTCATGCAACGCTCCAAGGCTGTTTGATACGGCGCTGGTTCTGCTGTGCTGTTGCCTGCCCAGTCGCCACGGCGTCATTAAGCCCGGCGGCCCTGGGGCCGGTATTGATCTTGATCAACCAAAGGCGCCATAACGGCGCCTACCTGACAAATATCAATCTGCGGCGACGCTGACGTCGCTTGCACGGCGCTGCACGCCACGCTGGCGCACGCTGTCACGTACATCGACATCAAACTGAAGATGCAGCGGTTGCGGTTGCAGGGGGAGTTCGTAAGAGAGGCCATCGCGGCACGGCAGGCGCCGCTGCAACGCCAGCACATCCTCGCGGGGCAGCGCGAACCGCAGCGCCGCCACGCTGCCATCCAGCTGCGCATGATCGCCGGCATGCAGCTGCAGCGCGCAGGCAAAGCCGCCCAATGCCCCCAGGTTGGTCCGGCTTGCCACCCACTGCCCGGCCAACAATGCGGCCAGCTCGTTTTCGTCAATGCGCAGTCGTACGGACTGCGACTGGATCTGCACTTTCATGAGGCAGAGCCTCCCATTGGATGGGGGTATTGCAGTTCAGCAGACGGGCATCGCCATCGTCGGGCAGGGGCAGCTCGATGCTGCCCAGCTGTCGCTGCAGGCGGTACAACGAGCGCGGCCCGTTCACGTCCATCACCATCGACTGCAACAGGGTGCGACAGCTGCGGTCAATGTTCAACCGCATTGGCAGCGGTTGCCCGCTGAAATGCACGCAGCGAGCGCCACCTGCGTCACGCAACCGCCAAAGAAGTTGCCGGTCGAGCAGCGGCATGTCCACCGCCACCACCCAGGCAGGGCCGTCCGGCAGCGTCTTCACCACACTGTAGAGCCCCCCCAACGGACCGCAGCGCGGCACCAGGTCGGGGACCGACTCGACCCCGGGCAGCGCCGGGTAGCTGCCGCTGACCCGTAGCGTCTGCGCACCCGCGGCCTGCAACAGCGCGCACATGTGCGCCAGCAGGGACCTGCCTTGCCAACGCAGCAAGGCCTTGTCCTGGCCCATGCGGCTGGACAGGCCACCGGCCAGCACGATGCCAGCCATGGCCGGCACGTCAGTGGGCGTGATCGTGGACATGTCCGTCTTCGGCGTGCTCGGCGCTGGGTTGGCACAGGCTGCAGCCTTCGCTCCACTCGCTGTCGCCATCCTGGTAATGCTCCTGCTTCCAGATCGGCGAACGGTGTTTGACCGCCTCGATCAGCTGCCGGCAGGCACGGAAAGCTTCGTCACGGTGGGGACTGCCGGCGGCAACAACCACCGCCACCTCGCCCACCGCCAGGCGGCCCCTGGCGTGGGCCACGTACAGCTTGACGCGCGGACCGAACTCGGCCTCAACCTCGCCCACCAGGCGCTGGAACTCGTTGAGTACCAGCGGCTCGAACATGTCATAGGTGATGCCCTGCACCGCGCGCCCCTGGTTCAGGTCGCGCACCTTGCCGATGAACACATCGATGCCACCAAAACCGGGGTCGGACACAAAAGCGATGCCCTCGCCCGGATCAATCGCGGCGGCGCTGCGCTCGACCACTTTCCATAGATTTTCCGCGCTCATTTCAACCTCCGCTCACCGGTGGCAGGATGGCCACACGACCGTCCGCAGGCAGCGGCTCGCTATCGCGCAGTACGCGCTTTTCATCGGCAAACACCGAATAGTCCACCAGCCCGGCACGGAACCGTGGGAACCGTTCCAGCAGCAACTCGCGCAATGCCCGCCGCAGGTCCACGATGTGTTCACCGTTCACCCGCACGCTCAGCTCGCGGCGATGATCCAGCTCGGAAAACACACCAAACAACTGCACAACGACCTCTCTCATGCTTCCTCCTGCCGGGCCAGTTGCAGCGGCTCGCGATGCCCCCAACCCTGCACGCGTGCCAATGTGCCGGCCGGGGCCAACGCATCGTCACCTTCCAGAATCGCCCAGGCGTTGGCCTGCAGCATGGTCTTGAGCCGGAACGATTCCTGCCCGGACAACACCCGCACGCTCAGTCGCCCCCCTGCATCCAGTTCCACCCGCGCCCGTGCGTGCATGCGCAGCCCCGGTGGCTTGCGCACATCACCCTGCAGCGGCAACCGCAACTGCGCCTCTTCTTCCAAACCCAGCATGCGGCGCAACACCGGCTCCACGAAGAAGCGCAACCCCACTGCCGCGGATATCGGATTGCCCGGCAGGCCGAAGTACAGGCAACCATCGGCCAGGCGGGCGAACAACAGCGGCTTGCCCGGGCGGATGGCGACCTTGTGGAACAGCACGGTGGCACCACGGGCACGCAGGGCATCAGGGATGAAGTCATAGCGGCCCTGCGACACCGCCCCCGTACTCAGCACCACGCGCGCGCCGGCGGCCAAGGCCGCGTCCAGCGCAGCATCAAAAGCAGCCACGTCATCGCCAACGACACCGTTCCACACCACATCAGCGCCCGCGGCGTGCAGGCGGCGGACCAGGAAGGGGCGGTTGCTGTCGCGTATCTGCCCGGACTGCAGCGGCTGGGCCGCATCACTGATCAGCTCCTTGCCGGTGCTGATGACCGCCACCTGCGGCCGCTGCTGCACCTGCACCTGGGCTGTCCCGAGGGCATGCAGCAAGGTCATGGCGTTCACATCCAGCGACGTGCCAGTGGCAAGCACGGTTTCGCCCAACTCCACGTCCTGGCCGCGCAGCCGCACGTGTTGCCCGGGCGTGACCATCGCCTGCAGACGCACGCGCGCAGGGCGCCCCTCCACGGCATCCAGCACCTCCACCTGCTCAACCGGCACCACGCTGTCCAGGCCGGCCGGCATGCGCGCACCCGTCATGATCTCCCAGGCCTGTGCTGCCTCCCCCTGTGCTGCGGCATCGCCTGCGGCCTGCCAGCCGGCAACCTGCAGCACGGCACCGGCAGGCAGGGGCTGGCCGTCCGCGCACAGGGCGAAGCCGTCCATCGCAGCATTGTCGAACGGTGGCAGGTGCTGGGCGCTGACTACTGGCGCAGCCAGCACCCGGCCTGCTGCCTCGGCAACCGCCACCTGCTCGGCCTTTGGCGCCGGCGCCTCGGCCAGCAGGATCTGCAGGGCCTGCGCGTAAGTGATCATGCGTGGCTGGCCCCGTCGATCATCGCCAATGCATGGCCCAGCACCGGCGTGAGAATGCTCATGCACTGTGCCGCGGCACGCGGGCTTCCCGGCAGGGCGATGACCAGCATGCCCCCCAGTTGCACCACCTCGGCACGGCTCAGCCATGCCAACGGCGTGTGCTGCGCGCTAAGACCACGCAGCATCTGCGCCAGCCCGGGCACGCTGCGCCCACCCAGCGACTGCAGCGCCTCGGGAGTGAGATCGCGCGGTCCCAGGCCCGTGCCGCCAGTGCACAGGCAGAGGCGGATGCCGCTGGCGGCCAACGCGTGCAGACGCCCGGCCAGCGGCTCGATGCCATCGGCCAGTACTTCCGTGCTGACTACTTCGCCACCCAGTGCACGCAGGCCCTCGGCCAGCACTGGCCCGGATTCGTCCACATAGTCGCCCCGGCTGGCACGATCGCTGAGCGTGATCACCACACAGCTCGCACCTTGCAGCTGTCTTGGCGGACGCGGGCGGAAGCGCTCACGCTCCTCCGCATCCATGCCCTGTGGGTGCAACCACACGCCGCTCTTGCCGCCTTCCTTGAACAGCAGCCGGACACCGCCGATCTCCAACGCGGGCTCGACCGGCTTGCTGAGGTCATACAAGGTCAGCAGGGCCGCGTTGACCCCTGCCAGCGCTTCCATCTCCACACCGGTACGCGCTTCACTGGCGCATTCGCACCACACCCGGATGGCAAGCCGCTCCGGCACCGGCGCGCAGTACACCCGCACCAGTTCCAGTGGCAGCGGGTGGCACAGCGGCATCAACGCCGAGGCCATCTTGGCCCCCTGCAGGCCGGCAATCTCCGCCATCACCAGTGCGTCCCCCTTGGGCAGGCGTCGCTCGACGATCAGGGGATAGGCAACAGGCCCGGCGGCAAGCTCACCCACCGCCACCGCGCGGCGACGGGTAATGCGCTTGTCACGTACATCGGCCATATGGAATGCCGCACTCATCTGCCCACTCATTGCTTGTCTCATCCTCCAATCGAGGCCAGATGCGGGGTCAACCCGGTCTGGCCGAAATGCAGTCCATGCCCGGCTGCCTTCAGCCCAAGCTGGGTGGTGATGCGCGCCAGCAGCGCGTCCTGGTCCTCATCTGACTGCAGCAGCGGCCGCAGTGCGATGCCGAAGTCACCGAACAGGCACAACCGCAGATCGCCGCGCGCGGTAACCCGCAGGCGATTGCAGCCTTTGCAGAAATCCTTTGAGTAAGGAGCGATGATGCCGATGCTGCCGCGATGGTCGGGATGACTGAACTCACGCGCGGGGCCCGCATCGGCAGCGCGTCTGCGCTCGCTCCAGCCAGCAGCCAGCAACTGCCCGACGATCACATCGGCGCACAGATGGTGACGTTCAAAGTAATCGCGGTTGTCACCGGTGCGCATCAGTTCGATGAAACGCACGCTCACTGGCCGGTCGCGCAGGAAGGCCATCCATTGCGGCAGTTCGTCGTCATTGAGGCCGCGCAGCAGCACGGCGTTGAGCTTGACCGATTGCAGGCCCAACGCCTGGGCCAGGGCGATGCCTTCCATCACCTCGGGCAGGCGGTCATGCCCGGTGATGGCGTGGAAACGCTCGCGACGCAGGCTGTCCATGCTCACGTTGAGCGCAGTCAGCCCCGCACGATGCCAGCCTGGCAGGCGCCTGGGCAGCAGGCAGCCGTTGGTGGTGATGGCAACCTTGCGCACGCCCGGCACCTGCGCCACGGTGGCGATGATCTGGTCCAGGTCCTTGCGCAGGCTCGGTTCGCCGCCGGTCAGGCGGATCTTGTGCATGCCCAGCATGGCAAACGCCCGTACCAGCCGTGCGATTTCATCCACCGCAAGAAAGCGCGGCCGACCGTCGGCCTGGTAGCCGTCGGGCAGGCAATAGCTGCAACGGAAGTTGCAGGCTTCGGTCAGCGACAGGCGCAGGTATGGAAAGCTGCGCCCGAAGCCATCGGTGAGTTGGCTCATGGCTGTTTCACCTCCTGACTGCACGTATCCACGCTCGCCCGGCATGCCGGGGTGCCCTCGCCTGTAGTGACTGACCGTCAGCCTACGTGGGGCTTTGAAGCGATGGCATGACTTAAATCAATCCAGGGCACCGCCATGCCTCGCACAGCTATGGCAGCATGCCCTTTACCAACGTCCTGTCCTGTGACCCCAATCATGATGCTGAACGATTTCAATGGCCTGCTGCAGGCAGCAGGACAGCAAGCCGAGCCCCAACGCCTGTTGTTTGTGTTCGTCAAAGCCGACCTGCCCGAATCACCCACCGCCGATCAGCATGCCCGCCACAGCAACGGTGAAGGTGGCACCTTGAGCCCGGTGCTGTGTGTGGACAAGGCCCCGCAGGAAATCGCGTCCTTCCAGGCCCTGGCCGCCGAATCCGCCCAGACCGGGCTGGCCTGGGACCTGGTGTTTGTTGCCTCGCTGGACGGACGTGGTGGCATTGCCCCGTCCAGCGATGAAGCAGCGCAACCACTGCGCCTGATGGTCAATGCGGTCAACGACGGCCAGATCAGCCGTTTTGCCGCCTTCGATCGCGATGGCACACCGGTACAGTTCTACTGAGCCAGCAGCTGCAGCATCAGGAAGAACACCACCAGTACCGTATTCAAGCCCCAGGCCACGGTCAGGCCGCGCGCGGCAACACCGTAATTGGGATTTTGCGCGCTCGGCGCCGCCCGCCATACCGCCGGGATGATCCAGCCCGTATACAACAGCAGCGCCGCGAACAACGCCAACAGCAACGGGGTGCGCCCCTGCGCCAAGGCCCAGAGGGCGGCGGCCCACAGCAGGTTGCTGGGGATCACCCCCTGCAGCCAGAACACGCGCCACAATCGGGAGGGTGGCAGCTTGTCACCTTGGGCGTGGAGGGAACTGACAGCGGTCATGGCTGCAACTCCTGGTCAGCGAGGCATGGGTACACTTTGCGCCGCCGACGCGGGCGGGTCAAATCCCTGCCCGCCGCGGCCAACACGGGCATTCGCGGGCGGCTGGTGTTCGCTGCGACCGGCGTTGGATGGAGACCTGCTCCTGCCCGGTGTCGGCGCACGCCTACAGAGCCCAACGCCCAGGCAGGCCGGGCGAACGGCCCGCCCCATACTCACCCCAGCATGCCCGGCTGGAACAACGAACGGCGGCTGATCATCCTGCCTGCCGTCATGAACGCTCCATCGCCGGTGTAATGCAGCGTACGCGGATGCTTGGGCGACACTGCCACATGCGCCTTCACCACCTCGAAGACGAAGAAGTTGTAGCGTTCCACCAGCGCATCGTCGTACAGACGGCATTCGAAGTTGGCATGACACCGCCCCAGCAGCGGCGCACGCACCCGGGATGCCCGCACCGGCGCAAGATCGAACAGCGCGTACTTGTCCACCGACACACCACTGCAGTTGCCGATGCGCACCACCGTATCCGCCAACGGGACCGTCGGCAGGTTGATCACACACTCCCCACTACGGCGGATCAGATCGAAACTGTGGGTGGCGCTGGAGATCATCAGACCGACCAGCGACGGTGAGAACTCCAGCACGGTGTGCCAGCCCAGCGTCATGATGTTCCGCTGCTGCTGCCATTGCGACGTCACCAGCACGATGGGGCCGGGCTCAAGGTACTGACGCACTTTTTCCACGGGGAAATCCTGCTTGCGTAATGGCGAACGCATCCTGGTCTCCTTGTTTCATGGGTGATCAGCGCTGGACAGCACCACGCTCCGCGCAACAGCACACCACCTGCAGGGGAAGCATTACGTGAGCGTCCCCCATGCAGCGCGTTGTCCCGGCCCCCGCCGGCACTAACACATGCAGCCATGAATCCGTGTCCGGATTGAGCAGACCGACATGGTCGCAGGCTTCTCCTAACCTGCCGGCTTGTATCCCCGTATGCAACCGCTGTGCCCAGGACAGACACGATGCAGCCTCGGAGCCGGGGAATACCCAACAGGCGTACACACCTTCCAACCGCAACAGCCCTGACGGAACCCCACCGATGTATGACAAGACCGAACTGGAGCGTGTATTGCTGCTACAGCGCAGCAGCTTCCTGCAGCAGGGCGATGCCAACCTGCAGCAGCGGGTATCGCGGACCAGCCGGATGGCGCTGGCATTGCTTGAAAACATCGATGTGCTCAGCGACACGCTCTGCGCCGACTACGGCTGGCGCCACGCCAGCGTGTCCAAGGCCTTCGAGGGGATGAGCTGGGTCAAGGACATCGAGCACACGCTGGCAGAGCTTGCGCAATGGATGGCGCCGCGGCCGGTCCCCGGTGGCTTTGTGCAGGCCAAGCCCAAGGGCGTGGTCGGCATCATGGGCGCTTGGAATTTTCCACTGACACTGACCTTCCAGCCGGCGATGGCAGCGCTGGCAGCAGGCAACCGGGTGATGCTCAACTTCCCCGAACAGCACCCGCGCACCGGCGCCCTGCTCCGGGAGATATTCAATGCGCGCTTCGACGAGAGCGAGGTGACCTTGTTCAACGGCGACCTGGCCACCGCCACCCAGTTCGCCACACTGAAGCTGGACCATCTGTTCTTCACCGGCTCGCCGGAGGTAGGCAGCCTGGTATCGGAAGCTGCGGCGAAGAACCTGGTGCCGGTAACCCTTGAACTGGGCGGCAAGAACCCGGTGGTGGTCGCCCGCGACGCCGATCTGGCATTGGCGGCGACGCGCATCGCCTCCACCCGGCTGGTCAATGGGGGACAGGTATGCCTGTGTCCGGATTACGTATTCATCCCGGAAGAAAAGTTCGAAGAGTTCGTTGGCCACCTGCAAGCCCAGATGCGCAGCGTCAGCGGCGACTACCTGCACAACCCCGCCATGGTGCCGCTGGTCAACGAGCGCAACTACGCCCGTGTGCTCGCGCTGATCGGTGACGCGACCGCGCTGGGTGCACAGAAGCTGGAAACGCTGCCAGAGAGCCAGCTGCAGCACCTGCCCGACCCCGCCACCCGCCGCATCGCCCCGACCCTGCTGATCGACACACCAGAGAACGCACGCATCAACCACATGGAGATCTTCGGTCCGGTGCTGGTGCTGAAGCGCTATGCACACGTGCAGGAGGCGATCGATTACATCGCCCACCACCCCTCGCCGTTGGCAGCCTACTGGTATGGCGAAGACAGCGCGGACTTCCGCAACTTCCTCGCCCACACCCGTAGCGGTGGCGTCACCCGCAATGATGGTTTCGTGCATGGCCTGCTGCCGGACACGCCGTTCGGAGGCGTGGGTAGGTCCGGCTCAGGCGCATATCACGGCCGCACCGGCTTCGACACCTTCACCCACTACCGTTCCGTCGCCAATGGCGCAGGCGAACACGGTATGGCCGATGCCTTCGTCAACGGCGCAATGCTCACTGCCGACGCAGAAGCCACCATCAATGCGGCCGTCGCCACGGCAATCAGCGGATTCCGGGCCGGCGCCGGGCGCTGAACACCTGGCCCTGGTCGCCATCGGCCAGCACTGACGGATGCCCGGTTGACATGCAGGTATTTACCTGCATAAAGTAGTCCCCATGCACTTGTGCACCGAAGGTGAGAAACGGTCATGGTGGACATCGCCCACAGGGTAGGAATACGTGCGCCGCTGCAGCAGGTGTACAAGGCACTGGCCAGCCAGGACGGCGTGGCCGGATGGTGGACCCGGGATGTCAGCCAGGCCGGCGGTGTACTACAGCTGCGCTTCAACGCCGGGGGTGCCGAGATCGGTGCCATGCGCTTGAAGATCCTGCAGCAACTGCCTGATCAACGCGTGCTCTGGGAAGTACTTGCCGGCCCCGAGGAATGGCTGGGCACGACCATCCGCTTTGAACTGAAGCAGGAAGCTGACTACAGCATCGTGATCTTCAGCCATGAAGGCTGGCAGCAGCGCGTGGAGTTCCTGCATCACTGCAGCACGAAATGGGCCGTGTTCCTGCTCAGCCTGAAGGCTTTGCTGGAAACCGGGCACGGCCAGCCCAGCCCCGACGACATCAAGATCGACAACTGGAACTGACCTGTACGGTCGGCACCATGCAGGAACCCCCGCACGAATGGACGAAGATAAAGTGTTCAAGGCATTGGCCGATGCCACCCGCAGGAAGCTGCTGGACGCACTGTACGCCAACAATGGCCAGACCCTGGGGCAACTGTGCGAGCACCTGGACATGGCCCGCCAGTCCGTCACCCAACACCTTGGCCTGTTGGAAGCGGCCAACCTGGTCAGTACCGTGCGGCGCGGGCGCGAGAAACTGCATTTCATCAATCCGGTGCCCCTGCATGACGTCTACGAGCGCTGGGTACGCAAGTTCGAGCAGCAGCGTCTGAGCCTGCTGCATGACCTGAAGAATCACCTGGAAGGAGCATGACGATGGCCCGTGAACTCACCCGCTTCATCTATGTCACCTACATCGCCTCGACGCCGGAAAAGGTGTTCGAGGCCATTACCCGCCCCGAGATCGCACGCCGCTATTGGGGCCATGAGAACGTGTCGGACTGGACACCCGGCTCACGCTGGCAGCACGTACGTGTCAATGACTCCCGCACCGTCGAACTGGTGGGCGAAGTACGCGAAAGTACCCCGCCCTCGCACCTGGTGATCACCTGGGCTGCGGCATCACAGGCCGACAACCCCGACAGCTATAGCCGGGTAACCTTCGAGATCACCCCCTACGAGGACATGGTCAAACTGACCGTCACCCACGACGAGCTCGAGGCCGGCAGCAGCATGGCCGCAGGCATCAGCCAGGGCTGGCCGATTGTGCTGTCCAGCCTGAAATCATTGCTGGAAACCGGCAGGCCATTGGACGTGTTCGCCAAGCCGAAAGCCGCTTGAGCTACTCCTACGGGACTGTCCCGACGCCTGCGTGCGCGGATCTGTAATGCCCCCCCTGAAAAACCTGCTCAGGTGTTGGCTTTCCCAAAAGGGGACACGCCTGAGCGAAATAGGTAGTCCCCCCACTTGTACCCCAAACGTCGCTGGATATACGTGGATAAGCTCGGACCAAAACGCACAAAAAAGCCCCCATTTCTGCGGGCTTGGTATGAATTCTGGACTTGCTTGGACGCCATGGGATCAGGCGATGGTGCCGCTTATCCGAATCGAACGGATGACCTACTGTTTACAAGACAGTTGCTCTACCAACTGAGCTAAAGCGGCAATGGGTACTGCTTAGGGAGGAGACTGGCAGCTTGTGGCGGCAAGCCCGGCCTCCCTGTAGGCGGCGCTTCCGCTGCCTGCGCCCCGGGTGGGCGCGCCATTCTAGCGCAGCCGCGTGCAATCCAACGACTGTTGTTGCGCGGCGGCGCTGCGCTGTTTCGCCGTGGCCAGCCCGGCGGCGTCCTTGCTGGCCACGTCCAGCCACCAGACCGCAGCCCCCTCACCGCCATTGCTGCCCAACTTGGCCGGGAAGCCAGCGGCCGTCAGTGCCGCCAGACGGCGCTCGGCACCCTCGCGGTTGCGGTACTGGCCCAAGGCCACGGCATTGGCCTCCTCGCCCTGGGAGACGATGAAATAGTCGTTGAAGCCCGCCTCCACGATGCGTTTGGCGGTAGCCTGCGCTTCCTCACGGCTGGCGGCCGGGGGAATGAAGACGCGGTAGCTGCTGGCCGGCTTGCCCGGCAGTTCACGCAGGCGGCTGCGTACGACTGCGCCAGCCAGTGCCGACAGCGCGGCCTGGGCTTGGGCCTGGGCCGCGAACGGGCCAAAGCTGGCGCATTGCTCGGCCACGGCGGGGGTGGGAACCGCAACTGCAGCCGGAACAGGTTCGGCAGGCTTGGGCTCGGCGGCGGCTGGCGCAACCGGCTTGGCCGGTTCGGCCTTTGGCTGCACGGCAGCGGCTGTCGGCGCTGGTGCTTGCTCCGGCGCCAATGTGGCTGCCGGCGGAACGGGGGCTGCCGCCGTGGGTGAGGGCAATACCTCCAGGCTGGCCACGCCCGGTTCGGCGCGCACGGGCTCGCCTGCCGGCTCGGCACGCGGCAGCATCCACCACAAGGCCACGCCCAGGTTGAGGATGGCGAGGATGACGATCAGGAAACGGGTCAGCATGGCGTGATCCTACCGTTCACAGCCACATTGGTGCAGCGCCCAGCGTGCCAATCCATCGAGCACCAGCGCCGGCCGGTAGTCGGCGGCGGGCATCAACGGCAACAGCGGCAGCGCGCCGCCGCCATGAACCACCAGCGTGGGCGCGGTGCCAAGCAGCGCCGTGGCCTGGCGCAGGCTGCGCTCCACCAACGCCACCGCCGCACCATCACAGCCGGAAGCCAGCGCATCGTCGGTGTCGTTGGCGAATTCGGCATAGTCACCGCCGGTGGCCGGCAGCTGCACGGCACGCGCATGCAAGGCCTCGCGCATCACCGTCGGCGAGGCGCCGATGCGGCCCCCCCGGTGCAGGCCGTCGGCATCGAGCAGATCGATGGTCAGGGCGGTGCCCACGCCAACCACCAGCACGGCCTGCTGCGCTGGCGCGACCGCCAGCAGCCCCAGGAAGCGATCAACGCCAAACTTTTCCGGGCGTGCATAGGCCACGCGTACCCCGCCGCATTCCGGCAGCGTGTGCGCGACGCGCACCTGGGTGAAACGACCGCTCAGCACCTCCATCACCTGCCCGGTCAGTGCCATCGAGGCCACGCTCGCCACCCAAGCGGTATCGCCGCGCGGCAACGCGTCCAGCGCGGGTGCGTCCATCGCCTCGGCACCATGGGCCCATGCCTGCACGCTGCCGGCGCGCTCGCCCTGCAGCGGTGCAAACTTGAAGCGCGAATTCCCCAGATCAAACAACCAATCGCTCATGCCGCCCTCACGCTGACTTCCCCGGCATGGAAACAGGTTTCCCGCCCTTCGATAAGCACCTTCAGTGCGCCGTCCTCAGCCAGCCCACAGGCCAAACCTTCATGCCAGGTGCCGGCATCTTCCACCCGCACGGTGCGCCCCTGCAGGACATCCATGCCCGCGTAACGGGGCAGGAACGGCGCCAACCCCTGCTGTTCAAACAGCGCCAGCGCCGGCAGCAATGCCGACAACAGTGCGGCAACCACCTGGTTGCGCGACAGTTGCTGGCCCGCCAGCGTATCCAGATCGGTCCAGGGCTGGGTGATTTCCTCGGCTGCGGCGGTCGGCATGCGCACGTTCAAGCCCAGGCCGATCACTGCCCGGGCCGGGCCGGCAAACTCGCCACCGCCCTCCACCAGCAACCCTCCCAGCTTGTGCCCGTCCACCACCACATCGTTCGGCCACTTCAGGCCGGCCTGGCGGAAGCCCAGGCCATGCAGGGCCTCCACCACCGCCACGCCTACCGCCAGGCTCAGCCCGCCCATCCGCGACAGGCCGCCGCCGAAACCACGCGACAGCGATACATAGATGTGCGCGGCCAGCGGCGAGGCCCAATGCCGGCCTCGCCGGCCGCGGCCGCCGGTCTGGCGCTCGGCCAGCAGCACGTCCACACCGCGCCCAGAGGTGCTGCGTCGCAGCAATTCGGTATTGGTGGAGGCCACGGTCCAGGCAACTTCCAACGCACTGAGCTGGTCCTGCACCGTCGCGGAAAGACCCTCGCGGATCTGCCGCGGATCCAGCAGGTCCAATGGCTGGGCCAGCGAGTAGCCATCACCGGCGCGCCCCTGGATATCCACCCCGGCAGCGCGAAGTCCTTGAATTCGCTTCCAAACCGCGGCCCGGGTGACCCCCAGTTCCCGCGCCAGCGCGTCGCCGGACAAAGCCCCGGCACTCAGCTTGGCCAGTAGTTGGCGGTCATCCACAGCGCGTTCCTCAGATACAGACGGCGAAATTATGCGTTATGCCCCGCAAGCCGCGCATGGGCACGCCCAATTCAGCCAGTAAAGCAGGCTATGATCGGGAACTCACCCGCTCTTGGATGTTGTCGATGCGCCACCTCGCACATTGCCTGATCCTATTGCTGGCCCCGGTTGCAGCGCAGGCTTCGGACGCGCTCGGCGGTGCTGGCCAGAGCGGCTGCAGCTACGCGCCGGCGGAAGTGGAGCGGGTGGCCGCACCGGCTGCGTCGGTGGGCATCGCCAACACCCCGGCACCGGCCTTGCCGGCCTCCAAGCCGGTACAGCCGCGCGCCGCAGGTGGCGGCAGCGATGACGAGCTGATCCCGCGCCTGCGCGCGCCCAAGTGGCACCGCTACCTGCCCGGGATGTTCCGCTGATCCAGTCGTTATTGCGCTGGTTCCAGCGCAAGCCTGTCCCCATCGATGACGCCCTCTGGCAGCAGGCCTGCAGGCAATGCCCGTGGCTGGCTGCGCTGGGCACCGAGCGGGAAGCGCGCCTGCGTCGGCTGGTGGGCATCTTCCTGCAGCGCAAGACCATCACCCCGGTTGCCGGGCTGGCGCTGGATGACAGCCAGCGCCTGATGCTGGCGGCGCTGTGCTGCCTGCCGCTGATCGAGTTCGGTGCAGAAGGCCTGCATGGCTGGTCGGAGCTGGTGGTCTATCCCGAGGCTTTCCGCGTGCGCCGCGACCATGTGGATGCGGCCGGGGTGCTGCACCAATGGGATGACGAGCTGATCGGCGAATCCTGGGACAGCGGCCCACTGATCCTGTCCTGGGCCGACGTGCAGGCCGACATCGCCGATCCGCATGCTGGCTTCTGCGTGGCGGTACATGAGATGGCGCACAAGATCGATGCGCTGGATGGCGCCATCGACGGCACCCCACCGCTGCCGCGCGACTGGCAGCGGCAATGGGCGACGGATTTCCAGCAGGCCTATGACGCGTTCTGCGCGCAGGTGGATGCGGGGCTTGAGACGGTGATTGATCCCTATGCGGCGGAGGCGCCGGAGGAATTCTTCGCGGTGGTCAGCGAATATCACTTCTCGGCACCGGAACTGCTTGTGCAGGCCATGCCGGCGGTGGCCGGGCATCTGCGGCGGTTCTATGGACCGGTTGAAGCTGCGCTGCGGTAGCGCTGAGGCAAGATCAACAGCCAATCACTCCCCGGCCCTCCCCTTGGCTACGCCAAAGGGGGCGCAAAGCGCATGCACTGCCCCACCCTTGCGCACAGCAGTGCGCAGGGGAGGGTTGGGGAGGGGTTAGCTGTTGCCGTTAGCTCACACGCGCGCAGCAGGCGAACAACCTGCTGAAGCGATCAGCCAACGCCGGATCAGATACCCGGCGGCAGGGTCACTTCAAAGCGGGCACCGCCCAACTCTTCCGAACGTTTGACGTGCAACTGGCCACGGTAGGCCTTGATCAGGTCCTGGACGATCGACAGGCCGATGCCATGGCCCTGCACGCGCTCGTCGCCACGCACGCCACGCTGCAGCACCTTGGCGATGTTGTCCTCGGCAATGCCCGGGCCATCATCGTCCACCGCCAGCTCCAGGCCGGCACGCTTGCCCTGCCCACCCAGCACCGGCCGGGCCGTCAGCAATACGCGTCGGTTGGCCCACTTGAAGGCGTTCTCCAGCAGATTGCCCAGCAGCTCCTGCAGGTCACCCGGCTCACCGTAGAAACTGACGCCCGGCTCCAGCTCGAACTCACAGAACACACCCTTGGCCGCGTAGACCTTCTCCAGCCCGCGCACGATCTCCTCCGCGGTAGCCTCGATAGGCACCGGCGCGGAGAACAGCTTGTGGCCGGAGGACGCCGCGCGTGCCAACTGGTAGGACACCAGGTTGTTCATGCGCTGCAGCTGCACCCCTACTTCCTCACGCAGTTCCGCCTCGTTGCTGGCGCCGCTTTCCAGCTGGGTGCGCAGCACCGCCAATGGCGTCTTCAGGCTGTGCGCCAGGTCGGCCAGGGTATTGCGCTGACGCTCCAGGTTCTCGCGCTCGCTCTCGATGAAGGCATTGATGCTTTCGGTCAGCGGTTCCAGTTCGCGCGGGTGCATCTCGCTCATGCGATCGCGCTCACCGCGCTGCACCTTGGTCAGTTCGTTGATCACGCGCTTGAGTGGACGCAGGCTCCATTGCAGCACCAGGGTCTGCAGCAGCAGCAGGATCAGGCCGGTGACACCCAACCAGAACCACACCGCACCACGAAAGCTGCGCAGCTGCATGCCGAGCGCGCGCGAATCCTCAAGCACGTAGATGGTGTACGGCACTTCCGATTCGGGACCGCCGTCGCCGCCCCAGACCAGGCCCATGCCATAGCGGTAGACCTCGCCTTCGGAGCCGTCGATCTGGGTCATGCGCAGCGGCCCTTCGAAGACCTCTTCGCGCGGGCTCAGCATATGATTGCTGACGTCCGGCAACATCGGCCCTTCGGCTGACATCGAGTTGGCCACGTGACCGGGCATCACCACCTGCAGGTACAGCCCATTGCCGGGGATGTCGAAGCGTGGATCCGGCGGCTGTTCGCGGATGTACAGCGAGCCGTCACGGGTGAAATCGATGCCACCGGCATAGGCGGTGGCGTAGTTCTTCAGGCGCTCGCTGAGGTTGTCACGCGCGGTCTGGCCAAAGGCCGCATCCAGCGCGTAACCGGCCAAGGCCAGGAAGGCCACCAGGCCCACCGACGCCGCCAACAGCTGGCGGGCCTGCAAGGAGCGGGGCCGCCAACGCTTCAATAGCCACTGACGGCCCTTCATCACGCTCTACCCCTTGGCGGGGCTCAGCCCTCGTTGCGCGGAATCGCGAAGCGGTAGCCGCGGCCACGCACGGTTTCGATCGGCTTGAGTTCGCCGTCCGGGTCCAGCTTCTTGCGCAGGCGGCCGATGAACACTTCCAGCACGTTGGAGTCGCGGTCGAAATCCTGCTGGTAGATGTGCTCGGTCAGGTCGGCCTTGGAGACCAGCTCACCGGCGTGCATCATCAGGTATTCCAGCACCTTGTACTCATAGCTGGTGAGGTCGACATTGCTGCCGCCCACGCTCACGGTCTGTGCGGCCAGATCCAGCGCCACCGGGCCACATTCCAAGGTCGGCTTGGACCAGCCAGCGGCGCGGCGCAGCAGCGCGTTGACGCGGGCCAGCAGCTCTTCGACATGGAACGGCTTGACCAGGTAGTCATCGGCGCCCTGCTTCAGGCCCTCGACCTTGTCCTGCCAGCTCGAACGCGCGGTCAGGATCAGCACCGGGAACTTCTTGCCCTCGTCGCGCAGCGCCTTGATCAACTCCATGCCCGACATCTTGGGCAGGCCCAGATCGATGATGCCCACGTCAAACGGCACTTCGCGCCCCATGTACAGGCCTTCCTCGCCATCCTGCGCCGCATCCACTGCGAAACCTTCGCGCTTCAGGCGGGCTGCAAGGGTTTCCCGCAGCGGGGCTTCGTCTTCAACCAGAAGGATACGCATGAACTCTCCCTAGTAACTTGGGCCGGCTTCAACCGGCGTATATATGCGAAACGCGGGACAACTATCGCTGTTCAGGAGTTATCGTCGCGTGGTGGTGGCTCCGACCGGGGGCCACGCGGGCCCGCGCGGGACGGCGCCGGATCATCCATGTAGCGCACGCGGCCGCGGTCATCCATGTATTTGACCCGGTTGATGTCACGGCCATCGTACGGCACACGCTCGGCGCCAAGGATGCGCCCACCGGTCTCGCGTTGCACGCGCCGCACCGCGTCGGACAACGAGCGCTCGCCGCCGCGGCTGGGGGCCATCTGGGCCTGCGCTGCACGCATGGTCTGCTCGCCGCCACGCTGGGCTTCCTGGCGCTGCGGCTGCTGGGCCGAGGCCAC
Source organism: Stenotrophomonas sp. UBA7346 (assembly GCA_002471015.1). Lineage (GTDB taxonomy): Bacteria > Pseudomonadota > Gammaproteobacteria > Xanthomonadales > Xanthomonadaceae > Stenotrophomonas. The sequence goes on from DKPB01000034.1 coordinate 70,054, forward strand.
GAGCACGCCCGGACCGGCCACCAGCACGGTGGCGGAAAGGGCGATCAGCAGACGACGACGGGAAAGCGGATGCATGGGGTGATCCTAGCGGACTGTGCGGCAACGTTCAAAATCCGTAAAAACCCGCGCTGTAACTTTTTTCACAGGCCTCACGAAATTGAGGCAAATTCTTGATTTTTAGGGGTGAATCCGATCTGAACCCTGCCCCTGTTCACCCCGCCCCGTTCAGCATATTGACCGGACATATGCCGCCGCCCGCACAGCGGTTCAGGCTACCCGGGCGGCCTGCTCGCGGGTTACCTGCAGGGCCTGCTCAAGCAATTGCCAATCGGCACCGGCACGGTGTGCCCCCTCACTGAGCACCTGGCGGAAGCCGCGCCCGCCCGGCTGGCCATGGAACAACCCCAGCAGGTGGCGGGTGATGTGCTTGAGTGCCAGCCCCCTGCCCAGTTGCGCCTCCACATAGGGACGCAGGGCAAGCAGCAGTTCCTCACGGCCCTGCAGCGGCTGGCCGGTCTGTGCGCAGTCCAGCGCGTGCAGCACATACGGGTCATGGTAGGCGGCGCGCCCCAGCATCACCCCGTCCAATTGCTGCATGTGCTGCTGGGCGGCCTGCACGCTGGCGATGCCGCCATTGAGCACCACCGGCAGCTCCGGGCGCTCCTGCTTCAACCGGTAGGCCCAGTCGTAGCGCAGCGGCGGGATCTCCCGGTTCTCCTTGGGCGACAGGCCCTTGAGCCACGCATTGCGCGCATGCACCACCACCATCGCCGCCCCCGCCTGCACCTGGCGGTCAACAAAGCCGGCAAACAGCGCGTAATCATTGTCCTCGTCCACGCCCAGCCGGCACTTCACCGTGACCGGGATATCGACGGCAGCCACCATCGCAGCCACGCATTCAGCTACCAGCTCCGGCTCGCGCATCAGGCAGGCACCGAACCGCCCGGCCTGGACCCGATCGGAGGGGCAACCGCAGTTGAGGTTGACCTCGTCATACCCCCAGTCGGCGGCGATGCGCGCCGCCTCGGCCAGCGCCGCCGGTTCACTGCCACCCAACTGCAGGGCCAGCGGGTGCTCAACCCGGTCATAGCCCAGCAGGCGCTCGCGGTCACCGTGGATCACCGCGTTGGCATGGACCATCTCGGTATACAGCCGCGCCCCCGGTGCCAACAGGCGGTGGAACACCCGGCAATGGCGATCGGTCCAGTCCATCATCGGGGCGACGGACAGGCGCAAGGAGGCGTCGTAACGGGGGTTTTGGGACGGGGAAGGCATGCAGCGAGAGGTCTTGTGATGCGTCAATGACGCCATTTTCGCCCAAGTCAGCCGATCTTGCCGGGCGGATGGCCCGAGGCCTTCAGGCTGTGCCCGGGTTTGTGCGCATGCAAGGGGGCGCGGTCATGTTCCAGCGCTGCCTGGCAACAACACACCCTGAAACAGAATGCTTACCCATGCGCTACGGCAAGGGGCCGAACAGCTGCAGCAGCAGCAACCACAACACCTTGCACGCCACGTGCAGCGCCTGGTCCAGGTTGTAGCTGATGCGGTGTGCGCATTTGAGATCATCAATCACCATGTGGCTGAGGGTTTCCAACAGCCCCAGGGCGATGCTGCCGGTGATCCAGCCCACCGCGCCCCCGTGGATCGCACCATGTGCGGCAAGGGCCTGGTACCACGGCACACCGGGCATCGGCACCTGGCGGTTCTTGGCCCGCGACAGGAACTCGCCCTGCAAGGGGTAGTCGGCCACCGCGTGGGCGACGAGCAGCAACGCAAACATCTGTAACAGCGCGTGGTAGGCCATCTGCAGCTTGGGTTGGGGCGTGGGCGGAGTCTGGCATTTCCTGTCACACGGCAGCAAAGCAGGTTTCGCGCAGAACCCTCGTCCCAAGGCCAGGCCTTCGCTTGGATCCACCCTGCGCAACAGCAAGCGCCAGCACTCGTCCCTGAGTGCCTGGGCCTTGCCGCTGTTGCGGCACAGCCGCCCCCGTTCCGGTACTGCCTTGGCGCCTGCCACCGGCCTCAAGCCGCGTGACCGGCCCAGCTTAGAAGACCGGCGTAAGAGCGAAACTGCCTAGAATATCGCCCTGCCCGATCGGTCCCTGCGTCATGAATGCCTATGCCCTGCTCGCCTGCGCCATTGCCTTGGAAGTGGCAGCCACCTCACTGCTGAAAGCCTCCGACGGCATGAGCCGGCTATGGCCCACCGTAGGTGCGCTGCTCGGTTACAGCGTGTGCTTCTGGCTGTTGGCATTGGTGATGAGGACCATCCCCACCGGCATCGCCTACGCGATCTGGTCCGGCGTCGGCATCGTGTTGATCTCGTTGATCGGGCTGTTCGTGTTCAAGCAGAAGCTTGATGCGGCGGCCATCGTCGGCATTGGCCTGATCTGCGCCGGGGTGCTGGTGATCAACCTGTTCTCACGTTCAACGGCACATTGAGCGGTAGAGCCGAACGTGGTTCGCCGTTGCCCCCTCCCTTTTGCGTAGCAAAGGGGAGGGTTGGGGAGGGGTGCTTTGGCTCTGCTTGCTCCGCGGCTTACGCCGCTCCTATGAGACTGCTGGCCACGCCCCTGCCGGGCATGGCTCGGCACTACCTTGCTTCCATCGCCGCTGGCTTAAACTGTGCTTCCCCGCGTGAGGAAGTTGTCGATGTACGGAACCGACGTTGCGCTGCTGGTAATCGATCTGCAACCGGATTTCATGCCCGGCGGCGCCCTGCCCTGCCCGCAGGGCGACACCATCGTGCCGGGCATCGCGGCGCTGTTGTCAGCACGCCACTACCACACCGTGGTGGCCACCCAGGACTGGCACCCGGCCGATCACGCCTCGTTCGCCAGCCAGCACGACGGGCGTAAACCATTCGATTCCATCGAACTGCACGGCCAACCACAAACCCTATGGCCAGACCACTGCGTCCAGGGCAGGGAGGGGGCAAGCCTGGATGCACGGGTGGACTGGAAGCACGCCGACCTGATCCTGCGCAAAGGCACACAGCGGCGCGTGGATTCCTATAGCGCGTTCCGCGAGAACATCGGCCCGCAAGGCAGCCGTGCCCCCACCGGACTGGCCGGCTGGCTGCATGAGCGCGGCATCCGCGAGGTCCACGTCTGTGGCTTGGCACGTGACTACTGCGTGCTGTGGAGCGCGCAGGACGCGGCCATCAGCGGCTTCCACGTGCGCTTCCTGTGGGACCTGACCCGGCCGGTGGCCGCCGCCAGCGACGAGGCCACGCGTATTGCGTTGATGGAAGCAGGTATCGAGATCGGCTGAACCCGAACCGGACTCAGCGGAACACCACCGTGCGGTGGCCATTGAGCAGGATGCGATGCTCGACATGCCGGCGCACCGCCCGCGCAAGCACCTGCGACTCAGTGTCACTGCCCAACTGCACCAGGTCACGCGGCGTCATCGCGTGATCCACCCGCGCCACGTCCTGCTCGATGATCGGGCCTTCGTCCAGGTCCGAGGTCACGTAATGCGCGGTGGCGCCGATGATCTTGACCCCGCGCGCATGCGCCTGGTGATACGGCTGGGCACCCTTGAAGCTGGGCAGGAAGCTGTGGTGGATATTGATTGCCCGCCCGGACAAGGCCTCGCATAGCCGTGGCGACAGGATCTGCATGTAGCGCGCCAGCACCACCAGATCGATGCGTTCACGCTCGACCAGGTCGATGATCTGCTGTTCCTGCTGCTCGCGGTTCTCGGTGCTTACTGGCAGGTGATGGAAGGGCACGTTGTAGGAACCAGCCAGCCCGGCGAAGTCATTGTGGTTGGAGGCCACCGCAGCGATATCCACCTTCAGCTGGCGGCTATGGGTGCGGAACAGCAGGTCATTGAGACAATGGCCCTGTTTGCTGACCAGCACCAGCAGGCGCGCGCGGCGACGGGCATCATGCAGCTCCCATTGCATCGCGAACTCTTCGCCCAGGCCCCGCAGCCTGGCGCGCACCACCGGTTCATCGCCCGCATTGCCCATGTCGAAATGCACGCGCAGGAAGAAGCGGCCGCTTTCATCATCACCAAACTGCTGGGCATCGAGGATGTTGCAGCCCGCCTCGAACAGCAGGCCGGACACGCGATAGACGATGCCGGTGCGGTCCGGGCAGGAAAGGGTGAGGATGAAATCAGGACGCATGGCCAACAACATTTATCAGTGGGGTCGTGGAAAGTAACCGTTCCAGTCGATTCCCAGCAAAGACAGTTGCAGCTGACACGGTTTGCCCGTCGGCCTGCTCAGTGCGGATGCACCGTCAACGCCACCAGCCGCATCACCAAGGGCCGCACCACCAGTACACAGCAGAAGGCGGTCGGCATCGCCAGGCAGTAGGCGGACAGCACCCGCGCCGGGAACTGGCCATCGATGCCGGCATTCGCGGCGGTGATCACCAGGCACATCAGCATGGCCATGATCGAGGCCATGAAGAACGCGAAAACAACAGGCGTGGTGCGCGCATGCAATTTCCAGCGGGCAACGGCGACGGAACGGGGGTCTGGCATCCAGCGAGGTCCATGCATGCAGCAATCAGGCACTGCGGGCCGGGCACGATAGTCGGCGAGCCGGGGGACGGCTAGATCGCATCGGCTTGGGGCTTTATAAAGATTTACTTTGCAATCCTCCCGGAAAATGCCGACCGGCATGAACATTCTCCAATCCATCCGCAGTTTCATCCGCACCGCCGACGCCGGCAGCCTGGCCGCTGCCGCGCGCACCTTGGGCATCAGTGCGGCAGCGGTGGGCCAGAACATCGCCCGTCTGGAAGCGCATCTGGGCGTACGCCTGTTCAACCGCACCACCCGCCAATTGGCCCTGACCGAGCGTGGCGCGCTGTATCTGGCGCAGGTGCGGCATATCGAGCGCGACCTGCAGCGGGCCCAGGCAGCGGTGACCGATCCCGACGCGATACCCGCTGGCCGCCTGCGCATAGCAAGCAGCGCTGCGTTCGGCCGGCATGTGCTTGCGCCGTTGCTGCCGGCGCTGCAACAGCGCTATCCACGACTGGAAATGGAGCTGCTGCTGGCCGACCGCAGCGTCGATCACGCCCATGAGGACGTGGATGTCAGCATCCGCATCGAACCGCAGCTGGAAGAGGGATTGGTGGCACGGCCCATCGCGCAGGTGCCGTTCGTGTTCTGTGCCGCGCCGGCCTACCTGGCCATCGCCGGTACGCCGCGCACACCCGATGAGCTGCGCGAGCACCGCTGCCTGCTATTCCGCTACCCGCTGGATGGGCGCTACCTGCGTTGGGGCTTCGTCCGCGATGGCCTGCGCTTCGATGCCGAAGTGCAACCGGCACTGGTCAGCGACGACATCGATGCACTGGCGGCGATGGCGGCGCGCGGCGGCGGCATCACCCGGCTGGCAGCCTTTGTCGCCGCGCCCTATCTGGCCCGCGGCGAATTGCAGGCCTTGTTCCAGGATGAGGCCAGCAGCGATACGCGGGCCTCGCCGGAGCCGATGCGCCTGTTCCTGTGCGTCAGCGACCGCCGCGACCTGACCCCGAAAGTGCGCTCGCTGCTGCAGCACATCCTCGATGCCCTGCCGCCGGCCTGGCGCATCGACATCGATCACGCCTGAGCGCCAGCAGCCACGCCGCTGGCGCCTCCGCCGAACGTCAGCCCTGCCTGGCGGGCTTGAACAGACCGCGCACTTCATGTGGTTCGCAACGCAGGTACTGCGGCGACACCGGCAACTGTGCGCCCAAGGCCGCGGCCGCATGCCACGGCCAACGCGGGTCGTAGAGGATGCCGCGGGCGATGCCGATCGCATCGGCCTTGCCATCGACGAGGATTTCCTCGGCATGCGTCGGCTCGGTGATCAGGCCCACCGCGATCACCGGCGTGCCGATTTCGGCCTTGATCGCCGCCGCCTGCGGCACCTGGTAGCCGGGTTCGACCGGAATCTGCTGGCGCGGGTCCAGCCCGCCACTGGAGACATGCAGGAAATCATTGCCACGTGCTTCCAGCGCCTTGGCCAGTTCAATGCTCTGGGCAACATCCCAGCCGCCTTCCACCCAGTCGGTGGCGGAGATGCGCACGCCCAAGGCCACATTGGCCGGCACCACCACGCGCACCGCATCGAATACCCGCAGCAGCAGGCGCATGCGGTTTTCCAACGAGCCGCCATACGCATCGTCGCGCTGGTTGCTCAACGGCGACAGGAACTGGTGCAGCAGATAACCATGCGCGGCATGCAGCTCGATCAGCTCCAGACCAAGCCGCACTGCGCGCTTGGCGGCAGCAACAAAGCCTTCAACCACGGCATCGATGCCGGCGTCATCCAACGCTTCCGGGATGGGATCGCCGGCCTTGAACGGCAGCGCCGACGGCGCCAGCACCTGCCAGCCATGTTCCTGGTCGGGGGCTATCGCGCCACCGCCATCCCATGGACGCGCGGTGGACGCCTTGCGCCCGGCATGCGCCAGCTGCACACCGATCGGCATGTTCGACCAGCGCCGCACCGTGCCCAGCACCTTGCCCAGGGCGGCTTCGGTGGTGTCGTCCCAGAGGCCGAGATCGGCCCAACTGATGCGCGCACGCGGCTCGACCGCGGTCGCTTCGATGATCAACAGCCCGGCGCCGGACTGCGCCAGCTGGCCCAGGTGGATCGTGTGCCAATCGGTGGCCTGCCCGTCTTCGGCCGAGTACTGGCACATCGGCGCGATGACGATGCGGTTGGAAAGGGAAAGCGGGCCTAGCAACAACGGTGAGAAAAGCTGGCTCACGTGGGGAACGTCCATCAACGGTGGGGGGCGCTCATTGCACGCCGCGCCGGCCGTTGATTCAACCGGCGTGATGGATCACTGCGTCTTGGTGCCGTCCAACAGGAAGGCGAGTGCCTGGGCGCAGGGCATTTCCACCTTCAGCGACAGGAGGTGATCGGCGCGGGTACGGCCGAGGTTGACCGCGGCTATCGGCAAACCGGCCTTGGCGGCGGCATCGACGAAACGGAAACCCGAGTACACCATCAACGACGAACCCAATACCAGCACCGCGTCGGAACGCTGCAGATGTTCATGCACGGCGGCAACGCGCTCGCGCGGCACGTTCTCGCCGAAGAACACCACGTCCGGCTTAAGCACGCCACCACATGCATCACAGGCCGGCACGCTGAAGGCGGAGAAATCAGCTTCCAGATCGGCATCACCATCGGGCGCGATGCCGGCCTCCAGGGTGTCCCAGCCCGGGTTGGCATCCAGCAGTCGCTGTTGCAGCAGCTCACGCGCGCTGCGTGCCTCACAGCCCATGCAACGTACCTGGTCCAGTCGGCCGTGCAGATCAATCACCGTCTGGCTACCCGCCGCCTGGTGCAGGCAATCCACGTTCTGGGTCAGCAGCAGCTCGATGCGACCATCGGCTTCCAGCGCCGCCAGCGCATGGTGCGTGCCATTGGGCAAGGCCTGGCCGAAGCGCGGCCAGCCCAGCAAGCTGCGCGCCCAGTAGCGCTTGCGCGTTGCTTCCTCGCCCATGAAAGCCTGATACGTCACCGGCGGTGTGCGCTTCCATTGGCCATCGCTGTCGCGATAGTCGGGAATGCCGGAATCAGTGCTGCAACCGGCGCCAGTGACCACGAACAAGCGCCGATGGCCGGCAATGAACTGCGGCAGTTCGGTGATCACTGCTGGCGACAAGCGCCCGGTCTGTGCCGATGAAGTGGTCATCACCGCGAGGCTCAGGCCTGCGTCGGCAGCGCCGGCACGGTGGTCGGATGACCTTCGCCATCCAGCGCGATCATCACGAAGGTGCCTTTGGTGCAGAGCGCGCGTTCGCCGTTGTGCAGGTCTTCGGCGATCAGTTCGACTTCCACATGCATCGAACTGCGGCCAACCTTGACCACCCGGCCGATGGTTTCCACCATCTGCCCGATGCGGATCGGCAGCTTGAAATCGACCTGGTCCGAGCGCGCGGTGACCACGGTGCAACGCGAATAACGGGCGGCGGCGAGAAAGGCCGCCTTGTCCATCCACGCCAATGCCTGGCCGCCGAACAGCGTGCCCATATGGTTGGTGTGGTTGGGGAAGACGATTTCCGCCATGCGGACTTCGACCGGCGGGTTCGTTTCGGGAATGGGGGTCATGGGGGTGTCATCTGTAAGTTGGCGCAGATGATACGCCCGCAAAGCTGTGCAGCTTGTGTACGCAGCTGCAGATAGCTTTTGTAGGAGCGGCGTGAGCCGCGAAGCTGATGAAGCCTCAGAAGCCTGCCACGCACCCCTTCCCACCCCTCCCCTTCGCCTTCGGTGAAAGGGAGGGAGCCAAGCACCCTTTCCAGCGCTTGGCGCAAGCGAGGAAAGCAAGCGCAGCCGCTCTGTTCCCTCCCTTCGGCGCAGCCGAGGGGAGGGCTGGGGAGGGGTGCCTTTGCTGTTGCTGTTCCGTGCGGTTCCTGCAAAAAAGCGGCAATCGAGCGCTACGTGTAGAGCCCAAAGCACCCCTCCCCAACCCTCCCCTGCGCTTCGCGCAAGGGAGGGAGACAAGCGCGCCCCCTTCACCTGCGGTGAAAGGGAGGGAGCCAAGCGCGCTTCGCGCAAGGGAGAGCGTCGATCAGAACGCCATGTCGAACGCCACTTCACCCTGCACGCCGACCTGGTAGGCAGAGGCGCGGCGCTCGAAGAAGTTGGTCAGTTCCTGCACGTCCTGCAATTCCATGAACGGCAGCGGGTTGCGCACGTTGTACTTCTTGGCCATGCCCAGTTTCAGGAAATGGTTGTCGGCGCAATGCTGCAGGTACTGGCGCATGTCGCGGGTGGAAATGCCAGCCACGCCACCGGACAGCACGTCCTCGGCAAACTGCACTTCGCAGTCGATGGCCTCTTCCAGCATCTGGTAGACCTCCTGCTCCATCTTCGCGTCGAACAGGTCGGGTTCTTCGGCGCGGATCTTGCGTACGCACTCGAAGGCGAACTCCATGTGGCAGCTCTCGTCGCGGAACACCCAGTTGGTGCCCGAGGCCAGGCCCGGCAGCAGGCCGCGCGAACGGAAGTAATACACATAGGCAAACGCAGCAAAGAAGAACAGGCCCTCGATGCAGGCGGCAAAGCAGATCTGGTTGAGCAGGAACTGGCGGCGGTCCTCGCGGGTTTCCAGGCGCTTGGTTTCCTGCAGCGAGTCGATCCACTTGAAGCAGAAATCGGCCTTCTTCTTGATCGAGTCGATGTTCTCCACCGCGGCAAACGCCTTGAAGCGCTCTTCCGGATCCGGCAGGTAGTTGTCCAGCAAGGTCAGGTAGAACTGCACGTGCAGCGCTTCCTCGTACAGCTGGCGCGACAGGTACATGCGCGCTTCCGGCGCATTGAGATGCTGGTACAGGTTCAGCACCAGGTTGTTCGACACGATCGAATCGCCGGTGGCGAAGAACGCGACCAGGCGATGGATCAGGTGCTGGTCGGCCGGCGACATCTTCTGGTGCAGGTCGGTGATATCGATCTGGAAATTGATCTCCTCCACCGTCCAGGTGTTCTTGATCGCGTTGCGGTACATCTCGTAGAAGTCCGGGTAACGCATCGGACGCAGGGTCAGCTCGAAACCAGGGTCCAGGAGCATCGGGCGCCGCCCTTGCACAGGAGTGAGTGAAGAGGAGTGAGAAGTGAGAGTAGCGGCCTGATCGATATCGGCTGACGAAGACATTTGGATTTTCCTTATTGGCTTTCTTTGTCCAGAGGAGAAATTGAGTAGGCACTCATCTTCTGGAGGGGAAATGCATTACCGGCAAACCATCATCTGGCAAAAAACGATGCATCTGACGTTGGCGATATACCGGCTGGCACCACTACTGCCGCGCGAGGAGGTCTACGGCATGCGTAGCCAGCTCACGCGGGCCGCCACCTCGGTACCGGCCAATATCGCCGAAGGTTGGACCCGTGAATCCAGCGCAGAGAAAGCACACTTCCTTGCCATCGCACACGGATCATTGGCTGAACTCGAGACCCTTTTGACCTTATGTGAACAGCTCGACTGGTTTCCAGTTGACCAGACTGCGGTACCCCGCAGCCTGATCAACGAAGCCAGCCGCATGCTTACCACCCTGCGGAGGAGGAGAAGGAGCGAGAAATGAGAAAAATAACGAGAGAATGCAGCGCTTGCTTTGCTCCCTCTCACTCCTCACTCCTCCTGACTCACTCCCGCTTTACTGGCATGCCTCGCAGGCTTCCGGGTTTTCCAACGAGCAGGCCACGGCTTCGACCGGGGTGTAGCTGCTGACCGTGGTCTTGGCGATCTTGGTGGCCGGACGCGAACGCAGGTAGTAGGTGGTCTTGATGCCCTTCTTCCACGCGTACATGTACATGGACGACATCGCACCGATGTTCGGGCTTTCCATGAACAGGTTGAGCGAGGCCGACTGGTCGATGTAGGCACCCCGGTCGGCGGCCATGTCGATCAGCGAGCGCATCGGCAGTTCCCAGGCGGTGCGGTAGATATGCCGCAGGGTTTCCGGGATCTGCGGCAGGTTCTGGATGGAACCGTCAGCCAGCTTGATCGCATCGCGCATTTCCGCCGTCCACAGGCCCAGCTGCTTCAGCTCGGCCACCAGGTGGCGGTTGATCTGCAGGAAGTCGCCGGACAGCGTCTCGCGCTTGAACAGGTTGGACACCTGCGGCTCCACGCATTCGTAGCAGCCGGCAATCGAGGCGATGGTGGCAGTCGGCGCGATGGCGATGATCAGCGAGTTGCGCAGGCCGTGCTGCTTGATGCGCTCACGCAGGGCGTCCCAGCGCGCGGTGTCTTCCGGCACCACGTTCCAGGCGTCGAACTGCAGCTCGCCGTGGGCGGCGCGGGTATCGCTGAACGAGGGGTGCTTGCCACGTTCCTGGGCCAGCTCGCAGGACACTTCCAGCGCGTGGAAGTAGATGGTCTCGGCGATCTTGGCCGACAGCGCGCGGGCCGGTTCCGAATCAAACGCCAGGCGCTTGCGGAAGAACACGTCCTGCAGGCCCATGCAGCCCAGGCCAACCGGGCGCCAGCGCAGGTTGCCGCGGCGTGCGGTTTCAATCGGGTAGAAGTTCAGGTCGATCACGCGGTCGAGCTGGCGCACGGCCAGGCGCACGGTCTCGGCCAGCTTCTCGAAATCGAAGTCGCCGTGTTCGTCGATGTGGTTGCCCAGGTTGATCGAACCCAGGTTGCAGACCGCGGTCTCGTCGTTGGAGGTGATCTCCAGGATCTCGGTGCACAGGTTGGACAGGTGGATCACGTTGCCGGCGCGCAGGGTCTGGTTGCTGGCCAGGTTGCACTTGTCCTTGAACGTCATCCAGCCATTGCCGGTCTCGGCCAGGGTGCGCATCATCCGCGAGTACAGCTTGCGGGCGGACACGCTCTTGCGGGCCTTGCCCTGGGTTTCGGCCTGCACGTAGGCCTGCTCGAACGCCGGGCCGTACAGGTCGGTGAGCTCGGGCACCACGTGCGGGTCGAACAGCGACCATTCCTGGTCGGCCTCCACGCGCTGCATGAACAGGTCCGGTACCCAGTTGGCCAGGTTGAGGTTGTGGGTACGGCGCGAATCGTCACCGGCGTTGTCGCGCAGCTCGAGGAAGTCCTCGATGTCGGCGTGCCAGGTTTCCAGGTAGACGCAGGCCGCGCCCTTGCGCTTGCCGCCCTGGTTGACCGCTGCCACCGACGAATCGAGCGTCTTCAGCCACGGCACGATGCCGTTGGAGTGGCCGTTGGTGGACTTGATCAGCGAGCCACGCGAACGCACGCGGGTATAGCTGACGCCGATGCCGCCGCTGAACTTGGACAGCTGGGCGATGTCGGCATAGCGGTCGTAGATGGATTCCAGCGAGTCCTGCGGCGAGTCCAGCAGGAAGCACGAGGACAGCTGCTCGTGGCTGGTGCCGGCATTGAACAGGGTCGGGCTGGACGGGAGGTAGTCCAGGCTGCCCAGGCGCTGGTACAGCGCCAGTGCCTCAGGCACGTCCTCGCTCAGCGCGCTGGCGATGCGCAGGAAGAACTGCTGCGGGGTCTCGATGACCTTGCGCGTATGCGGGTGACGCAGCAGGTAGCGGTCGTACATGGTGCGCAGGCCGAAGTAATCGAAGTTCAGGTCGTAGCCCGGATCGATCGCATCGTTGAGCTTGCGTGCATTGACCTGCACGAAGTTGAGCAGGCGGTCGTTGATCAGGCCCACTTCGTGGCCGCGGCCGACCGACTGCGAGAACGCATGGATTTCCTGGCCGGAGACTTCCTTGGCGATGAAGTTGGCCAGCAGGCGCGCAGCCAGGCGGCCGTACTCGGGCTCTTCGCCGATCAGCAGGGCGGCGGTACGGATCGACAGCTCGTCCAGTTCCTGGGTGCTGGCGCCGTTGTACAGGCCGGAGATGGTGCGTGTGGCCACCCGCATCGGGTCCACCGCGTGCAGGCCTTCGCAGCAACGCTGGATGGCACGGACAATCTTGTTGAGGTCTACCGGCTCGGTGCTGCCATTGCGCTTGGTCACGCTCATGGCGGTGGCGGTCGGCGGCGGGGTCAGTTCAAAACCGGCTTCAGCCGGAGCGACGTCAGTATGAGTGGCAGTCACGACGATGGTGTCCTTGCAAACGTTATGCACGCAGCCCCTGCCCGCGCAGGAAGCAGAGCCGGTACGGAGCAGCGAGCATGGAAGGACGGCGTCGCAGCAGCCGCGACAGCGCACGACCCAGGGTCGGCAGCAGCCACGGCACCACGTCACCAGCCGTCTTCCCCTCGAAGACACAGCAGCCGGCACCACGCGGTGTGCATCGCGTGGCTGTCGGCAGGTCTTCGGACTCATGGGCAGGAAGGCACAGGCCTTCTTCCTACTCCGCCGCTTCCCAAGGCTGGCTGCCTCAGTGCTGTGTGGCGGGGTCGTTCCCAATTACCGCTGCGGGGCAGTGCCGGAATGGCCTTGAAGGCGTCACCGGCTTCCCTTTCAATCCGACGGGAGCAACCCGCCAGAACCGACGGAGCACAAGATAGTGGGGGTCCATGACAGGGTCAACACCAAATCTAGTAAATGTCCGCCAAGCCTTGGGGCACAAGGCCTAGGCCGGAACTGTCCGGATATTGCAGGCCGGAACTGTCCGAAACGACTGCGCAGTCAAGTAGGCCAGCGCAATTTTCTTGGGCAGTGACAGTTGTTCAGATGGGGTGAAAATCCGGATGTTCCGCAGTACGTGACTTCCGGCCTGGGCCAGGCGGTACCCCCAGCCATGAAGCTAGCACCGGACTCAAGGACGACACGAGCACAGCCCATGCGCGCAACTACCCTTACCGCAGCCCTGCTGGCCCTGTTGCCGATGGCCGGCCAAGCGGCCAACACCAACCCGCAACGCTTGTCAGCCGACCAGTGCGGCATCGAAACCGACTACGACGTTCTGGTTGATGGCGGCGGCATCTGGTTGCACCGCGACACCGCCAGCTTGCGGGAAATCGTCTTCCATGATGGTCAGCTGAGCGTGGATGGGCGGCTGCAGGATGTTTCCGTGGATGACGCGCAGCGCTTGCGTGCGCTGGAGGCCGGGGTACGCCAGCTGATGCCAGCGGTGACTGGCATCGCCACCGAATCGGTAGGTATCAGCTTCGACACGCTGGACGCGGTCTACGAAGGCCTTACCGGCCACGCCAACTCGCGCAAGGTCCGCAAGTTGCGAAAAGAGGCCGAGCGCTTTGTCGACCAGACCATAGGCCGCGGCCGCTGGGAGCAGGACCTGTTCAACGAGGGGTTCGAAGCCCGCGTGCAGGATGCCGCCCAGAGCCTGAGTGGCTCCATCGCCCGCAGCATCCTGTGGTCCGTGTTTACCGGCGGCGGGGACAAGCTCGATGCACGCGCTGACCAACTCGATGAGGAACTGGACAAGCGCCTGGAAGCCCGCGCGGTTGCCCTGGAGCAGCACGCGCGCTCGTTGTGCACGCAGGTGCAGGCATTGGACCGCCTGCAATCGGCACTGGAGTTTCGTTTCCAGGGCCAGCCACTGCAGATGATGCGGGTGAGCAGCGATACCACGACGATGGCAGCAAGCGATGACCGCCAGGACGACAGCATTCCGCTGCCAGCCAGGTGAAGACGCGCCTTTGGTGGTACCGAGCCATGCTCGGCAGGGGGCATTACCGCGAAAGCCTCTGCCGAGCATGGCTCGGCATTACAAGGCCAGGCGGCGTAAGCCGGCAATGCCTGAAGATCGAAAGCTACCCCTCCCCAACCCTCCCCTTGCCTGCGGCAAAGGGAGGGAGCACAGATCAGCCCTTCGGCAGTTGTGCCAGCTCCTCGCGCACCAGCTTCACCACCAGCTTGTCCAGGGTGTCCACCGAATAGTTCTCCACCTCGTGCACGGTCTCGCTGCCGGGGCCGCTGGATGGGTCGCTGGCGTCCTTGTAAGTAAGGAAGATGAAGCGCCCGCCGGTGTACTGGGCAATCTGCCGCTGCGCGATCTCACCGGTGGTGTCCTGGCCAGAGGCCGCCACGCTCAGCACCTTGATGCCCTTGCCCAGCGCCGCCAGCATGGTCTGGTCGTAACGCGGCTGCGGGTAGTCCATATGCGGCGGCGCATCGGCCAGCGATACCAGCAGGCGCGTGGTCGAGGCACCGCGCCAGCTCATCGCCTGCACCGCATGGTCGAAGGCCTCGTTCATTGCTTCGGGGTAATCACCGCCGCCATCGGCGCGCACCCCATCGAGCACCTTCTGGAAGCCCGCAACGTTGTTGCTCAGGTCCCAGCCGCGCACGAAATATTCATCGCCGCGGTCGCGGTAGGTCACCAGCCCCAGGCAGATGTCCGGGTTGGACGGCAGCTGGGCGATGTCACGGACAATGCCCTGCAGCGAGCCGCGCAGCTTGTCGATCTCGTCGCCCATCGAACCGGTGGCATCAACCATGAACACCAGGTCGAGCCTGGCGCGCGTCGGCAGCGGTGCGTCGGCCACCGCCACCCTCAACACGTTTTTCTGACCACGCTGCAGAACCGAGGTCACCGTCTGGCCGGCACGCCGCACCTGCACCTGGTAGCTGTCCGAGTCGCGGTCATCAAACGCATTGGGATGCAGCCACACCTGGCCGCCGGCATCGGTACGCGCCCACATCCGTGCGCCATTGCGTGCAGTCATCGCCACTTCCGCATCCGGCACCGGCCGGCCCTGTGCATCCACTACCTGCAGACGCTGGCGCACGCTGACATCGCGGCCAAGGCTATTGGCCTCTTCATGGCGCTGCAGGAACTGCCGGAAGCCGTTGAAATCGGCATTGTCATCGACCACACCTGCGGTCACCGGGGCCTGCTGCTGACGTACATGCCCACTGACCACGTCAGTCGCCATCGACGATTCCGCGGCAGCGTCAGCCCTGACCGCCACTGGCGGCGGCGCCGCAGGCGACGGCATCGGCGCCATCATCTTCGCCGTTGCGCTTGCACCACTCCCGCGGCGCAGCCGCAGCTCGCCGCTGTGCTGCTGTAGCCTGGGGCTGGAATCGGCAACCTCGCGCAGCATGGGTGTGTCGCTGCAGACCGTGGCACTGGGTGCCTGGAAGTTGGGCTGGGTCTGGCGCGTACGTTGCAAGGCTGGCGCCTTGAGATCACTCGTATCCGCCGCTACCGGGAACGGCGTGTGACGAACCGCTGCGGCGGCAGGCAAGCCGATCAGCAGTGTCACCGCCGCAGCCAACGCCATGCTGCGGACCACCGGCCTGTTCATACCCTTTGCACTCGCCATGCTTGCTGCTCCCATGCGGGCCGCGTGATGCGGCATACGGGGATAGGAACGGATGGGGATGGGGAGTGGGGTTAACGCCCCTCCCTTTGGCCTCCGGCCAAGGGGAGGGTTGGGGAGGGGTTGGCTTTTGATCTTCGGCTTTACCGACAACGCTGCTGTAGTGCCGAGCCATGCTCGGCAGAGGCTTTGCCGGGAATGCCCCTTGCCGAGCATGGCTCGGCACTACATTGGTGTTGCCGGGAATGCCCCTTGCCGAGCATGGCTCGGCACTACATTGGTATTGCTGGGAATGCCCTTTGCCGAGCATGGCTCGGCACTACATTGGTGTTGCTGGGAATGCCCTTTGCCGAGCATGGCTCGGCACTGCATTGGTATTGCCGGGAATGCCCTTGCCGAGCATGGCTCGGCACTACAGGAGGCGTCAGTGGCGATGTGCGGTGCCCAGGTATTCGGCGCTCTGCATCTCGATCAGGCGGCTGGCGGTGCGCTCGAAGGCGCCGGCCAGGCGGGTGCCGCTGTACAGCAGAGGCGGGGCGTCCTGCGCCGTGCAGACCAGGTTGACCTGGCGGTCGTACAGCTCGTCGATCAGGTTGACGAAGCGGCGGGCGGCATCTTCGTTCATGCGGTCGAAATGCGGAATGCCACCGAGCAGCACGGTGGTGAATTCACGCGCGATCTCGATGTAGTCCGACGGGCCGCGCGGGCCTTCGCACAGGGCGGCGAAATCAAACCAGGCGATGCTCTTGCCGCGACCGCGCACCGGGATCTTGCGACCTTCGATCTGGATATTGCCGCCACGTGCCTGCTCGGCACCGCTCAGCTCCTTCCAACGCCCCGCCAACCACGCATCACTTTCGGCATCGAGCGGCGCGCGGTAGACCGGCGAGCGGGTCAGCGCACGCATGCGGTAGTCCTCGGTGCCCTCGGCATACAGCTCGACACAATGCTTCTGCAGCAGCGCGATCGCCGGCAGGAAGCTCTCGCGCTGCAGGCCATTGAGGTAGAGATTCTCCACTGCGGTGTTGGATGTGGTCACCAGGGTCACACCCTCCGCGAACAAACGCTCCAGCAGGCGCCCCAGCAGCATCGCATCGCCAATGTCGGTGACGAAGAACTCGTCCAGCACCAGCACGCGCAGATTGTCGCGCCACTGCTGGGCGATCCTCGCCAACGGGTCGCTCTGGCCCTGGTGCTCATGCAGCTGCTCGTGGATGCCGCGCATGAAGCGGTGGAAGTGGGTGCGGTACTTCTGCTCGATCGGCAGGCCGTCGTAGAACAGGTCGACCAGGAAGGTCTTGCCACGGCCCACGCCGCCCCAGAAATACAGGCCCTTGACCGGCTCGGGCTTTTTCCAGAACGCCGACAGCCGGTCCAGCCAGCCATCCTGCGCGCTGTCGACGATGGCTTCATGGATACGATCCAGCTCGGCCAGCGCGGCATGCTGGGCAACATCGTCACGCCAGTCGCCGCGGGCCACACCGGCGGCGTAGCGTTGTGAGGGGGTCATTGCATCCATGCTCAGTTGCTGCCGTCAGGCAGCCAGCGCCGCACTTCATGCTGGATGGCGCCGCGCAGATCAATCAGCTTGCGATGGAAAAAATGCGAGGTGTCGGGCATGCGCACCAACTGCGGCGGGTTCGGCAGTGATTCCAGCCACTGGTAGACGCCCTGGGCATCCACCACTTCGTCGGCATCGCCCTGCACCACCAGCCAGTTGGCTGGCGGCTGCACGTCGGAGAAATCCCAGGTGCGGCGGCCAACCGGCGGCGCGATCGAGATCAGCGCCTGCGGCTGCAGGGCCGCCGCTGCACGCAGCGAGACATAGGCACCAAAGCTGAAACCGGCCAGCCACAATGCGCAGTCCGGGCGCTGGCTGCGCACCCAGTTGGCTACCGCGCGCAGGTCATCGGCTTCGCCCTCGCCATTGTCGTAGGTGCCGGCCGAGCCACCCACGCTGCGGAAGTTGAAGCGCACCGTAGTAATGCCCAGGTCGCGCAGCGCACGCGAGGCCATGGTCACCACCTTGTTGTGCATGCTGCCACCCTCGATGGACAGCGGGTGGCAGATGACCGCGATGATGGGGCGTGCCGTAGCGTCGCCATCGGGCAGGTCGACACCGACTTCCAGCGGCCCGGCCGGGCCATCCAGGGTCAGTGTCGCCGATTCGTGGGGGAATGGGGGCGTTTGCATGTGTCCATAATACCGGCCCCGTCCCGTGGCTTCACCGCCCCCTCCGCAGACAGTCCTTTCCACCATGCATTTCCTCATCCTCAGCGTGATCTGCAGCGTCCTGGTATCGGTGCTGCTGAAGCTGGCCCCGCGCCGTGGCGTGGACATCGCCCAGGCGGTGACCTGGAACTACCTGGCCGCCAGCGTGCTGTCGCTGGTGCTGCTCAAGCCCTCGCTGGCGTCACTGCAGAGCGGGCATACGCCCTGGCTGGCACTGCTTGGCCTGGCCGTCGCCCTGCCCGGCATCTTCCTGGTGCTGGCGCGGGCGGTGGAAGGGGCTGGCATTGTCCGCAGCGACGTCGCCCAGCGGCTGTCCTTGCTGTTGTCGCTGGCCGCGGCGTTCCTGCTGTTCGGCGAACAGGCCAACGGCTGGAAGCTCGCCGGCCTGGGCCTGGGCGTGCTGGCCATCGTCGGTGTGAGCGCGCGCAGCGGTGACGATGCGCGCGCTGCGGGCAAAGGTTGGGGCTGGCTGCTGGGGGTATGGGTGGGCTTTGCCTTGATCGACATCCTGCTCAAGCAGGTGGCTGCCGCCGGTACCCCCTCCACTGCGGCCCTGCTGGTGAGTTTTGGCATCGCCTTCGTGCTGATGCTTGTGTGGCAGCTGCAGCGGCATTTCAGTGGCAGCAGCCGGCTGACGCTGGGCAATCTGGGCTGTGGCCTGCTGCTGGGGCTGCTCAACTTCGGCAACATTCTGTTTTACGTGCGCGCACACCAGGCACTGCCGCACAGCCCGGCGACGATTTTTGCCGGAATGAACATCGGCGTGGTGTGCCTGGGCGCGCTGGTCGGTGTATTGGTGTTCGGCGAGAAGACCAGCGTGTGGAACCGTGTTGGCCTGGCGCTGGCGGTGGTGGCGATCGGCTTGATTGCGCGCGGGACGCTTTAGAGACAGGAGTGAGTAAAGAGGAGTGAGGAGTGAGATACAAGCTGCTGCCCTTATTGCTCCGGCTCAGGCTTGCGCTGACGGTGCGCGGGAGTTTCGGGTTATGAACGGATGGAAGGGAGCGAGAAGTGAGAGACAGGCAGAAAGCGAGCAGCTCGCTGCTTTTCTCACTCCTCACTCCTCTTCACTCACTCCTGGCCCTCAGGGCTCAAACCCCAGCAACAACGGATCATGGTCGGAACTGCGCCACGGGCCCGGCACGTTGCGGCCCTGGTAGCCCACCTCATCGCCCTCATCGGCATTGATGTGCCATTCGGCTGCGCCCTTCAGCCGCGCCGCCATGCCCGGGCTCAGCAGGGCGTGATCGAGCCGGCCGGTCAGGCCGTTGTAGACGTAGCTATAGGGCTGCTCCACACCGGCCACCTTGAACGCATCCTGCCAGCCATCAGCATTCAAGGTGCGGATCGGGTCTTCCATCGCATAGGCGTTGAAGTCGCCCAGCAGCACCGCGTCGCGGCTGCCACTGCCGGTGGGATCACCCTGCAACCAGCTGTGCAGCAGCCTGGCCGATTCCACCCGGGTGGCGTTCCAGCAGCCCTGGCCATCGCCACGATCAGCATCGGCACCGCCGGCTTCCGAGCAGCCCTTGGACTTGAAGTGATTGGCCACCACCACGAACGGCGTGCCCTTGCGGCCCATGCGGAAGGCCTGCGCCAGCGGCACGCGGCTGCGCTCGCCAAACGGCTCTTGTTCCAGCACCGCCGGCTTGCCAACCGTGCTCACTTTTGACGCACGGTAGATGATGCCCACCCGGATCGGGTTGTCGCCCGGGCCCTTGCCGGCATCGACAAAACGCCAGTCGCCACCCTTGCCCTGCGCGGCGTTGAGTGCGCGCACCAGCTGGTCGATCGCCGAGCCCGGGCCATAGCCGTCGTTTTCCAGCTCCATCAGTGCCGCCACATCGGCATCGAGGCTGCCGATGGTGGTGACCAGCTTGGCCTGCTGCGCCGCCTGCTGCTCGGCGGTCTTGGCGCCGCGCAGGGTCGGATAGCCGCCGCCCTTGCCATCGCCATTGAAGTAGTTCTCCAGGTTGAACGCGGCAATGCGCAGGCCGTCTGCCACCTCCGGCGGCTGCTGCGGACGCTGCGCATCCACCTGCAACGGCGCGGTCAGCTGCAGGCGGTAGCCACCGTCATAGCGCTGGTCGACGATGCCCTGCACGTCACGCAATGCAGCGCCATTGCGCAGCAGCTGGTCGGCGCCCAGATAGGACACACTGCCCGGCTCGCGCTTGCCGCTGGCATCGTCCAGGCGCAGGCGACGGCGATCATTGTCGGCGATCACCGCGGCCTGCTCGGGGCTGCCGGCGGCGGCCACTTCACTGGGCTGCCACAGACGGCCGCCGAAGGCGGCGGTCAGCTCGCCATGGCGCGTGAGCTGGTCCTGGCCGGCCAGGGTCAGCCCGCTCGGGATACGCACCTGCATGCCTTCCAACGCCTCCCAGCTGGCCGGCACGGCGTTGACTACCACCGGCGCAGGCGCGGGCCTGGCGGCAATTGGACTGACGGTCTGCGCCTGCAGCGTGGTCAGGCCCTGCCCGCTCTTGCCGGCGGCCAGTTCCTGCACGGTGCCGGTGATGCGCAGCCATTGCCCGGCCTGCACCTGCTGGTCTGCCGGCAATTGCACGAACAAGGCGTCGGAGGTGGCATCGTTGCCATCACCGGCATCCTGCACATAGATGCCGCCCAGGCCTTCGCGCATGTCGGCGGTCACTACCGCTTCGATGGTCACGGTCCTGCCTTCGTAAGGACTGCGATCAGCCGTGCCCTGCACGCTGCCGACCGGCAACACGACGGGCTTGGAGGGGGCCGCCCAGGCGGCGCCGGAACAGGCGGCCAGGGCCAAGGCAAGCAGGGAAGGGGTACAGCGCATGGACGCACTCCGGGGAAGACGGAAACAGAAGCGCCGCCCTGCTCGGGCGGCGCCGGTTATTTTGCAGCAATCTGGCTACCGGCCAGTTGCAGGAGTCTGGCGGCTTCCTATTTCAGATTGTCCAGCATCCAGTCCACCGCTGCGTGGATCTGCTCCTCGCTGAGCCCGGCATTGCCACCCTTGGGCGGCATGATGCCGCCATCCGGGCCGGTGTAGCCCTCAATGGCGTGCTTGTAGAGGGTGTCCTTGCCCTGCGCCAGCCGGCCATCCCAATGCGCGTGGTCAAGGGTCGGCGCGTTGCCAACGCCACTGGTATGGCAGGCAGTGCACAGGTTGTCGAAGATGGTCTTGCCATCCAGGGTGCCGCCGTAGGCGCCGCTGGCGGCCGCTGCTGCAGCGGCGGCGGCTGCCGCGGCGGCCTGCGCCGAGGCACCGGTGGCACCGGCATAGACCGCACCGATGGGCGCGATGCGCTGCTCGATGCGTTTGGTCGCCGTCGGCGACACTTCCTTGGGAATGGCGTGCTGCAGGTAGGACGCGAAGATGATCAAGCCAACCGTGATGACGGCCAGGATGGCGATCACGATCGAAAAGCGTTTCAGGAACTCAAGGTCGTAATTCCGCACGTCTCATCACCCCAGGCGAGTAGTCGGTGGACCGCTTTGCTCGGCGAGTATAGACCAGCGTTGGGCTGCTCCCGCAATGCCTGTTGCCCTGCCTTGATGTGCGGCATTGCACCATCGGGCGGGCGCGCGGAACTCAGGCCGGTACCGGCGCGCCGGCCGCACGCAGACACAACGCACTGATCGCGGTGACCAGATGTTCGCCGTCGCGCAGGCCATCGCGGCTGGGCGCGGTAGGCCCCACCAGCGCCTCGGTGAAGGCGCCGACGATGCAGGCCGCACTGATATCCAGATCCTGCGCCGGCAGTTCGCCCGCGCATAGGCCGTCTTCCAGGATGCGCTTGAACACATCACCGAACAGCCGCCGGCAACGGATGCGCTCGGCCTCCACTTCCGGGTCCACCGGCTCGGCGATGAAGGCATAGGCCAGGCCAGGGCCGGCCATGGCGCGGCGCACGAACGAGGCCACTGCCCGTTGCAGGCGCTCAGGCGCCGGCAGCGGCTGGGCGGCAATCGCGGCCAGGATCTCCAACTCATGTTCGACGGCCAAGGTCAGCACCTCCACGAACAGCTCGGCCTTGGATGGAAAGTGCCGGTAGATCAGCCCGGTAGACACCCCTGCCTCGGCCGCCACGGCGGTGATCGGGGCATTGCGATAGCCGCCGGCGGCGACCAGCCGACGGGCCGCCATCAGGATCCGCTCGCGGTTGCCCGCCAGCCGTTTTTCCATCAATTCCGAACGCTTGTAAGCCATTTGCTGATTCTATGTTCAATTTTTGAATTTGTATTCACTTTTTCCACGGGAGCCGCTAGGCTGCGCGCAAACGCCCGTGCCGACGGCCTGCCCGTCACCCCAACCCGGTGCGCCCTTACCGCCCTGCCGTACCGGAGCCAGCCATGCACATCCCAACCCTCAACTTTGATCTGGGCGACGACATCGACATGCTGCGCGAGAGCGTGACGCAGTTCGCCGCCGCGCACATCGCGCCACTGGCCGCCGAAGCCGACGCCAGCAACCACTTCCCCAATCAGCTCTGGCGCCAGCTGGGCGAACAGGGCCTGCTGGGTATGACCGTGGAAGAAGAATACGGCGGCAGCGGCATGGGTTACCTGGCGCATGTGGTGGCGATGGAAGAAATCTCGCGCGCTTCCGGCGGCATCGGCCTGTCCTATGGCGCGCATTCCAACCTGTGCCTCAACCAGCTGCGCAAGAACGCCAGCGAAGCACAGAAGCACGAATACCTGCCCAAGCTGTGCAGCGGCGAGCATGTCGGCGCACTGGCGATGAGCGAGCCGGGTGCCGGTTCGGACGTGGTGTCGATGAAGCTGCGCGCCGAGCTGCGTGGCGACCACTACGTGCTCAACGGCAACAAGATGTGGATCACCAATGGTCCCGATGCCGATGTGCTGGTGGTCTATGCCAAGACCGACCCGGAGGCCGGTTCGCGCGGCATCACCGCCTTCATCATCGAGAAGGGCATGAAGGGTTTCTCCACCGCGCAGAAGCTGGACAAGCTCGGCATGCGCTCGTCCAACACCTGCGAGCTGGTGTTCCAGGACTGCGAAGTGCCGGTCGAGAACGTGCTGGGTGCTGTTGGTGGTGGCGTCAAGGTGCTGATGTCCGGCCTGGACTACGAGCGCGTGGTGTTGTCCGGCGGCCCACTGGGCTTGATGTCGGCAGCGCTGGATGTGGTGCTTCCGTATGTGCATGAGCGCAAGCAGTTCGGCGAAGCGATCGGCAGCTTCCAGCTGATCCAGGCCAAGCTGGCCGACATGTATGTCGGCCTCAATGCCTGCCGTGCCTATGTGTATGCGGTGGCCAAGGCCTGCGACCAGGGCCGTACCACCCGCCAGGACGCGGCCGGCGCCATCCTGTATTCGGCCGAGAAGGCGACCTGGGCAGCGGGTGAAGCGATCCAGATCCTCGGCGGCAATGGCTATATCAACGAGTACCCGGCCGGGCGCTTGTGGCGCGATGCCAAGTTGTATGAGATTGGTGCGGGTACTTCGGAAATCCGCCGCATGTTGATTGGGCGGGAGTTGTTCCAGAAGACCGCATAAAGCCGCTTAAGCCCCTCTCCCGCTTGCGGGAGAGGGGTTGGGGTGAGGGGAGGCTCCTGGCAAGCAGACCCAATGCTTTAAAAGC
Organism: Stenotrophomonas sp. UBA7346; assembly: GCA_002471015.1. GTDB lineage: Bacteria > Pseudomonadota > Gammaproteobacteria > Xanthomonadales > Xanthomonadaceae > Stenotrophomonas. The sequence goes on from DKPB01000034.1 coordinate 93,517, forward strand.
TCCCCCTCATCCGCCCCTGCGGGGCACCTTCTCCCGCAAGCGGGAGAAGGGACGCAACAGCAGAGCAAAGCAACGGCACCGGCACCGGCACCGGCAACGGCAACGGCAAAAGCAAAAGCCAAGCAAGAGCCAAGCAAGAGCAAAACAACAGCAACAGCCCTGCGGCCATGTTTCCACGCGCAGACCAGCTCCAGAATCCAGGACTTCGGCCATGACCGTACTCACCTCCCAGCTGCAACCCGGCAGTGACAGCTTCGAAGCCAACCGCGCCGCAATGCAGGCCCAGGTCGATGACCTGCGCGCAACACTGGCGGCCACCGCCCGCGGCGGCAGCGATGCGGCACGCGCCAAGCACACCGCGCGCGGCAAGCTGCTGGTGCGCGAGCGCATCGACGCCCTGCTCGACCCCGGCAGCCCGTTCCTGGAAGTGGCGCCGCTGGCGGCGCATGGCATGTACGACGACCCGGTGCCCGGTGCCGGCATGGTCGCCGGTATCGGCCGCGTCTCCGGGGTGGAATGCCTGATCGTCGCCAACGATGCCACCGTCAAGGGCGGCACCTATTACCCGGTGACGGTGAAGAAGCATCTGCGCGCGCAGGAGATCGCCCAGCAGAACCGCCTGCCCTGCATCTACCTGGTCGACTCCGGCGGGGCCTTCCTGCCGCTGCAGGATGAGGTGTTCCCCGACCGTGACCATTTCGGCCGCATCTTCTACAACCAGGCCAACCTGTCGGCACAGGGCATCCCGCAGATCGCCTGCGTGATGGGCAGCTGCACGGCCGGCGGCGCCTACGTGCCAGCAATGAGCGATGAGACCGTCATCGTCAAGGAACAGGGCACGATCTTCCTCGGTGGTCCGCCGCTGGTGAAGGCCGCCACCGGTGAAGTGGTCAGCGCCGAAGAACTCGGCGGTGCCGACGTGCATACGCGCATCTCCGGTGTTGCCGACCACATGGCCGACAACGATCTGCAAGCGCTGGCACGGGTGCGTTCCATCATCGCCAACCTGAACTGGCGCAAGCCCGATGCAGGCGTTGCGCTGCAGGCCAGCGAGGCGCCGCTGTTCGACGCGCGGGAACTGTACGGGGTGATTCCCAGCGACACCCGTAAGCCCTATGACGTGCGCGAGGTGATCGCGCGCATCGTCGACGGCTCGCGTTTCGATGAGTTCAAGCCACGCTATGGCAACACGCTGGTCACTGGCTTCGCGCATGTGCACGGCCATCCGGTCGGCATCATCGCCAACAATGGCATCCTGTTCTCGGAGTCCGCACTGAAGGGCGCGCATTTCATCGAGCTGTGCTGCCAGCGCAATATCCCGTTGCTGTTCCTGCAGAACATCACCGGCTTCATGGTCGGTCGCAAGTACGAGCATGGTGGCATCGCCAAGGACGGCGCCAAGCTCGTCATGGCGGTGGCCAATGCGCGCGTGCCCAAGTACACGGTGGTGATCGGTGGCTCGTTCGGTGCCGGCAACTACGGCATGTGCGGGCGCGCGTACTCGCCGCACTTCCTGTGGATGTGGCCGAATGCACGCATCGGGGTGATGGGCGGTGAGCAGGCGGCGAGTGTGTTGGCCACAGTCAAGCGTGATGGTATCGAGGCCAAGGGTGGGGCGTGGTCGGCCGAAGAGGAGGATGCGTTCAAGCAGCCGATCCGTGACCAGTTCGAGCAGCAGGGTCATCCGTATTATGCGAGCGCGCGTTTGTGGGATGACGGGGTGATTGATCCGGCGGATACGCGCAGGGTGCTTGGGTTGGCCTTGGCTGCCAGTCTCAACGCACCTGTGCAGGACACGCGGTTTGGTGTGTTCCGGATGTGATTGACCCCATGCGCTTTTTTGAAGAAAGAGCGTTGAATCAAGAGCTTTCGCTCCCCTTCGGGAAGCGAGTTACTTCTCTTTGCTCGTGCAAAGAAGAAGTAACCAAAAGAAGCGCCCTTTCAACAGCCGAATGGCTGGTCAAGCACGCCCTGCCTTCGCGCCCAGCACGCTCCGCGTGCCGGGTTCACTCCACCGGTGGGATTTTTCGACACGACATCCCTGTCGTGGCGAACAACGACGCGCATCCATGCACGTCGCCCTTCGGGTATTCCCCACCGGTTCCGTCGCTGCGGAAGGGACCCGGTAGAGCAAAAGCAAGTTCAAGAGCAACAGCAACAACAACGGCGAAAGCCCTCGGCTACTTCCCTGCCCGCGCGGCACATCGTGGATAAGACAATGTTCAACAAGATCCTGATCGCCAATCGTGGTGAAATCGCCTGCCGCGTTATTGCTACCTGCCGTCGCCTTGGCATCGCTACCGTGGCTGTGTACTCGGATGCAGACCGCAATGCGCGGCATGTGCGGCTGGCTGACGAAGCCATCCATATTGGCGCAGCGCCCGCTGCCGAGAGCTATCTGCGCGCCGAGGTCATTCTCGATGCTGCGCGCCGCAGCGGTGCGCAGGCCATTCATCCGGGTTATGGGTTTCTCTCCGAGAACGCGGGCTTCGCACGCGCTTGCCATGCTGCAGGCATCGTCTTCATTGGGCCGCCGGCCGGCGCCATCGATGCGATGGGCGACAAGAGTTCGGCCAAGGCGCTGATGCAGACCGCCAACGTGCCGCTGACACCGGGCTATCACGGTGAGCGGCAGGAGCCGGAGTTCCTGCGTTCACAAGCCGATGCCATTGGCTATCCGGTGCTGATCAAGGCCAGCGCCGGTGGCGGCGGCAAGGGCATGCGCAAGGTCGAGGCCAGTGCCGACTTTGAAGCCGCGTTGACCAGCTGCCAGCGTGAGGCGCAGGCGTCGTTCGGCAATGCGCATGTGCTGGTGGAGAAGTACGTCGAGCGCCCGCGCCATATCGAGATCCAGGTGTTCGGCGACAGCCACGGCAATGTGGTCTATCTGTTCGAGCGCGACTGTTCGGTGCAACGCCGTCACCAGAAGGTGCTGGAAGAGGCACCCGCGCCCGGCATGACTGCCGAGCGCCGCGCTGCCATGGGCAAGGCCGCTACCGATGCCGCGCGCGCCGTGGGCTATGTCGGCGCCGGCACGGTGGAGTTCATCGCCGGCCCCGACGGTGATTTCTATTTCATGGAAATGAACACCCGCCTGCAGGTGGAGCACCCCGTCACCGAACTGATCACCGGTACCGACCTGGTCGAATGGCAGCTGCGCGTGGCCGCCGGTCAGCCCTTGCCGAAAGCGCAGGACCAGCTGCAGATACATGGCCACGCCATCGAAGCCCGCCTGTACGCCGAAGACGCCGACCGCGGCTTCCTGCCCTCCACCGGCACCCTGCGTCATCTGCGCCTGCCACAGCCCAGCGCCAATGTCCGCATTGATGCCGGCGTGGAACAAGGCGATGCCATCACCCCGTACTACGATCCGATGATCGCCAAGCTCATCGTCTGGGACGTGGACCGCGACCGCGCCCTGCAGCGCATGCAGCAGGCCTTGGCGCAGTGCCAGGTCGTCGGTGTTACCACCAATGCCGCCTTCCTGCGCCGGCTGGTGATGACCGATTCGTTCCGCACCGCCAACCTCGACACCGCGCTGATCGAGCGCGAGCGCGACGCGCTGGATATCCACCACGTCGCCGCCGGTGACAATGACTGGGCGCTGGCCGCCGTGCTTGCGGTAGCCAGCGACGAATCTCGCAGCAGCGATGTTTCACCGTGGGCAATCGCCGACAGCTGGCGTATCACTGGCCATGCGGCACGCTCGGTGACCCTGGAGCACCTGGACCAGCGCAAGCAGCTGCAGGTACGCGACTGTGCCAACGGCTGGCAAGTGCAGTTGGGCGATACCACCATCAATGTGAGCGGGACATGCAGCAGCGCCGGCTACGCCCTGCAGCTGGGTGAACGCCTGCAGCGTGGCAACGCCATTCGCGAGGGCAATACGCTGTACGTGTTTGGCAGCGACCAGCAGCAACGCTTCAACATCCACGACCCGGTCGCCGACGCCGACAACAGCAACGACCACGGCGGCAGCCTGCTGGCACCGATGCCCGGCCGCGTCGTCACCCTGCTTGTGCAGCCGGGCACCACCGTCAGCCGTGGCACGCCGCTGCTGGTGATGGAAGCAATGAAGATGGAGCACACCCTGCAGGCACCGGCCGATGGCACCGTGCAAGGCTTCCGTGCGAAAGCCGGTGACCAGGTAGCCGATGGTGCGGTGCTGGTGGATTTCGAGGCAACGTAAGGCAGGTCATCAAGGTAGCGCGTCCGTCGCTGCGTGCATTGCATGCTGCTCAGCCAATCGACCCGGGCCGCCGCCCCGGGTGCTGGCCGTTACCTGGGTTTGCCGCGAGCGACCAAGCGGATCGAACTCCGGCGTGACCAGGGTATCGGCACGCCAGCCAAAGCCGGACACTGCCAGCGCCCCTTGCTGCATCGGGTCGGTCCCCAACAGCGTCTCAATCTCATGTTCGTTGATCGCCGCTGTGACAAAAGCGCCCAACCCCTGCGCGGTGGCCGCCGTGTACAGCGCCTGGGAAACATGACCTGCATCCAGACACACCGCACGGTACGCCTTGGTGTGATTGCGATACTTCCAGAAGTTGCGGCCGAAGCGACAGGTGAGCACCACCAGCACCGGTGCGGTCGCAAACCAGTCCTGGCCCGCCAGCAGCCGTAGCGCGAACTGCGCGATATCGTCGGGCTGACGGGTTGTGGCCGCCAGCTCATGGCTTACCGCATGGTAGTGGTAGAGCCCCGCCGTGAGTCCTTCGACATTCTGCACCACCAGATACGCCTCGACAGGATGCAAGCCACCTGCGGAAGGCACGTTCTTCTTCAGGAACCGCACGCCAGGCTCGGTCTCTACCTGCCCCTGCGCCATCAACACCTGTTGCAGAAGCAGGCTCACCAACGCCAGCGACAGCGGACGTGCAGGATCGAAATTCCGGCAGGTAGTACGACGTGACAGTGCCAGTGCGGCCGGATCATCCTCCACCGTGTGCAAGCGGTACGCATTGTGCTGTCGCGGCAGCGCTTCCAGTGGGGGCTTGCCCAGCTTGCGCACAAGGTCATCTGCAGTAACCATCTGATTGCGCCGCATCTCCAGCGCACTGTCCACGTCATGCCATCGTGCATGCCTGTGATGGATCGCCGCCAATGGCCACCACGGCACTTCACGCAGTCGTGCATCGGCTTCCCAGGCCTGGCCCGTTGCCGTGTCCTCCAGGAACAGCAATCCGAGCGCGAGCAGAGACTGCACCAGCACTTGCTGCGCTTCCTGCCCCGGCATGTCCTGCCATACGCCCGGGCTGCATGAAAAAAGGAAAAGGCATTGCTCCTCGTCCACCACGCAGGGCTGGTCCAGGTGTGCCGCCAGGACCTGCAGCTGCCTGCGCACATTCAAGCCCGCACCCCCAGCAAATACCTGGTGCACGGAGAAGTCCACCTTCTCCACCGGCATCACGGCCAGAATGTGGCAACGACGTAATTTCACAACGGCCTCTCCCTGCAAAAGAACAGCAGAACACGCGCCTCTTACGACCCGGTGCAACCAGTGGTCGGCTCAAGAGAATCGCGTGAGCACCGCTATTATTCTTTCATGCGCGGCATCCAAACCAGCACCACCATCAACTGACAACGACAACCATGAACACAAACAAGCCCCCCCTGTCTGCCGCCGATGCGGAAAAGCTGCTCGACTTTCTCTGTTCCGATGATGGCTTCCGCGAGAAGTTCGCACTCGACCCTGCCGGTGCCATGGCGCTTGTCAGCAGCGAGGCCGCTGCTGCCTGCGAGACCTGTGAGTTCAGCGGGCCGCTGGCAAGCAAGGAAGAGTTCCAACATGCCCGTGCCCAGTTGATGGAGCACCTGGCCGCTTCGGCGGCATTTTTTGTTCCCTACTGCTTCATGAGCGGGAACGACCCGTCGTCAGCGCCCAACGGGGCTTGATGTCACTGCGCCCGCTCCAGGCGGGCGCGCCTTACGTCAGCCACGTTCAAGGCAAGCAGCGCATAAGTGCCGGCGTTCTCCGTATAGGCCAGGCCACGCTGTGCAGCAACCCATCCGTGTTCGTGACCCGCCGCCGCGACGTTGCCGTTACGCGCATGCAGGGCCTGCAGCTGCACATGCAGCTGGATCAGCTCGGTTCCATCCACCTGCCCCTGCAGCTGCCCGATCATCCCGGACAGCCGTGCCGGGTCGGCTTCAGCCCCAGCCTGTACCAGGCCAACCAACTGCCGCGCGCGGCGCTCGTCGACCTGCGTGGCCATCGCCATCATGCGCGGCAGCCATGCAGCAACCAGCGCGTCATGCTCGGAGCGCTGCGCCAGATACAGCGTGGCAGCCGCCATGAACGCCCAGTCGTGGGCATCCCCGGCCTGCTCGCTGGTGGCGTTGCGATGGAACAAGATCAACCACCGCTCGAACTCCGCCGCAGCCGGCGCGGCATCGGATAGCAGACGCAGTGCCAGCGACTGCAGGTCAAACGTGCTGCAAACGGAGTCCCCCAACTCGCACAACAAGCGTGCCTTGCGCGCGTGTTCCCGTGCAGCGGCCAGGTTGCCCTGGTCAACAGCCACGGCAATGCGTTCCAGCCACGCAGGCGTGGAGCTTTCGGGGATGGCAGCAAGCACACGCCATGCCCCGTCAAAGTCATCCACCGCCGCCATCGCAGCCGCCAACTCACGATCCGGCGGCCCTCCCATCGCACTGGCCTGCTGGAAGGAGGTCAGTGCTTGCTGGTTTTTGTTCTGTGCAAGCTCCAGGCGCGCCAGATGCCGGAGCGATACCGTCCGCATTGGGTTCTGCGGTACCAGGGCAAGGCGTACCTCGCGTTCGGCCTCCGCATATCTGCCCAGACTGAACAACGCACCCGAACGGTTGTGATGGGCCGTATGGAAATCGGGGTACAGGTCGCCGAGCAATTTCCAGCGATGCGCAGCCTCGACCGCGCCAGCACCCGAGAGCTCGGCATTCCAACTATCCAGGTAGAGCTGATCCCGTGCGCTCAGGTTGGCCCGGTGGGAGGCTGCCTGCGCGAGCAGATCGCGCGCTCGGGCAAAGTCGCCTTTTGAAGAGGCCACCCGCATCTGCCCCATGTAGGCCGCCGCGAAATCCGGATCCAGCCGCGCGGCCTGTTCGAAATGCCCCAAGGCGTCATCGCGGCGATTGTCCGCATAGGCATTCAGACCTACCGAATAGGCATGCAACGCATCGAGGCTGCTGGTCGCAACCCGGGGCAAGGGAGCCGAGTGACTGGTAATCTCCGCCAGTGCTTCGCCCAGGTGTCGTCGCAGCCGGTTGGCCACCTTGTCCGTGGACACCAGCGAGGACTCCAAGCCATTGCCATCCACATGCTCGGAGTAAACCGTCTTGCCGCTCGCCGGGTCGATCACGTCCAGCGTGACCCGCAGTTTTCCGTTCACTTCGCGCACCGATGGCAGGATAAGGGCCCGGGCCCCTTCCCGCACTGTCAGCTCGATCGCAGTGGCGCGATCCATCATCTGGGTGGGGTCACGCCGCATCTGCTGCAAGGTTTCCCGAGTCTTCAGGTCACTGAGCACGTTTACATAGCGGGATTGCTCCAGGCTCATGCGCAGTGCTTCACGCAGCGCGTCAGACAACCGGGGGTCCTCGGTTGCATTGGTGAAGCCGCCCACCACCACCCAGTCCCGTTCGCCAAAAGCGATCGCTGGTTCGGGCCGTACCAGCACCCAGGTCAGCACAACCAACCCGGCCAGCAATGCCATCTCCGCAATCAAGGCCGCCGGCCGACGCCACAGCGGGAGCGCGCGCCATGCCTTGGATGACCGCACTGGCATGCGCAATGGTGCCCGCCCCGGCACTCCCACCTCGAACACTTCCTGCACCGTGGGCAGGCCCTTGAAATACCAGCGACCATGCGACTTCCACTGCAGCTGCGCGCCACGCTCGCCCAGTTCATGCTGGCCGCCCCGCAGCAACGACTCGGCCACCGCCGACACCAGGATCTGGTTGGGCCGCGCCAATGCCATCAGGCGTGCAGCCGTTGGCTTGGCCACGCCTTCCACTTCCAATGGCTTGGCACCGGCAGTCACCGCCGCTTCGCTGTTCTGCCAGGCCAGCACGTAGCCGACGTGGATACCGACGCGGGCGCGCAGCGGTAGCCGCTGTTCCAGCCCCAGCCGTTCGAGCTCCTCCAGATAGGCCAGCGCGAACCCCAAGCCCTGGGTAGGTGCCTCGAACAGCAGCAGCATGCCGTCGGAACGGTCGATCAGGCGTCCGTTCCACTGTTGCAGCAAACCAAGTACCCGTGCGTCCAGCGTACGGAACAGATCCGCCGCCGCCGCATCGCCCACGCGTTCGACCAGTGCGACCGAATCACACAGGTCGGTCAGCACCAGGGTTTTCAGTTGCCGCTGGGCTGCATCTGGGGCGGAAGGCTCCTGCACGTGTTCACCCCAAGCGCCGCTGCCCGCTGCTGCGGTCGACGAACCATTGTGCACGGTTGCCGCCACGACGCTTGGCCTCGTACAAGGCCTTGTCAGCACGCGAATAGGTGTCGTTCCAGTGATGTCCCTCATCGACCAGGGCCATGCCAATGCTGACCGAGCAGGCCTCGGCCGCCGCACGCGGATCACTGCCCCAGCCGCGTGCTGCTTCCAGGATGAAATCAGCCACCCGGGCCAGGCAGTCGACGTCGGCCTGCGCCAGCAGGATGCAGAATTCATCGCCGCCCAAGCGGCAAGCGATGTCGTCGTTGCCCGCCACCGAGTTCAGGATCCGCCCCAACCGCTGCAGGGCCTGGTCACCCACCAGATGACCATGGACATCATTCAGGCCCTTGAAGTCATCGCAGTCGATCAGCAACAACCCCTGCGGGCGCTTGCCGGAGCGGTGCGAGCGCTGCAGATAGGCGGTGAGGGCACGTCGGTTGTTGAGCCCGGTAAGGTCATCGCTATACACCAGCTCGCGGGTGTTGGTGAGCTCATTGTGCGTGCTGTAGAGGTTGCCCAGCGCAGCTTCCAGCTCCTGGTTGCGGCGGCTGAGCTGCCCGATCAGGCGCTGCTCGCTGGACACCACGCGCGCGAGCGTGCGACGCAGGAAGAACACCACTGTGGCCGGATCCTGGTCGATCAGCCGGTGAAAGTTGGCGTGGGTGATTTCCAGCAGCACACTGTCACAGCTGGCACGCGCATCACAGGAGCGCGGGTGGCGCTCGATCAGCAGGCCGAGCTCGCCGAAAAAGTCATTGCACAGCAGCTGTTTGGGCGCCAGGCCAGCACCGAAATCCAGGCTGATGGCGCCGCTCACCACGATGAACATCGAGGTGCCCACGTCACCGCGCCGGAACAGTTGGGTGTTGGCCTGCAGATCGTGGCGGATACCAAACTGGGCGAACAGGGCGAACTCGACCGCGGACAGCTGCGCGCGCAAGGGGACGCCCCCGCTCGGCGCAACGCCGACCGGGCGCTCGTGAAGCGCCGGTTCCCCTATACCCATGCCGCTCATTCCTTGCCTCATGGACCCCGGCGTGGCAGCCGGGAAGCTCACGAGACTATCACCAAAATAAACAGACATGGGTACACCCCGCCGCATTTTTTGCCGCTGATCGGGGCACACCTTAGCCGCAAGCCGTAAGAGGGACTGACTGCGGTCACAAAGCAGCCAGGCCCGGACAGCGCCTGGACAAAAAAGGGGGGCCCGCAGGCCCCCAAAGCAAACATGCTGCCGGAATCGATCCCGCTCAGGCGGCCTTTTCAGTCTGGAACTGCTCTTCTTCGGTGGACCCGGTCAGGGCGGTGACGCTTGAGGCGCCGCCCTGGATCACCGTGGTCACATCGTCGAAGTAACCGGCGCCCACTTCCTGCTGGTGCGAGACAAAGGTGTAGCCCTGCTCGCGGGCGGCGAACTCCGGCTCCTGCACCTGCTCCACGTAGTGGCGCATGCCCTCGCCACGGGCGTAGTCGTGGGCGAACTTGAAGGTGTTGAACCAGTTGATGTGGATGCCGGCCAGGGTGATGAACTGGTACTTGTAGCCCAGCGCGGCCAGCTCGTCCTGGAACTTCGCGATGGTCTTGTCGTCCAGGTTCTTCTTCCAGTTGAACGAGGGCGAGCAGTTGTACGACAGCAGCTTGCCGGGGCTGGCCGCGTGCACGGCCTGGGCGAACTCGCGGGCGAAGCCCAGGTCCGGGGTGCCGGTCTCGCACCACACCAGGTCGGCGTGCGGGGCGTAGGCGACGCCGCGGCTGATCGCCTGCTCCAGGCCGTTCTTGACCCGGTAGAAACCCTCGGCGGTGCGCTCGCCGGTGACGAACGGGGCGTCGTTGGGGTCGAAATCGCTGGTCAACAGGTTGGCGGCCTCGGCATCGGTGCGCGCCAGCACGATGGTCGGTACACCCAGCACGTCCGCCGCCAGGCGCGCGGCCGACAGCTTCTGGATCGCCTCGTGGGTCGGTACCAGCACCTTGCCGCCCATGTGGCCGCACTTCTTCACCGCCGCCAGCTGGTCCTCGAAATGCACCGCGGCGGCGCCGGCAACGATCATGTTCTTCATCAACTCATAGGCGTTGAGCACGCCGCCGAAGCCGGCCTCGCCATCAGCAACGATCGGCAGGAAGAAGTCGATCGCGTCCTCGGCCTTGACCTTGCCGTCGATGATGTTCTTCCACTGGATCTCATCGGCGCGCTGGAAGGTGTTGTTGATGCGGCGGACCATGGTCGGCACCGAGTCGTAGGCGTACAGCGACTGGTCCGGGTACATGGTTTCGGAGGTATTGCCGTCGGCAGCCACCTGCCAGCCGGACAGGTACACCGCTTCCAGCCCGGCCTTGGCCTGCTGCATGGCCTGGCCGGCACTGATCGCACCGAAGGCGTTGACGTAGCCCTTCTTCGCGCTGCCGTTGACCAGCTCCCACAGGCGCTCGGCGCCGCGCTTGGCCAAGGTATGTTCCGGCTGCACGCTGCCACGCAGGCGCACCACGTCGGCGGCGCTGTAGGTGCGCTTCAGCCCCTTCCAACGCGGGTTGCTGTCCCAGTCCTGCTGCAGGGCGTCGATCTGTTGCTGATAGGTGCTCATCGTGTCGTCCTCAAGTCGAATGCGTACGTAGGGGAAAGTCGGGTCAATCGATCTGCCGATACGCCGGCAGGGTCAGGAACTCGGCCAGGGTGTCGGCGCGGCTGAGCTGGTCGAGCAGGCCGATGGCCTGGGTGATGCGGCTGCCACCGGGCAGTGCGGAGGTGTCGCCGAGGCGCGCCGGCAGCGCGCGCAGGGTGCTGTCCAGCAGCGCGAAGTCGATCGCGGTGCCGTCATCCAGATGCTGGTTGCCGGCATGCAGCCACTGCCAGATCTGGCTGCGGCTGATCTCGGCGGTGGCCGCGTCTTCCATCAGGTTGTGGATGGGCACGCAGCCGTTGCCGTCCAGCCAGGCGGCCAGGTAACGCACGCAGACTTCGACGTTGTTCTCGAAGCCGGCGCGGGTAACCGTGCCGTTGCAGGGCGCGATCAGTTCATCGCGGTTGGCCTGCACATCACGGCGCAGCACGTGGTGCTGGTTGGGGCCGGACATGTGCTCGTCGAAGATGGCGCGCGCCACCGGGATCAGCGCCGGGTGTGCCACCCAGGTGCCGTCGTGGCCGGCAGTGACCTCGCGCAGCTTGTCGGCACGCACCCGCGCCATCGCCTGCTCGTTGGCGGCGGCGTCGTGGTTGATCGGGATCTGCGCAGCCATGCCGCCCATCGCATGTGCGCCACGGCGATGGCAGGTCTTGATCAGCAGTTCCGAATAGGCCTTCAGGAACGGCTGGGTCATGGTCACCTGGCCGCGTTCCGGCAGCACCTTGTCGGCGTGGCGGCGGAAGGTCTTCAGGTAGGAGAAAATGTAATCCCAGCGACCGCAGTTCAGGCCGACGATGCGCTCGCGCAGCGCATGCAGGATCTCGTCCATCTCGAACACCGCCGGCAGCGTCTCGATCAGCACGGTGACCTTGATCTGCCCCTGCGGCAGGCCCAGCATGCCCTCGATGTGCGACAGCGCGGTCTCCCACAGCGCCGCCTCTTCCATCGACTGCAGCTTGGGCAGGTAGAAGTACGGGCCGCGGTCCTTGTCCATCAGCGTCTGCGCGTTGTGGAAGGCGAACAGCGCCGCATCGAACAGGCCGCCGGCAATCGGCTGGCCGTCGATCAGCACGTGCTTCTCGTCCAGGTGCCAGCCACGCGGGCGCACGATCAGCACCGCCTGCTCGTCGAACGGCCGCAGCGTGTAGTGCTTGCCCGGGCCCTTGGCGGTGGCCGGCGCGGTGAAATCCAGGTCACCGCGCACCGCCGCCTTCATCGTCTGCTGGCCGGCCAGCACATTGCGCCAAGTCGGCGAGGTCGAATCCTCGAAGTCGGCCATGAACACCTTGGCACCGGAGTTCAGCGCATTGATGACCATCTTCGGGTCGGTGGGCCCGGTGATCTCGACGCGGCGGTCCTGCAGCGCGGCCGGGATCGGCGCCACCCGCCAGTCCTCCTCGCGGATGGCGCGGGTATCGGCGCGGAAATCCGGCAGCCCGCCCTGGTCGAAGAAGGCCTGGCGCTCGCGCCGGGCCGCCAAGCGTGCCTGCCGGCCCGGCTCGACCGCCCGGTGCAGCGATACGAGCAGGCCCAGCACGCCGGCCGGCAGCAGCGCGGACTGGCCGGCCAGCTGGGTGGTCAGGGTGATGCCCGGGGTCGGGCGGGGGGCGGACTGCTGGGCAACGACTGCGTGGGCGACGGCGGACATCGGAGGTACCTGCGTATGTCGGGGACTCCAACGTGCCGCCGCAGGGAGGTATTTAACAAAACAGTTTTTGCAATGTTATCTATAAGTTGTGCTAATACTGGCATCGCCATGCCCACCAAGACGCCCGTAACCCCGCGTTTTTCCTACAAGTCTGATCGGCTCAAGCCGCTGCGGGCGTTCCTGCAGACGGTGCGCCTGGGCTCGGTTTCGCGTGCCTCGGAAGCGCTTTTTGTCAGCCAGCCGGCGGTGAGCCTGCAGCTGCAGGCGCTGGAACGGGAGCTGGGGGTGGTGCTGTTCGAGCGCAGCGGGCGCCGACTGGTGCCTACCCGCGAGGGTCAGCTGCTGTACGACATGGCCCAGCCGCTGGTTGAAAGCCTGGACGGGCTGCTGCCGCGGTTCCGCGAGAAGGTCAGCGGGCTGGATGCCGGCGAGCTCAATATCGCCGCAAATTCGTCGACCATCCTTTACCTCCTGCCCAAGATCGTCGAAAACTTCCGCCAACAGCACCCGGATGTGCGCCTGACCCTGCACAACGCGATCAGTGCCGACGGCACCGACCTGCTGCGCAGCGACGCCGCCGACCTGGCCATCGGCTCGATGATGGATGTGCCCGCCGACCTCAGCTATGCACCGGTCTACCGCTTCGAGCAGGTGCTGATCACTCCGCCCGACCACCCGCTGGCGAAGAAAAAGAACCTGACGCTGGAAGACCTGTCGCCGTGGCCGCTGATCCTGCCGCCGCGCCGGCAGATCACCTGGCGGCTGGTTGACCTGGTGTTCCAGCAGCACCGCGTGCCTTACACGGTGGCGCTGGAGGTGGGCGGCTGGGAGGTGATCAAGCAGTACGTGGCAATGGGCATGGGCATCAGCATCGTCACCGCCCTGTGCCTGAACGACAGCGACCGCGACAAGCTGGCGACGCGGGCGATGAGCGATTACTTCCCCTCGCGCAGCTATGGCGTGGTGGTGCGACGGGGCAAGGCGCTGTCGCCGCAGGCGCGCGCATTCGTTGAGTTGATCCAACCGGATCTGTTTGCGCCGCGGCAGTACGACGATACCGGGCATTCGGAGCGGTAGGTTTTTTGGTTTTGCCCATGAGCCGTCATTCCCGCGCAGGCGGGGCTTTCAACCAACGTATGTTGGGTCATCGCTCCTGCTTCTGCCCGGCTCTGGCCTTTGCCCTGGCCTCCTCACACCCCGCATGGAGCGATCCCCGCCTACGCGGGGATGACGAACTGATGGTTGGTCGGTAAGGCCTTCGCAGCCTAGACTGCCGCGATGTCCCTGGAACTCCGCCACCTGCGCTACTTCCTGGCCGTCGCCGACACCCTGCACTTCGGCCGTGCCGCCGAGCGCCTGGGCATGTCGCAACCGCCGCTCAGCCAACAGATCCGGCAACTGGAGACCCTGCTTGGCGCGCAGTTGTTCGTACGCAGCCACCGCCGCGTGCAGCTCACGCCCGCTGGCGAAGTGTTGCTGGAACAGGCGCGCGACATCCTGCAGCGCGTGGACAAGGCGGTGGACACGGTGCAGCGTGCGCAACGTGGCGAGAGCGGCGAACTACGCATCGGCCTGACCCGCGCCACGCCGCTGTCGCCGCAGATACCGCGCGCGATCTTCAGCTACCGCCAGCAGCACCCGCAGGTGCAGATGCAGCTGCGCGAGATGAACAGCCTGCGCCAGATCGAGGCCCTGCTTGCCGACGAACTGGACGTGGGCATCATCCGCAAGCGCGTGCTGCCGGATGAGCTGGTGGCACAGCATCTGTTTGATGACCCACTGGCGCTGGTGGTGCATGCCAGCCACCCGGCGCTGCGTGGCAAGGCCCCCGCGAGCGCGCGCCTGTCGCTGAAGCAATTCGCGCTCGACCCGTTTGTCGGCTTCTCACGCGACTCGGGTGCGGGCATCCACGATCATGTGATCACCCTGTGCCGCAATGCCGGCTTCAGCCCGCGCATCGTGCAGGAAGCCGGCGAATCATCGACCTTGATCAGCCTGGTCGCGGCCGGGCTGGGCGTCTGCGTGCTGCCCTCCTCCTGCAGCCACATCCAGGTGGAAGGCGCGTGCTTTGTCGAACTGGCCGACCGTGGCGCGGCGTCGGAGATCCAGCTGGCGTGGCGGCGTGAAGCAGTGACGCCGTTATTGCGGCAGTTCATTGCGTTGCTGCGGCAGGGGGTGGCTGGGTAACTGGCAGGGTGGAAGTAGAGGCAAGAACAAAGGCCAAAGCCAAAGCACCCCTCCCCAACCCTCCCCTGCGCTATGCGCAAGGGAGGGGGCAAAGCTCAGCCCCCTCCCTTTGCCGTAGGCAAGGGGAGGGTTGGGGAGGGGTGCTTCTAGCTTCTAACTCTCAGCCCTTCACCTCAACCAACACCAGACCTGCCTCCCGCTCCAGCCGCCGCCACAACCGCCAAGCCGCACCAACACCGGCCAAGGTCAGCACCAAACAGAAGACACACACACCCGCCCAGCCCCAGTGCGTATAGAACACACCGCCCACGACGCCCAATACGCTGGAGCCCAGGTAGTACGAAAACAGATACAAGGCCGACGCTTCAGCACGCACTGCACCTGCGCGCACACCCACCCAGCTGCTGGCCACCGAATGGCCGCCAAAGAACCCGAACGTCGCCAGCGCGATACCCATGGCCATCGCAGGCAACCATGGCATCGCCAGCAGCACAATGCCCGCCAGCACCAGGCCGAACGACAAGGCCAGCACCGGCCCGCGCCCCATGCGATTGGCCAACTGCCCCATCCACGCCGAGCTGACGCTGCCCACCAGATACACGGTGAAGATCAGCCCCACCACGGTCTGGCTCAGGCCATAAGGCGGCGCCAGCAGGTGGTAACCCAGATAGTTGTAGAGCGTCACGAATACGCCCAGCAGCAGGAAGCCGCAGGCAAACAACCACGGCAGCGCGGCATCGCGGAACAAGCCGGCGAAACGTGCGGGCAGTTGTGCCGGCTCGGCACGTTTGGCACGAAAATGGCGCGATGCTGGCAATTGCGTCCACAGCGCTACGGTTGCCAACAGCGCGATCACACCGACCGCGGCTATACCGGCACGCCAGCCCCAATGGTCGGCGACCACACCGGCGATCAAGCGCCCGCTCATGCCACCCACTGCGTTGCCGCCGATGTACAGGCCCATCGCCAGCCCCAGTGCGCGGCTGTCCATTTCCTCCACCAGCCAGGTCATCGCCACCGCAGGCACGCCGCTCAAGCTCACGCCGAGCAAGGCGCGCAATACCAGCACGGTACTCCAGTCATCGGTCAATGCGGTGGCAAGCGTCAACAAGGCGGAGCTGAGCAGCGAGGCGACCATCACCGGCCGTCTGCCAACCCGGTCGGAGACGATGCCTGCCACCAGCATCGCCACGGCCAACACGCCGGTGCTTGCCGACAAGGCCAGGGCGCTGTTGCCGGCGCTGATGCCGAAGTGATTGCTGAAGCCGGGCAGCAGCGGCTGCACGCAGTACAGCACGCCAAAGGTGGCAAAGCCGGCCATGAACAGCGCCAGCACTGCACGGCGGAAATCAGCGCTGTGCTGCTGGATATAAGGGTGGTCATCGGCCGGGGCCGGCACCGCCAATGGCGGCAGGGAATCACGGCACGCCATGGCGTCCGTACGATCAGGTTCCATCGCATCGAGGCCTGCAAGGGCAGGCCGGTTGGTTGAACACGTGCGCCAGCTTGGACCCTTTCATCCAGTCGATCCATAACCCACTACATACCGATTGATATATTTCCGGTATTGATCGACACGGAACTCCGCAGCTTGCGGCCCAGCGCACTACCCCAGCCCATCCTGAGCGCGAGCTTGGGGACAACTGCCTGTCAAAGCCGCTGCCACGCCGGCCCCTGCCCGCGCCGCCAGTACACCGCCACCGCTTTGCCGTAGACCGTATCGGCATCGACCAGACCGAAGAAGCGCCCATCAAAACTGTTGCCGCGGTGATCGCCCAGCACCAGCAGCTTGCCCTCCGGGATGGTGATGCCGGCAATGTCCGGGCCGCCGCCCTCCTCCAGGTCCAGGCTTACCCGCTTGTTGCCGAACAGCTCACCCGCCAGCGCATGCTGCAGCGGCTGCCCATTGATGCTCAGGTAGCCGTCGTGCAATTGCACGCGGTCGCCCGCTACCGCCACCACCCGCTTGATCAAGCGGGTGCCGTCGGCAGGCGAATCGAATACCGCAACATCGCCGCGCTGCGGCTGGCCGGTAGCCAATAGCCGCACCGGGGTGAACGGCAGGCGCAGGCCGTAAGCACGCATGTCGACCGCAACCCGGTCACCGGGCTGCAGCGTCGGCTGCATGGAGCCACTGGGCACCTGGTAATGGTTGGCCAGGCTGTCGCGCGCCGCACCCAGCAACAACAGCATCACCACCAGCGGCAGCGCTTCACGCCGCAGCCAGGCCAGAACCGGGTGCGGATCACGCTCCACCATGGTTTCGCCCATGACACTCTCCTGAAGGATGACCTCAGGTGGACCGGGGCGGCCGGCAGAAGTTCCTCACAACCGACGCATGGCGGGCTCCGCCGTGGCGCCCTCGGCCGGTTGTACTGCCGGGGTGCGCAGCCGCTGTGCCACATGCGCCAGGCTGCCAGCGAGGATGAAGGTGTAGCCGAGCAGTTCGGTGGTTTCCTCGATGGCGTTCTTGAACACCCGGATGTAGCTGTCGTCCAGCAAGCCCTGCCACAGCGAGGTCAGGCCGATCAGGCGTGCATAGCACAACAGCAGCACCAGCCCGATGGTCATCAAGGTACCGGCGCGGGTGCCGAGAAAGCGCACCAGCCCCGACAGCGCTGCGCGCCATTGCCGGGAAGCATAGAAAAGGCAGCCCATCGCCACCGGCAGTGCCAACCACTTCCATAACCCATGCAGCAGCAGATCAAACAGCGCATCCATCTCACGCAGCAGCATGCAGGCGAACAAGCCCGCTGCCAGCACCGCGAAACGGCGGTCCTCCACACGCCTGCGTGCCAATCGCACAAAAGCCAGCACACTGGCCAGCAGGAAGCCCTCCTGGGTCAGCTCCACCAGGGACCACTCACCCACCCCATCGCCCAGCCAATGGATATCGCAATACAGCAGCAGTGCCGGCAAGCTGACCATCAGCGCGAACACGCCGGTACGGGTGAGATGGGAAAGCAGGAATCGATAGTCGTTGTTCACGTCATGCAGCGCCGGCACGGGCGCATCCAATAGCAACAGGGGGAGTTCACCAGGCGCGCAGTGATCCGTGCAGCGCACGGGTCCGGCAAAAGGAGTGATGGGGCGTATTTTCCCATGTGCGCACGCCTGCAGGCAGAGAGCCAACGGAACACTGCCGTCCGCATTGGCGACACATGCGGCAAACACATCGGCGGGCAACTGCGTACACAACAACACCGGCCCTACGCGAAATGCTACGCAGTATTTACGCCTGAACGACCACGCACCATGGCGCGGTTACGGGGCCTGCGCGCATCGTGGCATCACCGCGCCCCGAGGCGCATCGTTGGAAAGAACATGACCATCCTGTTGATCCAGCAACGCAGTGTGGACGCACCTGCCGAGGTACCGGCGCTGCCTGCCGAGCTGGCCGGGCATGCACTGCAGTGCCAGCAGTGCACGTCGTTGCCGGGACTGTTGCGGTGCCTGCGCGCCGCGCGCCATAGCCAGCCAATGTGGCTGCTGCTCGAGTCGATCAGCGCCAGCGCAGCGCAATGGCACCGCCATGCGGCAGCCTTGCGTAGCGCATTGGATGCGGCGCCCATGCCCTACATCGAGATCGCCCGCTGCGATGCCGACGCCCTGGACAGCCACCTGCAACCACACCATGCCCCCGTCGCCCTGGTCTGCGGCAGCGGCGCGCGACAACTGTCGCTGGCCATCACCACGCGTCGCCTGCTGGCGCAGGAGGCCTGAGCCATGTCGATCTTCATCGTGCGTGGCCCGGAAGGCAGCGGCCCGCTGCAACAGGCGGCCGCCCCGTTGCCAGCAGCAGTGATGGCCGCACTGGTGCGGCGCGCACTGGATAGCGGCACCAGCATCGCCGTGCGTAACTGCCGCTGCGAGCAGGAGCTGATCGAGGCGCTGTGCGCTGCCGATCACAGCAAAGGTGAAGTCACCCTGCTGGCGCCGGGTGCCTGCGTGCGCAGCACGCGCCTGCATCGACTGCTGCCGCATCTGCACAATGCCTACGTCGAGGTACATGACGATGATGGACGCATGCAGCCGCCGGGGCTGCCCCACCACGGCAGGCGGCTGGCAGTGGCACGGGGCTTCCGCGCGCAGAGCTATGTACTGGCTCTGGAGATCGCACTGGAACACCTGGGCTGCAGTGAAGCCGGCAACCGCGTCCACGTGGGCACCTGACCTCCCGCAGCACCCTTCTGGACGACCCGATGAAAACCCGCTCCGTTCCCGACCATGAGCCACGGTACTGCAGCCAATGCCATGGCACGTCCGCTGGCAGCAACGGCAGGCAGTACATCGCCAGCTACGAGGTGCATGTGGACGGCCACGCCTTCTGGTGGGGCCACCTGGCCCTGCACCTGGTTGACGGCGATGCCCTGTTGCAGGATCCACAGGCTTTGCTGGATGCCCTGTGCGCCCGCGCCGCCGGGCGCCATGACGTGGCCGCGGTGCAGGTGCGACTGGTCATGATCAGCCGCCTGTGACCAACTGCAATGACAAACGGCAGGGTTTCCCCTGCCGTTCGTCGTTTCACACAATCACGCTGGCGCGTGCTTACTTCAGGCCACGGTTGTGCAGCAGCGGTTCCACGCTCGGGTCCTTGCCGCGGAACTCGCGGTAGGCCGTTGCCAGGTCGCGGGTGTTGCCGATCGACAGGATCTTGTCGCGGAACACCTGGCCGTTCTCACGGCTCAGGCCACCGTTCTCCTTGAACCACTCGAAGGCGTCGTGGTCGATCATCTCCGCCCAGAAGTAAGCGTAGTAGCCGGCCGAGTAACCGCCGCCCCAGATGTGGTCGAAGTAGCTGCTGCGGTAACGCGGCGGCACCTGGGCCAGGTCCACCTTGTAGCGCTTGAGCGCATCGGCCTCGAACTTGTCCACGTCCTGCAGCGGTGCGTCAGCGCCCTGCGTATGCCATGCCAGGTCCAGCAGGGCCGCCGACAGGTACTCGGTGGTCATATAGCCCTGGTTGAAGGTCTTGGCCTTGGCGATCTTGTCGACCAGTTCCTGCGGCATCGCTGCCTTGGTCTGGTAGTGCTTGGCGTAGTTGGCAAACACCTTCGGGTCCGAAGCCCAGTGCTCGTTGAACTGCGACGGGAACTCGACGAAGTCACGCGGCACGCCGGTGCCGGCCACGCTCGGATACTTGGTCTTGGAGAACATGCCATGCAGGGCGTGGCCGAACTCGTGGAACATGGTGGTCACGTCGTCCCAGCTCAGCAGCGCCGGCTGGCCGGCGGCAGGCTTGGTGAAGTTGCTGACGTTGTAGACCACCGGCTTGGTGCCGGTCAGGCCGTCCTGCTCGACGAACACGTCCATCCAGGCGCCGCCGGACTTGCTGTCGCGCTTGAAGAAATCGGCATAGAACAGCGCCAGCGGCTGCCCGTCGGCGTCGGTGACTTCAAACACGCGCACGTCCGGGTGGTAGACCGGCAGGTCCTTGCGCTCCTTGAAGGTCAGGCCGTAGAGCTGGTTGGCGGCGAAGAAGACGCCGTTCTGCAGCACGTTGTCCAGCTCGAAGTAGGGCTTGATCTGCGACTCGTCCAGATCGTACTTGGCCTTGCGCACCTGCTCGGCGTAGAAGTCCCAATCCGATGCAGCGGCCTTGAAGCCACCCTTCTGTGCGTCGATCACCTTCTGGATCTCGGCCAGCTCACCACGGGCCTTGGCAGTGGCGGCCGGCACGGTGTCGGTCAGCAGCTTGAGCGCATGTTCCGGCGTCTGCGCCATCTGGTCGGTCAGGTTGTAGGTGGCGTAGTTCGGGAAGCCGAGCAGTTTGGCCTTGGCGGCGCGCAGCTGGGCCAGGCGCTGGATGATCTTGCGGGTGTCGTTGGCATCGCCGTGCTCGGTACGGGTCTCCGAGGCTTCCAGCACCTTGGCACGCACGTCGCGGTCCTGCAGCGCGCCCAGTGCCGGCTGCTGGGTGGTGTTCTGCAGGCTCAGCACCCACTTGCCGTCCAGCTTGCGGCCCTTGGCCGCGTCCTCGGCAGCCGCGATATCGCCCTCGGACAGGCCCGCCAGCTGCGCCTTGTCATCGATCACCACCGCGCCGGCAGCAGTGGCTGCGACCAGCTTGTTGTGGAAGTCGTTGGACAGGGTGGCTTCTTCGGCGTTGTACTGCTTCAGGGTTTCCTTGTCGGTATCGCTGAGCTCGGCACCGGCCTTGACGAAGCCCTTGTAGGTCTCCTCGACCACGCGCAGCTGCTCGGGATCCAGGCCGGCCTCGGCGCGGCCGTCATAGACGGTCTTGATGCGTGCGAACAGCTTCGGATCCAGATTGATGGCATCGCCATGCGCGGCCAGCTTGGGCACCACGTCTTCCTGGATCTTCTGCCGCTCCGGGTTGGTATCGGCCTGCACCACGCTGAAGAACACGCGGCTGACGCGGTCCAGGATGGCGCCGGACTTCTCCATCGGCAGCAAGGTGTTGTCGAAAGTGGCCGGCTGGGTGTTGTCGGTGATCTGCTTGATCTCGGCCAGCTGCTGGCGCATGCCTTCCTCGAAGGCCGGCAGGTAGTCACTGTCCTTGATCTTGTCGAACGCCGGCGCCTGGAACGGCAGCGAGCTGGCGGTCATGAACGGGTTGGTCGAGGCATCGGCCGGCTGGCCTGCCTGGTCGGGGGTGGTGGCGGTCACGGGGGCGGTGGACTCCTTGCCGGAACAGGCGGCCAGCGCAAGGCTGATGGCGGCGGCCAGGACAACGGTACGCGACATGAAACGGCTCCTTGGGAACGGGCTTCGAACAGCCCTTTACCCTACTCCGTTCGCCTGTTTACGGCATGTGCCGATGGTGGCGCCAAGCCGCGCCCGGCGCGGTGGCTCAGCCGGTGCCGCGGTTGCGACCCATCCACTGCCGGTACCACTGGCGGATGGCGGCCATATCGGCCACATCGTCACCGCTGGTATGGAAGACCGGACCGAAGCCGATCACCTTTTCCGGGTAGTGGAAATACGCGGGAATGATGGGCACATCGGCCATGCGGGCGATTTTCAGGAAACCGCCCTTCCATTCCGTCACCTGCTTGCGGGTGCCTTCCGGCGCCAGCGCATACCAGACCTGTTCGCTGTCGCGGATCATCGCCACCGCTTGGCCCACCGTGCCCTGCGGCGAGCTGCGATCCAGCGGCACCACGCCCAGCCGGCGCAGCACCACGCTCAGCGGCCACCAGAACAGCTTGTCCTTGCCGAGAATGCGCGCTTCCAGGCCCAGCGCCATCTTCGCCGCCAGCCCCCACAGGCCATCCCAGTTGGACGAATGTGGCGCGGCGATCACCACCGCCTTGGCCAGGTCCGGAACCGGCCCACGGATATGCCAGCCGCCCAGGCGCAGGATGCTGCGGCCCAGCCAACGGCTGAAGGCGGCACCTTTACGCTGCGGGACGGCGGCGGGAACAACCGGAACGGTCGCTGGCGTGTTGCTCAAGCACTACTCCCAATTACGTGTGGAACGGCCGCGCTTGACCTGCGCGCGTTCCTTTTTCTGATCCAGCCGGCGCAGCTTGGAGCCGTAGGTGGGCTTGGTCGCCACCCGAGGCTTGGGCACGCTCAGGCTGGCCTGGATGAAGCTGGCCAGCCGTTCGCGCGCATCCTGGCGGTTGCGGTCCTGGGTGCGGAAGCGCTGCGCATCGATCACCAGCACACCTTCGCTGGTAACCCGGCGGTCGCGGCGCGCCAGCAGGCGTTCGCGCAGCGGCTCGGGCAAGGAGGGCGAGTGGGCGATATCAAAGCGCAGTTCCACCGCGGTGGACACCTTGTTGACGTTCTGGCCGCCGGCGCCGGAGGCGCGCACGAAACGTTCGACGATCTCCGTTTCCGGTATCGCCAATCGTGGTGAAATCTGGATCTGCTCGGTTGCCATCGGCGCATTGTAAGCGGAGCGGTGCCCAACGCCGCTGCGCCATGGCGCAGGCGGAAAAATGGATGCAGTGCAGCATGACGAGCAGTGGAACAGGCATCTGTGAACACCCCACGCGGGCGAACCCCGCTATGCTCGGTATTCGACCCGCCGCCCAGGAAAGCCCATGTCCCGCTCCGTCCTCCGCACGCGCCTGCCCCGCCTGCTGCTGGCTACCGGCCTGCTGCTGGCCAGCATTGCGCCGGCACTGGCAGCTGCCCCGACCGATGCCGATATCAACCGCCTGCTGGCTGCTTCGCGCGCGCAGAACATGCTCGACTCGATGCTGCCGCAGATGGAGGCAATGCAGGCCCAGCAGTTTGCCCAGCTCACCGCCAACCAGCAGCTCAGTGACGATCAGAAGGCGCGCGTACAGCGCATCCAGCAGCGTACCTCGCAGACCCTGCGTGAAGCCCTGTCCTGGTCGCAGATGCGGCCTATGTATGTGGAGCTGTACAAGCAGTCGTTCTCCAAGGAGGACGTGCTGGCGATGGCCGAGTTCTATGAAAGCGCGGCAGGCCAGAGCCTGCTGGACAAGACCCCGACACTGATGCAGAACCTGATGGTGGCCATCCAGCAGAAGATGACGCCGTTGCTGGTCAACCTGCAGAAGGATCTGGAACAGATCACCAGCGAACCGGCGAAGTAAGCCCCGGCAACCGGTAGTGCCGAGCCATGCTCGGCAGGGGGCTTCCCAGCGAAAGGCCCACCCCTCCCCAACCCTCCCCTTCGCTGCGCGA
>DKPB01000079.1 GCA_002471015.1 Stenotrophomonas sp. UBA7346
GGCTCGAAGATGGACGAGGTGATCTACGAAGAGTTCAAGGGCACCGGCAACAGCGAAGTGCACCTGAGCCGCCGCATCGCCGAAAAGCGCGTGTTCCCGGCCATCGACATCAACCGTTCCGGCACCCGCCGCGAAGACCTGCTGATCGAACCGGAACTGCTGCAGAAGATCTGGATCCTGCGCAAGCTGCTGCATCCGATGGATGAAATGGCCGCCATGGAATTCCTGCTGGACAAGATGAAGAACACCAAGTCCAACGACGAGTTCTTCGGTTCGATGAAGCGCTGATTCCTGCCGGAATCGGCTGCAAGCAAAAGCCCCGCGAAAGCGGGGTTTTTGTTTGACGTCATTTGGGCCAGCGGTGCAGGCTTTGTAAATTGCGCTCCATCTGCAGAGCCAAGCCATGCTCGGCTGGGGGTTCCTGTTGGAGCCTGCCGAGCATGGCTCGGCTCTACGCCCCCTCCCTTTGGCTGTAGGCCAAGGAGAGGACTGGGGAGGGGTCGGCTTTCCGCTGAAGGAGGCAACACTGGCTTCACGGCCTGCGCCGCTCCCACGCGCGCGCGCCCCGCTGCCGAGCATGGCTCGGCACTACCCGCCAGGTCAGCTGCCTTGCAGCGGGGTCAGCAACTGCGGGCCATTGTTGTCGACCAGATTGACGCTGCCATCGGCAAGCGCGTCCGGTGAGAAGCCAGGCTGTTCGCTGTCTTCGCGCCACGGCGCACGCTCACGCGGACCCGGCACATAACTCACCCAGCGCCCTTGATCCTGGCCTTCGGCAGCATCGTTATCCAGGGAGTAGCTGACCGGCACACGCACATTCCAGAACGGTTGAGCAGCACCAGGACCTTGTGTCGGAACCCGGAAGGTCCACTGCCTGGCGCCGGCCAGGGCGCTCTTGGCCAACAGCTCGCGGGCACGTCGTTGATCATTCTCCCGGCTGAGGAAGGTAAGGTTCACCTGCTCGGCAAACGCATCTTCGACCTTGCCGTCCCTGCCGACCTTGACCAGCAGGTAGACGCTGCCGGAAACACCGGCACGGAAGGCTTGTTCGGGATAACGCGGCG
This sequence comes from Stenotrophomonas sp. UBA7346, assembly GCA_002471015.1. GTDB lineage: Bacteria > Pseudomonadota > Gammaproteobacteria > Xanthomonadales > Xanthomonadaceae > Stenotrophomonas. Next base: position 1,065 of record DKPB01000079.1, read on the forward strand.
GTTTCAGCGAGATACGCGCGATGTTCTCCGGATCATCGGCATCGAGCCGCGCGAAATTGATGCCGCGCAGGCTGATTTCATAGCGATCACCCTCCAGTTTGCGGGCGATGACGCGCAGGCTCATCGGTGCAAGCGCACGAACTGCGACGCCATCCCTGAGCACAGGTTCGAAGCGCCACTTCAGCCCCGAATCGCGCACCATGCTCACCACGCCAACGGGCAGCTTGCCCTCGTTGGCCAGCTGCACTGCTGATACCGAGCCGTCGGTCTCGATACTGACTTCGCCTCGGATCACCATGCTGCTTTCAACCCGCTCACGAACCGCCGCGATACCACCGCCACTCCCTGCGCTGGCGGGCACCGGTATCGTAGTCATAAGCAGCGCGCCAAACGCCATGGCCGCAAATACCTTCTGCATCCCACCTCTCCTTGTGTCCGGAAAGCGGATTAAAGCGCGGTCCGTGGATCCCCACAAGCCTCAGGCCAGGCGCAGCGTGCGCGGGTACGGCGGGGTGTCCTGGTACAGGCCTTTCCGGAACCCAGCCTGCAGAGCCTGCCACCATGCTGGATCGAACAGCTCCGCAAAATTTTCCTGCACCAGCTCCAGCGACGACCGCGGCAACCCCATGAACAGCCCGAAGCGCTCGGGGAAGACATCATTGGGCGCGACATGGAACCAGGGCTCAGCCGCCATCGCCTCCTCCTCGCTGCGCGGCTGCGGCCAATGGCGGAAATTGCAGTCGGTGACCAGGCACAACTCGTCATAGTCGTAGAACACCGCCCGTCCGTGGCGTGACACACCAAAGTTCTTCAACAGCATGTCGCCGGGGAAGATATTGTTGCAGGCCATGTCGCGGATGGCCTGCGCGTAGTCCAGCGCGGCTGCGCGCGCGGCGTCGGTGCCCTGCTCGCGCAGGTACAGATTCAGCGGCCGGAAACGGCGCTGCACATAGCAAAGTGTTATCACCACATCCTCGCCGTCGCGCTGCACGCTCTGGCTGCACTGGTTGAGCAGCTCATCCAGCAGCGCCGGCGCAAACCGGCTGGCCGGGAACCGCAGGTGCCGGTAGGGCTGCGCATCCAGCAGGCGGCCAATGCGGTCCAGGTTGAACACCAGTGCGTACTTGTCTGCGACGTCCTGGCGGCTCATGGTCTTGGGCCAGGCAAAGCGGTCGCGTATCAACTTGAACACCAGCGGGTAGCTGGGCAGGGTGAACACCGCCATCACCATGCCCGGCGTGCCTTCGGCATGCACCAGGTACTCACTGGGGTGCTGCTGGAAGTGGCTGAAGAAGGTGCGGTAACGCTCGGTCTTGCCCTGCTTGGCGCGGCCCAGCACCGTGTAGATCTCATCCACCGGCTTGCCGGGCAGGATACTGCGCAGGAACACCACCGCGTCAGCCACGGTCGGCAGGTCGGCCTGGAAATAACTGCGCGACACGCCAAACAGATGCGCCACGTCCCGCCGCCGGCTGAGCACGGCTTCCACGCGGATGCCGTCGCCATCATTGACCAGGGCAATCACGCAGGGCGAGAAGCGATGCTCGCCGAACACGCGCCCCACCAGGTAGGCGCGACGCTCGCGATAGAACACGGTCTGCAGCAGTTCGATGGCACGTACCGGGTAAGGCCCCCATGCGGCCAGGTCGTCCTGCAGCCGCACCGCGATGGCCGCCGCACAGCGCAGCTGGTGCTGGTACGGCACATCGAAGGCGAAGTCCGCCAACAGACGCGAGAACGCCTCGGCCGGTCGCGCCTCGGAAACCGCATAGACGTGCCGCGCCACGGGATGGGTGATGGCGTCGGAGGGCTCGATATCCAGCGCCATGAATTCGATGCTGTCATCCACGCCGTGGGTGGCGAACAGGCGCCGGGTCAGGGTGTTGTAGAACGTCTTGTACAACTCACCATCGATACGGCCATCGATCAAGGCGGCGAAATCGTGTTTGACCTGCGGCCAGAGCAGCCTGGCATCGCCCGTGCCGGACAGCAATTGCTGCAGCCGTGTACGGCACTGGCCCACGCTGAGGTCATACAGTTCAATACGCGCGACTGCGTCGGTTTTGGCGGCGGCCCAATCACGGTGCTGGAAGCGCTCGCGGGCACGCCGGCTGATCTGGGCGAAGCCATGGTGGTAATCCTCGAAGCCCTGCGCGATGCAACTGGCAAGGCTGGCGGCCAATGCGCTGTCTGAAGCCGATTCGGTCATGACGGCATGACCTGATGTTGCCGAGATGCTGGATCAATGCAGATACGGGGCAAGCGCATGCGGGAGATCACCAGGGAGTTGCACTGACCATACGCCACTGGCTGCGGTTCGGGACAGTGTTGGACGCGACGCTGGACGTGGATTGCGCGCTTCACGCCAAAGGCACCCCTCCCCAACCCTCCCCTTTGCTACGCAAAAGGGAGGGAGCGAAGCGGGCGTTCGCCGGTAACGGGTAACGGGTAGCGGGCAGGTGGCAGGTGGCAGGTGGCAGGTGGCAGGCATGATTCGCCCTCGCCCTTGCGCGCAGCGCAGGGGAAGGTTGGGAGGGGTGCTTTGCTTTTGGCTTTGCTTTTGGCTTTGCTTTTGGCTTTGGCTTTGGCTTTGGCTCTGCCTTTTCCGCCACAGCCCACCGCCTCACTGCCCGGACAACTCCGCCTGGATCTTGCGCCCGCATTCGCGGGCGCTCCACAGCACATGGCCGATCACGCTGCGCTGGCCGCAGGCGGCCATCAGCAACAACGAGCCACGTGGCAAGGGTATGGACTGCATCAACACCTTGCCCTCGCTGGCCTCCAGCATCAGTACTTCCATCGTGCCCAGCGAAAGCTCGCGGCCCACCGCGGTGGCCAATGCCAGCATCGCGCTGGTCATCGCGGCAAGGCGTTCGCCACTGGTCTGCTCGGTGGCCGAATGCGCCAGCGCAAAACCATCGACACTGGCCACCACTGCGGCCCGCACGGCGTCCACCGATGCGGTGAATTCCTGCAGACGCGCATCCACCACCGCTATCTCCCAATCTTCCAGCACAGCGATCCCCCTTGCTTCAGGCATGGTCATTCACCAAGGCAGCGGCTTCCACTTCGCCCATCAACACATCCATCAACAGCATCACCGCCTGTTCCGAGCGTGCATCGATGGGCACCAGCGGCAAGGGCCGGCCGGCGATCTCCTGGACCTTGAGCTGACAACTGTCCAGATCCACCTCCGGCGCCATGTCGAACTTGGACACCCCCACCACGGCAGGCACGCCCTGGGCATGCTCACGCACCGCCAACAGGTAGCTCTGCAGTTCCTGTACAACGTCCGGGCTGGAGGCATCGGCCAGGATCACCACGCCGCGCGCGCCCTGCAGCAATACCGGCCAGATGAAGGAAAAACGCTGTTGCCCCGGTGTGCCATACAGGCGCAGCCGGTCACCGTTGGGCAGGTTGACGTCGGCATAGTCCATGGCCACGGTGGTAGCCAATTTGGAGGAGCTGGCATCGGTATTGACGACATCGGTGTCGACCACCGTGCCACCCGCCACCGCCCTTACCAATGTGGACTTGCCGGCCCCCATGGCCCCCAGGATCACGACCTTGTGTTCATTCATGCATTGATACCCGTGCGTTGGCGCACGCTGCGCCACATCCGCGCCAGCAGGGTGCTGGCATTGTGTTTGCTGGGAGCTGCTACCGGCGCAGGCGCCTGCTCCGGCACCCGCACTTCGGCATAACCGCACAGGTAGGCCGAGCGCATGAACCCACGCGTGGCATCCACATCCAGTTCCAGCAAGCGGGTGCATTCCTGCAGGGAGCAGGGCTTTTTCAACAGCAACGAGCACAGCCGGAAACCATCGTGCTGGTGCGCCAGCACGCGGAAGTCCGGCCAGCGCAGCAGGCTGACCGTGGCCTGTTGCTGCAGGCGCCGATCGAAATCGGTCCAATGGTCGCCATGCTGCGCCAACTGCCACAGCAAGGGCCGCAGCGGCTGTCGCGGCAGGGTTTCGGACAGCGCCTGAAAACGGGCGATGGACAACTCCTGCAAGGCCAGCAGTTCGAATACCTCACCCAACTGCTGGGCCAGCCCCGGCCCTTGCTGTGGGTGCAGGTACAGCGGCACCGCCTGGTCGTGCTCGAAATCGATCAGCAGCTGCGGCTGCCCCTGCAGGGTGAGCAACGCACGGCCGGCCTTCTCCTGCAGCCGCTGGCGCAGCAGGCGGGTCACCTGTTTTGCGCCGCTGGCAAGGAACAGACCATCGGTGGTGACTGCCTGAGCCGGCGGTTGCGGCGCCAGTGCGCGCTGGATCTGCGCATCATCAAGGTAGACCAGGTGGGCGGCGCGGCCATCATGTACGACGCCGGCATCGTCGTGCATCCACAGGCGCATGCCCGGCCGTTTGCTGGCCATGTGCTGGGCCGCACTACGCAGTGCGGGCGTGTCCCGCACCAGCAGCAGGTCGCACTGGTCAAGATCCACACAACGCTGCAACGCTTCCGGTGGCAACCCGGCAACCTGCCGCAGACGTCCCAGCAGAACCTGCTCTTCACGCGTGTCCGAGCCTACTACCAGCACTCTGGTCATGCCGTTTCCCCTTTGGACGCGCTTGCGTCATGCAATTCCCTGCGTGTCGAATCAGGCTAGTCCAGAAGCCCGCTGTGAAAGGGTGATTGCTCCCACAGTTCGATTTGTCAGTGCTGTTTTCACACACGACCTTGGTCTTAGTGGCATGCGGTAAGTGAACAGCACAGGCGTTTTCCCCAGTCGTCCCCGGCCTGGTCGTAACAGCCATCACCTTGCAACAAAAAAGCCTGCATCCGTCATCCGGATGCAGGCTTGATTGTGTAACGACGATTGTCCAGCGCTACGCCGTTGCTTGCTTTGCTCAGGCCTTCAGGCTGGCAATGGCGGCGTTGAGCGTGGCGCTCGGGCGCATCGCCGAGCCGGCCTTGGCCAGGTCCGGGCGGTAGTAGCCGCCGATGTCCACGGCCTTGCCCTGCACCGCCGCCAGCTCGTCGACGATCTTCTGCTCGTTGCTGGTCAATGCCTCGGCCAGCGGTGCGAACTTGGCCTTCAGCGCGGCATCGTCATTCTGCTCGGCCAGCGCCTGTGCCCAGTACATGGCCAGGTAGAAGTGGCTGCCACGGTTGTCGATGCCACCGAGCTTGCGCGAGGGCGACTTGTCGTTGTCCAGGAACTTGCCGTTGGCCGCGTCCAGCGCATTGGCCAGCACGCTGGCGCCCTTGTTGTCGTAACGCTGGCCCAGGTGCTCCAGCGAGGCGGCCAGGGCCAGGAACTCACCCAGCGAATCCCAGCGCAGGTAATCCTCTTCGACGAACTGCTGCACGTGCTTCGGGGCCGAGCCGCCGGCACCGGTCTCGAACAGGCCGCCACCGGCCATCAGCGGCACGATCGACAGCATCTTGGCGCTGGTGCCCAG
>DKPB01000065.1 GCA_002471015.1 Stenotrophomonas sp. UBA7346
CCGAAGGGGCGGATGAGGGGGGCTTTTGGTTTTGCGGTAAAGCCTCATGCCGAGCATGGCTCGGCACTACAGTTGGATTGCTTGGAAAGCCTCATGCCGAGCATGGCTCGGCACTACTGTTGGATTGCTTGGAAAGCCTCATGCCGAGCATGGCTCGGCACTACAGTTGGATTGCTTGGAACGCCCCTTGCCGAGCATGGCTCGGCACTACATTGACCCCCTTGCCGAGCATGGCTCGGCACTACGGTGCCTTATTTGCGGGCGGTGAGGATGGGGGTCAGATAGTCCGGCTTGCCTTCGATGCGTTCCAGCGACGGATAGCGCAGGCCGCCGTGGTAGTCGATGCTCAGTGTGCGGTACACGTCCATCTCCTTGACCAGCAGGCGGACCGATTGCTTGCTGTCCTTGGCCGCACGCACGGCTTCTTCAAGCTCATCGGCGCTGTACTGCAGGTCATTCACCGCCAGCACCTGCATGCCGGTGCCAACACCGGCGTTGAACGCGGCACTGTCCCAACGCACTTCGTTGACGTAACCGGCCGGGCTCAACGCCACACCCAAGGAGTAGATGAAGTTGGCACCGCGGCCCTTCATCATCGCCTTGAAGTAGGCACTGGGCTTGTCCTTGTAAACCAGCTTCCAGCCTGCGGCTTCGATGCCACCGACCAGGCCGGCGCGATGGTCCACGCGCTCACGCAGGAACTGCGACCAGTCGCCGGTGGGCTGCACCTGCTCCAGCGTCGCGGCCACGTCCTCGAAGGTATAGGTGTCCGGGCGCTCCCATTGACCGTCGTTCTGGCCGAAGAAGGCCTTGGCGAAATCGTCCAGGCTGCGCTTGCCGCCACTGAGCGTGCGCAGGCGCACGTCGGCCTCCAGCCACAGCATCTGCCCACCCTGGTAGTAGTCCTCGCTCATCTGGTAGCCGCGGTAGGGCTTGGGCTTGCGGCGGGCAATCACCGGGTCGTTGGTGGTGTCACCCAGCGAGCGCCATTCCAGCCCGGGGCGGTTGTCCGCATACGTTGCAGCAACCATCGCCAGCGCATCGCGTGAGGCCTCCTGCGAACGGATGCCGGCACGCGCGGTCAGCACATTGCCCCAATACTGGGTCTGGCCTTCGTAGACCCACAGCAGGCTACCCTGCATCGGCACGTTGTAGTTGAGCGTGGCCAGGTCGGCGGGGCGACGGTATTTGCCGTCCCAGGAATGCGTGTACTCATGGCCGAGCAGGTCACTGCTGCCGACCTTGGCATCCCAGCCGCTGAAGTAATCGCGGTCTTCGCTGTTCTCGCTGGAACGCTGGTGTTCCAGGCCGATGCCGCCGAGCTGGTTGGTCACCGCGAACAGGAAGTCGTAGTGGTCGTAATGCTCGGCACCAAACAGCTTGCGGGCCTGCGTCACCAGCGCGCGGTGCTGCTCGATGTGCTCGGGCTTGGCTTCCAGATCCTTGGCACGGTCGGCAAACACGTTCAGCCGCACTGGGCGGGTGCCGGCCGGGGCCAGGTCGAACATGCGGTGGTAGCGGCCGGCGAACACCGGCGAATCCACCAGGATTTCCAGGTTGGTCGGCGCGTAGTTGACGGTGTCACCGCTGCGGCTGGCCACGCTCAGGGCGCTGGCCGCCTCCCAACCCTGCGGGTAGCGCGCACTGGCCTGGTAGGTGATGGCATGGGCGGCGTGCCCGGCCGGGTATAGCAGCATCGCGTTCCACTGCAGGTTAAGCATGTTCGGCGTCATCACCGTGCGGCCCTGTGCCGAATCGGTGGGGCTGAGGAACTGGAAATCCATGCGCAGCTCGCTCACGCCTTCGGGCACCTGCACGTTGAAGGTGTAGACGTCGAGCGGGTCACGCACCCAGTCCAGGCGCTGGCCGTTGCCGCTGATCACCAATCCAGCCAGCTTCTCGATCTGGCCGGTGGGCGAATGGTTGCCCGGCAACCAGGCCGGGTAGTGGAAGCGCTGCAGGCCGGCCTGCACCGGCACGGTCTGGCGTACCTTGAACACGCGCTGGCCCAGATCGGTGGCGTCCACCTCCAGGCGGATGGTGCCCGGATACGCAGCCTCGCTGATCTTGACCCCACGTGCATCCACGTCCGGCACATCCGGCGCCGCGTTGGCCAACCCCATGGCGGCCATCAGGGCCAGCCCCAGCACTGCAGGACGGAACACATGCATCAGCAACCTCTCGTATGTCTGAGAAGGCCATGATGCGGCAAGCCTGCGCTGCGTGACACGGGCCGATGGTCATCAACACATCATCGGTAGTGCCGAGCCATGCTCTGCAGAGGCTTTCCAAGCCAACGTCAAGAGCACCCCTCCCCAGCCCTCCCCTTGGCCTGCGGCCAAAGGGAGGAGGTGTAGTGCCGAGCCATGCTCGGCAGGGGCTTTCCAAGCCCACGTCAAAAGCACCCCTCCCCAGCCCTCCCCTTGGCCTGCGGCCAAAGGGAGGAGGTGTAGTGCCGAGCCCTGCTCGGCAGGGGCTTTCCAAGCCCACGTCAAAAGCACCCCTCCCCAGCCCTCCCCTTGGCCTGCGGCCAAAGGAAGGGGGTGTAGTGCCGAGCCATGCTCGGCAGGGGCTCCATGCACCAACCAAAGAACACCGGCCAGCCCCAATTTGTAGGCGCGGCGTAAGCCGCGAAGCCACGAATGCCTGCTGGTCTGGCATTCGTGGCGATTGCTGTTGGCTGGGTTGGATTTGGCTATCCGCTGCTTCGGAAGCAACAGTGGTTTCGCGGCTTACGCCGCTCCTACAAACAGACCCTTGGCTTACGTGCGGACAAAAATTTCCACGCGCCGATTCAGCTGCCTGCCGCTGGGGTTGTCCTTGCCATTGATCTCATTTGGCGCCACCGGCTGCGATTCACCGTAACCGCGTGCTGCCGCGTCGGTCGCGCTACCCCGCTGGCGCAATGCTGCAAGCACGGCCTGGGCACGACGCTCGGACAGGTCCTGGTTGTAGTCGTCGCTGCCCTTGGCATCGGTATGGCCGCGGATCTCCATTGCGCTGGATGGCACCTTGCCCAGCGCCGTCGCCAGCACATCCAGCACCTTGCCTGCATCCGGACGGATTACGTCCTTGTCGAAATCGAACAGCACCTTGTCATTGAGGGTAATGACATAGCCGCAGGGCGCACCCGAGGGCTTGAACTTGTCCAGCAGCGGGAACTTGCCGGCCGGCGGCAGCGGTGGCAACGGTGCCATCTTCACTTCGCGCGGTACCGCGCCCACGGTGCCGGTGCCATCGCCCCGGTTTTCAACGATGCCTTCAGGGCCACCAATCCACTTGCCAGAGCCATCGGCGTTGATCTCGATGTTGCCATCGCCCCCCACCCAGCTGCCCGAGCCATCACCGTGGTTCTCGATGGTGCCGAAACTTCCCACCCAGCTGCCGGCACCCTTGCCATCCAGTTCGATATTGCCGTGGGCACCGACATAACTGCCGGAGCCATCGGCATTCACCTCGAAGGTTCCGGCATCGTTGACGACGCTGCCGCTGCCATCGGGCTTCACTTCCACCACGCCGTCGCCGGTTACCGCCTGGCCACTGCCATCGGCACCGATATTGAACACGCCGTGGCCGCCGACGCGCTCCAGGTTGCCTTGCGCGTCGACGTTGGTGAAGCCGCTTTCATTGACCAGTCCACCATCGGTGGCGCAGTTGGCCGGGCGCACGCTGATGCCGGCGACGGGGTCGATCAATGATTGCATCGACAGCTCAAGCCGCTTCTGCGCCGGGCCGCTGCCAACGATGCTGGGCACCATGATGGTCGGGATCACCGGGAATTCGATGCTGCCTGCAGTCAGCACTTCCGCGTTGGGGGCCGTTGCGGCAGTGGTCGCCGCAGCCGCAGCTTCCGGCGTTGCAGCAGCAGGTTGATCGGCAGGTGCATCGCGCCCGCAGGCGGCGACAAGAACACTGAGACAAGCCAATGACACGACAGCAACACGCATGCAGCAACTCCCTTTGTGCGAAGCCCGCATTTTTGCCAACACCTTGTTCAATTTCCGTGACCGCCGCACGCTTGGCAACGCATGCTCAGGATTCGTCCAGCGCCGCGAACGAGGTGGCAAGATGGTCGATGAACAATCGCACCGAGGGCAACAGGCCACGCCGCGATGGAAATACCGCGTGGATGATCTCCTTCGGCGGTGCCCAGTCCGGGGCGACATTGAGCAGTTGCCCGGCATCCAAGGCATCACGCACGATCATTGTCGGCAGCTGCGCCACGCCCACGCCAGCCAATGCCGCCTCACGCAGCGCCACCATGCCACGGGTGACCAGGCGCGGTTGATGCGGTACTTCCGCCGTTGCGCCGCCTGGACCAATCAAGCGCCAGACGTGCTCGGCCTGTGGCACGCCAAGCGCCACGCTCGGCAATAGATGCAGATCCGCTGGGCCATGCGAATGCCCATGTGTTTCCAGCAGCGACGGCGCGGCCACCAGGCACTGGGTGCGCTCGGCCAATACTTTGAGCACCAGCTCGCTGTCTTCCAGCGGCGGCGGACGCACGCGGATGGCCACGTCCACACCTTCGGCGATGACATCGACGCGGCGGTTGGTGGCGTCCAGGTGCACCTCCACGTCCGGGCAACGCGCCATGAAATCGGCCACCATCGCCGCTACCCGGAAATCCAGCAGCATGGTCGGGCAGCTGACCCGCACCACGCCGCGTGGCTGCGAGCGGGTCAGTTCGATCGACTCGGCCGCAGCTTCCGCCTCCACCAGCATGGCGCGGCAGTGCGCGTAGAAGGTCTGGCCGACCTCGGTGACCGAGAAGTGGCGGGTGGAACGCTGGATCAGGCGCACGCCCAGCCGCTCCTCCAGCAGGGCGATACGCCGGCTCAGCTTGGACTTGGGCTCGCCCAGCGCGCGCCCGGCGGGTGCAAAGCCGCCGTGTTCCACCACCTTGGCGTAGTAGTAAAGGTCGTTCAGGTCCTGCATCACTGCTCCAGCGTTCACCAGATAGGACTATGAGACCACTTTTTGCGGTCTACCGGCGTGATCGTCCCAATCCTAATCTTTGCCCCATCGCAGGCGCCCTCCCGGCGCCGCACAAGGAGCAGACAGATGAAGAAGATCAGCGGCCTTTACAGCGCCCCCCGTCCGCATTGGGTGGGTGATGGCTTCCCGGTCCGTTCGTTGTTCTCGTACAACACCCACGGCCGCCAGCTCAGCCCCTTCCTGCTGCTGGACCATGCCGGCCCGGCCGAGTTCACACCGGCCCAGACCCCGCGTGGCGTCGGCCAGCACCCGCACCGTGGCTTCGAGACCGTCACCATCGTCTACCACGGCGAAGTGGCGCACCGCGATTCCACCGGCGCCGGTGGCGAGATCGGCCCGGGCGATGTGCAGTGGATGACCGCTGCCTCCGGCATCCTGCACGAGGAGTTCCATTCCGAGGCGTTCACCCAGCGCGGTGGCAAGCTGGAGATGGTGCAGCTGTGGGTCAACCTGCCGGCCAAGGACAAAATGGCCGCGCCCGGCTACCAGAACATCAGCAACGCCGATATTCCGGTGGTGCCGCTGGCCGATGACGCCGGCACGGTGCGGGTGATTGCCGGTGAATTCAGCGGCCAGCGCGGCCCGGCACGCACGCATACGCCGATGGACGTGTGGGACATGCGGCTGTCGCGTGACAAGCACACCACGCTGCAGTTCGCCGAAGGCCACACCGTGGCGATGGTGATCCTGCATGGCACGGTGCTGCTCAACGGCAACCAGGTTGCCCGCGAAGGCCAGCTGGTGTTGTTCGACCGCGCTGCCGGTGAGGTGGAGCTGGAGGCCAATGCCGACGCCACCGTGCTGGTACTGGCCGGTGAGCCCATCGACGAACCCATCGCCGGCTACGGCCCGTTCGTGATGAACACGCAGGAAGAAATCCGTCAGGCGATGGATGACTTCAACTCCGGCCGCTTCGGCCAGATCGCAGCGTAATGCTCAAGCCCCTCTCCCCATGGGAGAGGGGTTGGGGTGAGGGCGAACGACGCCAGTACCAAGCAAACAACAGCGTAGTCCCCGATGACAGGGCCCACCCCGGTCATCTCTTCCCCGCACCACGGCACAGAGCCCGGTGCGATGCCATCCAGACCAGGAGAGTCTCGCCATGTATACCTTCCCTCACGTTGCCAACTTCAACGGCGCAAAACCCGTCATCGATCCGGACAACGTCGCAATGCTGTTGATCGATCACCAGAGCGGCCTGTTCCAGACCGTGCACGACATGCCGTTCACCACCTTGCGGCGGCTGGCCTCGACGTTGGCCAAGCTGGCCTCGCTGGCGAAAATCCCGGTGATCACCACCGCCTCGGTGCCGCAGGGCCCGAACGGCCCGCTGATTCCGGAAATCCACCAGAACGCGCCGCACGCGAAATACGTGGCGCGCAAGGGCGAGATCAATGCCTGGGACAACCCGGACTTCGTGCAGGCAGTGAAGGACACCGGCAAGAAGCAGCTGATCATCGCTGGCACCATCACCAGCGTGTGCATGGCGTTCCCGTCGATTGCAGCAGTGGCCGACGGCTACCAGGTGTTCGCGGTGATTGATGCCTCCGGCACCTATTCCAAGCAGGCGCAGGAAATCACCCTGGCGCGGATGATGCAGGCCGGCGTCGTGGTCATCGATGTGGCTGCGGTCGCCTCTGAACTGCAGAAGACCTGGAACCGCGAAGACGCCGCCGAATGGGCGCAGGCCTACACCAACATCTTCCCCAACTACCAGTTGCTGATCGAGAGCTACAGCAAGGCGCAGGAAGTGGTGACCAACCACGAGCAGCTGGATTCGCAGCGCAGCTGAGCCCAATCGCGAGCTGGCTCCGCTACAGCCGCGAGGCGGAGCCAGCATCGCCATTGAACGTGCAACAGCAGGTATTGCCGGAGACGCCCCATGTCCGAGCTATTCATCAATGTCGTCCTTTACGCCAAGCAGGGCCGCGAGCAACAGCTGCACGACGCATTGAAGGTCGTCGTCGATGCATCGCGCAAGGAAGAAGGTGCGTTGCGCTATGACCTGTATCGCGACCAGGCAGACCCACGCCGCTTCATCTTCGTCGAGCACTGGGCCAGCCATGAGCTGCGCGAGAAGCACCATCACCACGGCCCGCACATCAAGTACTTCGAAGCGCACCACGCCGACGCCGTCGAGCGCATGGAAGCGGCGTACTTCATGGACCGCGTCAAGTAAGTCCCCCGTTTTCTCCGCCGCGAAATGCGGCGCGATGCCCAAGCGCGTGCTGCGCCTTCAGCACCCCAGAAAGGAACCCCGCCATGACCAGTGAAACCAAGCGTGACCCCAAGCGTGACGACCTGCTGACCCCGGAGAACTCGGCACTGATCGTCATCGACTACCAGCCGGTACAGGTGAATTCCATCGCCTCGATGGATCGCCAGCTGCTGGTCAACAACATCGTTGGCGTGGCCAAGGCCGGCAAGGTCTACGGCCTGCCGATCGTGCACTCCACGGTCAACGTGAAGACCGGCCTGAACCACCCGCCGATCCCGCAGCTGCGCCGCGTGCTGAAGGATGAGCCCACCTACGACCGCACCACCATCAACTCCTGGGAAGACGTGGAGTTCCGCAAGGCCGTGGAAGCCACCGGCCGCAAGAAGCTGATCATGACCGCACTGTGGACCGAGGCCTGCCTCACCTTCCCGGCACTGGACGCACTGCGCGAAGGCTATGAGGTGTATGTACCGGTGGATGCCGTGGGCGGCACTTCGCTGGCCGCGCATGAGGCGGCATTGCGCCGCATCGAGCAGGCCGGCGGCAAGATGATCAGCGTGCCGCAGCTGTTCTGCGAACTGCAGCGCGACTGGAACCGCGCCGACACCGCCAAGCAGTTCATGGAGTTGTTCATCAGCACCGGTGGTACCGCGGGTATCCAGTTCTCCTACGACGCTGCCGAGTAAGCAGATAGTGCCGCTCTCCCTCTCCGGCAAACGGAGAGGGAGAGCGGTGGCTGCACTCGGGAAATCAACGGGCATCGTGCCGGCCCCGGCTCTCGTGCATGAATACGCGGGCACTATCCGAAGGTCCAGTTCCGCGCATCGTCGCTGCCGCGTTACCGTCCCCGGGTTGCTTCCCCACGGTATCCGCCCCATGCAGCCCACCACCCAAGACACCGCCTCGGCGCGCTTTGCGATCCGCTGTGCGAATTTTGCCGAACGCTGGTTCTCCGACTCCTGGGTGTTCGCCGCCCTCGCCCTGGCCGCCGTCTCGCTTGCGGCGCTGTCCATTGGCGCCGCGCCTACCGACACCGCCAAGGCCTTCGGCGACGGCTTCTGGAGCCTGATCCCCTTCACCATGCAGATGGCCTTCGTGGTGATCGGCGGCTACGTGGTGGCCTCTTCGGGTCCGGCCTCGCGCTTGATTGATCGGCTGGCCCGCGTACCCAAGAACGGCCGCAGCGCGGTGGCACTGGTCGCCATCGTGTCGATGACCGCATCGTTGTTGAACTGGGGCCTGAGCCTGGTGTTCGCCGGCCTGCTGGTGCGTGCATTGGCCCGCCGCAGCGAGCTGAAGATGGATTACCGCGCTGCTGGTGCGGCGGCGTATCTCGGCCTCGGTGCGGTATGGGCCTTGGGCCTTTCCTCCTCGGCCGCGCAGCTGCAGGCCAACCCGGCCAGCCTGCCGCCGTCGATCCTGTCGATCACCGGCGTCATCCCGTTCACCGAAACCATTTTCCTGTGGCAGTCCGGCGTATTACTGGCCGCGCTGGTGGTGGTGTCGCTGATCATTGCCTACGTCACCGCACCGGCCGCCAACTCGGCGCGCGATGCCGCTGATTGCGGCGTGGACGTCATGAGCGATGCGGCACCGATCAAGGCCAAGCCCACCCGCCCCGGCGAATGGCTGGAGCACAGCCCGCTGCTGATCCTGCTGCTGGTCGCGCTGGCTGCAGGTTGGTTGATCCACGAGTTCAGCACCAAGCCGGCCATCCAGGCGATCTCTGGCCTGAACACCTATAACCTGCTGTTCCTGATGGCTGGCGCGTTGCTGCACTGGCGCCCGCGCAGCTTCCTCGATGCGGTCTCGCGCGCCGTGCCCTCCACCACCGGCGTGCTGATCCAGTTCCCGCTGTACGGCTCCATCGCCGCCATCATGACCACGGTCAACGGCAGCGAAGGCCATAGCGTGGCCCACATCATCTCCACCTTCTTCACCCAGATCGCCAGCCACGACACCTATGCGCTGCTGATGGGCAGCTACTCGGCGGTGCTGGGCTTCTTCATCCCCTCCGGCGGCGGCAAGTGGATCATCGAAGCCCCGTACGTGATGCAGGTGGCCAATGAACTGCATTACCACCTCGGCTGGTCGGTGCAGATCTACAACGCCGCCGAAGCCCTGCCCAACCTGATCAACCCGTTCTACATGCTGCCTCTGCTCGGCGTACTCGGCCTGAAGGCCCGCGACCTGATCGGCTTCACCTTCGTGCAGCTGCTGGTGCATACCCCGCTGGTGCTGCTGCTGTTGTGGGCGCTGGGTGCAACCCTGGCCTATACACCCCCGGTAATGCCCTGAAGAAAAAGAGGCCACGCAAGCGCGTGGCCTCTTTGCTTGTGTAGTGCCGAGCCATGCTCGGCAACAACCCCACCCGGCAAGCGCCCCCAGAACCAACATCTACTTCCCAGCCACCTCATCACGCCCGGGTATCGGCGTCTCCGTGCCCAGCGCTTCCATCACATACAGGCGCTTCACCAGTACAAAGATCACCACCGTCATCGGCGCGGCCAGGATCACCCCCGGCAGGCCGAACAGCGCGCCAATGCCGAACAGCGAGATCAGCAACAGCGCCGGCGGCAGATCCACCGCCCGCTGCTGGATCAGCGGCTGCAGCACATGGCCTTCAATCTGCTGCATCACCACGAACACCGCCAACGCGCCCAGCGCCACCTGCGGGCTCACCGTGAAGCCCAACAGCACCGCCGGTATGGCCGCCAGGATCGGCCCGATGATGGGCACGAAATCCAGCAGCGCGGTGATGATGCCCAGCCCGAACGCCACCGGCACACCCAGCGCCCACAGGCCCAGGCCGGTCAGGGTTCCCACCACCACCATCGCCAGCAGCTGCCCACCCAGCCACGCCTGCAACGCCTTGCCGCTGGCATCGAAGGCATCGCCCATCAGCGCGCGCCGGTCCTTGGGGAACAGCTTCAAGGTGCCTTCGCGGTAGATCTTGGGCTGTGCGGCCAGGTAGATGCCACCCACCACCATCAGCACCATGTCGGTCAGGTTGCCCGAGGCCGACATCGCCAGCGCCCCGGCCTTGGCCGCCAGCCCGCTCATGCCGGCATGCAGCTGATCGATGCCCTGCTTGGCCATCGGCCCCACCGGGCTGGCGTCCAGCCAATCCTTGAAATGCGCCCAGGCCTGCGGCAGCGATTGCTTCAGCGACTCCATCTCGCCGGCCACCTGCGCACCGAACATCCACATCAGCAGCGCGAAGCCCAGCACCAGCAGCACCAGCACCACGCCCAGCGCGATGCCATCGGACAAGCGCGTCGCGCGGGTGACCAGACGCACCAGCGAATGCAGCAGCACCGCCACCACCACCGCGCCGAAGATCACCAGCACCAGATCCGACAACTTCCAGACCAGCGCCGCCAGCCCGACCAGGGCCAGCGTGACCAGTACCCGCGCAGCATAGGGCCGCAATGAAGAACGCGTTTCCATGGTGCATCCCTTCCGGCGACAGGCCGGTGATGGGGGCACGGTAAAGAATCGTTGGCGTGCTGGCTGTGATGACGCCAACAGGCCAACGTTTGTCCGCGAGCGGAAAACTGTTGTACGACACCCGAATTGCACATACTGAGCACACGTGCAGTTCTCCAGTCCCATCACCAACCACGCCCGGTGAAGTCAGTGACCGACAGCCATGTTCAAACCAGCAAGTTCCTGAGCTATATCCTGCGTCACGAGCCGCACGCCATCGGGCTTTGCCTGGACGATCAAGGCTGGGCACCGATCGATCTGCTGATTGAGAAAGCGCGCATTGCGGGGCATGCCCTGGATATTGCGGTGATCCATGAAGTGGTGACTGGAACCGGCAATGAGAAGAAGCGCTTCGCCCTTTCCGCAGACGGCACACACATCCGTGCGGTACAAGGCCACTCCACCACCTCGGTAAGTATCGTGCGCGAAGCACGGCAGCCACCGGATACGTTGTATCACGGCACGGCACGGCATTTTCTTGCAGCAATTCTGGTCGAGGGGCTGCGGCCGGGCCAACGCCATCAGGTACATCTGTCCGCGAACGAAACCACCGCACTGGAAGTAGGTCGACGTCATGGTGAGCCAGTACTGCTCAGGATCGACGCCCGGAAAATGCATGTCGAAGGACTCTGTTTCTTCCAGGCAGAGAACGGTGTCTGGTTGACTGAACATGTCCCGGCCATCTTCCTGGCGCAGTGATTGCCGCCAGCGGTGACTTCCTGCCCATTGCGCATCCACCCGAAGCCCGCCACCCTGCGCCCAGCCACCTCCGGAGCCGGCCATGCTGTCCACCGCACTACGCGTGCTTGTCGTTGGAATGCTCTGCCTTGCCGGCAGCGCCGTGGCGGCGCCACCGGATGCGGCCACCCTGCAGGCCATCGAGGCCACCGCCTACGACTACATGGACGGCCAGCTGGAGGGCGATGTCGCGCGGGTGACGCGCGCCCTGCACCCGGATCTGGCCAAGCGCAACATCGTTGCCAATCCCAATGAAACCCTGGGACTGGGACGAATGAGCGCCGACGAGCTGATCCGCTTTACCCGCCAGGGCGCGCTGAAGACCCCACGCGCGCAGTGGCAACGCACGGTGACGGTGCTGCAGGTGGACGAGGACATCGCTACCGTGCGGCTGGAGAGTCCGTGGTTCATCGATCATCTGCAGATGGGCCGGTTTGATGGCCGTTGGGTGATCGTCAATGCGCTGTGGCATCGGAAGGTGCGGGGCGGTTGAGGCTTGGGGGCTTGGGCTTTGGGGTCTATGAGGGAGGAGCTTCCCCCACCCCAACCCCTCCCCCGTAAACGGGAGAGGGGCTCTACTTCGGCGGGTGTTTTTTGTAACGGATACTGAACGAAGCCGGAAAACCCCGTTATCGTATGTGGCTTCCAACCGTTGCCCGCCGCGCCAGCCCATGAGCCAGACCGAAGTCGTGCATTCCACTTCCGAACACGGCGCCTGCGAGAACTGCCGCACGCCGCTGCAGGGCCACTACTGCCACCACTGCGGGCAGTCGGCGCATAACCCGCTGAAGAACTTCGGGCATGCCATCGAGGAAGTATTCGAGTCCTTCTGGCACCTGGACGGGCGCATCTTCCGCACCCTGCGAGACCTGCTGGTGCCGGGCCGGATTGCCGTCAATTTCCTCAACGGCCAGCGCGTGGGCTATGTGCAGCCGCTGCGGCTGTTCGTCATCCTTACCCTGTTCACCTTCTTCGTCGGCAAGCTGACCCTGCACACCAATGCCGATACGCTGATCAAGTCGAACTCTTCCGCCTTTGCCAGTGCCCAGACCGCCGAGCAGGTGGAGACGTTGCGGGCGCGCCAGGTGGCCGAGCTGGAACGCGAACTGGGCAGCTCGGCGGGCGCCAGTACCGGCTTTGCCATCGGCATGGCGGCGGTCAACACCGCCGCCGCGCAGCGTCTTGCCGAGCTGGCAAAGCAGGGGAAGATCAGCGACGGCAAGGACACGTCCTCGGCCCTGGATCGCGCCGGCAACGCGGCCACCCGCGCCAGCGCGGGCCGCACTGGCCAGTTGTTCAACCAGGACATCAATGGCAAACCCTGGGACCCGGAAACCAATCCTGTTGTGCTCAATGGCTGGCCCGGCTTCGCCAACAAATGGCTCAACCACCGCCTGGACAACGCCAACAACAACATCGCGCGCATGAGCGGCAACGGCGACCTGTTCGTGCAGGCCGTGCTCACGGCATTGCCCGGTGCGCTGTTCTTCCTGATGCCGGTGTTTGCGCTGGTGCTGCGCATCGCCTATGTCCGCCGGCCGATGGGCTACCTGGAACATCTGGTGGTGGCCCTGTACAGCCACTGCTGGCTGATGCTGGTACTGCTGGCCACTTTCCTGGTCGCCGCCATCAGCGGCGCCATCGCCAATCCCGTGATCAATGCGATCAGCGATTGGTTGTACGCGCTGCTGTGGCTGGGCGTGCCGGTCTACCTGTTCTGGATGCAGCAGCGTGTCTACGGCGGCAACCCGATCCTGACCTTGCTGCGCTACAGCTTCATCGGCTTCATCTACTTCTTCCTGGTCACCTTCGTGGTGATGTACGCGGTACTGGCCGGCGTCTCGGCGTGAGCGCGGTTTGAAGCTCACTTGCGCAAAGCCTGATCAGCCCATGTAGCCCGGGTAAGCGCAGCGCACCCGGGGCTGTTCGTGCGTAGCAGGAAGAATCGCGTGTGGCCTGCTTCCCGGGTGCGCTGCGCTTACCCGGGCTACGGCAATCAAACCCCCGGCTTATCGATCCTGCATCCAGGCCTTGCGCGCCGCCTCGGCGTGGAAGCTCCAGGCCACAAAACGGCTCTGCTTGTTGCCCTGGGCCATGGCTACCTCGCGCACTTCCACTGCGCCGATCTTGGCCAACTGCTTGTGGATATCGGCCAGGTGCTCGCTCTTGGCCACCAGCGAGCTGAACCACAGCACCTGCCGATGGATGTCCGCACTCTCGCGGATCATCCGCCGCAGGAACGAGGCCTCGCCACCGGTGCACCACAACTCGTTGGCCTGACCGCCGAAGTTCAACGCCGGGCCTTTGCCCGTTGGCGTAACTGCGCCACCCAGGTTACGCAGCTTGCGCTGGCTGCCCTGCGCCGCCTCCTTGGCCGAGGCGTGGAAGGGTGGGTTGCACAAGGTCAGCTCGAAACGTTCATGGGCCTGCAGCAGGCCGGCGAACAGATTGCCGCGTGCGTGCTGCTGGCGCAGTTCGATGAGAGATTGCAGCCCGTTGGCCTGCACATTGGCCGCTGTCGACTGCAGCGCGCCGGCATCGATATCGCTGCCAAGGAAGCGCCAGCCATATTCGGCCTGCCCGAGCAGCGGGTAGATGCAGTTGGCACCCACCCCGACGTCCAGCGCGCGCATGCCGGGCCCACGTGGAATCACCCCGTCGTTGTCCGCCGCCAACAGATCGGCCAGGCCATGCAGATAGTCCACCCGCCCCGGCACGGGCGGGCACAGGTAACCATCGGGGATGTCCCAATGCCGGATGCCGTAATCGCTGGCAAGCAGGGCGCGGTTGAGCTCGCGCACCGCAGCGGGATCGCTGAAATCGATGCTCTGCGTGCCGGCCGGGGTGTGGATCAGGTGCCGGCGCAGTGCCGGGTTGGACGCCACCAGGCGTGACAGGTCGTAGCGGCCCTGGTGGCGGTTGCGTGGATGCAATGCAGTGGCCGGCGTTGCCTTGGCTACAGGGCGCCGCTGTGGTGGGCGTTGGTACGGGGAATTCATGCGCGTATTAGACGCCATGCACACGGCCGTGCGCAGCATCCTGGTTCCTCGCAACGCTGCGACGGCTGGCCCGGTGCCCGGCAACCACGAAGGTCAACGACCGTCACCTGCCTGCGTGCAGTCTTGCTGCGCACAGAATGCGGCCGCGCGCGCCTGCTGCTCGGCGCTCAGCTCCGGCGGTGGCCGCGCGATGGCGGACTGGATCTGATCGGGGCCGCCGGTGAGCTTGTTCAGGCCCTGCCCGGCCTTCAACAGGCCGTAGGCGATGCCCATCATCACGTAGCCGCCACTCATGCCCACCTGCTCGGGCGAGGGTGGCTCGCTCCAGTTCTTGCTGAAACGGTTGGGCACAGCCTGCACCGGGTTCTTGAACCGGTACAGATTCAGCGGTTGATCGTCCTCCGGCTTGAGCGCGCGCACTTCGCCCAAGGTGGTGACCGGGCCGTCCACCGGCGGTGGGGCGGGCTCGGCCGGCGCCTGCCCGCTGGCTTCCCCGTCCGCCTGCGGCAGCTGCTGTGCCTGCGCATTGCCCGCCAACAGGAGGATCATCACGGCCAACCCTGGCCATCGTCGTGCTGCCACCACCGTCTTCCTCCACCCGCGGCTGAAGGCAGCAGGATACGAACCCGACCTTCAGGTTTTGTTGCTGCCGCCTGACTGCCATGCACACCGCTGTGAGACCGGGTGTGCGCTCAAGCGCGTACACGGGGACATGGGCCGCAGTCCCCACGCGGCCCGGCAGGTGAATCGGCGCAACGCGGTCCGTACCGGCCCAACCTGCCGTGGTGTCTCACCACGTGAGACACCGATGTGCTTCCATTGTGTCCTTTGATCGGCAGTCCGTGCATGGCGTTTTCCCTCGCTCCCCGCACCGAAGCCAGCGAACGGGCGCTGGCAACCACCGATGGCCTGCCCTCGCGTGACGGCTCGTTGCTCGGCCAGCGCCTGGCCCGGCGCTACAAGGACCGGGTCACCGGCAGTTTCACCATTCCGGGCCGCGAAGGCAGCTATGCGCCGATTCCCGATGACGTGCCCGAGGCGCTGAAGGCCGCGCTGAAAGCACGCGGCATCGAGCAGCTGTATTCGCACCAGGCCGAGGCATGGGATGCCAGCCAGCGCGGCGAGCATGTCGCCATCGTCACGCCTACCGCCTCCGGCAAATCGCTGTGCTACACCCTGCCGGTGGTCAGCGCGGCGATGCAGGGCAATGCCAAGGCCTTGTACCTGTTTCCGACCAAGGCGCTGGCGCAGGACCAGGTGGCCGAGCTGCTGGAGCTCAACCGCGCCGGTGACCTCGGCGTCAAGGCGTTCACCTTCGATGGCGATACCCCCGGCGATGCGCGCCAGGCGATCCGCCTGCATGGCGACATCGTGGTCAGCAACCCCGACATGCTGCACCAGGCCATCCTGCCGCACCACACCAAGTGGGCGCAGTTCTTCGAGAACCTGCGCTATGTGGTGATCGACGAGATCCACACCTATCGCGGTGTGTTTGGCAGCCACGTCACCAATGTGCTGCGCCGGCTCAAGCGCATCTGCGCGTTCTACGGCGTGCAACCGCAGTTCATCCTGTGCTCGGCCACCATCGGCAACCCGCATGCGCATGCCGAGGCGCTGGTGGAAGAGCGCGTGCATGCGATCACCGAATCCGGCGCGCCCACCGGGCCCAAGCATGTGCTGCTGTGGAACCCGCCGGTCATCAATCCGGACCTTGGCCTGCGCGCCTCGGCGCGCTCGCAGGCCAACCGCATTGCCCGCATCGCGATCAAGAGCGGGCTGAAGACGCTGGTGTTCGCGCAGACGCGCTTGATGGTGGAGGTGCTGACCAAGTACCTGAAGGACATCTTCGACAACGATCCGCGCAAGCCGGCGCGTATCCGTGCCTATCGCGGCGGCTACCTGCCCACCGAGCGCCGCGAGGTGGAGCGGGCGATGCGCGCCGGCAACATCGACGGCATCGTCAGCACCTCGGCCCTGGAGCTGGGCGTGGATATCGGTGCGCTCGACGTGGTCATCCTCAATGGCTACCCCGGCAGCGTTGCGGCGACGTGGCAGCGCTTCGGCCGCGCCGGTCGCCGGCAACAGGCCGCGCTGGGCGTGATGGTGGCCAGCAGCCAGCCGCTGGACCAGTACGTGGTGCGGCACCCGGATTTCTTCGCCAATGCCACCCCCGAGCACGCGCGCATCTCGCCGGACCAGCCGCTGATCCTGTTCGATCACATCCGCTGCGCTGCCTTCGAGCTGCCATTCCTCGCAGGCGAACCGTTCGGGCCAATCGATCCGCTGGTATTCCTGCAGGCGTTGGCCGAGACCGAAGTGGTGCATCAGGAAGGCGACCGCTGGGAATGGATTGCCGACAGCTATCCCGCCAATGCGGTGAGCCTGCGCGCGGTGGCCGATGGCAACTTCGTGGTGGTGGATCGCAGCGATGGCAAGCAGCAGATCATCGCCGAGGTGGATTACTCCGCCGCTGCGTTGACCCTGTACGAAGGTGCCATCCACATGGTGCAAAGCACGCCCTACCAGGTGGAGCGGCTGGACTGGGACGGACGCAAGGCCTACGTGACCCGCACGCATGTGGATTACTACACCGACAGCATCGACTACACCAAGCTGAAAGTACTGGACCGCTTCGACGGCGATGGCGCCGGCCGTGGCGATTCACACCACGGCGAAGTGCATGTGGTGCGGCGCGTCGCCGGTTACAAGAAGATTCGCTACTACACGCACGAGAACATCGGCTACGGCCCGGTCAACCTGCCCGACCAGGAACTGCATACCACCGCGGTGTGGTGGCAGCTACCGCAGGCCACCTTGCTGCGCAGCTTCGCGCAGAAGCAGGACGCGCTGGATGGTTTCCTCGGGGCCGCCTATGCCTTGCACATCGTTGCCACCGTCGCGGTAATGGCCGATGCGCGCGATCTGCAGAAGGCGGTGGGCAATGGTGACGGTGCCTGGTTTGCGGTAGCCGACCAGACCGGCCGTGGCCAGCTGCGTGGCAACGAAGCCGGCGAAGGCGCGGTGGAGCTGATGCAGAGCTTCGTGCCGACGGTATACCTGTACGACAACTTCCCCGGCGGCGTGGGTCTGAGCGAGCCGCTGTGGCAGCGCCAGGGCGAGCTGGTGCAGCGCGCCCTGGAGCTGGTGGAGCGCTGCGACTGCAATGCCGGCTGCCCCGCCTGCGTGGGCCCGGTGCTGGCGGCGCAGGAAGAGGACAAGGGCGAGACACCGCGTTCGCTGGCCTTGAAGGTGTTGTCGCTGCTGTCGGCCGAGCGTTGCGACCAGGTGCAGGCGTTTGCCGCCGATGAGGCGCTCGACCTGCTGCCATGAGCATCAGCCTGGACAAATTGAAGGCCCTGCGTAAACAAGCGGGGCTGGCAACGGCAGCGCCTGCAACAGCCGGCGAGCGCACCGCTGTTGCAGGAGCGGCGTCAGCCGCGAAGCCACAGCTGGTGGACGCTGCAGTGGTGCCCGTTACTCCGGATGCATCTGGTTCTTCGTCGACTGCGGAAGCTGTATCGGCTTCGCGGCTGACGCCGCTCCTACAAAAGCCGAAGACGGAATCCTCGGTGTTCGGCTGGGTCGATCAGATCCAGCACAAACCCGCAGCGCCACAGGATGGCGCTGCGTTGCGACGCTTGTTGGCGACGCGCAACCGCGCCATCAATCCTGCACAACCCATCGAACGTGGTCCGGTGGATCGTGATCTACCTGGCACCGAGATTGCACCTGGCCTGCATCTGATCGAGGCCTTCATCCCGCAGGCGATTCCAACGCAACCGCTGTCGTTGGCTTTCAGCAAACGTCCTGAAGAATCCGTCGCACCGCAGGATCTGCTGTTCTTCGACACCGAAACCACCGGCCTGGCCGGCGGCACCGGTACCCGCGCCTTCATGATTGGTGCCGCCGACTGGCATCACGATGCAGCGCGCGGCGAAGGCCTGCGCGTGCGCCAGCTGCTGATGTCGACGATGGGTGCGGAGAGCGCGATGCTGGAGCTGTTCGCCAGCTGGTTGGCGCCGACGACCGTGCTGTCCAGTTACAACGGCCGCTGCTATGACGCGCCACTGCTGAAGACGCGCTATCGGCTGGCGCGGCGCGGTGATCCGATTTCGGCATTGGATCACGTGGACCTGCTGTTCCCCACCCGCCGCCGCTATCGCGGTACCTGGGAGAACTGCCGGCTGGCGACTATCGAACGGCAGTTGCTGCTGATCGCCCGCGAGGATGACTTGCCGGGTTCGGAAGCGCCTGCGGCGTGGTTGAGTTATCTGCGCGGTGGCAGCGCGCGCAACCTGCGCCGTGTTGGTGAGCATAACCATCAGGACGTGGTGACGCTGGCGCAGCTGTTCCTGCGCCTGGTGCAGGCGGAAGCAGATGAGCGGGCGGAGTTGGCGTTGGAGGCTGAGCGCTGAGTTTCAGTTGCTCTTCTCGCTTCACTTCAAGAGCCTACCCCTCCCCAACCCTCCCCTTGGCTGTGCCAAAGGGAGGGAGCAGAGCTTGGCCCCCTCCCTTGCGCGAAGCGCAGGGGAGGGTTGGGGGAGGGGTGCTTCTGCTCTGCTCTTGCTCTGCTTCGCAGCTGCACCACCACCCTCAAACATCACCCACCAAGCGGCTGCGCAATTCCACTGCTGATCGCTTCGCGGATCAGCTGCTCCGCATCACGATTGGCCCTGGCACTGGCCGCTGCCTGCTGCCTGCCCAACTCGGCCTGCTGCTTGCCCAGTTCCCTCTGCTGCGCAGCCAGGCTTTCCATCTCCGCACGCATTGCCGGGTTGTCCATTTCCTCACGCGCCTGGTCAAGCTTGCGCCGTGCCTCTTCAGACGCACGGCGTTGTGCGGCGGTACGTTCACCCGAACTCAATGCCAGCTGCGCCTGCTCATTCGCCAGCTCACCAATCCGTGCGCCGATCTCGCCCATGCGCTCGCCGATCTGCCCCTGGCGGTCACCCAAGGCTCCCTGCCGGTCACCCAGCCGGCCCTGCGCATCCCCCAGGCGCACGCTTTCGGCGTACAACCGCTCAAAGCGCGACAAGGTTGCCGCATCACGCACCACATAGCGCTTGCCGTCACGGCGTACCAGCAGCACGCCCTTGCCGTCGTCCAGTTGCTTGGCTTCGCGCAGGTCGGCAACGCTGCCATTCATGACGTTGTGGTTGCCCCTGATCAGCACATAACCATCGGCGTTCTGGTTGCTGGAAAGGTGGATCACGCCTTGCGTGCGGAGTGGTGCAGCGGGTGCGGGCGGGGCCGCAGGCGGTGCGGGTGGCACCACCAACGCCGGTGGTGCTGGCGGTGCGGCGGGTACTGCAGCAGCGGCAACCACTGTGCGCGACACCGACCCTGCAGCCGGTGCGGTGGGTGCGGTGGGTGCGCTGGGCGCCATCGGCGCAGCGGGTGCGGCCAAAGGCGCCGGCGGCGCGGGGGGCGCAGGCGGTGCCGGCATCGCCACCAGCCGCAACGGTGCCACACCAACCAGAGCGACGGCGGCCAGAATCAGTACCGCACCAGCGCGCGGGAACGACGAAGTGTCCTGCAACATGAGCAATCTCCGCTTGAGGCTGAGGAAAGTCGGCGAGGCGCTGGCCAAGCCAGCACCGGGCCGGGGAGCAACGCCCAGCTGCAACAGCAGGCGTCCATAGTGTTGGCGGCAGTGCCGGTCACCGGCGACCACCGCGGCATCCACCGCCGCCTCGCGGGCGATGGCGTATTCGCGGGCGGCCAGATGCACCACCGGGTTGAAGAAGAACAGGTGCTGGGCCAGCGCAGGCACCAGGCCCAGCCACAGGTCGTGGCGCTGCAGGTGCACCAGCTCGTGGGTCAGCGCCATATCCAACTGGTCGTCACCCATGCGCTGCAGGCCACGTGCCGGCAACAGCAACACGGGACGCCATGGGCCAATCAGCTGCGGCGAATCGATCGCATTGCTCAGCATCAGCCGCGGTGCGCGGCGCAGGCCGTGCGCATCGGCGGCCAATGCGAGCGCGGCATTGAGCTTGTGGTCGCGGCAGGGCTGCGCG
The DNA here is from genome assembly GCA_002471015.1 of Stenotrophomonas sp. UBA7346. Lineage (GTDB taxonomy): Bacteria > Pseudomonadota > Gammaproteobacteria > Xanthomonadales > Xanthomonadaceae > Stenotrophomonas. Next base: position 20,463 of record DKPB01000065.1, read on the forward strand.
GCACGCAGCTGGACGCGGCTGGCACGCAACGCCAGCATGGTACGCAGCGCCATCACCAGTACGCCTGCAGCCCACATCGCCATCAACACCAGGCTCCACGACCAACCGCTGTCCACTGGCAGTGGTTGCATCACGATGATCGGCGCGGCGGCTGCCGATGCCGTCGTGGTCATGGTCATGGTCTGCGCCACCACTGGCGCCGCATCGAGGGCCGGCAACAAGGGCAGCTCCAGTGGCGAGGCCCAGAACACGCCCACCACCGCCTGCAGTGCCACCAGCCACCACAGCGCGCACTGGGTGCTGGCCGGCAGCCGCCGCACATATCGGCATAGCAGCCACACCAGGCCTGCCAGCAATGCGGTCTGCACGCTGGTCGCCAGCAAGCGGCTGCCCAACAACTCAAGCGTCATCGACATGGCTCAATCCTCCCGGCGCTGCGACTGCAGCTTGCTGACCAGCGCTTCCAGTTCGGCCAGTTCGTTGTCGCTGACCTCGGCCTTCTCCGACATCCACGCCACGAAGGGCGAGATCGAGCCCTGCAGGGTCTTCTCGACAAAGCTGCCGACCGCGCCGTTGACCACTTCCTGCTGCTCGGCGGTGGTGCGGTAGCGGTACACGCCCTCGTCCTGCTCGCGCTGCAGGTAGCCCTTGCTGCGCAGGCGCTCCATCATCGTCAGCACGGTGGAGCGGGCCAGCCCGCGGGCCTCACCAAAGCGTGCGGCAACCTCGCCAACGCTGGTGGGTTCGTTCTCTCCGATGTACTGCAGCAGGGCCAGTTCCTGGTCCCCGATGGTCTTGCGGCGCATGGCCGTCTCCGTGACTACATTTGTCGTCACGGTAGATTCGCCTACATTTGTAGTCAATAGCCCGGATGGCACCCTGACCGCTGCCGGGCTGAATGATTCAGCTGACGGCGCTGTCAATCTGCCAGCGCGCGAACTCGCTCTCGAACTCGGCCAGGCTCAGCAGGCCCATGCAGGCATGGGCCCCGGTCGGCAGCCCTTCGCCGCGGGCGAAACGGCGTGCCAGCAGCACGGCCGCGAAGGTCGGAATCTCCGGACCGTGCAGCATTGGAGCAGTGAGATCCCAATGCACAGTGTGCTGCAGGCCATCGCGTTGGCCACGCAGGGTGATGCGCATGCCGCCAAGATCGGTACCGAAGCGATCGAACCAGCGACCAGCCCGGGCAAATACGCCGGCCAGCGCATCCATCGGCAATGGCAGGCCAATGCGCCGAAGCCAAGCCATCGCAGCCAGAGAGCGCGACAGGAACGGCAACTCCAGCGCCGCGCGGAAGCGCACGGTCGCCACGCCGGGATAACGCTGCACCAGCAGCGTGTGGTCCGGCACATCACAGGGCGACGCCAGGCGCGGACCAATGCGGGCGAAGCGCACCGGCTGCGGATCGGCCCAGCCGGTCACCGTCTGCCAGCGGCCATCCAGCCAGCACTCGAACGGTTTGCCGCAATACGAAAGCACCGCACGCACCGTAGCCATGCCCAGTGGCGTGGCCTGCGCGGGTGCGATAACCATGTCGATACTGTGCAGTTGATCGAACTGCGGAGCGAGTGCATCCACCACCGCGCTGGAGAGCGCCGGCAAGGTGCTGGCGCCGCTGATGGCACTGCGTTGCGTCTGTTCGGCCAAGGCCTGCAACCGCTGCGGAAACTCGGCAACGAAGTCACGGCCGTCGGCCAGATCGATGTAGTGCATGCCCGCACGCAGGCAGGCCTGTGCCACATCGTAGCCCTGGCCTTGGAACGGCCCCGCGGTATGGATGACCAAGGCCGCTCGCGTATCCGCCAGCTGTGCTTGGAAATCAGCGGCGGCGGTATCCAGCCGGCACAGCTCGATGGTCGCCAGATCCACACCGGGCAGATTGGCTGCGGCCTGCGCTGGATTGCGGCCAGCGGCTATGACTTTGATACCCGGCGTGATCGCAAGTGCGCGCACGATGCGCGCGCCAAAATGACCGTAACCGCCCAACACCAGAACACGACAGCTTTCCTGCTGTGACATCGGATCTTCCTGCGTCGATTGCTGGGTGGATTATCGGCGAGGAATGAACTGTTTTTGCCCCTCCCCTTTGGTGTAGCCAAGGGGGAGGTTGGGAGGGGGTGGCTTTGGCTGTTGCTTGGGCTCGTGGATGACGTTCCTGCGAAGAGCACCCCTCCCCAACCCTCCCCTGCGCGATGCGCAAGGGAGGGAGCTGTAGCCCCTCCCCTTTGG
>DKPB01000022.1:0-746 GCA_002471015.1 Stenotrophomonas sp. UBA7346
TGCCGGTGACGTGATCACCTACACCTTCGACGTCAGCAATACCGGTACGGTCGAGCTGCAGAACGTACGCCTGCGTGACAGCATGCTGCCCAATCTGGTGTGCGTCGTGGCCAGCTTGCCGGTTGGGGCGCGTAACGTCGCATGTGTGCCGAGCAACAACACCTACAGCATCACGGCTGCCGATGTGGCTGCGGGCAAGGTCACCAACATTGCCTCCGCCTCTGCCATCCCGCCGGGTAGCATGACCCCGCCGACGGCAAGCTCGCCGCCGGTCGACACGCCGACGCTGCCGAGTCCGGAAGCTGGATTCACCCTGGCCAAGCACGCCAGTGTGGCCGACACCAATGGCAATACGGTGCTGGGTGATGCCGGTGACGTGATTACCTACACCTTTGATGTCAGCAATACCGGCTCGGTAGCGCTGAGCAATGTCAAGGTGAGTGACAGCAAGCTGCCCAATCTGGTGTGCACCATTGCGCATCTGCCGGTGGGCGCCACCAATGTTGCCTGCGTCCCGGGCAACAACACGTATGTCGTTTCGCCCGCGGACGTTGCTGCTGGCAGGGTGGTCAACGCGGCCATCGCCACGGCGGTACCGCCCGGTGCGATCACGCCGCCTACCGCAGCTACCCCGCCGGTGGAAACACCCACTCCGGTGAGCCCAGTTGCCAGCTTCACGCTGGACAAGCGGGCCAGCGTGGCCGACACCAATGGCAATACCCTGTTGGGCGATGCCGGTGACGTGA
>DKPB01000022.1:933-16532 GCA_002471015.1 Stenotrophomonas sp. UBA7346
TGACGTGATCACCTACACCTTTGCCGTCAGCAACACCGGTTCGGTGGCACTGAACAATGTGGTGGTCAGCGATGCCAAGCTGCCCACGCTGGTGTGTGTCGTGGCCAGTTTGCCGGTGGGTGCCAGCAATGTGGCCTGCGCCCCGCGCAACAACACCTATGTAATCACTGCCGCGGACGAGGCCGTGGGCAAGGTGATCAACGTGGCGACGGCATCGGCCGTGCCACCGGGTGCGATCGTGCCGCCAACCGCGGTATCGCCGCCGGTGGAAACGCCGGCGCCGGTTGCACCGGTGAGCGGCTTCAGCCTGGTCAAGCAGGCGAGCGTTGCCGATACCAATGGTGATGGCATCACCGGTGATGCCGGCGACCTGATCACCTACACCTTCCTGGTCAGCAACACCGGTACGGTGCAGCTGCGTGATGTGGTGGTCAGCGATGCCAAGCTTCCGGATCTCGTCTGCGTTGTGCCCACCCTGCCGGTGGGCGCCAGCAACGTGGCCTGTGCGGCCAACAACAACACCTACCGCATCACCGAACAGGACGCCGAGGCGCAGGAGGTGGTCAATACCGCCACCGCCACCGCAACTCCGCCAGGCAGCATCACGCCGCCGCAGGCGCAGGCGACGGTGACCACGCCGGTACTGGCGACACCGCCGGGTCAGTTGCGACTGAGCAAGACCGCCGGCAAGTCGTCGGTCAACATCGGTGACCTGGTGCGATACACGATCCGGGCCGACAACACCGGTGAAGTACCGGTGCGGGCCGCCACGCTGGTGGACACGCTGCCGGTCGGCTTCAGCTATGTGGATGGTTCCCTGGTCGTCAGTGACGACGACAACACCGGCAGCATCGTGGGTATCAGCCCGCTGCGTATCGGTGGGCTGGATATCGCGGCTGGTGGGCACGCCACGGTGACCTACTTCCTGCGCGTTGGTGCTGGCACCGGCAAGGGGGTGCATACCAACCGTGTCGTGGCACTGGACGCAACGGGTAGCGCCATCTCCAATCAGGCCTCGGCCGATGTGGAACTGGCAGGTGACCCGCTGCTGGATGACAGTCTGGTTCTGGGCACCGTGTTCGACGACCGCAATGCAGATGGCTGGCAGGCGTCGGCCACTGCGCTTGGCGTGCACATCCAGGGCGGCTTTGCTGCTTCGGCTTACGTCGCCAACTCGACCACGATTGACCGTGGCGCGGGTCCGCAACCCTTGGCCGACCACAGTTCGCCGATGCTGCATGGTGTCGACGTGGGCAGGATCGCGGGTCGCCAATCCGAGGCAGACCCGGTACAGCGCAACCAGGTGGTGATCCGCCAGCGTTTGACGGCTGCCGACTTCACCGATGATCTGGTGCTGACCACACGCAATGGCAGCACGCTGCGGATGCGTGCCGATGGCACCACCACGGTGGAACAAAGCGGTGACGTTGCCCGCGGCATGAGCGCCGAGGCCCTGCAGGTGGAGCGCAGGTATGGCCAGGATGCGGAAGGCTTGACCGTGGACTACATCATCCGCAACAACGGCATTGATGAGCGCGGCATCCCGGGCGTACGCGTGGCGTCGGTGGAAGGCCTGTTGATGGAGACGGACTCATGGGGTCGCTATCACCTTGAAGGTGTGGATGGCGGTGCATGGACCCGTGGTCGCAACTTCATCCTCAAGGTGGATCCGGCAACGTTGCCACAGGGGGCGACCTTCACGACCGAGAACCCGCGCGTGCGCAGGGTTACCCCGGGTGTGCCGGTGCGCTTCGACTTTGGTGTGAAGATGCCGGCCGGCGAGATCGGCGGTGGTCAGCAGCTGGCAACGGTCGAGCTGGGTGAAGTGCTGTTTGCGCCGGAAAGTTCGCAGATTCCGGACGAGCACCGTCCTGCGCTGGAGGCCATCGTTGGCAAGATCCGCAACTACAACGGCGGCACCCTGACCATTGCCGCCGAAGCGGATGCAGAGGCGTTGGCGTTGGCGCGCGGCTATGCGGTGCGTGAGCACCTGCAGGCCCAGCTGGCACCGGACCTGCTGGAACGTACCCAGGTGCAGGTGCTGACCCAGGTGGGTGAGCCGTTGCTGCAGCTGGACAGCGCAGAGGTACTGGGCAACGTCCTGTTCGATACCGATCGCGCCACGATCAAGCCGCAGTACCGCAGCGTGTTGTCGGCCATCGCCGAGTCGCTGGAAATGCGCGGTGGCGGTGTGGTGGCGATCGTCGGCCGTGCCGACCTGCGTGGCGGCAGCGGCTACAACCTCGCGCTTGGTCTGCGCCGTGCCAAGGCAGTGTACGAACAGATCGCCGCCGCGCTGAGCACCGAGGTACGGGCCAAGGTACGTGTGGAAATTATCGATAACCCCGATGCCGATACCGGCATGGGCAAGCTCTGAGGACCGGCCATGAAGCTGACAATGAAACTTCTGGATCTGGCCATCATCAGCCTGCTCTCGATGACGGCGGCGCCGTCGCTGGCCCAGTCGGTGGTGGCACCGGCCGCGGAAGGTGACGGTGATGCCAAGACCGAATGTGGCGGGGACACCTGCAGCAATGACAAGGGTCTGTTGTTCCGGGTGCATACCCGCGGTGCAGAGCACCCCGTGGTGGCCGGCAGCGGCACGCAACAGCTGAGCGAGAACCGCCGTGTCGACGTGTTGGCGGCACCGCGGCAGCCTGGCAGGGCGAAGGTCAGTGGAACGTTCTCGGTGGACCTGCCCAACGGTGGCGTGGTGTGGGTGACAGAGGACCCGACGCTGGGCCAGGCCTTGCTCAACGTGCAGACCTCACAGACAGCCCCGTTCTTCGAGGGACGCATCACCGCGCCCGTGCAGTTCCAGGCTTACAGCAACTACGCGGCTTTCATGCAACGCATGGAAGTGCTGGTGTATCGCGGCACGGACAGTGACCGCGTTGCTCCGTTGGCCACCATTCCGGTGGAAGTAGCCAACATGGGCACCGCCAACTGGGATGGCGCCCTGCCCGCGGGCCTGAACCTGCGCGCCGGGGACACGCTGGTCTATATCGCCCGCGCCTACGGTGCCGATGGCCAGTTCGACGAAACCAATGCGCAGAGCATCCAGCTGCAGACGCCTGAGGACTATGCGCGCAACCTGCAGGCGACGCGTGAAAGCCAGGAGCGCAAGACCGGCGTGGGGACCTCGCTTGAACAGGCGCAGGCCACGCAGTTGCGCGATGCGATCTACGGCAGCAATGCACTGCGTCTGCAGAACATCCCGATCTATGGCTCGCGGGTGCGTATCCATGGGCGCGATATACCTGCCAACGCGCAGCTGACGATCAACGGCGAAACGTTCCCGGTGGACATGGAGCGCAAGTTCGTCGCCGAGTTCCTGCAGCCAATCGGACATCACGCGTTTGCGCTGGGCGTGGCGGTACCCAATGCCGCCCCCATCCAGCGTACGCTGGATGTGGATGTCACCGGTGCGCATCGCTTCCTCGTGGCAATGGCCGATGTCACGCTGTCGAAGAACAGCGTGGGCAGCAGCGTGACCCCGGGCGCGCAGGATGGGAGCGACAAGGATGGCTTCATCAGTGATGGCCGCCTGGCGTTCTATCTGAAGCAGAAGTTCAAGGGCAAGTACCTGTTGACGGCCCAGGCAGATACGCAGGACCGGGAGATCAAGCACCTGTTCAACGGGTTCCTTGATGCTGACCCCCAGGACGTGTTCCGCCGTCTTGATCCGGACATGTACTACCCGACCTATGGCGACGATTCGACCACGGTACGTGACGTTGACACCCAGGGTCGGCTGTATGTCCGTGCGGATTGGGACCAGAACCAGGCGTTGTGGGGAAATTTCTCCACTGGCTTCAATGGCACCGAGTACGGCCAGTACAACCGTTCGCTGTATGGCGCAGCACTGAGCTGGCGTGCGCGTCGTGCCACCGAACTGGGTGACGCCGGCAGTACGCTCAAGCTGTTTGCGTCGCAGGCGCAGTCGGCGGCTGGACACAGTGAATTCCTGGGCACCGGCGGCAGCCTGTACTACCTGCGGCAGACGGACGTACTGCCGGGCTCGGACTATGTGACCCTGGACGTGCGCGATCCCAAGACCGGGCGCACACTGGCCAGCACGCAGCTCCAGCGTGGTGCTGACTACGAGATCGACGAACTGCAGGGCCGGATCATCCTCACCCGGCCGTTGGCACAGATCACCCGCGAGAACCTGCCGTCCATCACCCGCGACACCCCGCTCGATGGCTACGAACAGCTGTTGAAGGTGGACTACGAGTACATTCCAGCCGGTTTCGACACGGATGACACCAGTATCGGCCTGCGCGGCAAGCACTGGTTTGGCAACCACGTCGCGGTGGGTGGCACCTATGTCGATGAGGCACGTGCAGGTGACGATTACACGCTGACCGGCGTGGACGTGACGGTGCAGGTCGGTCGCGGTACCTACGTGAAGTTCGAGCAGTCACACAGCGAGTCCGTGGCCGCTCCGATCTTCTACTCGGACAACGGTGGTTTCAGCTTCATCGAGAAGCGCCCGTCGGCGACGGCGCGCAGCGGTGATGCGCGCGCGGTGGAAGCACGTGCCAATTTCCAGGAGCTGGGCTGGACCCGTAGCGATTGGAATGTGGGCGGCTGGTGGCGGGATGTGGAGCCCGGCTTCTCCATCACCCATTCCACCACCGCCGGGGCCGCCATCCGTGAGTATGGTGCCGAGTTCCAGGGTTACCTGAGCCAGAACTTCAGCCTGTACGGGCAGTACAGCCATGCGGACCGTGATGGTGCGGTGCTTGAACAGCAGCAGCTGACGGCCGATTGGCGCCCGGATGATCGCAACCAGTGGATCGCCGAGCTGCGTCGCAACAGCGAGCAGCGCGGTTCGGAAACGGTGGAGCCGGTACTTGCGGCCTTGAGCTATACGCGCAAGGTCACCAGCCTGCTGGAGATCTACGGCATCGCCCAGTACACGGTGGACGACGATCACGGCCGCTATGCGGACAATGATCTGTACACCGTGGGCAGCAAATACCAGTTTGGTAACCGCTCCAGCGTGGGTGCTGCCTACAGCGACGGCAGCCGTGGCCATGCCACCGAGGTCAATGCCGAGTACTGGCTGGCCGAAGACCACAGCATCTACGGCAACTACCGTTACAGTACCGACAGCACGGAAGCCGACCCGCTGTTCAACAACAAGCAGGCAGCGGGTTGGACCGTGGGCCAACGTTGGCGCCTGTCCAACCAGGTCAACGTCTACAACGAAAGCCAGTACTTGAAAGACCCGGGTTATGACGCTGCCGGCCTGGCGCATACCTTCGGCATGGATTTCTATCCAGGGGAAGGTTGGCGGCTGGGGTTCACGCTGCAGGAAGGTGAGCTTGATACCAGCAATGGTGGTGTGACCCGCCGTGCCTACAGTGTCAACGGTGGCCGCACCGACGAGCGCACGGATTGGTCGAGCAAGCTGGAGTACCGCCGCGACAGCGGTGCCGAACGGCGTGAACAGTGGGTCACCACCAACCGCCTGTTCTACAAGGTCAATGAGGACTGGCGCTTGGCCTTGCGTGCCAATTATGCGGATACATCCGACAGCCTGAACGCACAGGACGGCGCTCGTCTGGCCGAGGTCAACGCCGGGTTTGCCTACCGCCCGCATGACAGTTCCCGCTGGGCGGCATTTGGCAAGTACACCTATCTGTATGACCTTGCGTCACCCGGCCAGGTGGAGGGTGCTTCCGATGACCAGCGCTCGCATGTGCTGTCGTTCGAAGGCATCTGGCAGCTGGCACCGCGCTGGGAGATGGCTGGAAAGCTGGCCTCGCGTCGCGGCGACTACCGTATGGGACGTGGCGAAGGGGCCTGGCTGGACAGCCGCGCCGATTTCGCCGCCACACAGCTGCGCTACCATTTGATCGCGAAGTGGGACGGACTGGCCGAGTACCGTGTGCTGGACGTCAAGGATGGCGGCCGCAAGCAGGGTTGGCTGGTGGGCGTGGACCGCCAGGTCGGGCGCAACTTCAAGCTGGGTGTCGGTTACAACTTCACTGACTTCAGTGATGACCTGACCCACCTGAGGCTCGATAACAAAGGCTGGTTCATCAATATGACCGGCTATTACTGAGCACCATCGCCCGTACCAAGTGAACGCCCCGGGAAACCGGGGCGTTCTGCTGTTGGCGAGGGTCGCCCTTGTTGGCTCGAGCGTAGCCGCCGAGAGAATGGCTACACTGGCCCGGCTAAGTCGCACGGGAAACACCCTTGGTCTCCAGCTGGATCCTGCTCCTGGTCTCACTCGGCTATGCCGCGCTGCTGTTCGGCGTGGCGTGGTGGGGCGACCGTCGGCCGCTGTACCCGGACCGCCCCTGGCTGCGGCCGGTGGTCTACAGCCTGGCGCTGGCGGTCTATTGCTCGTCCTGGACCTTCTACGGCGCGGTCGGCTCGGCGGTGCGTTATGGCATCGGCTACCTGCCTATCTATCTTGGCCCGCTGCTGCTGCTGATCTTCGGCTGGCGCATCATCGAGCGGCTGGCGCTGATCGCCCGCAGCGAGAACGTGGTGTCCATCGCAGACTTCATCTCCTCGCGCTTCGGCCGCTCGCGGCGCTTGGCGGCATTGGTGGCGTTGATCGCGCTGATCGGCGTGGTGCCCTACCTGGCACTGCAGTACAAGGCCGTGGCGATGAGCCTGCAGGTGCTCAGCGGCGATGCCGCCGGCAAGGGCTTCCTTACTGATCCGGCGCTGTACGTGGCGTTGCTGATGGCCTTGTTCGCCATCCTGTTCGGCACCCGCCAGGTGGATGCCACCGACCACCATTACGGCATGATGCTGGCCATCGCCGTGGAGTCGATGATCAAGCTGGTGGCGATGGTGGCGGTAGGCGTGTTTGCCTATATCTGGCTCACCGACCGCGGCGAATCGGTGGTGGCCTCGGCGCGCACCCTGTTCGAGGGCATGCCGCCTGTGGGCTTTGTCTCGCAGACCCTGCTCAGCTTCCTGGCGCTGATCTGCCTGCCACGCCAGTTCCACGTGGCGGTGGTGGAATGCGGCAATGCCGGTGACGTGCGCCGCGCCCGCTGGATGTTTGGCGGCTACCTGATCCTGATCTCGCTGATGATCGTGCCCATCGCCACTGCTGGCGCGGCGATGTTCGGTACCGGGCTGGCGTCGGATGACACCCTGGTGCTGGCGCTGCCGATGGCAGGTGGCAGCACCGCACTGGCGCTGGTGGCCTATGTGGGCGGCTTCTCCGCCGCCACCGGCATGGTCATCGTGTCTTCGATTGCGCTGGCCACGATGATCAGCAACGACCTGGTGATGCCGCTGCTGCTGCGCCGCAGTGGCGACCACCGCGAAGCGGCCAATGTCGCTTCGCGGGTGCTGTGGATCCGCCGTCTGGCGATCCTGCTGCTGGCGCTGGTGGCTTACGGTTACTACCGCGGCAGCAACAACGACACCATGTTGGCCGCCTACGGCCTGATGGCCTTCGCCGCCGTGGCGCAGTTCGCGCCCGGCCTGCTGGGCGGCCTGTACTGGCGCGGTGCCAGCCGGCGCGGCGTGGAAACCGGCATGGTGGTCGGCTTCCTGGTCTGGGCCTATACCCTGCTGGTGCCGGCGCTGAGCCACGGTGGCTGGCTGGATGCAACGCTGTTGGCCCACGGCCCGTTCGGCATTGGCTGGTTGCGGCCCCAGCAACTGTTCGGCATCACCGGTTGGGATCCGCTTACCCACGGCACCTTCTGGTCGCTGCTGCTCAATACCGTGACCATGCTGCTGGTGTCGGTGCGCTCGCGCCCGGACGTGGCCGAGCGGTTGCGCGCGGCACCGTTTCTGGACCCTTACGCCAAGCGCCCAGTGGTGGCCGGTGACTGGCCGGCCCACGTCAAGGTGCGCGACCTGCTGGCGCTGGCCACCCGCGTGATTGGCGACAACCGCGCCCGTCGTGCGTTTGGCGAGCAGGCACAACTGTTGGACCGCGAGTTCCAGCCGGCCGCTGCGGCTGACCGCATCTGGGTGCAGTTCACCGAACGCCTGTTGGCTGCGTCCATCGGTGCGGCGTCGGCGCGCCTGTTGCTGACCAGCCTGCTGCGTGGTTCGGGCATGGACCTGGGCGAAGTGGTGGCGGTGCTGGACGAAGCCGGCCAGGAACTGCGCTTCAACCGCGAGATCCTGTCCACCACACTGGAAAACATCAGCGCCGGCGTCAGCGTGGTGGATCCGGAAATGCGCCTGACCGCATGGAACCGGCGCTACCAGCAGATGTTCGGTTACCCGGACGGCATGCTCTACGTCGGTCGTCCGGTTGCCGACCTGATCCGCTATAACGCCGAACGCGGTGAGCTGGGCTCGGGTGACATCGAAGTGCAGATCAACCGCCGCATCGGCTATATGCGCGCCGGTTCACCGCATGTGTTCGAGCGCACCGGTGCCGACGGCAAGGTGATCGAGCTGCGCGGGCAGGCGCTGCCCGGTGGTGGTTACGTCACCAGCTACAACGACATCACCGATTTCAAGAACGTCGAGCAGGCGCTGCTGGAAGCCAACGAAACGCTGGAGCAGCGTGTCACCGAGCGCTCGCAGGCTGCCGAAGCGGCGCAGCAATCGAAGACGCGCTTCCTGGCCGCGATCAGTCACGACGTGCTGCAGCCGTTGAACGCGGCACGCCTGTTTGCATCGGCGTTGCGCGACAGCCTGCCGGAGACCGACGAGCAGCGGCATCTGGCCGAGCGCGTCGATGCCTCGTTGCGTGCGGCCGAAGAGCTGCTGGACGGCCTGCTGGATGTGTCGCGGCTGGATGCCGGCGGCCTGCGCCCGACCATCACCGATTTCGACGCCAGCGTGCTGGTACGTGAACTGGCCGCGCAGTACACCCCGGTCGCGGCCGGCCGTGGCCTGCGTCTGCATGTGTTCGCACGCAGCGCCTGGGTACGCAGTGATCGTCGGCTGCTGCGGCGCGTACTGCAGAACTTCATGGCCAATGCACTGCGCTACACCCGCAATGGGCGCATCGTGCTGGCCTTGCGCGTGCGCGGTGAGCAGGTGGAGCTGCAGGTATGGGATACCGGCCCCGGTATTCCCGAGCACCACATGCAACAGATCTTCAACGAGTTCCATCGCTACCAGCAGCCCTTCGACTGGGGCGAGCAGGGCCTGGGCCTGGGCTTGTCGATCTGCCAGCGCATCTCGCGCCTGCTCGATCACGGCCTGAACGCACGCAGCCAGCCCGGCCACGGCAGCATGTTCTCCATCACTTTGCCGCGTGTGCCCACGCCCGCCCAGCCGCCGCCGCTGCAGCGCCAGCCCACGGCGTTTGGCGGTGATGATTCCCTGGCCGGCATGCGCGTGCTGTGCGTGGACAACGACCAGGAGATCCTCGACGGCATGCGTGCCCTGTTGGGCCGCTGGAAGGTGGAGGTGATTGCAGCCAGCACCGTGGACATGGCGCTGGAAAAGCTTGCCGAGCAGCCGGACGTGATGCTGGTGGATTACCACCTGCATGACCGCCTGGACGGGCTGGACACCCTGGTCGCCTTGCGCGAAGCCGCAGGGCGGCCACTGCCCGGTGCCTTGCTTACCGCCGATGGCCGCGACGAGCTCAAGCGGCTGGCGCGCGAACGCGGCTACCGGGTACTGACCAAGCCGGTGAAGCCGGCCTCACTGCGTGCCTTCCTGACCGCGCTGAACGACCCGCGCCGGCGCTGACAACGCACCGGTAGTACCGAGCCATGCTCGGCAGGGGCTTGCCCGGCAAAAGGGCAAGCCCCTCCCCAGTTCTCCCCTTCGCTGCGCGAAAGGGAGGGAGCAACAGCGGTAGTGCCGAGCCATGCTCGGCAGGGACTTGGCCAACAAAAAGGCTCACCCCTCCCCAGCCCTCCCCTTCGCTGTGCGAAAGGGAGGGGGCAACAGCGGTAGTGCCGAGCCATGCTCGGCAAGAGCATTGCCGATACCAATGACGTGAGGGCGCGCGCAGCATGATGCCGCCATGGCAAGGCCCTCGCGGTTTACGCCGCTCCTGCCGCCGATGCCGCAGCGTGCAGATGTTCGTACAGAATGGTGCAGCCGATGATGATCAGGATCGCGCCGCCAATGATTTCGGCGCGCTTGCCGGCCAGGTGGCCCAGTACGCGGCCCAGCATGATGCCCAGGGTCACCATGGTCATCGTGCACAGGCCGATCACCAAGGCCACCACGCCGATATGCACGTCCAGGAAGGCCAGGCCCACACCGATCGCCATCGCGTCGATGCTGGTGGCAAAGCCGGTGGCGGCCAGGGTCCAGAAACTCTTGTGCTGTTCACCACTGGCGTCGTCCTCGCCGCCCGCATCTTCTTCCGGCTTCAGCCCGGCCACGATCATGTGCACGCCGAGGATGCCAAGCAGGCCAAAGGCGATCCAGTGGTCGAAAGCCTGCACGTACTGCGAGGCTGCACGCCCGGCCAGCCAGCCGATGATGGGGGTGATGGCCTCGATCACGCCGAAGATCAGGCCTGCGCGCAGCGCATCGGAAAGACGTGGCTTGCGCATGGCCGCACCCTTGCCCACCGCTGCGGCAAAGGCATCGGTGGACATGGCGAAACCGACGAGAAGAATGGACAAGGGGGACATTGCAGTTACCGGGTCGGGCGGACGCAAACGGCATGCGTCGCGCCCAACCGTCGTTGCGCACGCATGCCGCTGGTCTCGCCAACCGGGTCTGGCTGTCCACGCCACGGCGCACTGGCCGAGTATGTTGACGTGGACGCTTCCATTGCTGGAAGCAGGCTACTCCCCAAGGGAGCGCGGATTCTAGCATGCCCCCAGTATTGGCCAGCGTACCCCGGCATCCCGGCTCAGCTGCGGGCCTGAAACATCATTGTCATGAAGGCATGGCCTGATACGCGCGCCGGAGTGGTATGGCGCGGAAATTTCCTACAAATCCGCCCTCAAGAAACCCGATATACGGCCGATTTCGAGGCATCTCTACGCCCGGAGTGCGGCATGAAGTTCCCCCTTGGTATTGCCCAGAAATTGCGCCTGAGCCTGCTGGCGCTGGTGGTCGGCCTGCTCGTCATCGGTTCGGCCTACGCCTGGCTCAGTGTTGGCATGCGCGGCGCCGACCAGCGCCTGCAGCGTTACCAGCAGGATGCGGCGCAGCTAGAAGCACTGGTGGCCGCGTTTGCCGAGGCGCGCCGCGCCCAGGCCGAGTATGCCATGTCATTCTCGGCCACCGCCGGGCAGGCGTTTGTGGCCGCCAACGCGCGCCTGCAGACACTGCTGGCGGCCGACAAGCAGGGCGCGCATTGGGAGCCGGCATTGCGCACGCCGCTGCTGGAATATGTCCAGTCCGGGCAGGCGCTGGACCAGCGCATCACCGAGCTGGGCCACGATGCCGACAGCGGCATGCAGGGCCAGCTGCGCAATGCCGTGCATCAAGTGGAGAACCTGATCGGTGAACATCCCGATGCGGCATTGCAGGTGTCAATGCTGACCATGCGCCGCTACGAGAAGGACTTCATCCTGCGCCGCGAACAGAAATACGCCGATGAACTGAGTGCGCAGGTGATGCCTTTCGAGCTGCTGCTGCAGGTCGCGCGCATGCCGGACGGCAGCAAGCAGCAGGTACGCGATGCGATGCAGCGCTACCAGGAGGCATTCCTGTCCTATGCCGCTGCGCGCTACGGTGCCGACAGCGAAACCCAGGCGATGGACGACCTGGCGGCCAAGGCCCTGCCGGTGCTGACCCGCCTGCAACAGGCACAACGCGCCAGCCTGGCCAGGCAACGCGACGAACAGGCCGCCGCGCGGCGTTGGATGGATGCCGCCTTCGCTGCCACCGTGCTGGTGGTGGGCTTGTTGCTGGTCAGTCTGTTGTTGTTGCTGTTGCGCGCGGTGGAGCGGCCACTGGCCGATGCAGCGGCATTCGCCCGTGCCATTGCCGACGATGACCTGGACGGCCGGCTGGTGGTGCGCAACGCGCATGACGAGATTGGGCGGCTGGCGGTGGCGTTGATGCAGATGCAGTCCAGCCTGCGTGAGCGCATTGCCGGTGAACGCCAGGCTGCCCAGGCTAATCAGCGCGTGCGGCAGGCGCTGGACGTGGCCAGTGCCGCGGTGCTGGTGACCGATGCCGAGGGCCGCGTGGTCTATGCCAATCCGGCGCTGCAGCAGGCATTCACCCTGGCCGGGATCGAGCAGACGGTCGAGGTGGACAGCGAGGTGGCCGAACTCGGCCCGGCAGTTGCCGCACTCATGCGGGCTGCCTTCGCGCAGAGTGTGGCGATGGATGCGGAGGTGGAGCTGGGCAACAGCGGCTTCCTGCTGCGGGCCAGCCCGGTGCTGGAAGCCGAGCGCGTGCTGGGACTGGTGATGGAATGGCAGGACCGCCGGCTTGAGCGGGTGATCGTCAATGAAGTGGCGGCGGTGGTTGCGGCGGCGGCTGCCGGTGACCTGCAGGGGCGCATCGTACTGGCCGACAAACAGGGCTTCGTGCTGCAGCTGGGCGAGCGTATCAATGCGCTGCTGGACAGCGTGCAGGCACAGGTGGGAGATGCGACGCGGGTGATCGGCCACTTTGCCCACGGCGACCTGAGTGCACGCATGCGAGATGACGGCCAGGGTATCTACGCGCGCCTGCGCCACGGGCTGCAGGACGCCATGCAGCAGGTGGGCGGCATCGTCGCCCGCATCCAGCAATCGGCGGGCAGCGTGCAGGCGGCGGTGGGCGAGATGGCCAGCGGCACTGCCGATCTGTCCGGGCGCGTGGAGCAGCAGGTAGGCGACGTACACGAGGCCTTGCAGCGGGTGCGCTCGGTGGCCGGTGAAGCGCGCGATAACGCCGACAGTGCACGCGAGAGCGCGCAGGTGTCGGCACAGGCCAGTGACGCGGCCGAGCGTGGCCGCCAGGCAACGGCGGCAGCGATCAGCGGCATGGAACAACTGCGCGCCTCCTCGCGGCATATCCGCGATATCGTCGCCACCGTCGACAGCCTGTCGTTCCAGACCAGCCTGCTGGCGCTGAACGCCGCGGTGGAGGCCGCGCGGGCCGGCAGCCACGGGCGTGGCTTTGCGGTGGTGGCCAGCGAAGTGCGCCAGTTGGCGCAGCGCTCCGCCGAGGCGTCCAAGCAGATCCGCGGCCTGATCGATGCATCGCTGCGGCAGGTGGAAGAAGGCGCGCGGCTGGCCGACAGCAGCGGTGTGGCAATGCAGGACATCGGTAGCCGGGTGGCACAGGTGGCCAGCGCGCTGGAACGGATCGATGCGGGCTCGGCACGGCAGGTCAGTGCAGTGGATGACGTAGAGCGCCTGTTGCGGCGTATCGGTGAAGGCACCCGCCAGAGTGGCGAGGTCGCACGCGCCTCCTCGCTGGCAGCGCTGGCGATGCACGAGCAGACCCAGGAACTGGCAACGGCGGCGGAAGTGTTCGTGCTGGATGCGGTGACTGCAGCGGAGCCGGTGCTGCAGCGTTCGGCGTGAGCTGCAACTCCTTTCGCGGGCAAGCCAGTCAACGCGTCAACGCAACAGCCAAAGCTACCCCCTCGCAGCCTCCCCTTGGCTGCGGCAAAGGGGAGGGGCTACAGCGCCCTCCCTTTCGCATAGCGAAGGGGAGGGTTGGGGAGGGGTGCTGTTCGCAGGCAAGCCAGTCAGCGCGTCAACGCAACAGCCAAAGCTACCCCCTCCCAGCCTCCCCCTTGGCTGCGCCAAAGGGGAGGGGCCACAGCTACCTCCCTTGCGCAACGCGCAGGGGCCGCTGCGCAGTACGCAGGCAAGGGTTGGGGAAGGAGAGTTCTCAGCGCTCAACCGCAGGCAAGCGCCGGCAGCAACTCAGTCTTCTTCCGGCGGCAACACGATGGCGTCGTCGTCGATGGCGAGCTTGCCGGCCATCAGCACCGCCTGGGTGCGGTTGGTGACACCCAGTTTGCGCAGGATGGCGGTGACGTGGGCCTTGATGGTGGCTTCGGACACGCCCAGGTCGTAGGCGATCTGCTTGTTCAGGCGGCCTGCGCCCAGCATCTGCAGCACGCGGAACTGCTGCGGGGTCAGCTCGCGCAGGCGCTGGCCAACTTCGCGTTCCTCGTTCGGGGTAGGCGGCACGTTGTGCGCCTCGGCCGGAGCCCAGCGCTCACCATCGAGGATGGTGCCCAGGGCATGGCCGATGGTGTCGGAGTCGGCGGATTTGGGGATGAAACCGAATGCCCCGTGATCGAGGGCGCGGCGCATCACCGTCGGCTCCTCGCGTGCGGACACCACCACGATGGGCAGCTGCGGGTGCAGCGAACGCAGGTGCACCAGCGCGTTGAAGCCTTGTGCGCCCGGCATGTTCAGGTCCATCAGCACCAGGTCGGCGTCGGGGTGTTGCTCGGCCAGTGCGTACAGCGCTTCGACGCTGTCGGCCTCCATCAGCTGCACGCCGGGAATGACGCGTTGCACCGCGCCCTTCAGGGCTTCGCGGAACAGCGGATGGTCGTCGGCAATGAGCAGGGTAGGCATGGGGCGAGTAGTGAGTGATGAGGAGTGAGGAGTGAGGAGTGAGGGCTTGCTGCTTCGATGCTACCGCTGTTGCCCGCAACAGGACAGTTGATCATCGGTGTGGAAGGAGGAGTGAACGCAGCGGCTGCATTTGCTGTTGCCGCGACTCACTCCTCACTCCTCATCACTCACTCCTGGCTCCTGCTTCTTCAGCGGACCTTGCGCTCTTCCACCAGCGACGCCACCACCGACGGATCGGCCAGCGTGGAGGTGTCACCGAGCTGGTCCGGCGCGTTCTCGGCGATCTTGCGCAGGATGCGGCGCATGATCTTGCCCGAACGGGTCTTGGGCAGGCCTGGCGCCCACTGCAGGTGGTCCGGTGCGGCGATCGGGCCGATTTCCTTGCGTACCCAGGTCACCAGTTCCTTGAGCAGCTCGTCGGTCTGCGCTTCGCCGGCGATCAGGGTGACGTAGGCGTAGATGCCCTGGCCCTTGATCTCGTGCGGGAAGCCGACCACGGCCGCCTCGGCCACCTTCGGGTGCGAGACCAGCGCGCTTTCCACTTCGGCGGTGCCGATGCGGTGGCCGGAGACGTTGATCACGTCATCGACGCGGCCGGTGATCCAGTAATAGCCGTCCTCATCGCGGCGGCAACCGTCACCGGTGAAGTAGCTGCCCGGGTAGGTACGGAAATAGGTGTCGATGAAACGCTGGTGGTCACCGTAGACGGTGCGCATCTGGCCCGGCCACGAGTCGCGGATGATCAGGTTGCCTTCGGTGGCGCCTTCCAGCGGCTCGCCATCGGCGCTGACCAGGGCCGGCTGCACGCCGAAGAACGGCAGCGTGGCCGAGCCCGGCTTCAGGTCGACGGCGCCCGGCAGCGGCGAAATCAGGATGCCGCCGGTTTCGGTCTGCCACCAGGTATCGACGATCGGGCAGCGAGCATCGCCGACCACGTCGTAGTACCAGCGCCAGGCTTCCGGATTGATCGGCTCACCCACGCTGCCGAGCAGGCGCAGGCTCCTGCGCGAGGTGCGCTTGACCGGCTCCTCGCCTTCGCGCATCAGCGCACGGATGGCGGTGGGCGCGGTGTAGAAGATGGTGACCTGGTGCTTGTCGATCACCTCCCAGAAGCGCGAGGTGTTCGGGTAGTTCGGCACGCCCTCGAACATCACCGAGGTGGCGCCGTTGGCCAGCGGGCCG
>DKPB01000036.1 GCA_002471015.1 Stenotrophomonas sp. UBA7346
TGGATGAACGCGAACTGGAAGATCTGATCAGCAAGACCGCCTTGCTGATGGAGCGCTACCAGCGGATGTGCACGGACATGGCCCAGCAGCAATCGCAGCTGTCGGCTGCGTTGAATGGGCTTGCACAATCACTGCCCGCGCAGTTCAAAGCCAGCGCCGATGCTGCCGTGGCTGGGGTGAGCCGGGACAGCACAACGGCCGTCAAACAGGCGTTGCTCGCGCCGGTGAGCGCCTATGAGCAGCAACTGGCGGCATCGGCCAAGGGTGTGGGCCGCAGCACCGAAGCACTGGCTGCGGAAGTCAAGCGCTTGCAGCTCGCGTCGCGCGGCGTCGTCTGGAAGAGCGTGGCCACGGCCGTAACTGCCGTGGCGATCCTTCTCGGGGGTGCCGCGTGGCTGGGCGGTCAATATCGCGCGGAGATCGAGCGCAACCAGATCGAGGCCGCACTGCTGCGTGCCTACAACCGCGCCGACGTGGTGCTGTGCGGAAAGGAACAGCTTTGCGCCAACGTCGACACCCGCAGCAAAGGAGTCGGCGAGGACGGGCGCTACCGACAGATTCGTCCCCGCCCGTAGACGGGGACGAACGCAACCGCATCACGCCTTGGCAAACACCAGGTGGCCGCCGTCGTTGCCGACCTCGATGGTATCGCCGTTGACGAACTCCCCCGAGAGGATCTTCTGCGCCAGCGGGTTCTCCAGCTGCGCCTGGATCGCACGCTTCAGCGGACGTGCGCCGTACACCGGATCGAAACCGACGTTGCCGAGCAGGTCGAACGCTGCATCGGAGACCGCCAGCTTCAAGCCACGCTCGGCCAGGCGCCGCTCCAGGCCACGCATCTGGATGCGCGCGATCTGCTTGATCTGCTGCTTGTCCAGCGGATGGAACACCACGATGTCGTCCAGGCGGTTGATGAACTCCGGACGGAAGTGCGCCTGCACCACGCCCATCACCGCCGCCTTCATCTGCATATAGGCTTCCGGGCTGTCGTCGCCGCTCATGTCCTGGATCTGGTGCGAGCCCAGGTTCGAGGTCATCACGATGACGGTGTTGCGGAAGTCCACGGTGCGGCCTTGGCCGTCGGTCAGACGACCGTCATCCAGTACCTGCAGCAGGATGTTGAACACATCCGGATGCGCCTTCTCCACTTCGTCCAGCAGGATCACGCTGTAGGGGCGACGACGCACCGCCTCGGTCAGGTAGCCACCTTCCTCGTAGCCCACATAGCCCGGGGGTGCACCGATCAGGCGCGACACGCTGTGCTTCTCCATGAACTCACTCATGTCGATGCGCACCATCGCGTCGGGCGAGTCGAACAGGAAGTCGGCCAGCGCCTTGGTCAGCTCGGTCTTGCCGACGCCGGTCGGGCCCAGGAACAGGAACGAGCCACTCGGACGATTCGGGTCCGACAGGCCGGCGCGCGAGCGCCGCACCGCGTCGGAGACCACGCGGATCGCTTCTTCCTGGCCAACCACGCGGTTGTGCAGCATGTCTTCCATGCGCAGCAGCTTGTCGCGCTCGCCTTCCAGCATCTTGCTGACCGGGATGCCGGTCCAACGCGAGACGACCTCGGCAATTTCCTCGTCGGTCACCTTGTCCTGCACCAGCTTGAAGTCCTTGCGCTCCATTTCCTGCGCGGCCTGCAGCTGCTTTTCCAGGTTGGGCAGCAGGCCGTACTGGATCTCGCTCATCTTGGCGAAATCCTGGCGGCGCTGGGCGGCCTCCAGATCGAGCTTGGCCTTCTCGACCTGCTCCTTGATCTTGGTCGCGCCCTGCAGGGCGGCCTTCTCCGACTTCCAGATTTCGTTGAGGTCGGAGAACTCGCGCTCCAGCGTGTCGATGTCGGCATCCAGGTCGGCCAGGCGCTTGCGCGAGGCGTCGTCCTTTTCCTTCTTCAGCATTTCGCGCTGGATCTTGAGCTGGATCAGGCGACGCTCCAGGCGATCAAGCTCTTCCGGCTTGGAGTCGATTTCCATGCGGATGCGCGAGGCCGCCTCGTCCATCAGGTCGATGGCCTTGTCCGGCAACTGACGGTCGGTGATGTAGCGGTTGGACAGCGTCGCCGCCGCAACCACCGCAGGGTCGGTGATTTCCACGCCGTGGTGCACCGCGTAGCGTTCCTTCAGGCCACGCAGGATGGCGATGGTGTCCTCCACCGTCGGCTCACCCACGAACACCTTCTGGAAGCGGCGCTCCAGCGCGGCATCCTTCTCGATGTACTGGCGGTACTCGTCCAGGGTGGTGGCACCGATGCAATGCAGCTCGCCACGCGCAAGCGCCGGCTTGAGCATATTGCCCGCATCCATCGCACCATCGCCCTTGCCAGCGCCGACCATGGTGTGCAGCTCGTCGATGAACAGGATGATCTGGCCTTCGTTCTTGGACAGGTCATTGAGTACGGCCTTCAAGCGCTCCTCGAACTCGCCGCGGAACTTGGCACCGGCAATCAGCGCGCCCATATCCAGCGACAGCACGCGCTTGCCGCGCAGGCCCTCGGGCACTTCGTCGTTGATGATGCGCTGGGCCAGGCCTTCGACAATGGCGGTCTTGCCCACGCCGGGTTCACCGATCAGCACCGGGTTGTTCTTGGTACGGCGCTGCAGCACCTGGATGGTGCGGCGGATTTCCTCGTCGCGGCCAATCACCGGGTCGAGCTTGCCGCTCTCGGCACGCGCGGTCAGGTCGATGGTGTACTTCTCCAGCGCCTGGCGCTGCTCTTCTGCGTTTTCGCTCTGCACGGTTTCCCCGCCGCGCAGCTTGTCGATGGCGGCCTCCACTTTTTTCTTGTCGGCACCGGCAGCGCGCAGGGCCATGCCGGCCGGGCCGCCGTCGTCCACCGCCGCCAGCAGGAACCACTCGCTGGCGATGAACTGGTCGTTGTGCTGCTGGGCCAGCTTGTCGGTGCTGTTGAGCAGGCGGTTGAGATCATTGCCCATCGACAGGCTGCCGGCCTGGCCGGATACCTTGGGCAGTGCATCCAGCGCTTCCGTCAGCCGCTCGCGCAACACCGGCACGTTGACACCGGCCTGGGCCAGCAAGGGCCGGCTGCTGCCACCGGGCTGATCGAGCAGCGCGCTGAGCACGTGCACCGGCTCGATGATGTTGTTGTCACGGCCAACTGCCAGCGACTGGGCATCTGCCAGGGCTTTCTGGAAGTTGGAGGTGAGTTTGTCCATCCGCATGGGTCTTCTTCCTCGATGTTGGGTTGCCAGCACTGCCGGCGATACTGGTTCAGATGCGGTTGCAACGGCGTGATTCAAGGGTGAATAGCGCCCTTGTTCAGCTGCAATCGCTATCCCGCCCCAGTATCACCCGCTGCTGTCGCCGCAACCTTGATCCAACGCAAGCGGCAGCGCGGCTCAGCCGCGCGTGATCGCCGCGCGCAACGCCCTCAGCTGCTGTTTCACCGCCTGTTGCTGGCTGGCATCCATGCGCAGCAAGGCTTTCTGCCCGATCGACAGCGATTGCAGGGCCGGGTCGACGAAGCGATAGCGGCCCTTGCCGTCCGGCTCCACCGCCAGCGGACGGGCCGGCTCGGGGGTCTGCAACAGGTGGTCGATCACCACCACCAGCCTGTCGTTGAAATGGCCGTCGGGAGGACCGATATCGCGATAGGCCTGTTGCAGCAAGGGATAGAAGCGCTTGTAAGCAGCCGCGACCGCGCCCGCATCGGCACGGGTGAATGCATCCACGTAAGGCGCATAGCGCGTGGCATTGGCGGCTGCCAACTGCTCACCGCCGGCACCGCCCTGCTCCACCTGCAGCGCGCCTGGCAACGGCCGCACCGCCATCGCCGCAGCTGGCAGGCTGGGCTGGGTGAGGTTGTCCACGTGCACCACCACGCGCTGGATCAGCTGCTCGCGCAGCAGCACGGCCAAGGCATCGGCGGGGAACAACCCGCTCAGCGCCTGCCAACTGGAAGCATCGCTGTCGGCCAATGCCGGCAAGGCCGGGTCGGCAGCCACGTCGAGCGGATATTTCGGCTCGGCCGCTGGTTCGGGCGTAGCTGGCGCTTGGACGGCCGGTGTAGCCGGGGTATCCACCGGCGGAGCAACGGTTGCCTGCCGTAGCTGCGCCACGTCATCACGGAACAACCACCAGCCAATGCCGCCAACCGCGACGACGCCAACCACGGCCCAGGGCCACACTGCTTTGCGCTTCTGCATCACTTGCACCTTTATTGCATGTGATGGTGTGACCCTGTTTATCCCGCCGGGTTCCCCTGCGATTCAAGCCTCATGCATCAACGCTGTTTCTGCAGCGACATCAGCCCGATCACGACCGCCAGCACCGCGTAGGCAGCGCTCACCTGCAAGGTGATGGCCTGGCGCAGGCCGTCCAGCTGCCACGGCAGGTAGATGCCACCGCGCGGATCGGTGGAATGGATCACGCCGAACGCACTCAGCGCGGCAGCCACGAACAGCAGGCTTACCGCCACGCCAGCGCGGCGCTCGATCAAGGCCACCAGTGCTGCCGCCCAGATCATCGCGGAGATGATGAAACCATTACCCAGAAGCTGCAACGTGGCCACGTCCGACAGGCCATGGCCGTCGACCGCCGCATACAGTGCTGCGGCCGCATCCGGTGTCACCCAGGTACCGAACTTGATGTTGATCAGGTAGGCAATCGCCGGCAGAAAGGCCAGCGCGACCGCAATCGCGTGCTCGCGTTTGGTCTGCTGGAATGCCTGTACGGTGATGTCCAGACCGACGAAAACAATGATTGGTGCCAGCACCGCCACCGGCAGCCACTGCACCAGCCCGGCGACCACGCCGAGCATGCCGCCGATACCGATGAACAGGCCGGTCAGCAGTGTGTAGCCGCTGCGTGCACCCAGACGCTTGTAGGCCGGCTGGCCGATGTACGGCGTGGTCTGTGCGACACCGCCGCAGACGCCAGCGATCAGCGTAGCAATGGCCTCGACCAGCAGGATGTCACGGGTGCGGTAATCGTCACCGGCAGCGCGCGCACTCTCCGCCACGTTGATACCGCCCACCACCATCAGCAGGCCGAACGGCAGCAGCAGCGACAGGTACGGCACGGTCAACGGCAGGCCTTCGACGAAGCCCAGCGTCGGCAGCGGCAAGGCCACAGCAAAGGAGATAGCCGGCGGCCACTGGAATCCGGTCAGCGCACCTGCCGCGCCCAGACCGTAATACAGCACCACACCCACCAGCAGTGCGAACAACACGCCGGGCAGGCGCAACGGCACCACGCCGCGCGCTACCAGCACGTACAGCAGCACGCCCAGTGTGACCAGACCGACCAGCGGCTGGCGCAGGCTTTCGATCAGCGGCAGGAAACCCAGCAGTGTCAGCGCCGCACCACCGATGGAGCCGAGCAGCGCCGCACGCGGCACGTGGCGGGTGACCGCATCGCCCACAAAGGACAGCACCAGCTTGAGCAGGCCCATCACCACCAGCGAGGCCATGCCCAGCTTCCAGGTCAGCATCGCCGCCGCCTGCGGGTCCATGCCCTGCGCCTTGAAACCGGCAAAGGCCGGGCCCAGTACCAGCAGCGCCATGCCGATGCTGGTGGGCGCATCCAGCCCCAGCGGCATGGCGGTGACATCATCGCGGCCGCTGCGGGCAGCCAGACGCCGCGCCATCAACGTATACATCAGGTTGCCGATCAGCACGCCAAAGGCCGTGCCGGGGAACATGCGCCCGAACACCACATCGGCCGGGAACTGGAAGATGCCGACCAGCGCCATCGCGATGAAGCCCAGGATCGACAGGTTGTCGACCACCAGGCCGAAGAAGCCGTTGAGATCACCGGTGACGAACCAGCGTGGGCGGGATGTTGCTGCGGAAGAATTCATGGGGGATATCGTCAGGAAAGCGGAGCGATGGTAACGCTGGAAAAATGCGTGCAAGTGGAACAGATCATTCGTTGCTGGGCAGCCTCACCCAGCCCAGCACCGGGCCACGGCTGGGATTGCGGTAGCGCAGCTGCAACCAGCCATCGACTTCGTCCAGCAGCTCGACGCGGTCGCCCTTGAGCAGGTAGCGTTTGGTCGAGGTGTCACCGGCCTTGCTGTACAGCAGCAGCTTGTCCGGCACCACCGATGCGCTGCGGCCCGGCATCGGAGCGTCCTTCAGCGGTGGATCGAAGGCATTCCAGATGGCGGTTTCGAGCCGCTTGCCTGCGGCATCCCAGGTGTTCCAGACAGCGAGGATCTCCGAATCCTCGGATAGCCCGAGATCCAGAATCCGCCCCAGATTGGCGGTTTCGAGCAACGCACCGCGCATCGAGCGGTACAGGTAGACCCTGTCGCCCGCAAAGCGGTAGATATCGCTGTACCACATCGGCCCGCTGCGACAGCTGCTGCTCAACGTGCGTGTGGCCGGGTCCGGGGTCAGCGACCAGAAGCCTTCGCAGCTGATTTCCGGGGCCTCGGGTGCGGCCAACGCGCGGAACTGGCCACTGGCCGGCTCGTACAGGTAAGCCGTGACCGATTCGTTGACCTGGCCCAGCGTCGCACGGGTGTCCAGGTCCTGATAGCCGTCGAAGTTGTAGTCGGCGTGGCCCAGGCGGGTACCGTCGCCCTCCTCATCCGTGGACGCCGGCAGTACCTGCCGGGCCGGTGAGCCGTTGGTGCCCACCTCCACGCTGCCGTCGCCCAGCAAGCGCGCATACGCGCTCACGCCGGCTGTTACCTCGAAGCGGATCTGGCTGTCATCTGCCGCGAATGCTGGCG
This sequence comes from Stenotrophomonas sp. UBA7346, assembly GCA_002471015.1. Taxonomy (GTDB): domain Bacteria; phylum Pseudomonadota; class Gammaproteobacteria; order Xanthomonadales; family Xanthomonadaceae; genus Stenotrophomonas. The sequence continues at coordinate 6,701 of DKPB01000036.1, forward strand.
CTGCCAGCAGCGAAACCGCTGCAATCAGCAAACCGCGGGCGGCAGAACGGCAGCGGGACGTGGATATCAGGGGCATCATCGAGAAGCTCATCTGCGGTTGGGGGCTGCCCGCAGGCTAGCCGATCCAATGCTGATCAGAACGAAACCTCGACCGGCTGCCGTGACCACAGCACCGACTGGTGCCGGGTGGCCTGCTTCCAGGCCAGGCGGATGGCTTCGATGTCGTTGCGCCGTTGCGGGCTGTCCTCATGCAGGATCACCAGCACCTTGGTGCGCAACTGGTTGGGCTCGGCCGCGCCACGGAACAGCCACTGGCCGTAGGCATCAAACACGGTCAGGCCATCGGGAAAGCGCGGCGTCACTTCCTTGTCCAGGAAGGCGCGCCACTGCGCCTCACTGATCACGTCGGTCTGCGCGCGTGCGGACGGGCCACTCTCCTCACCCACGCCGAAGTACAGCTCGCTGCGCACCCAACCGGCGGCCTCGGCCGGGCGCGCGGCATCGCCATGCAACTGCGCGCTAGGCGCGGTGTCGGCGACAGGTGGCACCGCATGGGCGCTGGCGGCAACGGCAAACAGCAGGGGCAACAGGACAGCAGGCAACTTCATGGAAAACCTCCGGACAGGGAAAACACGGTGGCATCCAAGGCACCGCAACGGATATCGCGTTTGGTTATCAGCCGATTGCCAGCAGGACTTGCATCGGCAGCGGCGTTAACGCCAAGATAATATATCGCTTCATCCGGATGGATGTAAGTGCAAGCTCTTCCCCTCCCCTCCCCCCGTCTTTCCGGAGTCTGCATGTCCCGCCCCACCTCGGCCCCGCTTGGCCTGGCCATCGCGCTGGCGCTGTCTTCCCCTGCCTTTGCCCAAAACGCCCCGCAGGCCACCAACCTGGACACGGTGATCGTCACCGGCACCCGCGCCGTCGACCGCACCGTGCTGGAGTCCACTGCACCGGTGGACGTGCTCAGCGCCGAGGACATCCGCAAGGCCGGCGTGGTCAACGGCGAGCTGGGCAGCGCGCTGCAGGCGCTGCTTCCCTCGTTCAACTTCCCGCGTCAGTCCAATTCCGGCGGTGCCGACCACATCCGCGCCGCGCAGCTACGCGGCCTGTCGCCCGACCATGTGCTGGTGCTGATCAACGGCAAGCGCCGCCACAACAGCGCCCTGGTCAACACCGACAGCAAGATCGGCAAGGGCACCACGCCGGTCGATTTCAATGCCATCCCGGTCAGCGCAATCAAGCGCATCGAGGTGCTGCGTGACGGCGCCGGCGCGCTGTACGGCTCCGATGCGGTGGCCGGCGTGATCAACGTGATCCTCGACGATGCGCCGGAAGGCGGCGCCATCGAAGCCAGCTTCGGCGCGCACCACACCAACCTCAAGCCGATCGACCGCACCCTGACCGATGGCCAGACCAGCTACTTCAGCGCCAAGGTCGGCACCGCGCTGACCGACGACGGCGGCTTCCTGCGCGTCGGCCTGGAACTGAAGAACCGCGAAGCCACCAACCGTGCCGGTTTCGACCAGATCCCGCCGTGGGAAGCGCAGACACCAGACAATCTGGCCCTGGCCGGCAAGCGCAATTATTCATTGGGCGATGGCGCCAGCAAGGATCTCAACGCCTGGTTCAATGCCGAAATCCCGTTCGGCACCGCCTCCAAGGCCTATGCCTTCGGCACCTACAACCAGCGCGATACCGAAGGCGCCAATTACTTCCGTTACCCGGACGGCGAAGCCAACTGGAAGGCGCTGTATCCGAACGGTTACCGCCCGATCTCCGAAGGCGAGAACCTGGATGTGCAGTTGGTGGCCGGCGCCCGTGGCGAATTGGGTGACTGGAACTACGATGCCAGCCTCGACCATGGCCGCAACGAATTCACCTACCGCCTGCGCAACTCGCTCAACGCCTCGCTCGGCCCGACCAGCCCGACCCGCTTCAAGACCGCCGATTTCAGTTTCGCCCAGACCGTGGCCAACCTCGATTTCGGACGCATTTTCGTGCGTGCCAACGACAGCCACAGCCTTGGCTTCGGCATCGAAGGCCGCCACGAGCGTTATGAAACCGGTGCCGGTGACCCGGCCAGCTACGCCGCCGGCCCCTACACCGACCGCCCGACCGGCTCGCAGGCCGGCGGCGGCCTGACCCCACAGGACGAAGCGCACCTGTCGCGCGATGTATTCAGTGCCTATACCAGCCTGTCCTCGACCTTCGGGGAGAAGTTCTCCACCGATATCGCCGCACGCTATGAGCACTACGAGGACTTCGGTGGCGAGCTGACCGGCAAGCTGGGTGCGCGCTATGCATTCGCGCCGGCGTTCGCGCTGCGCGGTTCGGTCTCCAACAACTTCCACGCGCCGTCGCTGAGCCAGATCGGCTACGAATCCACTTCGACCGGCTATACCGCCGGTGGCCAGCTGGTGCAGGGCCGCCTGCTGTCGGTCAACAATCCGATCGCGCGCGCCCTGGGTGCCAGCGACCTGAAGCCGGAGAAGTCGGTCAACTACAGCCTGGGCTTCACCAGCCAGATCGGCAGCCACTTCGACCTGTCGCTGGACCTGTTCCAGATCGATATCGATGACCGTATCGCACTGTCGGAAAGCATCACCGGCGATGCACTGACCGATTTCGTGCAGCAACAATTCGGCATCGGTGGGCTGGAAAGCGCGCATTACTTCGTCAACGCCGCCGATACCCGTACCCGCGGCGCCGAGTTCGTCGGCAACTGGCGGCAGTCGCTGGGTGACGGCGAGCTGCTGCTGACCGGCACCTGGAGTTACGCCAAGACCGAGTTGAAGAACGTCGTCGCCACGCCTTCGCAGTTGCTGGCACTGAATCCGGACTACGTGCTGTTCGGCGTGGAGGAGAGCAATACGCTGACCGACGCCACACCGCGTACCCGCGCACAGTTCGCCGCCAGCTGGGCCAATGACAGCTGGTCGTTGAGCAGCCGCGTCAGCCGTCACGGCAGTGCCAAGCGCGTGTTCGACTTCGGCGATGGTTATGTGCCGACCCAGACCTACCAGGCCGAATGGCAGCTGGATGCGGAAGTCGAGTACCGCATCACGCCGCAGTGGAGCGTGGCGATCGGCGGGCAGAACCTGACCGACAACTACCCGGACAAGTCGAACGAAGACATCTACTACTTCGGCAACCTGCCGTATGACGTGTTGTCGCCGATTGGCAGTAACGGTGCGTATTGGTATGGGCGTGTGCGATTTACGTTCTGATTTGGGTGCGAGGGGAGAGAGATTGCTTGTTAGAAGCTTCCCCTCACCCCAACCCCTCTCCCGCAAGCGGGAGAGGGGCTCGGATTGCTCGCGCTCGTAGTGCACTAGCCCCTCTCCCCTTGCGGGAGAGGGGTTGGGGAGAGGGAAGCTCTAGTCCAAAAACCCCGAATTCATCCAGCTTTAACAGCACAGAGCGCTCCTTACGCCTGCCGGCGCATTCCAGCCCGGTCATCCATTGCGGAGGCGTATATGTTCGAGTCGTTGATTCGCGAAGCGGCCAGCCGCTTTCATCTTGGCGACAACGCAGGGCGTCTGGTACGCCAGCTTGTCGATACCATCTTCGATCCCGCCTACGGTGGCTTTGCCGGGCTGCGAAAACGCTTTGATGACGCAGGCCTGGACACGCTGTTCGCCTCCTGGATAGGCACCACTCCCGGCGACAACGTCCTGCAGCCGGACCAGTTCAGCGCCGGCTTCGGCCAGAACCTGGCCAGCGGCATCGCCAGCAAACTCGGCATTCCCCCTGCCGCGGTGAATATGGCCGGTGCCTGGTTGCTGCCGAAGATCGTCGGCCAGTTGACCCAGGGCGGCAGCATCCCCAGCGCGCGCCCGGCCGACTACGACCGATGGTTCGGCACCACAACGCCCGCCGCCGGTTATAGCGGCGGTGGCACCCGGCCGGCAACGGCAGCATCCGGTGGTTTCTGGAAATGGCTGATTCCGCTGATCATCCTGATTGCGGCCTTCCTGTTGTTCCGCAGCTGCAAAAAGGACGAAGCCGCCGCCCCGCCGCCGTCCGCGCCAGCAACAACCGCGCAACCCGCACCCACACCCGAACCCGCCGCCCAGGCCAATGCCCGCTTTGGCTTCGAGAATATGGACGGCAAGGTCATGGTCAACGGCCGGGTTGCCGCCGATGCCGACAAGACGCGGCTATGGGATGCTCTCAAGGCCACCTACGGCGAGAACAACCTGTCCGGTGATATCAGCGTCGATCCCGCTACCCTGCCTGCCAACTGGCTGGACAAGCTGATCGTCGCGCTGCCCGAGCTCAAGGCCAAGGGGCTGAAGTTCGGCTTTGATGGCGACAAACTCAGCATCGACACCAGCGGCATGGCCGAAGCCGATCGTTTCGCGGTGAGCGACAAGCTGCGCAGTCTGTTCGGCGGCTTCGAGATCAGTGGCCTGTGGGACCGCGCAGCGGCGGCACTGGCCGGACTCAAAGCCGGTTTCAGCGGCGCTGACCTGGTCAAGGCGCTGAACCTGATGAACATCTACTTCGACACCGGCTCGGCCACCATCACTCGCGACAGCATGGAGACGCTGACCAGCGCCGCCAACGCGATCAAGCAGGCACCGGCGGGCACCAGGATCGAGGTCGGTGGGCATACCGACAACACCGGTGATGCCGCTGCCAACCTGACCTTGAGCCAGCAGCGCGCCGATGCGGTGGTGGCCAAGCTGGCCGAACTGGGGGTTGCCGCCGATACGCTCACTGCCAAGGGCTACGGCCAGGAAATGCCACGCGCCAGCAATGACAGTGAAGAAGGCCGTGCGCAGAACCGGCGGATCGAGTTTGCGGTTACCAGGTGATGCTTTGCATTGGGTGAAGAGCAGAAGCTTGCCCTCACCCCCCTTCTCCCGCAGGCGGGAAAGGGGCTAGTGCACTACGAGCGCAAACAATGTGAGCCCCTCTCCCGCAAGCGGGAGAGGGGTTGGGGTGAGGGCGCTCTTGAAACACGCACAGCCAAACCGTTCACCCCAAATGACCTTCCTGTAACAACCACTGCGGCATAGTGTCCGTATGCTTGATGACCTACAGCGACCGCACCCTCCGGCGCTGGCAGATGACGACGCACTGTTTCTCGACGTGGATGGCACCCTGCTCGCCTTTGCCGACCACCCGGAGAAGGTAGTGCCCGATCCCCCGCTGCTCACGCTGCTGGCCAGCGTGCAGCAGCGTCTGGGCGGTGCGGTGGCACTGCTCAGTGGGCGCCCCGTCGGCCAGCTACAGACAATGTTCGCGCCACTACAGCTGCCGATGGCCGGGCTGCACGGCGCGCAACTGCTCACCGCCGCCGATGCTGCGCTTGCCGAAACCGATACCGCCAGCTGGCTGCATGCACTGCACCAGCGCGCGATGCAGCTGGCACATGCCCATCCCGGCGTACTGATCGAGAACAAAGGCCAAGCCCTGGCATTGCATTGGCGCAACGCGCCCGACGCGGGCGCGGCAGTGATCGCCTTTGCCAATGCTTCGCTGCCGCAGCTGCCCGGCGTGCGCCTGCAACCCGGCAATCATGTGATCGAGTTTGTCGGCAGTGGCCACGACAAGGGCCGCGCACTGCAGCAACTGATGCAACAACCGCCTTTCCAAGGCCGGCGCCCGATCTTCATCGGCGATGACCTCACCGACGAACACGGCTTCCACGCAGCTCAGCTTGCAGGCGGCCTCGGCGTACTGGTCGGCCAGCGTGGCGACAGCCATGCCCGCTCCGCCCTGCCTGATATCAATGCCGTCCACGCCTGGCTGCGCGCAGCCACTACCTGACCCACCCGGAGGAAACAGCGGCGCCAGCGGCGTCCGCGCAACCAGGAGTAAGCAATGCAAGACGCCACCCTCGACCTTGGCGTAGTTGGCAATGGCAGTTTCGGTGCGCTCATCGACAAACAGGCGCGCGTGGTATGGAGCTGCCTGCCCAGCTTCGATGGCGACCCGGCCTTCTGCGCCCTGCTCGGCCCCAACCAGCACCCCGGCGGTGACTTCGGCATCGAGCTGGAGGACTTCCGTGACAGCGAGCAGTCCTATCTCACCAATACCGCCATCCTGCGCACGGTGCTGTACGACCAGCATGGCGGCGCGGTGGAGATCATCGATTTCGCTCCACGCTGGCGCCAGAACGACCGCTTCTACCGCCCGGTCAGCCTGATCCGCCAGGTCACGCCGTTGTCCGGCAGCCCACGCATCATCGTGCGCGCGCGGCCGTTGGCCGATTGGGGCGCGCGCCAACCGGAGACCACCTGGGGCAGCAACCATATCCGCTGGCTGCTGCCGGACCATGTCCTGCGCTTGACCACCGATGTACCGGTGCGCTTCGTGCGTGACGGCCTGCCGTTCGTGCTCAACCACCGCGTGCACCTGGTGCTGGGCGTGGATGAATCGCTCAACCGCTCGCTCAGTGGCTATGTGCAGGAGGCCATGCAGCGCACGCGCGACTACTGGCGCGAATGGGTGCGTTACCTGTCGGTGCCGCTGGAATGGCAGGACGCGGTGATCCGCAGCGCCATCACCCTGAAGCTGTGCCAGTACGAGGACAGCGGCGCCATCATCGCGGCGATGACCACCTCCATCCCGGAGGCCCCCGGCAGCAGCCGCAACTGGGATTACCGCTACTGCTGGCTGCGTGATGCCGCCTTCGTGGTACGTGCACTCAATCGCCTTGGCGCCACCCGTTCGATGGAGCAGTTCCTCGGCTACATCTTCAACCTGGCCAGCACCGACGGCAGCCTGCAGCCGCTATACGGCATCGGCTTCGAAGCCAAGCTTGATGAGGAGGAAGTCACCACGCTGTCCGGCTATTGCGGCATGGGCCCGGTACGCCGCGGCAACCTGGCCTGGGTGCAGCGCCAGCACGATGTCTACGGCAGCGTGGTGCTGGCCTCCACCCAGCTGTTCTTCGACCAGCGTCTGCAGGACCCGGGCGATGCGCATACCTACGCGCGCTTGGAGCCTCTTGGCGAGCAGGCCTTCGCCCTGCACGACGTCCCGGATGCCGGCCTGTGGGAATTCCGTGGCCGTACCGAAGTGCATACCTACACCAGCGCGATGTGCTGGGCGGCCTGTGACAGGCTTTCGAAGATCGCAACCCGCTTGAAACTTGAAGGCCGCGCCGTGTACTGGCGCGAACGGGCCAACCAGATCCACACGCGGATCATGCATGAAAGCTGGAACGAGCAACTTGGCCACTTCACCGACACCTTCGGCGGTCATCGGCTGGACGCCTCCTTGTTGCTGTTGGCCGACATCGGCTTCATCGATGCCAACGACGCCCGCTTCATCGCCACGGTCGAAGCCATTGGCCGTGAGCTGAAACACGGCAATGCCTTGTACCGCTACATCGCGCCGGATGATTTTGGCACACCGGAAACCAGCTTCACGATCTGCACGTTCTGGTACATCGATGCATTGGCGGCGATCGGGCGGATGGACGAAGCGCGCGAGATGTTCGAGATCCTGCTGCAGCAACGCAATCACCTGGGCCTGCTATCCGAAGATCTCGGCTTCGATGGCCAGGCCTGGGGCAATTTCCCGCAGACCTACTCGCATGTGGGTCTGGTGATCGCCGCCATGCGTTTGTCGCGCAGCTGGCAGGAGGCCTCGTGAGCCGCTTGGTTGTCGTCTCCAACCGGGTGGCGTTGCCCGGCGAAAACCGCGCCGGCGGGCTGGCAACCGGCCTGCTGGCGGCACTGCGCGAGCGCGGTGGACTGTGGTTTGGCTGGAGCGGCCGCAGCGTCGCAGGCGACAGCGGTGCGCTGCACGAAGCACAGGACGGCGCCATCCACTACCTCACCATGGACCTGTCCAAATCCGATCTGGACAACTATTACAACGGCTTCGCCAATCGTGCGCTGTGGCCGCTGCTGCACTTCCGCCTGGACCTGGTCGACTATGACCACCGCAAGCGCGAGGGCTACTGGAAGGTCAACACCTTGTTTGCCGATACGCTGGCGCCGCTGCTGCGGGATGACGACACGGTGTGGATCCACGACTATCACCTGATCCCGCTGGCATCCCTGCTGCGCGAGCGCGGCGTGGGCTGCCGGATAGGTTTCTTCCTGCACGTGCCGGTGCCGTCGGCGGACCTGATCCAGGCCTTGCCCGATCACCGCGCCCTGTTCCAGACCTTGTACGCATACGATCTGCTCGGCTTCCAGACCCGCCGCGATGTCGACCGCTTCCAGTCCTATGTACGCCTGTTCGGCGGCGGCGGCCTGGTCGACAACGAGTGGATACAGGCACCGGACGGACGCCGCGTACGCACCTCGGCCTTCCCCATCGGCATCGATACCGAACACATCGCGCGGCAGGCGCGCAGCGCCGCCAGCAACAAGCCGGTACGCGATCTGCGCCAGAGCCTGCAACACCGCAAGCTGGCAATCGGTGTGGACCGGCTGGATTACTCCAAGGGTCTACCGGAACGTTTCCACGGCTTCGAGCGCTACCTCGACCGCTACCCGCAGCAGAAGGGTGAGATGACCTATCTGCAGATCGCGCCGGTTTCGCGCGGCAGTGTCACCGAGTACCGCAAGCTGCGCACCGACCTGGAACGCTTGGCAGGGCATATCAACGGCGGCCATGCCGAGGCGGATTGGACGCCACTGCGCTACGTCAACCAGAACTATGCGCACAGCACGCTGACCGGTTTCTACCGGCAGGCGGCCGTGGGCTTGGTGACGCCCTTGCGCGACGGCATGAATCTTGTCGCCAAGGAGTACATCGCCGCGCAGGACCCGGAGAATCCAGGTATGTTGGTGCTGTCGCTATTGGCCGGGGCGGCGGATGAATTGAAGCAGGCGCTGCTGGTCAATCCGCATGATCTGGATGGCGTGGCCGATGCCATCGCAACGGCGGCGAATATGCCGCGGGCAGAGCGGATCGAGCGTTGGCAGGTGATGATGGAACAGCTGCGCACGCATGATATCCATCGCTGGCGGCGGGATTATCTGGGGGCGTTGGAAGGGGGCTAGAAGCCCTATCCCCAACCCCTCTCCCGCAAGGGGAGAGGGGCTTTACAGCTGCAGTTGCGCGTCCCGCTTGGGCTTGCGGCGCTCTGAGCCCCTCTCCCCTTGCGGGAGAGGGGTTGGGGAGAGGGGGAAGCTTTTAGCGCGCAGAAGCCTGATCAAACCCACTCAATCCAAAAACCGCCCGCGCTGCTCCGCCGTTGGCAGAAAACAGCTGTCATGCCGCCCAAACCAGCGGTAGCGATTCCGTGCCAACCAGCGATACGCCGGGTCCCGCAAGGTGGCCGGCAACACCCGCGCAATCCCCGCCAGACGCCAAGCGCCGCCCAACCCGGTCAGCACCCGCAGGATCGCGTCCGTATCGGTATAGGCCACGCCGTTGGCCACCAGCAGAAACGACAAGGGATCATCAGGGTCCAGCCCATGCGTGGCCAGCAGCGCGCGGCCCTGCCCGCCCTGCATTGCCGCAAACCGGTAGCGCCCGGCGCGATCAAACCGCAGCAGGAAGCGCACCCAGCGGCTACACAGCGCGCAGACACCATCGAACACGATCACCGCCGGCTCAGCCATGCCCGCCCTCCGGCAACAGCCAACCTTCGTAACGGATCAACCGCCCGATCAGCGGCATCGAGACATCCACCAGGAATTCATAGCGCCCCTGGTGCTCACGCTCGCGGCAATGCACCTGGGCGAACCAGCGCGCCGGCAGCGGCAGCACGCCGAAGGCCCAGACCCGCTCGGCCCGCCACAGGATCTGCCCGCCCTGCTCGCACAGCCCAAACCGGAAGCGCACCGCCCCCAACTGCTCGAACAAGTGCCCCCCGCGCTGCCACAGCCGCGAAGCCATGCGCGCGGCACCGAACTGCCGGTTCCAACGCTCACCCGTAGCATCGACCACGAACTCCACCGTCACCGGCACGCTTGAGGTCGGCGGCAGCCGTGCCAGCCAGGCGCAGGGCGCCACCAGCCAGTGGCTGCCACGCAGCACCTCGCCCTGCCCGCTCCAGCGCTGGCGGGCTGGGATCGCGTGCAACGCGCGCACCTGTGGTGCCAGCTGCTCAAACGCGGGGCCCAGCACCTGCGCGAACAGCGGCAGGCTCATCGCTCCATCCACACCAGGGTGGCGATACGGCCGCTGCGGCGGTCGCGCCGGTGCGAGAACCAGCGCTGCGGATCGGCCATGGTGCACAGGTCACCGCCATGGATGGCCTGCGCCTGCATGCCCGCCGCGACCAGCCGCTGCCGGGCCAGCCCGGGCAGGTCCACCTTCCAGTGACCGGGCCGGGTGGCGACGAAGTGGCTTTCGGCGGCGCTGGAATGCGCCAGGAAGGCCTCGCGCACCTCCACGCCCACCTCGTACAGGGCTGGACCGGCCGCCGGGCCTATCCACGCCACCAGCGCCTCGGCGGGGGTGTGCATGGCGGCCAGGGTGTTCTCCAGCATGCCGCGCGCCAACCCACCCCAACCGGCATGGGCAGCGGCCACTTCGCTGCCATCACGGGCGGCGAACACCACCGGCAGGCAGTCGGCGGTGAGGATGGCCAGCACCACGCCCGGGACGGACGTGACGGAGGCATCGGCGGTCGGCTCGGCCTCCAGCCCCTGCGCCAGCGGCGGCGCGTCAAAGCGCAGGGCGTCACTGCTGTGCACCTGGCGCAGCCAGTGCGGGGCCGAGGGCAGCTTGGCCAGCTGCTGCAAGGCATCGCGGTTGCGTTGCACCTGGACCGGATCGTCGCCATCAGCAGCGGTCCGGTTGCCCATATTGAAACTGTCAAACGGCGGCAGCGAGCCGCCGGCGCCATGGCGCATCGTGGTGAAGGCCCGCACCCCCGGGGGTGCAGGCCAGTCGGCCAGCCACAGCGCGCTCGCCTCGGCCATTACCAACGGCCTCGTTCGCGCTCGGCAAAGGCCTTGGAGTCCTCGCGCAGCACCTTCATCAGCGCAACCAGGTCAGCCGGAACCGGCGCGGTATTGCTGATGGTTTCGCCGCTGATCGGGTGTTGGAACTCCAGCGTCTCGGCATGCAGCGCCTGGCGCTTGAAGCTGCGCAGTGCCGCGACCAGCTCATCGGTGGCGCCCTTGGGCAGTTTCAGCGCGCCGCCGTACAGCGGATCACCGACGATGGCGTGCTTCAGATGCGCCATATGCACGCGGATCTGGTGGGTACGGCCGGTTTCCAGGCGGCACTCCAGCGCAGTGTGGGCGCGGAAGCGCTCACGCAGGCGGTAATGGGTCACCGCGTCCTTGCCGTCCTCGCGCACGCCCATCTTCAGGCGGTCACGCGGATGGCGGTCGATCGGCGCATCCACGGTGCCACCGGCGACCAGCGCGCCGACCACCACGGCCAGGTACTGGCGGTGGACCTCACGCGCGGACAGCTGCTCCACCAGCGCGGTCTGCGCCTGCAGGGTGCGCGCCACCACCATGACGCCGCTGGTGTCCTTGTCCAGCCGGTGTACCACGCCAGCGCGCGGCACTTTGGCCAGCTCCGGGTCGCGGAACAGCAGGGCGTTGACCAGGGTGCCGGTCGGGTTGCCGGCGCCAGGGTGGACCACCAGCCCGGCGGGCTTGTCGATCACGAAGACATCGGCGTCCTCGTACAGGATGGACAACGGGATGTCCTCCGGCAGGGCGTGGGTTTCGGTTTCCAGCACCGCATTCAGACTGACCTGCTCACCGCCGCGGACCGGGTCGCGGGGCCGTGCCGGCTCGCCGTCCATCAGCACGGCGCCGGTCTTGATCCACTCGCTCAGGCGCGAACGGGAGAATTCGGGAAACAGTTCAGCCACCACCGCATCGAAGCGGCGGCCAGCGGCGGAATCGGGTACCAGCGCCTGGCGCTGGGTGGGGGAGGTGTTCTCGGACATGGGCAAAGACCGGCTTGAAGACGAAATTATGGGGTCCTGACGGCAACAGTCAGTCGCAGGACAGGCCACTAGGCTATCATCGCCCCTTCGTATTCCTGCCGCGTCCTGCCCTGAACCCATGATCCGACGCTCCTCGCTGCTGTCCGCGCCCGTCCGCCTCACCGCCCTGCTGCTGGTTTTGGTCTTCGTCGCCACTGGCTGCCACCGCGGCGCCAAGAAGGACGCCGATGAAGGCGCACCGGTCGAACAGCTCTATGAAAAGAGCCACAAGCTGATGGAAGGCGGCAACTGGTCCGGCGCCGAAACCAGCTTCCGGCGCCTGATTGCGCAGTATCCGTACGGTCCGTACACCGAGCAGGCGATGATCGAAAGCGCCTATGCCCAGTACAAGGCCGGCAAGAACGATGACGCGGTGTCCAGCATCGACCGCTTCATCCGCACCTACCCCACCCACCGCAACATCGCCTACCTGTACTACCTGCGCGGTCTTGCCAACGGTAACCGCGATACGGTTTTCCTGCGCCGCGTATGGTCGCTGGACCCGAGCCGCCGCGACCTGTCGACCCCGCGCCAGGCCTATGCCGATTTCAATATCGTCGCCGAGCGCTACCCGAACAGCCGTTACGCCGCCGATGCGCGCCAGCGCATGGTCGAGCTGCGTGATGTGTTCGCCCAGCACGAACTGGACAACGCCCTGTACTACGCCCGCCGTGGCGCCTGGGTGTCGGCCGCCGGCCGCGCCAACTACCTGCTGGAAACCTACCCGCAGAGCGCCTTCCAGTACGACGCCGTCGCCATCCTGGCCGAGGCCTATACCCACTTGGGCAACAAGACCCTGGCCGACGACGCCCGCCGCGTGCTTGAGCTGAACCAGCCGGACCATCCGTGGCTGGCCGGCAACTGGCCGAAGTACCCGTGGATGATCCGCAAGCTCAACCCGTTCGCCGGCGAGAAGTCGGTGGCTACCGGCCAGCGCAACGCGACGATGAGCCGCGGCAAGTAAGCTGCTGCAGCATTGCAGGTAATGGAAAGGGGCCCTTTGGGCCCCTTTCTTGTTTGCGGCCCAGAAGCCGGCAGGGCAGCGTGAAAGCTGGCTTGGGCTTGGGCTTGGGCTTGGGCTTGGGCTTGGGCTTCGGCTTCGGCTTCGAGTTGAGCTTTGGCTTTAGCTTTGGCTTTGGGCTTGGCTTTGACTTTGGCTTGCTCCCTTCTCCCGCTTGCGGGGAACAAAGGGCCTGCCCCCGCGAAGGCGGGGTGCCCGCAGGGCGGATGGGGGAGCTTTGGGCTTTGGGCTTTGGGCTTTGGGCTTTGGGCTTTGGGCTTTGGGCTTGGCTTTGACTTTGGCTTGCTCCCTTCTCCCCCTTGCGGGGAACAAAGGGCCTGCCCCCGCGAAGGCGGGGGTGCCCGCAGGGCGGATGGGGGCAGCTTTGGACTTTGCCGTCGGCCCCCTATCCCGTCAGCGAGGACGCTCACCGCCAGCCAACCAGCAGCGTCCTCCCTGCGCCCCCCACTCCGCCATCGCAAGCACCAGCCAAGACACGATCAGGGCCGCTTCCCAAGCATTGCGTCAAAAAAAACGGCTCTCACGGTCCCTTGTTGTCTGCAGTTGACGCCGATTGGGCTCAGCCGCGGTAGCCGTTGGTGATTGGGTAGCGTCGCTCGCGGCCGAAAGCACGCCGCGATACCTTCGGGCCCGGCGCGGCCTGGTGCCGTTTCCATTCGCTGATCCTGACCAGCTTGAGCACACGGTCCACCACCTCCGGCGCATAGCCCGCCGCAACGATGTCCTCGCGCGACTGTTCCTGGTCGATGTAGCGGTACAGGATGCCATCGAGCACGTCATAAGCCGGCAAGGAGTCCTGGTCGGTCTGGTTCTCGCGCAGCTCCGCCGAAGGTGCACGGCTGATGACCGCAGGCGGGATCACCGGCGCACCGCCCACGGTGTTGCGCCACTTGGACAGGCCATAGACCTCGGTCTTGTACAGGTCCTTGAGCGGCGCATAGCCACCGCACATGTCGCCATAGATGGTGGCGTAACCCACGGCGTACTCACTCTTGTTGCCGGTGGTCAGCAACAGGCCGCCGAACTTGTTGCTGAGCGCCATCAGGATCACACCGCGGCTGCGTGACTGCAGGTTCTCCTCGGTAACGTCGACGGCCTGGCCCTCAAACATGCCCGCCAGCGACTGCATCAGCCCTTGGAACGCCGGCTCGATCGGCACGGTCACCAGCGTCACCCCGAGCGCGCGGCATTGTTCCACCGCCAGGTCATTGGACAGATCGGCGGTATAGCGCGACGGCAAGCTGACCGCTGTGACGTTGTCGGCGCCCAGCGCATCCACGGCCAAGGCAAGTACCAAGGCCGAGTCGATACCGCCGGACAGGCCCAGCCAGACCTTGCCAAAGCCATTCTTGCGGCAATAGTCCTGGATGCCCCGGGTGACAGAGCGCCATGCCAGCGCGTCCATGCTCTCGTCGCCGTCGTCGATCCAGCGCAATGGCATGAAGCTGCGGCTGGCAGGGTTGTATTCCACCACCAGCATCTCCTCGGTGAACGCCACCGCCGCTGGATGCACGGTGCCGTCGCCGTCGGCAACCACCGAGGCGCCATCGAACACCACCGCGTCCTGGCCACCAATGGTATTGACGTAGGCAATGGCCGCGCCGGTGTCGCGGCTGCGCTCGGCCAGCAAGGCATCGCGCTGTGCGTGCTTGCCACGTTCATAAGGCGAAGCATTAGGCACCAGCACCAACTCCGCACCGGCCTTGACGGTGGCAGCCAGTGGCTCCGGGAACCACAGGTCTTCACAGATCACCAGGCCGAGCTGCACGCCATTGAGCTCGAACACGCAGTTGCCAGCGTCCGGATCGACGTCGAAATAGCGGCGCTCGTCGAACACGGCGTAATTGGGCAGCTCGCGCTTGCGGTAGGTAGCGGCAACCGCGCCGTCACGCAGCACGCTGGCGGCGTTGTAGACCACCGCACCGGCGCTCTGTGGCCAGCCCACCACGGCGACGATGCCCTCGGCTTCGGTGGCGATGCGTGCCAGCGCCTGCTCGCAATCGCGCAGGAAGCCGGGCCGCATCAACAGGTCCTCCGGCGGATAGCCGCTGACCGCCAGCTCCGGGAACAGCACCACATCGGCGCCGTACTCGTCGCGCGCCTCGTGCATCAGCTCGATGATACGGCTGGCGTTGCCGCCCACGTCCCCGACCGGGAAGTCGAACTGGGCCAGGGCGATGCGTAGCGATTCGGACATATCAACAACCTTCTGCTTGGCCCCGCACCCTGCGGGGGCTTGGTGGTGCCAACGCCGTACGCAGGATGCTCTCGCAGACCGCGGCGGTGTGGCTCAGGGCCTCATTATTCCAGAAGCGCAGCACCCGGTAGCCCTCACGTTGCAGGAAGGCGTCACGGCGGCCGTCATTGGCGGCATCTGCATGCTGGCTGCCGTCCAGTTCAATGACCAGCTTGTGTGCCAGGCAGACGAAGTCCACCACGTACGGGCCGATAGGATGTTGCCGGCGGAACTTGAAATCGGCGAGATGGCGCCCCCGGAGGAAATACCAGATGCGCCGCTCGGCGTCTGTCATGCGCCGGCGCAGTGCACGGGCGCTGTTGGTTTTGCTGCCTTTGCGCATGAGGCCTCCCTGTGGGGAGACGATTGCTTGTTGGCCTGCCTGTTGGAATCAGGGAAGCTGGAATTCGGCTGCGGAGATTCCCTTGTTGTTGGGGAGGTGGGTTGGGAGGGAAGGCAAAAGCCGGAGTTGGTGCCAGAGCCACAGCCAGAGCAAAAGCCAGAGCCAGAACCAGAACCAGAGCAAAAGCTTGCCCTCACCCCTACCCCTCTCCCGCAAGCGGGAGAGGGGACAGCTGGAGCAGCAGAAGGCGAAAGTCCAAGCCGAAGCCAAAACCAGGAGCGGAGCTACGGCCAAGGCTGAAGCTGGAACCAGAGCTGAGGAGCCGAAGGCGTGGCCCTCGGCGACAAGGAAGCTACGCTTTGGCTTTGGCTTTGGCTTTGGCTTTGGCTTTGGCTTTGGCTTTGGCTTTGGCTTTGGCTTTGGCTTTGGCTTTGGCTTTGGCTTTGGCTTTGGTTTTGGCTTTGGCTT
>DKPB01000064.1:0-20243 GCA_002471015.1 Stenotrophomonas sp. UBA7346
AGTGCCGAGCCATGCTCGGCATGAGGCTTGCCAAGCAATCTAACTGTAGTGCCGAGCCATGCTCGGCATGAGGCTCTATCGGTAAGGCCTCTGCCGAGCATGGCTCGGCACTACATAAACAGCGAAGCCCGCAATCTTTCGGATTGCGGGCTTCGCTGTAGTTTCATTGCAGTCAGCTTCGCGGCTTACGCCGTTCCTACAACAACCAGGGCTAATGCCCACCGGCCGACGCAGCCCCCGCTCCCGCACCAAACGGCGGCTTGGCCAGCCACACCAGGCCGATGATCAGCAGGAACACCCAGCCCAGCAGCAGGAAGATGTCGTTGAAGCCCATCTGCGAGGCCTGGTGGTTGATCATCTCGTTGAGCACCGCCGCACCATGCTGCAGATCGCCCTGCCCCATCGCGGTCACCTGCTGATGCATGCCCGGATCGTACAGGGACACATGTTCGGTCAGATCAGCGTGATGTTGCTGGGTGCGACGCGCCCACAGCCACGTGGTCAACGATGCCGCGAAACTGCCACCTAGGGTACGCAGGAAGGTCGCCAAGCCGGAGCCCGCAGCGATCTCGCGGCCGTCAAGGTCGGACAACAGAATCTGCAGCACCGGCATGAAGAACAGCGCCAAGCCAACACCCATGAGCAACTGCACGCCGGCAACGTGCTCGAAGTTGACCTGCAGGTTGAAGCCCGAACGCAGGAAGCTGGTCATCGACAGTACGAAGAATGCAATCGTCGCCAGGTAGCGCATGTCCACCTTGTGCCCGAACTTGCCCAGCACCGGCGCCACCATGATCGGCAGGATGCCTAGTGGTGCAGTCGCCAGGCCAGCCCAGATCGCGGTATAGCCCATGTCGCGCTGCAGCCACTGCGGGATCATCAACGCCACCGAGAAGAACGCGGCGTAACCAACAATCATCGCCAAGGTGCCGGCGCGGAAATTGCGATGCCGCAGCAGCTTCAGGTCAACGATGGGGTCCTTGTCGGTCAGTTCCCAGATCACGAACACCGCCAACATCACCGCAGCAATACAGGTCAGCACCACGATCTTGGTTGAGTTGAACCAGTCTTCCTCGTTGCCCAGGTCCAGCATCAGCTGCAGGCAGCCGACGCCGATCACCAGGGTGACCAGGCCGACGTAATCCATCTTCGGACGCTCGGTGGTTTCCACGCGATGGCGCAGCTGGCTGCCGACAATCGCCGCGGCGATGATGCCCAGCGGCACGTTGATCAGGAAGATCCATTCCCAGCTGTAGTTGTCGGTGATCCAGCCACCGAGGATCGGCCCGGCAATCGGCGCGACCACGGTGATCATCGCCAACAAGGCCAGCGCTTGTCCCCGTTTCTCGCGTGGGTAGATCGACACCAGCAGCGATTGGGTAATCGGGTACATCGGCCCGGCCACGAAACCCTGCAGCGCGCGCGACACCACCAGCATCCCCATGCTCTGGGCGATGCCGCACAACAAGGAAGCGATCGAGAACGCAATGGTCGCCCAGATGAAGAGCTTCACTTCACCGAAACGGCGGCTCAACCAACCGGTCAGCGGCAAGGCAATCGCGGTGCTGACCGCGAACGAGGTGATGACCCAGGTCGCCTGCTGTGAGCTGGCACCAAGGTTGCCGGCAATCGTCGGCAACGAGACGTTGGCGATGGTGGTATCCAGCACCTGCATGAACGAGGCCAGCGCCAGGCCGGCCGTGCACAACGCAATATTGGCTGGCCCTGCGCCGACCGTGGTGGACGGCGCCGTGGGAGCTTGAGCGGACATGGTGACCTCAGCTGGCGCGCGCGGACGGCGGCAGGTTGTCCTGGATGATGCTGTGGATCAGGGCGTCGGCATCGTGCAGCTGCTTGGCATAGACCTGCGTGCCGTACACCGTGCCCTTGGCCGCATCGGCCGGCAGCACCGTGCCCTTCTGGTCGTGCAGGTTGACCTCGGCCTTCATCGACAGGCCCAGGCGCAGCGGATGCTCGGCAAGCTGCTTGGCATCGACGGCGATGCGCACCGGTACGCGCTGCACGATCTTGATCCAGTTGCCACTGGCGTTCTGCGCCGGCAGCAACGAGAACGCCGAACCGGTGCCCAGGCCGAGGTTGGTGATGCGGCCCTTGTAGGTCACGTCACTGCCGTACAGGTCCGAGCGCAGCTCCACTTCCTGGCCCAGGCGCATGTGCCGCAGCTGGGTTTCCTTGAAGTTGGCATCCACCCACATCTGCTCCGCCGGCACCACCGCCATCAAGGCCGCACCCGGCTGCACGCGCTGGCCAACCTGCACCGAGCGGCGCGCGATATAACCGGTGACCGGCGCAACGATGCCGGCACGAGCGTTGTTGAGATAGGCCTGGCGCAGCTGCGCCGCAGCCGCCTGCACGTCCGGCTGGGTGGCGATGACGGTGTCGTCGATCAGCGCGCGGCTGCGCTCGACGGTCTCGCGCGAACCAGCAACGGCGGCTTCGGCAGCAGCCAGCTCGTCACGGGCGTGGGCCAGTTCTTCATTGGAGATGGCACCGCTGGCAGCGAGGTCACGGCGACGGGCGAAGTCTTCGCGTGCGCGCTTCACCGACACCATCCGTGCGTTCAATTCCGCCTGCGCACCTTCCGCACTGCGGTACAGGCCGCGCACCTGGCGCACGGTGCTGGCGAGGTTGGCCTGCGCCTGCTGCATCGCCACTTCGGTATCGGCCGGGTCCAGCTGCACCAGCAGTTGGCCCTGCTCCACCTTCATGCCGTCATCGGCGGCGATGGACACCACGGTGCCGGTGATCTGCGGGGTGATCTGCACCTGGTTGCCGCCGACATAGGCGTCGTCGGTTTCCTCGGCCCAGCGGCCCAGGAAGTAGTACCACGCGGCAAACGCTGCCAGCAGGATCAGGATGACGAACAACAGGCCGCGCAGCAGCTTGCCGCGACGGCTGGGAGCGGCGGCTGCCGCTTCGGGGGAGGTTGTCTGGCTCATTCGGGGGACTCTCAGGAATGCGTGGTGTCGTTGCCGGCGGCAACGGCCGGCGCCGTGTCGGCGGTGGGCTGGAAGCCGCCACCGAGGGCGGTGCTCAGGCGTACCGAAGACAGCAGCTGCTGTGATTGCAGGTTGCTCAGCCCCTGGTCGGCCTGCAGCAGGCGGTCCTGGGTGCTGAGTACATCGAGGTAATTGCCGATACCGGCGCGGTAGCGCTGCTGCGCAAGCGCGTAGGCGGTCTGCGCGATGCCACGCAGTTGCTGCTGCGCCTGCACCTGCTCGGCCAGCGAACGGCTGGCGTTGACCTGGTCGGCAACGTCGCGCAGGGCCTCCACCAGGGTGTGGTTGTAGTTGGCCACGGCAAGGTCATAGTCGGCATCGCTGCTGGCCAGGCCGGCGCGCAGGCGACCGCCATCGAAGATCGGCAGGCTCAGCGCAGGTGCCAGCAGACCGAAGGTGGAGCCGCTTTCAAGCAGGCTGCCCAGGTCCTTGGACACCACTCCGCCCAGGGCCGTCAGGTTGAGGTTCGGGTAGAAGCGGGTCTTGGCCACCTTGACCTGCTTGTCCGCCGCTTCCACGCGCCAGCGCGCGGCAACGATATCCGGACGCCGGCCCAGCAGTTCGCTGGGAACTACACCTGGCAGCTGCAGGGCCAGCGGATTCAATTCATTCGGAACCTTGATGTCCAGGCCGCGGTCCGGCCCTTTGCCGAGCAGCGCGGCCAGCGCATTGCGCGACACATCGATCTGTTGCTGCGCGGCCAGTTGCTGCTGTTGCGCGGCTGGCAGCCGCGCCTGTGCCTGCTGCACCTGCAGTTCACTGTCGATACCGGCAGCGCGACGCTGGCGGGTCAGCTGCAAGGTCTTCTCGGCGCGCGCCAGTTCGTCATTGGCCACACGCTGCAGTTGCCCGGCATGGGCCAGTTGCACGTAGCCCTGGACGATGGCGGCAGCCAGGTCCAGGCGCGCTGCCTGCGCATCCACGGCTGCGGCGTGGCCGCTGTCGACTGCGGCTTCCCAGGCGGCACGCTTGCCGCCCCACAGGTCGACGCCATAGCTGAAGTTGGCCACGGCCTGCACGCTGCCCATGTAATGGCCGCCGATTTCATCACCGGCCATGGATTCGGGCAGGCGCATGCCGGTATAGCCAGGGGACAGCGACAGGTTGGGCTTGCGCTCGGCATTGCTGCTGGCGGCGTGTGCCTGCGCCTGGCGCAGGCGCGCATCGGCGGCCTCCAGCGACGGAGAGCCGCGCAGGGCTTCGTCGATCAGCGCATCCAACTGCGGGTCGGCGAACGCACGCCACCAATCAGCTGCCGGAAAGCCGGCTGCACTGAGCGGCGTACCGGCCAGGCTGCGACTGCTGTGCAGGCTGTCGGCATCCAACAATCGCCCCTGCGGTTGCAGGCCACGGCTGCTGGCGCACGCGGCCAGGGTAAGAACCAGCGCCGCGGCCAGGAGGCCGCGGGCGGGTGAAACCAGGGATGTGGGGGAGGACATGGTTTTCATGGGGTCATCAAGGAGTCACGTATACGGAGCAGCAGGGACATCAACATCTCCCGCTCCTCCACCTGCAGGTCACGCATGGCGTCTTCCATCACCTTGTCGCCACGCTGTTTCAAACGCAGCCACAGGGCACGGCCTTCATCGGTGAGCACGATCTGCAATGCACGACGGTCCTGCGCATGCGTCTCGCGGCGCACGCAACCCAGCGCTTCGAACTTGTCCAGCAGACGGGTCACCGCGCTGGGAACCTGGTCCAGGCCGCGTGCAAGCTGGTTGGCTGTACAGGGCGCCATGTGCATCAAGGTCTTCAGACCGATGTAGTGGCTGAATCCAAGGCCGAGGTCCTCCTCGGCCATGGAGGCATCAAGCTGCCGGGCGAGGCCGTCGCGGACTTGCCGCAGCAACAGGCCAAAGCTGGGGGGCTGGGTGGTGTCGGCACAGATCATGGGCGGGCATTTTCTTTCCAGATGGAATATTTCTCAATGGAAATATTCTACTTGGTATCAAATGCTGTGTTGCACCAATGGTGTCTGCGGCCGACGGGGACACAGTAATGGCTGTGCCTGTGGCTCGGTAATACAATCTGGCCAATGAATGACGAAATCCGGCCAAGCACAGGCGCAACCCTCTCTTCGGTACGGCGCAGGGCGCCGCAGGGCTTTGATATGCAGCTGCCCGCCCCGCTGCTGCGTGACCAGGAACTGGACTGGTTCGAGCGCGACGACGGGCCGCCGGTATTCGGCTTCCGCTTCGACAGCCCGCAGGGCCTGGCCCGCGAGGTGGACTGGCACCAGCACGCGCGGGCACAGCTGATCTGCGTCGAGCGCGGCCTGCTGACCACCCGCACCCGCCATGGCACCTGGTCCTTGCCGGCGGGTTCGGGCGGCTGGATGCCCGCCGCCGAGCCGCATACGGTGGTGATCGACGGCCCGCTGCGTGGCTGGGGCAT
Source organism: Stenotrophomonas sp. UBA7346 (assembly GCA_002471015.1). Classification (GTDB taxonomy): domain Bacteria; phylum Pseudomonadota; class Gammaproteobacteria; order Xanthomonadales; family Xanthomonadaceae; genus Stenotrophomonas. The sequence continues at coordinate 5,415 of DKPB01000064.1, forward strand.
GGCCCTGGCCAGCCCGATCTGTGTTGATTTGCCCGACGACCCCTGTGTGATCGGCATTTCCCGCCTGCTCAATGCACTGGCCGAGCGGATCAGCGACTGGTCGCCGGAACAACCACTGTCAGCGCCCCAGCAGCACATGATGGATGTACTGCTGGACGAAATCCGGCAGGCACCGCGCCAGCGCATGCACCTGCCGATGCCGGCCGATCGGCGCCTGCTGCGGATCGCCTCGCAGCTGTTGGCCGAGCCGGCCGATGACCGCAGTCTTGCGCAATGGGCACAGTGGGCGGGCTTGTCGCCGCGCAGCCTGAGCCGCCATTTCCGCGACGAGACCACCTTGAGCTTCGCCCAGTGGCGGCAGCAGGCGCGGCTGGCCGAGGCGCTGCGCCGCCTCAACGACGGTCATGCCGTGGCCGACATCGCCCATTCACTGGGGTACAGCAGCCCCAGCGCCTTCGTGATCGTGTTCCGCCGCCACTTCGGCCTGCCCCCGGGCCGCTACCAGAGCCGGGCCGATCAGGGGCTGGAAGGCGGGCTCGATCCCGTCCGTGGCTTGGCATCTCCGCCGCCATCCGGATAATCGTCGGATCAGGCAGCCGGCGGTCCCCGCCTTGGCTCCGCACAACAGGTAGCACCACCCGCAATGACCGATCCTGCACGCCAAGCTTTCCACGGCTTTGAACAGCAGCCGCTGCGCGAATACGCAGAGCGCGCCTATCTTGATTATTCCATGTACGTGGTGCTGGACCGCGCCCTGCCGTTCATCGGCGACGGGCTCAAGCCGGTGCAGCGCCGCATCATCTATTCGATGAGTGAACTGGGCCTGGGCGCCGGTTCCAAACCCAAGAAGTCCGCGCGCACCGTCGGTGACGTCATCGGCAAGTACCACCCGCACGGTGACAGCGCCTGCTACGAGGCACTGGTGCTGATGGCCCAGCCGTTCTCGTTCCGCTACCCGTTGATCGACGGCCAGGGCAACTTCGGCTCCAGCGACGACCCCAAGTCGTTCGCGGCGATGCGTTACACCGAATCCAAGCTCACTCCGATCGCCGAGGTGCTGCTGGGCGAGCTGGGCCAGGGCACCACCGACTGGACCCCCAACTTCGACGGCACCCTGGAGGAGCCCAGCTGGCTGCCGGCACGCCTGCCGCACCTGCTGCTCAACGGCACTACCGGCATTGCCGTGGGCATGGCCACCGACGTGCCGCCGCACAATCTCAATGAGATCGTAAGCGCGCTGGTACACCTGATCGATGACCCCAATGCCAGCGTCGCCGAACTGTGCGAGCACGTGAAGGGCCCGGACTACCCGACCACCGCCGAAATCATCACCGCGCCGTCCGACCTGCGCAACATCTATGAAACCGGCAATGGCAGCGTGCGCGCCCGTGCCACCTTCAAGAAGGAAGCCGGCCACATCGTCATCGATGCGCTGCCGCACCAGGTCTCGCCGTCCAAGGTGATCGAGCAGATCGCCGCGCAGATGCGCGCCAAAAAGCTGCCGTGGCTGGAGGACATCCGCGACGAGTCCGACCACGCCAACCCGGTGCGGGTTGTGCTGATACCGCGCTCCAACCGCGTGGATGCCGAGCAGCTGATGGGCCACCTGTTCGCCACCACCGACCTGGAACGCAGCTACCGCGTCAACCTGAACGTCATTGGCCTGGACGGGCGGCCGCAGGTCAAGAACCTGAAAATGCTGCTCAGCGAATGGCTGCGCTTCCGCCAGGACACGGTCACTCGCCGCCTCAACCACCGCCTGCAGAAGGTGGAGCGCCGCCTGCACCTGTTGGAAGGCTTGCTGGTTGCCTTCCTCAACCTGGACGAAGTGATCCGCATCATCCGCACCGAGGACGATGCCAAGGCCGCGCTGATCGCCCGCTTCGCACTGAGCGAAGACCAGGCCGAGTACATTCTGGAAACCAAGCTCAAGCAGCTTGCGCGCCTGGAAGAAATGAAGATCCGCGGCGAGCAGGACGAGCTGGCCAAGGAACGCGACAAGATCCTGTCCATCCTGCAGAGCAGCGCCAAGCTGAAGAAGCTGGTCAAGGACGAACTGCTGGCCGATGCCAAGAAGTTCGGCGACGCCCGCCGCTCGCCGCTGGTGCAGCGCGGCGCCGCCCAGGCCATCGACGAGACCGAGCTGGTGCCCAGCGAGCCGATGACGGTGGTGCTGTCCGAGAAAGGCTGGGTGCGCGCAGCCAAGGGCCACGACGTGGACGGCGCAACGCTGAACTATCGCGAAGGTGACGGCCTGCTGGCCTTCGCCCGTACCCGCAGCACCCAGCAGGTGGCCTTCCTGGATACTGAAGGCCGCGCCTATTCCACGCCCGTGCACACCCTGCCCTCGGCACGGGGCAATGGCGAACCGCTGACCGGCCGCTTCTCGCCGGCGGCGGGCAGCAGCTTCGTCACCGTGGCCAGCGGCGACAATGACACCCGCTTCGTGTTGGCGTCCACCCATGGCTATGGCTTCGTCACCCGCTTCGAGAACCTGACCGGCCGCAACAAGGCGGGCAAGGCGATGCTCAACCTGTCCGCAGGTTCGGCGGTACTGACCCCGTCCTTGGTCGCCAACCCGGAAACCGACCGCATCGTCGCGGTCACCAGCGCCGGCAACATGCTCGCCATCCCGGCCAGCGAGCTGCCGGAACTGGACAAGGGCAAGGGCAACAAGATCATCGAGATCCCCAAGGCCAAGCTCTCCACCGAACGCGTGGTGGCGGTGGTGGCGGTCGGCCCGGGCAATACCCTGCAGGTGCGCAGTGGCCAGCGCACCATGAACCTGTCGTTCAAGGACCTGGAGACCTATCTGGGCACGCGGGCGACGCGCGGGCATTTGTTGCCGAGAGGGTGGCAGAAGGTCGAAGGGCTGGATGTCCAATAATTCACTTCACTGGCGCGTGGCGACGCGTTCGACAACACGGTTGTCGGAGGTCTGCGCGGCGCGGCAGAAGGTCGAAGGGCTGGCTGTCCAGTAAATAGGAAGAAGGCCGGGCAATGCCCGGCCTATTTTCTTTTTAAGCGTCACCGGTATGAGCGGTGTAAACCGCGAAACATCTGAGTTGCCCGCTCTTACCGATTCTGATTGGAGAACGCGTATGCAACCCGACTTCTGGCTTCAACGTTGGCAGAACGGCCAAATCGGCTTTCACCGCAGCGATGTCATGCCGCTGCTGCAGAAGTACTGGCCCACACTGGCACAGCCTACAGGCAGCCGCGTGCTGGTGCCACTATGCGGCAAGACCCTGGACATGCACTGGCTGGCCGCCCAGGGCCACCGTGTACTCGGGGTCGAGCTGTCATCGATGGCGGCCGAGCAGTTCTTCGCCGAAGCCGGCCTGGTGCCGCAACGCCAGCGCAGCCAGTACGGCGAGCACTACAGCGCCGGGCCGATTGAAATCATCTGTGGTGATGCCTTCGCGCTGGATGCGGAACTGCTGGCGGATGTTGCCGGTGTTTATGACCGCGCCGCACTGATCGCCCTGCCGCCGCATCTGCGCCAGCACTATCGCGATACGCTGTACGCGCAGCTGCCGGTAGGTTGCCAGGGCGTATTGATCACCCTGGAATACCCGCAGGATGAAAAACAGGGGCCACCGTTTTCGGTGGAGGAGACCGAGGTGCAGCGACTGTTCGCCACACCCTGGCACGCACGCCTGCTGGAACGCCGCGACATCCTCGACCAGCAACCGGATTTCCGTGCCGACGGCGTCACCGCCCTTTCCACCGCCGTTTACAGGCTGCAACGCCAGTAGTGCCGACCCATGGTCGGCAGAGGCTTTACCGATAAACCTGACGAATGCCGACCATGGGTCGGCACTACATCAGTGCAAAGCAACCGCACCGTAATGCCGACCCACGGTCGCAGGGGCATTACCGATAGACCGGACAGATGCCGGCCATGGGTCGGCACTACCTGCCTTCAGGATCAATGCGCCGGGGTGCCCTTGGCGTCCATCTTGCTGGTCTGGTACAGCTCCAGGCCGATGCGCTTGATCAGGCCCAGCTGCTGCTCCAGCCACCAGGCATGGTCTTCCTCGGTGTCGTGCAGCTGCTTGACCAGGATGTCGCGGCTGACATAGTCGCCGTGCGCTTCACACAGCTTGACCCCGGCGGCCAGGTCGGCGCGCACCTTGTACTCCACCTGCAGATCCTTCTCCAGCATTTCCATGACAGTCACGCCTGGCTCGAAGCCGTGTGGGCGCATGTCCGGGTTGCCGCCCAGGAACAGGATGCGACGCAGCAGGGCGTCGGCGTGTTCGGTCTCCTCTTCCATCTCGTGGCCGATACGCTCGTACAGCGCCAGCAGGCCCTGGTCCTCGTAACGACGGGAATGGATGAAGTACTGGTCGCGCGCAGCCAGTTCGCCGCGCAGCAGCTCCTTCAGGCACTCAATGACTTCGGACTTGCCCTGCATGGGGGGATGCTCCTGATGATTCGATGGTGCATAGGGTGCCCCATCTGAAAAGCCAATGATCTAATCGGAATCACTTTCAGTTGCGATTCCCTCTCTTTCGGCTTCACAAGCTGTCTACAATCGCGGCAGAACCGCTACCTGGGGTAGGCCTGTGCTGCGTTGGCTGCTGCGTTCGCTTTGGATTGTACTGGGGCTGTTACTGCTGTCACTGCTGATCCTCTGGGGCCTGCTGCGCGGCAGCCTGCCGCAGTTGGATGGAGAACTGGCCCTGCCGGGCCTGTCGGCACCGGTCGCCATCCAGCGCGACGCCTTGGGCGTGCTGACCGTGGACGCGGCCAACGAGGCCGACATGGCGCGGGCGCTGGGCTATGTGCATGCCCAGGAGCGTTTCTTTGAAATGGACCTGATGCGGCGCTCGGCAGCGGGAGAACTGTCCGAGCTGTTCGGTGCCAAGGCCCTGCCCTTGGACAAGCGCATGCGGGTGCACCGGCTACGCGCCCATACCCAGGAAAACCTGGGCGCTGCACTGGGCGACAAACGCGCCGTGCTGGAAGCCTATCGCGACGGCGTCAACGCCGGCCTGGCGGCCCTTCCCGTACGGCCCTGGCCCTACCTGCTGCTGCGCCAGCAACCACGCGCCTGGCAGTTGGAGGACTCGGTGCTGACCGGGCTGGCGATGTACGCCGACCTGCAGGATCCTGGCAATACCCGCGAATTGGCCATGGCCCGCATCCGCAGCGTGGTGCCACCAGCCCTGTATGCGCTGCTTGCCCACGACGGCAGCAGCTGGGATGCGCCTTTGTTTGGCGGCGCCCGGGGCGATGCGGTGCTGCCGGATGCGGCAACGCTGGATCTGCGCAATGACGGCGCTACAGCCGCCCTCACGCCACCGCCTGCTTCGCAAGCGGTCCCCCGCTCTCCCGCTGTGCGGGAGAGAGGCATCGGTGGGTCGCCTACGGCGACCGATTCTTTTAAGCCTTATCTGGCTGCCCTCACTCCACCGCCTGCTTCGCAAGCGGTCCCCCTCTCTCCCGCGGTGTGGGAGAGAGGCAGCGGTGGGTCGCCTACGGCGACCGATTCTTTTAAGCCTTATCTGGCTGCCCTCACTCCACCGCCTGCTTCGCAAGCGGTCCCCCTCTCTCCCGCGGTGCGGGAGAGAGGCATCGGTGGGTCGCCTACGGCGACCGATTCTTTTCCGGGTAGCAACAACTTCGCGGTGGCAGGGGCGCTTACCGCGGACGGCCGTGCCATCATCGCCGACGACATGCATCTGGGTCTGCGTGCGCCCAATATCTGGTACCGCGCGCGGCTGCGCTATGCCGAACCCACAGCTCCGGAGGGCAAGGTCGATGTCGCAGGTTTCACCCTGCCCGGCCTGCCGGCGGTCATTGTCGGCAGCAATACGCGGGTGGCCTGGGCCTTCACCAACAGCTATATCGACACGGCCGACTTCACCACCCTGCCTGCCAGCACGCCACTGCGCACGTACAACGAGGCCATCGCCGTCGCGGGTGCACGCCCGGAAATGCTGCTGGTCCGCGAAAGCGACTGGGGGCCGGTACTGCACGACGAACCGGATGGACAGCTGCTGGCGCTGCGTTGGGTTGGCCAGCAAGCGGGCGCGGTGCGCGTGGATTTCGCTGACATGGCCAAGGCCGCCGACCTGGACGCCGCACTGGCGGTGGCCGACCGCTCCGGCATCCCCGCGCAGAACCTGCTGGTGGGTGACCGCAGTGGACGTATCGGCTGGCGCCTGATCGGGGCACGTCCAATCCGTGACCCGGCCTGCCGTGCCGATGCAACAGCACAGCCGCTGGCTTGCTCGCCGTGGCGCATCCTCACCGATCAGGCCCCTGCCCTGATCGACCCACCCCAACAGCGCCTGTGGACGGCCAACGGCCGTGTACTGGACGGCCCCGCGTTGGCAACAGCCGGCGATGGCGGCTATGACCTGGGTGCGCGTGCCAAACAGATCCGCGATGGTCTGTTCGCCCGCGACCAGTTCAGCGAGCGCGACCTGCTTGCCATCCAGTTGGATGACCGTGCCCTGTTGATGGAGCGCTGGTGGAAGCTGTTGCGGCGAACGGTGGAACGCAGCAACGATCCGGCACTGAAACGCCTGGAAGCTGTCAGCCGCCAATGGCAGGGACGTGCATCACCTGATTCGGTGAGCTACCGCATGGCACGCGGCTTCCGCGGCATCCTGCTCGACAATCTGCAGGCCGCCTTGCTGGCACCGGCAGCGGAGCAGTTGGGCGAGCGCTATATCGAGCCCAAGCTGCCACAACTGGAAGGCCTGGTCTGGCCAATGCTGGAACAACGCCTGCCCAACCTGCTGCCGCCACCCTATGCAAGCTGGGACGAAGTGCTGGCTGAGAGTGCCCGGCAACTGGAAAAGGACCTGGCCGAACAAGGCAAGGACCTGGCACAGCGCAACTGGGGCGAACGCAACACCGCCGCCATCTGCCACCCGGTCTCGGCCGCCTTGCCCGGCCTGTTCAAGCGCTGGTTGTGCATGGCCCGCGAGCCACTGGCCGGCGATGACAACATGCCGCGCGTGGTCGGGCCCAAGTTCGGCGCATCCGAGCGCATGGTGGTCTCGCCCGGCCACGAGGCCGATGGCATCGTGCATATGCCCGGCGGCCAGAGCGGCCATCCCTTGTCGCCGTTCTGGGGCGCGGGCCATGAGGACTGGGTGCAGGGCCGGCCCACGCCGTTCCTGCCTGGTCGCGCGACACACAACCTGACCTTGAGTCCGCGCTAGCCGCCCTGCCATACCCACGCATGACATGGCAAAGCCGTAGCCCGGGCAAGCGCAGCGCACCCGGGAAACACGCAGATCCTCCACCTGCGATGACCATGCGTGCAAGAGCCCCGGGTGCGCTGCGCTTACCGGGGCTACCCATGCTTTGCGCCATTATTTCAAGCGCACGGTCCACTCCACCTCGAGCTTGGCCTCGGCATCGAACAGGCGACTGATCTGCACCCAGCTGGCGGCCGGATACTTGCCATCGGCAAAAAACGTCTTGCGCTCGGGAATGGCCTTGATCAAGCCATCCATGTCGGTGGTGAACACGGTCTCCTTGACCACCTGGCTGCTGTCAGCATCAAACTGCTGCAGGATCCTGGTCAACTTGCCATAGCAGTCACGTACCGCTGCCTGCATATCCGCCCCCCTGCACGGCACGCCGGACACATGCAGCATGTCACCATCACGCACCACACCGGTGTAGCCAATATCCGCCTCCCAGCCTCCCAGTTGATGCCGTTCCAACGGCATGTCCTGGGCGTGGGCGAATGAACTACTGAACAGGCCAAACATCACTAGCGCACAGGCACGCATCGATAATCCTTTTGATTGGGTTAGCCGGGAAGGAGCTGAGGGTTGCCGGATGGCACACGTTCGGTTGTGCGACATGTGGAGCGTCCCCTTTTCACCCCTCTCCGACGTCGGGAGAGGGGCTCAGGCGGATGCAGACTGATCTACCCACGCGGTGTCAGCCGGCAAGCGCCTGCTCATGCACACCTGCCACCGCGCGGCCGGACGGATCGGCCATGTTGGCGAAGCTGGCATCCCATGCAATGGCGGCCGGCGAGGAACAGGCGATCGACTTGCCACCGGGCACCGTTTCGGAGGCGGCGCGGCTGGGGTAGAACTGTTCGAACAGGTGGCGGTAGTAATACGCCTCCTTGGTCTGTGGCGGGTTGTACGGGAAGCGCTTGTCGGCGGCGGCCAGCACGCGGTCGCTGACCTGCGACTCGGCATGGGCCTTGAGCCCGTCGATCCAGCCATAGCCCACGCCGTCGCTGAACTGCTCCTTCTGCCGCCACAGGATTTCCTTGGGCAGGTAGCCTTCGAAGGCTTCGCGCAGTACTGCCTTCTCGATGCGGCCGCTGGCCTTGTCCACCACCTTGTGGCGCGCATCCATCTTCATCGCCACGTCCAGGAACTCGCGGTCCAGGAACGGCACGCGCGGCTCCACGCCCCAGGCCATCATCGACTTGTTGGCACGCAGGCAATCGTAGTTGTTCAGCGCATCAAGCTTGCGCACCAGCTCTTCATGGAACTCACGTGCGTTCGGCGCCTTGTGGAAGTACAGGTAGCCACCGAAAATCTCGTCACTGCCTTCGCCGGACAGCACCATCTTCACACCCATGGCCTTGATCCGCCGCGCCAGCAGGAACATCGGCGTGGAAGCGCGGATGGTGGTGACGTCGTAGGTTTCGATATGGCGAATGACTTCCGGCAACGCGTCCAGGCCTTCCTCGAAGGTGTACTCGAAACCGTGGTGCACGGTGCCCAGCATTTCCGCCGCCACCTTGGCCGCAGCCAGATCGGGTGAGCCCTTCAGGCCGATGGCGAAGCTGTGCAGGCGTGGCCACCAGGCCTCGCTCTGGCCGCCATCCTCGATGCGGTGGCGCGCATAACGGGCGGCAACGGCGGCCACCAGCGAGGAATCCAGGCCGCCGGACAGCAGCACGCCATAGGGCACGTCGGTCATCAGCTGACGATGCACCGCGCGCTCGAAGGCTTCGCGCAGTTCGGCCAGCGATACATCAACGCCTTCCACCGCCTCATAGTCGCGCCAGGGGCGCTCGTAGTACTTGCTCAGGGTATCGGTACTGCTGTCGTACCAATGGCCCGGCGGGAACTGCGCCACATCGGCACAGGTGTCGGACAGCGACTTCATTTCCGAGGCCACGCACAGCCGGCCCTGCTTGTCATGGCCCCAGTACAGCGGCACCACGCCAATCGGGTCACGGGCAATGATCACGCGGCGCTTGGCCTTGTCCCACAGCGCGAAGGCGAAGATGCCGTTGAGCCTGTTGAGGTAGGACGCCGGCTCGTCTTCGCGGTACAGCGCGTTGATCACTTCGCAATCCGAACCGGTCTGGAAGGCATAGGGCTGGCTCAGCTCCTTCTTCAGCTCCTGGTGGTTGTAGATCTCCCCATTGACCGCCAGTGCCAGTTCACCGTCCTCGGACAGCAGCGGCTGCGAGCCGCCGGCCGGGTCAACGATAGCCAGGCGCTCATGCACCAGGATGGCCCCGTCATCGACATAGACACCACTCCAGTCGGGGCCACGATGGCGCTGGCGCTGGGATTGATCGAGCGCCTGCCGACGCAGCGCCTGCAGGTCGTCACCGGCTTGCAGACCGAAAATGCCGAAGATGGAACACATGGGAAAGCTCCTGGAGTTGGGTGGGGACAAACATTCGAAGCAACGGCTGCCAGACCTGCAGCCGCTCGGTGTTCCCGCCCGGCCACAAAAAAACCCGCATCGACCGATGCGGGTTTTCTGGTGTCCTGAGCGTGTTGCCTGTTCTAGCTCTGGTCGCAGTCCCGCATCGGCCGCGCACGATTATTCGCGCGCAGATTATTGCGGTTGTTATTGTTGACGGCGGTGGCCAGGAACGAGGACATGGCGCTGACGTTATCCCTGTTTGAGTGGCCGCGCAACTGTTGCTTTGGCAACCGATCCGCCCCGTTGCCGGCCCTGCCCCATCCCATTCAGCCAATCGTCTTCGGACCTGCACCAGGCTGTACACACAACGCTGGCTCCCACAAGACTGCCCTGCAGTCGGCCACTGACTCAGAATGGAGCGCCGGCACCTGTACTGCGCCCATGACCACCCCGGCTGTTTTCCGCGAACAAACCATCGACCGCGAACGCATGCTGCAGATCATCGCCGCACACCCACGCGCAGCGACGTTCGAGGCCTGCACCCTGGATGGCGGCGACTTCTCGCGCCTTGACATGGATGGCTTCCACTTCAACCAGTGCAGCATGGCCGGTGCGCGCTGGCTCGCCGCATCACTGGAAGAAAGCCACTGGCAGAAATGCCGCGGTGGGCAATGCGATTTCAGTTCGGCGCAGCTCGGCGATTCGCGCTTTGCGCACTGCGATCTCAACAACAGTCATTGGCGGCGCGCCACGTTGTCCTCCGTGCAGTTCCAGGACTGCAAGCTCACCGGTGCGCAGTTGCAGGAAGTGACCGGCTGGGCGCTGGAATTCCGCGACTGCCTGCTGGTCAGCGCCGACCTGCGCGGCCTTTCATTCCGCAAAGGCAAGCTCGAAGGCCTGGATTTTTCCGATGCAGATCTTTCCGGCTGCGATTTCCGCGACGCGGTGTTCAGCGGCGGCAGCCTGCGCAATGCGCAGACCCGCCTGACCCGCTTTGAAGGCGCCGACCTGCGCGACACCGACATCAGCGGGCTCAACGTGATGGATGCCAAGCACTTCAAGAAAGCGGTGATTTCGCAGCGGCAGGCGGCAGCGGCACTGGCTGCATTCGGGCTGATTGTTGCATAGCGACGTATCTTCCCTGATCAGGCCAGTGGCGTGAGCCCAACAGCGTCAAGGCAATATCAAAAAGCACCAGCTCACTGCCCCGCAAGCCGGGCGATCCTTTCCAAGCATGCAGCAACAAGCGGCAGCCTGGTCACTCGGATCAAGGCGCACACCAACGCGGCACTGCGTTCTTTCAACAGGCCGTGATCAGCCTTTCCTGCACTGCGCAACGATCCACTGCGCCGCACTTTCCACAGCCTGCCCGCTCAATACGTCTGGCTCGATATAGCTATCAAATTCGTGGCCGTTCCTGTCCAACGTAACTGCCGTGGTGATGGCGACGTAACCGCCGTTGGGCAGTGGGTACGTCGAGTTCGCCGTGGACTTCCCCGCCGTCCGCTGACCGAACAAGCGCACATTGTGCTGACCATGGAACATGATCGGAACGATTTCGCCTGAACTGGCGCTGCGCGGGCCCAGCACTATCGCAATGGAAGCCGCCGCATGCCTGGGCTGCAATGGTGTTGCGACATTGAGCATGTGGGTGGAGTCATTGCTGAAGATGACTCCTGCCTTCTTTTCGATGACATGGACGGCGCCGTTGACATCCTTGAAGCCACCCAGCCTTCCCTCCTCCAGCAGCGGACTCAGGCCCACCAGCATGGGCCACATGTTGCCGCCGGTATTGGCGGAAAAATCCAGAACAATGCCGCACCCCGCCACCGACAGCGCATTTGCCAGATCCGACCTCAAGGCGCCGGTTGCAGCCAGGGCTTCCTGCTGCGTACCCGACCAGCCATTGATCTGGATTACCGGTACGCCCTCAACCGCTTGCCGGGCTCGAGACAGGGCGCGCACCGACGGCTGCGCATCGGGCTGCTCACCTGTCCGGGCAGTCTTGGCCGGATTTTTCGGCGGCAGATAGAAAGAGTGGCGATCATCCAGAGACTTCAGCACGAAGCGAATAGCTGACGCTTCGTCCTGCTCCGAGGCCAGCGACCGGGCATGCGATTCGACGGCCCGCCAGTCGACACGCGCTGCGTAGTAGGCATGTTCACGGGCACGTTTCACTGCCACGTCCAGGCTCGGCTGCTCCTGCGCAGCAGTGAGTGCAGGCAACAAAAGCAGAGCCAGGGTAAAAATTTCAGAGCGCATCCATGCCTCCCTATGGCAGCCGAACCCTGCGTCACCCACACCGAGCGCCACGTTGCTTGAAAGGTAGTAGGGGTTTCAAGCCATGCCTTCGGCCAGAACGGAGTTGATCGTTGGTCATACGGCACCAACGCATCCAAGCTAACATCAAAAACATCGAAAGCGACCCCTCCGTGACCATGGCACCACGGAGGCCGCCAGAATTGTTCGGCTTTTAATTGGAACAGGCCGGCTGCCAGCGAAGCGTCAAGCGGCCACGATGGATACACCCAGCCCCGAGGAAGCACCCGATCGATCTACGTCAGGAATACTTCCCAAGGCTGCTCTACCGGCATTTCATGTGCCGGACCTTCGAACCCCGCGAGCTGTTCTTCCAATCCATCGAGCCAGGTGAACCATGCAACCGCAAGCGGTGCGGATGCGCACTGCATTGCTGGCAGCGCACTCACAAAGTCGCCAGGCTGCCTCAACAACCCGCCAGTACGCCATTGTGCGTGGTACGTTGCTCCAACGGCTCTGCCTTCAACAACACGGCACGTGCCCATGGGGCATCGCATTCGACCCCCACCGTGTAGTGCTCCATCAGGAAGCGCCCGGATACCGTGACATGATTCACCCTGCGCTGCAGGAGCCTGCGAACAGGCGCATCACCTGCAGCGATACGCAGTGCAGCAGGTCCGTTCATCAGCTCGACGTAGCGGACCTTATAGCGGTGGAAGTACGGTGGTTGACGCAGCAGAAAGTAAGGCAGTTTCTCGACAGACTCAGGGTCTGGAACCAGAACAAACTCTGGATCCTTGTAGTGCCTGTTGGTTGCGCCGTCAAGCCAACGTCCAATCACCGTGCCGGACACCCACGTTTGCCCTGCAAACGTCGCATGAAGATCCCCGTCGCGCTCCAAAACGGTGAGCACCAGACCGGATCCTTGCGGATGGATGAGATGCATGCCCCGCCCTTCCGCCGACGCCATCGAGGTGGCAAAAAGAATCAGCATGAGCAGTATGAAAGCTTTCATACGTCCCCCAAGAGCTGACCGGGGAGTCCGGTCAGGTGCCTATCCGCAACTCACCCAAGGCGGGCAGCCCGCTTGCACCAGGCCGATAGCGGGGCTGCCGGCTCAGCCCAGCTCGCCAATCTGCGATCAACCCAGGCTGTCAGCTCGGGACCCGCTTCGTCCCAGCCAAGCGAACATCCATTTCAGGTTTTCAGCAGAACACGGCTGGACCTTCTGGACAAGAGAGGATGGCCTTGCCTGGCAAGATCGCTTTGCCTGGCAAGCGACATCTCAACCCAGCAGTCTTTCCACAAGCTGCCGGTAAAGCGCCGGCAGCGCCTCCAGATCGGCCACGCGCACGTTCTCATCGACCTGGTGGATGCTGGCATTCACCGGCCCGACTTCGATGCACTGCGCGCCCAGCGGGGCGATGAAGCGGGCGTCGGAGGTGCCGCCGCCTGTGCTTTCTTCCGGCGCCGCGCCGGCAAACCCGGCCAGCACCTCGCGCGCGACACTGCGCAGGCGGCCTTCCGGGGTATAGAACGGCTCACCGCTGCGGTGCCAGTGCAACGCATAGTCCAGGCCGTGGCGGTCGAACAATGCGGTGATCTCGGCTTCCAGCTTGTCCGCCGTCCAGTGCGGGTTGTAGCGCAGGTTGAACATCACCTGCAGCTCGCCGGGGATCACATTGTTGGCACCGGTGCCGGCGTTGATGTTGGAGATCTGCAGGCTGGTGGAGGGGAAACTTTCGTAGCCGTCATCCCAATGCCGGGCGGTGAGTTCGGCCAGCGCCGGGGCGGCCAGGTGGATGGGATTGCGCGCCTTGTCCGGGTAGGCCACATGCCCCTGCACGCCCTTGATGCACAGCTTGGCCGACAGGCTGCCGCGTCGCCCCACCCGCAGCAGGTCGCCGAGCCTGGCGGTCGAGGAAGGCTCGCCGGTAATGCACCAGTCGATGCCCTGCCCCCGCTCGACGAATAGTCTGGCGACGTGGCGCACGCCGTCGATGGCATCGCCTTCCTCATCGCTGGTCAGCAGCACCGCCAGCGTACCCGGGTGATCGGGGTGCGCTGCCACGAACTGCTCGGCTGCCACCACGAAGGCTGCAACGCTGCCCTTCATATCGGCGGCACCGCGGCCGTACAGCACGCCATCGCGCACCTCCGGCTTGAACGGATCGCTGCTCCAGGCCTCGACCGGACCAGTCGGCACCACGTCGGTATGGCCAAGCAGCACCAGCACCGGTGCGCCGCTGCCGTGGGTCGCCCAGAGGTTGTCGACTTCCCCCAGGCGCAAGTGTTCGCAGCTGAAGCCGGCCGCAGCAAGGCGCGCGCCGATCAGTTGCTGGCAACCGGCATCTTCCGGGGTTACCGAGGGGCGTGCGATCAGATCGCAGGTCAGGGCAAGTACGTCGTTCATGGCGGCCTTCTGGATCGGTGGCTTGGCGGCGTGTGCCGCTCCTGCATGCGGTGGTGGATCAGGCGATGTTGAAGCGCGCCTTGAAGCCGTTGTCGCTGAAACCCTGGCTCAGGGAGCCGTCATCGGTGATGACCAGCGGGCGTTTGATCAGCTGCGGGTACTCACGCAGCAGCAGCTTCCATTCGGCATCGGACTCGGGCGACTTGCGGTTGTCCGGCAGCTGCCGCCAGGTGGTGGAGGATTTGTTGATCATCGCCGCGAAGCCGCCGGCCTTGCCGGCCCATTCAAGCAGGGTTTCCGGGCTGGGCTTGTTGTCGCGGTAATCAACGAAGGTATAGGCGACGTTGAAGCGGTCCAGCCACTTGGTGGCTTTCTTGCAGGTATCGCAGTTTTTCAATCCGTAGATCGTGGTCATGGTTCAAAGCTCGCGCTGATGTAGCCCCTCTCCCTTTGGGGGAGGGGTTGGGGTGAGGGTAAGGGCGAAGCCTCTTGCGAATCACACCGCAGGCGACGGCCTTACCCTCTTCCGCCCCTTCGGGGCACCTTCCCCC
>DKPB01000064.1:20366-48190 GCA_002471015.1 Stenotrophomonas sp. UBA7346
CCCTTCGGGGCACCTTCCCCCAAAAAGGGGGCTGCAGTCCCGCAGGGAGAAGGGGTAACTTAATCCGCCAGGCCACGCAGCAGGTCGTTGACGCTGGTCTTGCTGCGGGTCTTGGCGTCCACCTGCTTGACGATCACCGCGCAGTACAGCGAATGCGTGCCGTCCTTGGACGGCAGCGAGCCGCTGACCACCACGCTGTACGGCGGCACATAGCCGTAGGTCACCTCGCCGGTGGCACGGTTGTAGATGCGGGTGCTCTGGCTCAGGAACACGCCCATGCCGATCACGCTGTGGTGGCCCACGACCACACCTTCCACCACTTCCGAACGCGCGCCGATGAAGCAATGGTCCTCGATGATGGTCGGGCTGGCCTGCAGCGGCTCCAGCACGCCACCGATGCCGGCACCACCGGACAGGTGGCAATGCTTGCCGATCTGCGCGCAGGAACCGACCGTGGCCCAGGTATCGACCATCGTGCCTTCGCCGACGTGTGCGCCGATATTGGTGAAGCTCGGCATCAACACCACGTCCTTGCCGAAGTGCGTGCCACGGCGGGCGATCGCACCCGGCACCACGCGCACGCCGGCCTGGCGGAAGGCCGCCTCGTCATAGCCTTCAAAACGCGACTCGACCTTGTCCCAGAACGGTGCCGGGGCGCCGTCCATCACCGCCATGTCGTTGACACGGAAGTACAGCAGCACGGCCTTCTTCAACCATTCGTTGACCTTCCAGCCACCGTTGCCATCGGGCTCGGCGACGCGGAACTCACCGGACTCCAGGCCGTCGATGACGCGGTTGACCAGCGGCCGGGTCGAGCCTTCGATCTCGTCCATGGTCAGCATGGTGCGGCGCTCGAAGGCGCTTTCAATGCTGAACTTCAGCTCGGCCACGCCCGCTGCCGGCGGCTTGCGCAGGCTGCGCGGCCCCACTGACGGAACGGCCTTCTGCTTGGCAACCACCGGCCTCTTCGGTGCAGGTTTTACCACCGCAGCCTTTTTGGCAGCAGGCTTGGCCACGGCTTTCCTGGCAGCGGGCGTCTTGGCGACGACCTTGCGCGTGGCGGTCTTGGTGGGGGCAGCCTTCTTGGCCGCTGGCTTCTTGGTGGCCATCAGTGGGGGTCTCCTGGCGTTCTATCGGGATCCAGGCAAGCCAGCAACGCATCGCGCAGGCCCTGCATGGAGGTTTCGGTAAGGGGTTGGTCGTGGCGGTCGGTGAGCTGGAACTGATCCTCGGCGCGCTCACCGAAGGTGGCGATGCGCGCGTCCTGCACGCGCAGTCGCTGGTCGCGCAGCACATGCGCGACGTCGGCAAGCAGGCCGGGCCGGTCCGGCGCCACCAGATTCAGCAGTGTCCAGCCCGTGCGGCTGGACTCAAGGAACTCGATGCGCGGTGCGAAACGGAAATGTTTCAGCTGGCGTGGCATCACCCGCCGCGACGGGCGCAACGCCAGGATGTTGCCGGCCAGCGCCTTGCGCAGCGCCGCCTCCAGCCGCGCGGCATCACCGTCGGCAAAACTGCCCGATGGGGTGACTTCGAAGGTATCGAAAATGGTGTCGTCGGGGCCATCCAGCACGCGTGCGCGATGGATGCCGTAACCGGCACGGTCCAGCGTCATCACGATGGCGGCGAACATGCCGTCACGGTCAGGCGAATGCACGAATACCTCCAGCGCATCGCTCTCCGGCGCGATACGCCGCACCTTGGCCAAGGTGCCGCCCTTGTGCACCTCAACCAGCGAGGCGGCCTGCCAGACCAGTTGCTCGGGTCGGAAGCGCACGAAACTCTCGTCCGGCATCGCCGCGAACTGGCGATCGATCACCGCGTCGCTGTGACCCAGCAGGCTCATCTGCTCACGCACGTTGTCACGCGCCTCCTGCACCCGCTCGGCTTGGGGCAAGGCGAACTCCAGCCCTTCGCGCAGCGCGCGGCGGGTGGCGAAGTACAGGTCAGCCAGCAGCCTGTCCTTCCAGGCATTCCACATCTTCGGGCTGGTGCCTGCGATATCGGCGCAGGTCAGCAGGTAGAGATAGTCCAACCGGTCACGGTCGCCCACCAGGCCGGCAAAACGATGGATTACATCCGGATCGGTGATGTCCTGCTTCTGCGCAGTCACCGACATGCGCAGATGCTGCTCGACCAACCAGGCAACCAGCTCGGTATCCGATGTGCTCAGGCCATGCGCGCTGCAGAACGCGCGCGCGTCCACCGCACCCAGCTCCGAATGGTCGCCACCGCGGCCCTTGGCGATGTCATGGAACAAACCGGCCAGCAGCAGCAGTTCGGGCTTGCGCAGGCGTGGCCAGACTTCGTGGGCGATGGAGAAGCGCTCGTCGGCGCGCCCACTTGCAAACAGCCCCATGTTCCGCAGCACCATCAGGGTGTGCTGGTCCACCGTGTAGACATGGAACAGGTCGAACTGCATCCGCCCGGACACTGCGGCAAATGCCGGAATCCACTGCCCCAGCACGCCAAGGCGCGCCATGCGGGCCAGCGTATCGACCGCGCGCGGGCCGCGCAGCAAAGCCAAGAACTGATCACGCACAGGCTCAGCGACATCGGTATACGCCGGAATCTCGTCCAGCATCTCGGCCAGGCCACGTGCCGTGAGCGAATGCAGCCCACGCACCTCCGGTATGCGCGCCCAGCAAGCAAACAGGGCGAAGATGCTGCGGATATCGCCATGGGGCCAAAGCGGATCGTCCGCGGACAGGTAGCCCCGGCGCAGCGAAAACCCGTCGCCCACCGGTTGCGGCGTGGCTTCGCCGTCGAACTGTTCTTCAAAGCGCTGCAGCAGGCGATCGCTGATGCGACGGATCACCGTCGCACTGCGATAGAAACCCTGCGTCATCTTTTCCACAGCAAGGCTTTCGGTGTCGTCGGCAAAGCCCATGCGTGCGGCAAGGGTCTTCTGGTAGTCGAAACGCAACCGCTCCTCGGCGCGTTGTGCCACCAGGTGCAGGCCAAAACGCAGCTGCGCCAGCACCAGCCGCTCGCGCTTGAGCGCGGCGGCCTCGTCCAGGCCCAGGTGGCCCAGCCCGACCAGCGCGTCGATGTTGCTGACGCCAAACGCGCGCAAGGCCATCCAGCCCAACGTATTGAGATCACGCAGACCGCCCGGGCCATCCTTGATGTCCGGCTCCAGGTTGTCGGCGGTATCACCAAAGCGCTGGTGTCTTGCCAGCAGTTCTTCACGCTTGGCCAGGAAGTACTCTCGCGGCGGCCACACCAGGCTGGGCGAAATTGCCCGCGCCAACCCATGCTGGGCAGTGGCGTCGGCGCACAACGGGCGCGCCTCGATCAGTGCGGTCAGCACGGTCTGGTCGGCGCCGGCCTGCACACATTGCGCCGCCGAACGCACGGCATGGCTGGCCGGCAGGCCGGCGTCCCATAACAGAGCGAACAGCCGCGCCAGTGCAGCCTCGTGGCGCTGCTGCACCTCGCTCTCGGCCAACACCAGCAGGTCGATGTCCGAACGCGGGAACAGCTCACCGCGTCCGTAGCCACCTACCGCGAACAGCGCCAGGCCAGCGTCGGCCGGAACACAGCGCTGCCAGGCCTCGTTGATGAGCTGATCCACCGCACGGGCACGCAGGCCAAGCAGGCGCTCGACGTTGTCGCCCTGCTCGAAGCGCCTGCACAGGCGTGCATCGGTATGGGCAAGTGACTGCCGTGCGTCAGCAGCCCATTGCGCATCACCGGCAGGGTCTGCCGGCGCGTCCTGACTCGGGCCCGCCGGCAGTTGGGTCATGCCTGCGCGGATTCGGCCGGTGACAGCGTCAGCACTTCAACGCCGTCTTCAGTCACCGCGATCATGTGTTCCCACTGCGCCGACAGCTTGCGGTCCTTGGTGACCACGGTCCAACCATCTGGCAGCACCTTGGTGTAACGGGTGCCTTCGTTGATCATCGGCTCGATGGTGAAGGTCATGCCCGGCTTGAGCACCAGGCCCTGGCCCGGACGGCCGTAATGCAGCACCTGCGGCTCGTCGTGGTAGACCTTGCCGATGCCGTGGCCGCAGTACTCGCGCACCACCGAAAAACGCTCGGACTCAGCGTATTCCTGGATGGCGTGGCCCACATCGCCCAGCGTCGCGCCCGGCTTGACCGCACGGATACCGCGCCACATCGCTTCCTTGGTGGTCTCCACCAGGCGCTTGGCCATCACCGACGGGGTGCCAACGTAATACATGCGGCTGGTATCGCCGTGCCAGCCGTCCTTGATGACGGTCACGTCGATGTTGACGATGTCGCCGTCCTTGAGCACCTTGGCTTCACTGGGGATGCCGTGGCAGATGACGTTGTTGACCGACGTGCACACGGTCTTCGGGAACCCGCGGTAGCCCACATTGGCCGGGATGGTGCCCTGCACATTGATGATGTGGTCGTTGCAGATGCGGTCCAGCTCTTCGGTGGTCACACCGGGCTTTACGTGCGGGGCGACGATGTCGAGCACCTCGGCCGCCAGACGGCCAGCGATGCGCATCTTCTCGATTTCTTCAGGGGTTTTCAGTTGGATTGCCATCCCCTGATTATCGCGCATTTACGCAAGGAAGCCGAACCCGGCGCTGTACCGCAGTCCAGCCGCCACCGGCGGCGTCAGCCGGTTTCAGCAGCAACCATCGCACCCACTCCCCCTGCGATTGACACAGATGATCAAAAATCCGCATTCAGCTTGTTTTCTCAATTATGAACAGGCGAGGACCCACACCATGCATGGTCTGCTGCAACTGCGGACTGACGCCCCCCCCCCCAGCCCGCCCATCAGCACCCTGAAGGGAGACTGCCATGCACACCCTCAACGCTCTCGCACTGGTCACCACCCTGGCGCTTGCCGGCATTGCCACCGCCCGCGCCGCCACCCAGACCAGCCAGTTCCAGGTACGCATCGTCATCACAGAGTCCTGCGACATCCAGGCCGTGGCTGCCAGTGACCTCGACTTCGGCACCCTGGCCCGCGCCACCGGCGCCCCGGCCGACACCCAAGGCAGCCTGGAAGTAACCTGCAGCAGCGGCACGCCCTACACCATCGGCATGAACCCCGGTGCCAACGCCACCAGCACCACCGCAGCCGCCGACAACCGTCGCATGAGTGATGGCAACAACAATTTCATCGCCTATGGCCTGTATCGCGATGCCGGCCGCCAGGATTTCTGGGGCGAGGTCGTCGGCACCGACACCTTGGCCGGCACCGGCACGGCCAGCGCACAGAGCATCCCGGTCTATGGCCGCGTGCCGTCCACCGATGCACCCGCCGGCAGCTACAGCGACACCGTCGTCGCCACGATCACCTATTGAGCACGGCGGCGATGCGCGCCCCCTGCCTGCGCAGGCCGAGCAGGGCCAGCGATGGCCACGGGCTGCTGCTGGCCACGCTGTTTGCCTGTGCATCCGGCTGCACCGCCGGCAACCTGCAGGTTGCGCCGATCGTATTGGAATTCAGTGAAAACCAGCAGGCGAACGCACTATGGCTGCAGAACAGCGCAGACCACCCGATAAACGCACAGATCCGGGTCCAGCAATGGTCGCAAACCACGGCAAGCGACCAACTGGAACCCTCGCAGGTGCTGCGCGCCAGCCCGGCCATCGTGCAGATCCCGCCCGGCCAGCGGCAGCTCGTCCGCATCGTACGACCGATGCCCATGGCGACGGCACCGGCCCAGTACGAGCAGGCCTATCGGGTATGGGTGGATGAGCTGCCGGAGATCGGTGGACCGCAACCCGCAGGCCTGCAGTTCCAGCTGCGTTATTCGATACCGGTATTTGTGCTGCCAAGCGGCGCCCAAACGCGCGAACAGATCGGTAAAGTGCCATTGGACACAAGCTCCCTGCAGGCCAGCTGGCAGGTATCGGCAGACACACTGATCCTGGACGTGCGCAACACCGGCAACCAGCGCGTGCGCCTGAGCGAGCTCGGCTGGACTGCGGACAATGGCACCACCATCCCCTTGCAGCGCGGCCTGCTCGGCTACGTGCTGGCAGGCCAACGCATGCAGTGGAAACTGCCATTGGCCACGCGTCTCCCTCTACCAGGCCACCCGCTGGCCAGGCTGAATGATGCCCCCGTCGCGCAGATTCTTCCCCCTGCTGCTCGCTAATGCGGCCCTGGCTGCCGCGGCTGTTTCACCGTCAATGCCGGCGCGCCCACTCAGCTGGCCCGAAGCAGGCGACGGCGCCCGTTTTCCACCCCAGGAGCTGCATCTGGAAGTGCATATCAACCAGGACCCTGACGGCACATTGGCCCGTCTCAGCCTGCGCGGGGAAACCCTGTCCGCCAGCGCCCAGGCCTTGCGCGAACTTGGCCTCAGGCTTCCTCCAGGGATTGCCGCCGAAGCGCCCGATATCCGACTGGACCAGCTGAGCGGCGTCCGTGTTGACTATGACGCCCGCAACCAACGCTTGGACCTGGAGGTGCCGGTGCAGATGCTGGACCGGCCAACCACCTACCTGCGCGCTGGCCCTGAGCGCAGTGCCGTGGCATTGAGCAATACCAGCCCCGGCCTGCTGCTGAACTACGACCTGCATGCCCAGCAACTGCAGGGCGAGCGCGATATCGACGGCTACCTGGAGCTGCGCCTGTTCGGGCTGGGGCCCGGCACCTGGAGCAGCAGCCAGAACACCCGGCTGGGCTCGGGCCCGGGCGGCGAGCACGCCACCAGCACCCGCCTGGACAGCCGCTGGCAGCTGGATCTTCCGGATCGGATGCTGAGCCTGAGCCTGGGTGACCAGCTCAGCGGGGCGCTTAGCTGGTCACGCTCCGCGCGCATGGCAGGGCTGCATCTCGCGCGCGATTTCAGCCTGCAACCCTACCGGGTCACCACCCCCTTATCGTCGTTCGCAGGCGAGGCGGTACTGCCTTCCACCGTGGACCTGTATATCAACGGCGTGCGCCAGGCCAGCCAGCGCGTGGCGCCCGGACGCTTCCAACTCGATGCCCTGCCCTCACTCAACGGCATTGGACAGGCGCAGCTGCTGGTGACCGACATCAACGGACACAGCAGCGCGCTGGAATTCCCGCTCTACGGGGCGCCCGAGCTGCTGCAACGGGGTTTGTCGGATTGGTCGCTGGATATCGGCGTTCTGCGCCGCGATTACGGCATACGCTCCTTCGCCTATGACCATCAGCCGCTGGCCAGCGCCAGCCTGCGCCATGGCCTGGGGGAGCGACTGACCCTGGAAGCCCATGCCGAGGCTGCGCAGGACCTGCAATTGGCTGGCATCGGTGCCGTCGGCCTGCTGGCAGATCGGGGGGGAGTGCTCAGCGCCTCGTTCAGCGGCAGCCAAGCGGGCGGACTCCGTGGCAGCCAACGCAGCCTGGGCTACCAATGGAACGCACCCGGCTTCAGCGTTTCGGCAAGCACCCAGCGCCGCAGCCCGCGTTTCGCCGACGCACCTGCGTACTTGCGCCAGGCGACACTGCCACTGCGCACGGATCGGTTCTTTGTCGGCTTCGGCAATGTGCACAGCGGTCAATTCAGCCTCAACTACATCAGCCAGCGTTATCCCGGCATGCCGGACATCCGCCTGGCCGGTGCGGGATGGTCGCGGAGCCTGCCAGGGCAAGCCTGGATCAGCCTGCAGCTCAATCACGATCTGGGCGAGCGCGACATGGACAATATCTATCTGTACGTATCCACGCCGCTTGACCGCCACACCCAGCTCAGCAGCGCGCTGCGCCATGCTGATGACGGCAATGGGGTGACGCTGGAAGCCAACCACAGTCAGGCATTGGACAACGGCGGCTGGGGCTGGCGTGCGCAGACCAGTACCGGGGCACAATCCAGCGCGCACCTGGAAATCAACCATCTCGACGAACAGGGCCGCTGGGCCCTCGGCCTTGACCACATCAGCGACATCGGCACCCTGGCCTATGTGAACAGCACCGGCAGCCTGGCCTGGTTCGGCAGCGGACTGCACAGGCTGCGCCGCGCCGATGATGCCTTCGCGCTGGTTTCAACCAGCGGCGTGCCCGGCGTGCCCATCCGCCTGCAGAACCAGCCGGTCGGCAGCACAGATGCACGCGGCGAACTGCTGGTGGCGCCATTGCACGCCTGGCAACGCAACCTGCTCAGCATCGACCCGCTTGCGCTGCCCGCAGACATGCAGATCGACGCCTTCGAGCAACAGGTAGTGCCGGCAGCACGCAGCGGGGTACGCGCGACATTTCGCCTGCAGCCCAGCAAACCATTGAGCGTAAACATCCTTGGGCTGGACAAGCGCTGGCTCCCCGCCGGCACCCCGGCCGTGATCGAAAGCCATGGCCGCGCCGTCACCAGCACGGTGATCGGCCATGACGGCCAGTTGTACCTGGACAACGTACCGGCCGATGCAAGCCTGCGCGTCCGCCAGGACAGCCGCGAATGCCGGCTTGCCCTGCCCGACCCGGGCAGCCCGCCCGTCGCCCCGATCGCCTTGGAGCCCCTGCAATGCCACCCCTGAGGTCAGGCCTCCGGCAAGACCAGGGCATCCTGAGCAAGCTGCTGCTAGTGCTGCTGCTCTGGTCGTCCCTGCCAGCCACTGCGCAGCAGTCCTGCCGCGTGCTGAGTTCAACGCCACTGGACTTCGGCACGGTCTCCAGCGCCGGCGACAGCACTGCCTCGGCCACGCTGACCGTCAGCTGCCAAGGCTTGCCCGGGGTGCCGGTGCAGGTAACGGTATGCGCCTTCATCGACGAGGGCACCCCACCCGGCATTGCCCCACGCCGCCTGGACAACGGCGTCAACGCATTCATGAACTACGACCTCTATGCCAATGCCGCACGCAACCAACTTATCGGCTCGCTCAGCAGCGGCCACCCCATCTTCTACAGCAATCTGTCGATACCCCTGACCGGCACGGCGCAGATCAACCTGACCGCCTACGGCCGTATCCCGCCAGGACAGAACCTGCCAGCGGCGTACCTCTATGAAGGCTTCCCCGGCCCCGGACAGCTGCGCTATTCCTTTGCTGCCCCATTTGGGGGCGCGCCTTCCCCGGAAAACTGCCGTGACGGGGTGGCGCCCGTATTTGGCAGCGCCGGCCAGAGCACCTTCCTTTTTGGTCCCGTCCAGGCCCGCGCCACCGCCAACTGCGTCCTCAACCTGGCCAGCGACCTCGATTTCGGCACCGTTACCCGGCTGGACAGCACGCGCGAGGCCAGCTCGACAATCCAGCTGCGCTGCGCCACCGACACCGACTGGTCGGTGACGCTGAGCAATGGCCTGAATGCGCTCAACGGGCAGCGAAGGATGGTCTCCAACGGAAATTACCTGCCCTATGAGCTGTACCGCGACCCCGCGCTGCTGATCCCCTGGGGCGACACCCTGCCCACCGCCGCAGCCGATACCGGTGATAATGAGGACATGTCCCTGACGGTCTACGGCCAGGTTTTCGCCCAGCCGGAGGCGGTACCCGGCCGCTACAGCGACACCATCACCGTCACCCTGACCTACTGACCGGATCGCCAGCATTTGCGGCCAGCCCAGCCTGCCGCTATACTCGACGGGCTTTGCTGGGACTTGGTCCTTACAAACACGCCGACACCGGGCGCCACCGGTGAATCCTCACCTGTCGCCCCCATCCGTGCCGGGGTGCCCTGCCAGTCAGGGTTCGGCCACGTAGGCGCCAGGGAAGCCCAACCCCGGAACTGTTGCGTGCTCTACCCAGAAGCCGCACATCGCAGCATGGCCCGAACAAACCGGCCGCGCGCGGTGTCAGTTCCACTATCAGGAGTTTTGCAATGTCCCAGATCACCATGCGTCAGATGCTGGAAGCCGGCGTCCACTTCGGCCACCAGACCCGCTACTGGAACCCCAAGATGGCGCCGTACATCTTCGGTGCCCGCGGCAAGATCCACATCATCAACCTGGAAAAGACCGTCCCGCTGTTCAACGACGCGATGAACTTCATCTCGTCCGTTGCCCAGAAGCGCGGCACCATCCTGTTCCTGGGCACCAAGCGCAGCGCGCGCGATGCCATCAAGGAAGAAGCCGAGCGTTGCGGCATGCCGTTCATGAACCAGCGTTGGCTGGGCGGCACCCTGACCAACTTCCGTACCGTCAAGCAGTCGGTTGCCCGCCTGAAGGAACTGGAAGCCGGTGAGACCGACGGCAGCTTCGACAAGCTGGTCAAGCACGAAGTGCTGGGCCTGCGCCGCGAGCGCGACAAACTGGAAGCCTCGCTGGGCGGCATCAAGGAAATGAACCGCCTGCCGGACGCCATCTTCGTCATCGACATCGGTCACGAAGACATCGCCATCAAGGAAGCCAAGAAGCTCGGCATCCCGGTGATCGCCGTGGTTGACACCAACTACAACCCGGAACTGGTTGATTACGCCATCCCGGGCAACGACGACGCCATCCGCGCCGTGCAGCTGTACGCTCGCGCCGCTGCCGACGCCGTGCTGGAAGGCAAGGCTGCCGCTCCGAACGCTGCCACCGTGCGCGAAGAAGAGTTTGCCGACGCTGCTGCCGAAGGCGAAGAAGCCAAGCCGGCTCGCCGCGCTCCGGCCAAGAAGGGCGCCAAGAAGGGCGACGAGGCTTCGGCCTGATGCACCCCGGCGGGCGCCCACGGTGCGCCCGCTCCCCCTGTACCGGCGCCAATGGCGCCGGCCACTGACAGGGCTGCGTAACAACGGCCGGCAATCATTGCCGGCCTACCCCTTTCTATTGATGAGGTAATTCCATGGAAATCACTGCTTCCCTGGTCAAGGAACTGCGCGAGCGCACCGGCGCCGGCATGATGGAGTGCAAGAAGGCTCTGTCCGAAACCAACGGCGACATCGACGCAGCGGCGGAAGCCCTGCGCAAGTCCGGCGCTGCCAAGGCCGACAAGAAGGCCGACCGCGTCACCGCTGAAGGCCGCGTGGGCGTGGCCAGCAACGGCGGCAATGCCGTGCTGGTCGAAGTGAACTCGGAAACCGACTTCGTCGCCAACGACGTCAACTTCAAGGCGTTCGTCGACGCCGTTGCCGCTGCCGCCCTGGCATCCGGCGCAGCCGACGTTGAAGCCCTGAAGTCGGCCAAGCTGCCGAGCGGCGAAACCGTCGAAGAAACCCGCGCCACCGCGATCCAGAAGCTGGGCGAGAACATCCAGATCCGTCGCCTGGTCAAGGTCAGCGGCGACAACACCGTTGGCACCTACGTGCACAGCAACGGCAAGATCGGCGTGCTGGTCGAGCTGGCCGGCGGCAACGCCGAACTGGCCTCGGGCCTGGCCATGCACGTGGCCGCGATGAACCCGCCGCACAACAAGGCTGCCGACGTCCCGGCTGACTTCGTTGCAAAGGAAAAGGAAATCGAGCTGGCCAAGATGAGCGAAAAGGACAAGGCCAAGCCGGCTGAAATCCTGGAAAAGATCATCAGCGGCAAGATCAACAAGATCATCAGCGAAGTGACCCTTTACGGCCAGAACTACGTGTTGGACAGCGACAAGACCGTTGAGCAGGCCGTCAAGGCTGCCGGTGGCGACGTCGTCGGCTTCCAGCGCCTGGTGGTTGGCGAAGGTATCGAGAAGGTGGTGGAAGACTACGCCGCCGAAGTTGCCAAGGCGATGCAGGTCTAAGCATCCGCCACCCTGCAACACCGACGAAGCCGCGGATATCCGCGGCTTCGTTGTTTGCGCAGCCCAGGCCATGATCACTGGCAACGGCATCGCCCGGACGCACTTGCGCGTGCAGGCCCTTTTCTATTCGGGGCATGCCTGTATGCTTGGCCCACTGCCGCCCGCCCCCACGACATGTCACCCGAGCTCAACGCAGCCCTGTCCCTGTGCCGCAACCTGCCGTCGCCGCCTGCCATCGCAGTACGCCTGATCGAGCTGGCGCAGGACCCGGAAACCGACATCGCCAGTGCCGCCGATGTGATCGCACTGGACATGGCGCTGAGCGCACGCATGCTGCGCATCGCCAATTCGCCGCTGTATGCCAGCCGCCGCCGCATCGAGAACCTCTCGCAGGCGCTGACCATGCTCGGGCTAAACGCCACCCTGCAACTGGCACTGGGCTTCAGCCTGTCACGCGCCCTGCGCGACGACGAATGCCACGCCCAGCTGCTGGATGCAGTCTGGCGCCGCGGCGTGCTCAGCGCCCTGGCCGCACGCTACCTCGGCGAGGCCTGCGGCGTACGCCGCCTGGAAGAACTGCTGCTGGCCGGCCTGCTGCAGGACGTGGGCATCCTTGCCCTGCTCCAGGTCCGCGCGGACATCTACCCCGGCCTGCTTGGCAGCTGCACCGACAACCTGCAGCTGTTGGCGCATGAGCGCGCGGTGTTCGACTGCAACCATGCCGAGGTGGGCGCCCACCTGTGCGAGCAATGGGGGCTGCCGCGCTACCTGACCGAGGCCATCGCCCACAGCGAGCCGCCAGCCGCGCCCGCCGATGCATTTGAACGCTGCGTGGCATTGTCCGGCTGCATCGCTGACATCTGGCTGGCCGATGACGTCGACCAGGCCCGCAACAACGCACTGCGCGAGGTCAACGCCGCCCTGCAGCTGGACAGCAACCGTTTTGAACAGGTGCTGCAACAGGTCAGCCAGATGCTGCCGGAGATCAGCGCCCTGTTCGACATCCCGGTACCCTCCCCGGCCCGCGTGACCTTCGTGCTGGACCATGCTGCGGAACTGATCGCGCTGCGCAACCTGCGCGAGCTGCATGACGCCTCCAACGCGCACCGGCGCGCCGACGACTACGAGCTGCAGGCGCGCCGCCTGGCCGAACAGGCCCACCTGGACGCCCTCACCGGCGTACTCAACCGCCGCCAGCTGGAAGTAGTACTGGAACAGGAGTTCGGCCGCGCCAGCCTGGCCGAGCGCCCCCTGTCCATCGCCTTTATCGACCTGGACGATTTCAAGAAGATCAATGACCTGCACGGCCATCTGGTCGGTGACCAGGTACTGCAGGCTTTCGCCAACCGGCTACAGGGCCAACTGCGCGGCAGCGACACCGTGGCCCGCTTCGGTGGCGAGGAGTTCGTGGTGATGTTCCCTGCCACCAGCGAATCGACTGCCGTCGAAGTCATCCGCCGCGTGCTTGGGGTGATCGCGCAGACGCCAATGGCCATCGTCAACGAATCCCCGCTGTACGTGACCTTCTCGGCCGGCGTTGCCACCCACGGCGCCTATGAGCGCTTCACCGACATGCGCGACCTGCTCAAGGCCGCCGACGACGTGCTTTATCGCTCCAAGAACCTGGGCCGCAACCGGGTCATCGCCCGCGCCCCCACCCCGCAACCAACCGCCTGCTGAACAGGCGGGCGATCCAGGCGACTTTGTCGCTGCGTTGCAACAAACAGATCTCACCTGAAACTACGGCATCGATTAGAATTCCCGCGTTTTCCAGCCATCTGAGGTCACCATGTCCAAGCTCGCCTACCAACGCATCCTTCTGAAGCTTTCCGGGGAGGCGCTGATGGGAGATGAGGACTACGGCATCGACCCGAAGGTGATCAACCGCCTGGCCCACGAAGTGATCGAGGCCCAGCAGGCCGGCGCCGAGATCGCGCTGGTGGTCGGCGGGGGCAACATCTTCCGTGGCGCCGGCCTTGCCGCAGGCGGCATGGACCGCGTCACCGGCGACCACATGGGCATGCTGGCCACCGTGATCAACGCCCTGGCCATGCAGGACGCGTTGGAAAAGGCCGGCGGCAAGGCCCGCGTGATGAGCGCCATCAAGATCAACGACGTGTGCGAGGACTACATCCGCCGCCGCGCCATCCGCCACCTGGAAAAGGGCCGCCTGGTCATCTTCGCCGCAGGCACCGGCAACCCGTTTTTCACCACCGACTCCGGCGCCGCCCTGCGCGCGATCGAGATCGGCGCCGATCTGCTGCTCAAGGCCACCAAGGTCGACGGCGTCTACAACAAGGACCCGAACAAGCATGCCGATGCGGTCCGTTATGACAGCCTGAGCTATGACCAGGTCATCAACCAGGGCCTGGAAGTCATGGACACCGCTGCCTTTGCCCTGGCCCGCGACAGCGACCTGCCGCTGCGCGTGTTCGACATGAGCCAGCCGGGTGAGCTGCTGAAGATCCTGCGCGGCGAGCACATCGGCACCCTGGTCCACGGTCGCGACGCACACTGAACCACGCTGCCAACCCGGCAGGTACAGGTATTGGCCTATAATCGGCCGGTTCAAGAAACATCCAGGATTCGGGCGATGATCAACGACATCAAGCAAGATGCGCAGGCGCGCATGGCCAAGAGCATTGACGCTCTGCGCCACACCCTCACCACCATCCGTACCGGCCGCGCCTCCCCGGCGCTGCTGGACGGCATCAAGGTCAAGGCCTACGGCACCGATACGCCGTTGAACCAGGTGGCCAGCATCAGCGTGTCCGAAGGGCGCTCGCTGGTGATCACCCTGTTCGACAAGAACATGATCAAGGACGTCGAAAAGGCCATCTACGCCTCCGACATCGGCATCACCCCCACCACCATGGGCACGGTGATCCGCCTGAACCTGCCGCCGCTCACCGAAGAACGCCGCCGCGAGCTGGCCAAGTCGGTCGGCAAGGAAGGCGAAGAGAGCAAGGTCGCCATCCGCAACATCCGCCGCGACGCCAACCAGGAAGTAGCCAAGCTGCTCAAGGACAAGACCATCACCGAGGATGACGACCGCCGCGCGCAGGACGACATCCAGAAGCTGACCGACAAGGCGATCAAGGACATCGACGACGTGGTCAAGCAGAAAGAACAGGAACTGATGGCAGTCTGACCGGTGCAGTCCACCATGCCCAACGGCATACCCGCACCACGCCAACCAGGGCACATTGCCATCATCATGGATGGCAATGGCCGCTGGGCACAGCAACGCCGCCGGCCGCGCATGATCGGCCATCGCGCCGGTGCCCGTGCGGTCAACCGCACCATCGACTTCTGCCTGCAGCACGGTATCGGCGTGCTCACCCTGTTTGCGTTCTCCAGTGAAAACTGGGGCCGTCCGCAGGAAGAAGTGGACGCATTGATGAAGCTGTTCCTCGGCGCCCTCGACCGCGAGGTGGACGAACTCCACCGTCGCGGCGTACGCGTGTGCTTCATCGGCGACCGCTCACGCTTCGCCGCCGGCATCGTCCAGCGCATGGATCGCTCCGAGCAGCGCACGGCCGGCAACAGCGCGATGGTGCTGAACATCGCCGCCAGCTATGGCGGCCGCCAGGACATCGCACTGGCTGCACGCGCCCTGGCGCAGCGGGTTGCCGATGGCAGCCTGCAGCCGGAACAGATCGACGAAGAACTGCTGGGCCAGCAGGTGGCCTTGGCCGACCTGCCGGCACCAGACCTGTTCATCCGCACCGGTGGCGACACCCGCATCAGTAACTTCCTGCTCTGGCAGTTGGCCTACACCGAGCTGTGGTTCACCGACGTGCTGTGGCCCGACTTTGATGCGGCCATCCTTCAACAGGCACTGGATGACTTTGCCGGCCGCGAGCGCCGCTTTGGCCTGACCAGTGCCCAGATTGCGGCCGGCACGGCGCAGAGCGCACTCCCATGACCAAAACCCGTGTGATAGCCGCGCTGATCATGGCCCCGGTGGCCATCTGCGCGATCCTGTTCCTCCCCACCCAGTGGCTGGCCGCCGCGGCGGCATTGGTGTTCCTGATCGGGCTGTGGGAATGGCTGAAGCTGACCGGCGTGGACGGCCTGCCGCGCACCGTGCTGCTGGTACTGAACCTGCTGCTGATGGTGCTGCTGGTGTGGGCCT
Source organism: Stenotrophomonas sp. UBA7346 (assembly GCA_002471015.1). Lineage (GTDB taxonomy): Bacteria > Pseudomonadota > Gammaproteobacteria > Xanthomonadales > Xanthomonadaceae > Stenotrophomonas. The sequence goes on from DKPB01000064.1 coordinate 36,042, forward strand.
CGGCCGGCTCCAACGTCCTGTTCCAGTTGGCTACCCTCGTCGGCGTGGGTTTCTGGCTGCTGGCATTGCTGTGGCTGCGCTATTTCAACTTCGGCGCGCATGAAGAGCCCGGTGCCCGCATGCTCAAGCTGGCTGCCAGCACCCTGGCCATCATCCCGGCCTGGGCCGCGCTGGTACTGATCCACGACAGCCAGCCCAATGGTCACCTGTGGCTGCTGACCGCCCTGGCCATCGTCTGGGCCGCCGATTCCGGCGCCTATTTCGCTGGCCGCGCCTTTGGCAAACACAAGTTGGCCCCGCGCGTCAGCCCCAACAAGACCATCGAAGGCCTGCTGGGCGGGCTGGTGGCCGGTTTGCTGGTGGCAGGCCTGTTCGGCTGGTGGGCCGGCGTGCAGGTATCCCAGTTGGGCAGCCTGATGCTGGTGGCCACGGTCGCGGTGCTGGCCTCGGTACTGGGCGACCTGTTCGAGAGCCTGCTCAAGCGCCATGCCGGCGCCAAGGACTCGGGGCACATCATCCCCGGCCATGGCGGCGTGCTGGACCGCATCGACGGCGTGTTGGCCGCCCTGCCCGTGTTTGCGCTGGGCAAGGAAATCTTTGGTTTCTGACATGCCCACCTCCTGTACACCCCGCCAGATCGCCATTCTTGGTGCCACCGGCTCCATTGGCAGCTCGGCGCTGGATGTCATCGCCCGCCACTCGCAGCAGATGCGCGCCAGCGTATTGGCCGCCGGCAGCAATGTGGATGCCCTGCTCGCGCTATGCCTGCAGCACCGCCCCGACCATGCGGTCATTGCCGACCCGGCGCTGTACTCGCGCCTGCGTGACGGACTGACCGCCGCCGGCCTGACCACCCAGGCCCATGCCGGCCCCGAGGCCATCGACGCACTGGCCGCCGGCGAGCATTGCGATACCGTGATCGCGGCCATCGTTGGCGCCGCCGGCCTGTCCTCGACCCTGGCTGCGGCACGCGCCGGCAAGCGCCTGTTGCTGGCCAACAAGGAATCACTTGTCCTGGCCGGCGAACTACTGACCCGGGAAGCGGCTGCCACAGGCGCCGAAATCATCCCGATCGACAGCGAACACAACGCCATCTTCCAATGCCTGCGCTCCCGCGATGCGCGCCTGGAGGCCGGTGTGCGCCGCATCATCCTGACCGCTTCCGGTGGGCCGTTCCGCGGCCGCAGCCGCGCCGAGCTGGAAACGGTGACCGTGGCCCAGGCCGTTGCCCACCCGAAGTGGTCGATGGGGCCGAAGATCTCGGTTGACTCGGCGACGCTGATGAACAAGGGACTGGAGGTCATCGAGGCCCACCACCTGTTCAACGTGCCCGGCAGCCGTATCGACGTAGTGGTCCACCCGCAGAGCCTGGTGCACTCGCTGGTCGAGTTCATCGACGGCTCGACCCTGGCCCAGCTGGGCCTGCCGGACATGCGTACCACCCTGGCCGTGGGTCTGGGCTGGCCGCAGCGCATTGAATCGGGCGTGGCCGGGCTGGACCTGCTCAGCCAGGGCCGGCTGGATTTCGAGGCACCGGATCTGGACGCCTTCCCCTGCCTGCGCCTGGCCTGGCAGGCCATGGACGCCGGTGGCAGCGCCCCGGCCATCCTGAACGCGGCCAATGAAGTGGCCGTTTCAGCGTTTCTTCAGGGGCGCATAGGCTTCCTGTCGATCCCGGCATTGGTGGAGCACACCCTCTCCACCCTGTCTTGCACGGCGGCCGATACACTGGACGCCCTGCTGGCAGCCGACGCCCAAGCCCGCCAGATCACCCAAGCCGCCATCGCCCGCCTGCCGCATGCCTGAGCCCACCTTCCAATCGAGCCGCACCCATGGCTGAGTTCCTGGGGTCCGTGTGGTGGATGATCGTCAGCCTTGGCGTGCTGGTGACGTTCCATGAATTCGGCCACTACTGGGTTGCCCGCCGCTGCGGGGTGAAGGTACTGCGGTTTTCGGTGGGCTTCGGCAAGCCGCTGTGGAGCCGCCGCAACCGCAACGGCACCGAGTTCGCCATCGCCGCCATCCCGCTGGGTGGTTACGTGAAAATGCTGGACGAGCGCGAGGTCGAGGTCCCGGCCGGTGAACGCGCCGTGGCCTTCAACAACAAGACCGTCTGGCAGCGTATCGCCATCGTCGCCGCTGGCCCCATCGCCAACCTGCTGCTGTGCATCGCCCTGCTGTGGGCGATGTTCATCATCGGCCGCCAGGATTATTCGGCCACCCTCGGCCGGGTCACCGGCATGGCCGCGCAGGCCGGTTTCGTCGCCGGCGACCAGTTGCTGGCGGTCGAGGACCGTCCGGTGGGCACCTGGGCCGAGGCCAGCATGGCCCTGACCACTGCCGCGATGGACCGCAGCGACGTGCATGTCCGCGTGCGCGACGTGCTGGACAATGAACGCACGCGGGTGCTGCCGCTGTCGCAGCTGCCGGCCGGCTTTGATGAGCGCCAGGTGCCGGTGCTGGCCGGCCTTGCCTGGCAATTCTGGCTGCAGCCGGCACGCGTCACCGAGGTGACCCCGGGCTCGGCCGCCGACAAGCTGATCCAGCCCGATGACCTGATCCTGGCCGTGGATGGCCAGCGCGTGGACGATGCCGGCGAGGTACTGCCACTGATCCAGCAACTGGGCCAGCGCGGCGGCCCGGGCATGATCGAAGTCGAGCGCGCCGGTGAACGGCTGGCGCTGGAGATCACCCCACAGCCCGGCCAGGCCCCGGACGGCAAGCCGATCTGGCGTATCGGCCTGGGCTTCGCCACCGGCCAGATGCCGGCCTATGACGCCCGCCAGCAGTACGGTCCGCTCGCCGCGCTGCCGGCCGCCGTCCGCGAAACCGGCAAACTGGCGACAGATTCACTGGGCATGATGCGGCGCATGCTGACCGGCGCTGCCTCGCTCAAGAACGTTTCCGGGCCCATCACCATCGCCCGGGTGGCCAATGTCTCGGCCCAGCGCGGGCTGGACTGGTTCCTGTATTTCCTGGCCCTGCTGTCGCTGAGCCTGTGCATCATCAACCTGCTGCCCATCCCCATCTTGGACGGCGGGCACCTGCTGTATTACCTTATTGAGTTGGTCAAGGGCAGCCCGCTGAGCGAGCGCGCCATGGCTGCCGGCCAATCCATCGGTCTGGCGCTGTTGGCCGGGTTGATGGGACTGGCGTTCTACAACGACATCCTGAGCCTGGTCCTGCGATGAACTTTTTCCCGCTGTCGTCGTCATACGCCGGCACCCACGCATTATCGAAATCGACTCCAACCGGACGTGATATGACGCGACTTCCCAATCGCCGCCTGCTGACCCTCGCACTTGCTGCCGGTCTGGCCCTGCCCGTGCTCGCACAGGCAGCCGAGCCCTTTACCGCCAGCGACATCCGCGTGGACGGCCTGCAGCGCATTTCCTCCGGTACCGTATTCACCTACCTGCCGGTGGAGCGTGGCGACACGGTGGACGACGCCAAGATCGGCGACACCATCCGCGCCCTGTACAAGACCGGCTTTTTCGAGGACGTGCAGCTGGACCGCCAGGGCGACATCCTGGTCGTCACCGTCAAGGAACGCCCGGCGATCAACAAGCTGACCGTCACCGGCAACAAGGACATCAAGAGCGAGCAGCTGCTCAAGGGCCTGAGCGACATCGGCCTGAGCGAAGGCGGCACCTTTGACCGCCTGAGCCTGGACCGCGTGACCCAGGAACTGCGCCGCCAGTACAACGACCGCGGCAAGTACAACGTGGAAATCACCCCCACGGTGAGCCCGCTGGACCGCAACCGCGTCGACGTCGCCATTGCCGTCAAGGAAGGCAAGGCGGCCAAGATCCGCCACGTCAACCTGATCGGCACCGAGAAGTTCCCGGCCGAGGACATCCTGGACACCTGGGAGTCCAAGGAGCACAACTGGGCCTCGTGGTACCGCCGCGACGACCAGTACTCCAAGGAAAAGCTGTCCGGCGACCTGGAAAAGCTCAACTCCTGGTACCTGGACCGTGGTTACGTCGATTTCAGCATCGATTCCACCCAGGTTTCGATCAGTCCGGACAAGCGTGACATGTTCGTCACCGCCGGCGTGACCGAGGGCGAGCAGTACAAGATTTCCGAGATCAAGGTCACCGGCGACACCATCCTGCCGCAGGAAGACGTGGAGAAGATGGTCATCCAGAAGTCCGGCGACACGTTCTCGCGTGCCCTGCTGGAGTTCAGCGCCGACGCCATCACCAACAGCCTGTCCAACATCGGTTACGCCTTTGCCAAGGTCAACCCGATCCCCACCAGCAACCGCGCCGACCGTACCGTGGCGGTGAACATGCAGGTGGTGCCGGGGCCGCGCGTGGCCGTGCGCCGCATCGTGTTCAAGGGCAACTCGCGTACCGCCGACGAAGTATTGCGCCGCGAAATGCGCCAGTTCGAGAACAGCTGGTATTCGCAGGCCGCCATCGACCGCTCCAAGATCCGCCTGCAGCGCCTGGGCTACTTTGAAGCCGTGGACGTGGAAACCAGCCCGGTCACCGGCAGCAACGACCAGGTCGACGTGGTCTACAACGTCAAGGAAACCACCTCTGGCAGCTTCGTGTTCGGCCTGGGCTACTCGCAGTCCTACGGCATGACCACCTCGGTACAGCTGTCGCAGAACAACTTCCTGGGCGGCGGCAACCGCGTGTCGGTGGAAGCCTCGCGCAGCAGCTACCTGCAGCGCTACGGTTTCAGCTACACCAACCCCTACTTCACCGATGACGGCGTCTCGCTGGGCTACAACCTGTCCTGGCGCGAACTGGACTACTCCGACTTCAACACCGCGCAGTACAACAGCACCAACGGCGCCGCGCAGGTGGTGTTCGGCGTGCCGATCACCGAGAACGATGCGTTCTCGCTGATGTTCGGCATCGACAGCAACCAGATCACCACCTACAGCGGCTACACGCCGAAGGCGATCATCGATTACATCGATGCGGTCGGCACGCGCACCTTCCATTCCTGGCGCACCGAGCTGGGCTGGGCGCGCGACACCCGCAACGACTACTTCATGCCTACCCGCGGCACCTACCAGCGCCTGGGCCTGGAAGCCACGCTGCCGGGCTCGACCGTCGAGTACTACAAGCTCAGCTACCAGTTCTCCAAGTACTGGCCGATCATGCCCTCGCTGGTCATCAATACCCGAGTGGAACTCGGTTACGGCGACTCGTACGGCAAGGACAAGGTCCGCAACATCTGCTGGAACGAAATCCCGGGCACCCCGGGTACCCCGGGCACCCCGGCCACTGACACTACGCCGGCGGTCCCCGGCACCCCCGGCACCCCCGGCACCACCGAGGTCGTGGATTGCGCCACCAACCCGACCGCCAACCACCGCCAGGTGGTTGCCACCGGCCTGCCGTTCTTCGAGAACTTCTACGCCGGCGGCACCAACTCGGTGCGTGGCTTCGAGGACAACACCCTGGGCCCGCGCTCGGAAATCATCGGCGGCTACTACAACGGCCAGCCGCTGGGTGGTTCGGTAAAGACGGTCGGCTCGATCGAAGCCTACTTCCCGAAGCTGTTCGACAGCCCGTCGGCACGCGTTTCGGCGTTCTTCGATTTCGGCAACGTCTACAACGGCACGAGCAACTTCAAGGCCAACGAGCTGCGTGCTTCGGCCGGTGTCGCCCTGCTGTGGCGTGCGCCGGTGGGCCCGATCTCGATCAGCTATGCCTTCCCGCTGAAGAAGGAAGACGGCGATGAGATCGAGCGTCTGCAGTTCACCTTTGGCGGTCAGTTCTAAATAGAACTGACCCGCTGCCCCGGGTTGAAGCCCCGGGGACCGAAGGTTATGCCGCAGGCATAACCTTCGGGCGCGCTTCGGTCTACCGATTCCCCGCGCCTGTCGGCGCGCCCCCTTTACCAAAGGGGGCTTTCCACCAGAACTACCGCCTCAATCTGCCCCGGGAAGCAACACCGCCCGGGGGTTTGCTTTTATGGGACAGGTGGCTGCGCACGGCGCAGCAGGATATTCCATCAAAGCCATGCTGCCCCATTGGCCTCCACTTCCGGCCAACCCGCCCACCCCGCTGCCCTTGCCCTGCAAGGGTGATAACGTCTGCTCGCATGACCGCCATCGGCGCACACGGTAAACTTGCTGCGTGAATACTCCTACCTATACCGCTCAGGAACTTGCCGACCGTTTCGGTCTGCAGGTACACGGTGACCCGTTGGTTGCCATCCATGGCGTTGCCACCCTGGCCCATGCCGGGCCCGGGCAGCTGACCTTTCTGGCCAACCCGCGCTACCGGGCACAATTGGCCGACAGCAAGGCGTCGATCGTCCTCCTGCGGGCCGACGATGCCGAGGCTGCGCCCGCCACGGCCCTGATCGCCAAGGACCCCTACACCACCTTCGCCAAGATCGGCGCGCTGTTCGAGACGGTTCCGGTGCGTGAGCCGGGCATCCACCCCAGCGCCGTGGTCAACCCCAGCGCCACGGTGGCCGCCAGCGCCCACATCGGCCCCCATGTCTGCATCGGCGCCCGCACGGTGATCGGCGAAGGCTGCATCATTGGCCCGGGCAGCGTGATCGGCGATGACTGCGTGGTCGAGGCCGGCAGCGAACTGCTGGCGCGCGTCACCCTGGTCACCCGGGTCAAGCTGGGCAAGCGCGTGCGCATCCATCCGGGTGCTGTGCTCGGCGCCGAAGGCTTCGGCCTGGCCATGGACAACGGCCACTGGATCAAGGTGCCGCAGCTGGGTGGCGTGCGCATCGGCGACGATTGCGAGATCGGCGCCAATACCTGCATCGACCGGGGCGCACTGGAAGACACCACGCTGGACGAAGACGTTCGCGTGGACAACCTGGTGCAGATCGCCCACAACGTACAGATCGGCGCACACAGCGCCATCGCCGGCTCCACCGGCATTGCCGGCAGCGCCAAGATCGGCCGCTACTGCCTGCTGGGCGGTGCTGTCGGCGTCGTCGGTCACCTGGAAATCTGCGACCACGTGGTCATCACCGGCAAATCGGTGGTGCGCAACTCGATTACCGAGCCGGGCGAATATTCGTCCGGCACCCCATTGACCGATAACCGCACGTGGCGCAAGAACGCCGCGCGCTTCAAGCAGCTCGATGCACTGGCACGTCGCATCCTGGCTGTGAGCAAGGAGAAGGAATGAACGCACCACTGCAGCTGCCCATCGACGTCACCACCATCCAGACGTTGATCCCGCACCGCTACCCGTTCCTGCTGGTCGACAAGGTCGTCGAGCTTGATATCGAAGGCAAGCGCATCCTCGCGCACAAGAACGTCACCATCAACGAGCCGTTCTTCCAGGGCCACTTCCCCGGCCAGCCGATCATGCCCGGCGTGCTGATCATCGAGGCGCTGGCCCAGGCCGGTGGCGTGCTGACCCAGCTCAGCCTGGGCCGTGACGCGCAGTCCAAGCTGTTCTATCTGGTCAAGGTGGACAACGTGCGCTTCATGAAGCAGGTGGTGCCCGGCGACGTGCTGGAGCTGCACGTGCAGGTCAAGCGCGTGATCCGCAACATGGCCGTGTACTACGGTGAAGCCAAGGTCGACGGTGAAGTGGTCGCGCACGCCGAAGTGCTGTGCGCCGGCACCCGCGAATAACCTGCAAGGAATCCCTGCATGAGCAACAGCGCCCCCTTGATCCATCCGTCCGCCGTCGTCGACCCCGCCGCCAGGCTGGGCGAAGGCGTGCGCGTGGGCGCTTTCAGCCTGATCGGTGCCGATGTCGAGATCGGTGACGGCACCGAGGTAGGCCCGCATTGCAGCATCCAGGGCCCGACCCGCATTGGCCGCGATAACCGCTTCATCGGCCATTGCGCCATTGGCGGCGAGCCGCAGGACAAGAAGTACGCCGGCGAACGCACCGAGCTGGTGATCGGCGACCGCAATGTGTTCCGCGAATTTGTGACGGTCAACCGCGGCACCGGCGGCGGCGGCGGCGTCACCACCATCGGCAACGACAACTGGCTGCTGGCCTATGCGCACGTCGCCCATGACTGCCACGTGGCCGACCACTGCGTGTTCTCCAACAACACCACCCTGGCCGGCCACGTCTCGGTCGGCAACTGGGTGATCATCAGCGGCTTTGCCGGTGCCCACCAGTTCTGCCGCATCGGCGACCACGCCTTCCTGGGCATGGGTGCGCTGGTCACCGGCGACATCCCGCCGTTCACCATGGTCGGCATTGACGGCCACGGCCGCCCGCGCGGCATCAACAGCGAAGGCCTCAAGCGTCGCGGTTTCGATGCCGAACGGATCAGCGCGATCAAGCGCGCCTACCGCACCATCTATGTCGCCGGCGTGCCTCTGGCCGAGGCCAAGTTGGCCCTGGCCGAGCAGGCGCAGAGCAGCGATGACGTCAAGCAGATGCTGGACTTCATCGAGCACGGCGAGCGCCCGCTGCAGCGATGATGATGGAAGCCGGGATTCGGGAGCCGGGCGTCGCTATCGCCCGTCGTCCGCGCATCGCGCTGGTTGCCGGCGAAGCCTCCGGCGACCTGCTCGGTGCCGGTCTGATCCAGGCCCTGCGCCAGCGTTACCCTGATGCCGAATTTGCCGGCATCGGCGGCGATGCCATGCGCAATGCCGGCTGCGAGACCTGGTTTGATGCCAGCGAGCTGGCATTGATGGGGCTGGCCGAGATCCTGCGCCACCTGCCGCGGTTGCTGAAGCTGCGCAAGGCCTTCCGCCAGCGCGTGCTCGACTGGCAACCGGATGTCTTCATCGGCATCGACGCACCCGATTTCAACCTCGGCGTCGAGAAGTGGCTCAAGCAACGCGGCCTGCGCACCGTGCACTACGTCAGCCCCTCGGTCTGGGCCTGGCGCGAGAAGCGCGCGGAAAAGATCGGTGCCAGCGCCGACATGGTGCTGTGCCTGTTCCCGATGGAGCCGCCCATCTATGCCAGACATGGCATTGATGCACGCTTCGTCGGCCACCCGATGGCCGACGAGATCCCCCTGCACAGCGACCGCGCGCAGGCACGGCAGTCGCTCGGCATCCCCGCCAACGTGCCGCTGCTGGCGGTGTTGCCGGGCAGCCGGCTGGGCGAAGTCAGCCGGCTGGGGCCGCCGTTCTTCGCCGCCGCCTGGCAGCTGTGCGAAGAGCAGCGCGACCTGCACATCGTGGTGCCCGCTGCCAACGCCAAGTGCAAGGCGCTGATCGTCGAGCAGATCCGGGCCGCGGCGCTGCCCAGCGCGCGCCTGCACCTGCTCGATGGCAAGGCCCGCGAGGCGATGACCGCCGCTGATGTGGTGATGCTGGCCTCCGGCACCGCCACCCTGGAAACCATGCTGGTCAAACGGCCGATGGTGGTGGGCTACCGCGTGGCCGAGCTGACCTACCGCATCGTCAGCGCATTGGGCCTGCTCAAGGTGGACCGCTATGCCCTGCCCAATGTATTGGCCGGCAAGGACCTGGCACCGGAGCTGATGCAGCACGACTGCACCCCGGACAAGCTGGCCGCCGCCGTGCGCAGCTGGTTCGATCACCCGCAACAGGTGCAGGCCCTGCAGGTGGACTACCAGCGCCTGCACCAGCAACTGCGCCAGGACGCATCGGCGCGTGCCGCCGTGGCGGTGGCCAGCCTGCTGCAACCGCCCGTCCAGCCAGGCCAGCCATGACAGCACGTCGTCCCCCTGCAGCGGCAGCGCAAGCCTCGCTGTCGCTGTTTGACGATGCCGCCCTGCTTGCACGGCAGGCACCGCGCCTGGTTGCCGGCGTCGATGAAGCCGGCCGCGGCCCGCTGGCCGGCCCGGTCGCGGTGGCGGCGGTGGTGTTCGACCCGCAGCGCCCGCGCATCAACGGCCTGGATGACTCCAAGGCGCTTACCGCGCTGCGCCGCGAGCAGTTGTATGACCGCATCGTCGAGCGCGCCCTGGCCTATACGATCATCATGGTCGACGTTGGCCAGATCGACAGCCTCAACATTTTCCAGGCCACCATGCAGGGCATGCGGCAGGCGGTGGAAGGCGTGGCCCATGTGGCGCAGTTCGCCCGCATCGATGGCAACAAGATTCCCAAGGGCCTGCCCTGCCCGGCCGAAGCCCTGGTCGGCGGCGATGCCATCGACCGCAGCATCATGGCGGCCTCCATCCTGGCCAAGGTCAGCCGCGACCGCTACATGCTGACACTGCACCAGCAACTTCCTGAATACGGCTTTGACCAGCACAAGGGCTACGGCACGCCCTTCCATCTGGCAGCACTGAAGGCCCATGGCCCCTGCCTTGAACACCGGCGTTCGTTTGCACCCGTGCGGGCGCTGCTGCCGGAAACATAGTCCGCGGCAAGCAGGCGCCGGCATGACCACCCCATACGGCTGCCTCGATGCCCCTCCTGCAGTGGGCTGCTCCCCAGCTGACCCACGCTTGCTCCCCCGTTCCCCCGTCGCTACCCTGCTTCGGCACACTTCTGGCCCGGCATGTCTACTTCTTCCCGTTTCGTCCATCTCCACGTCCACACCGAATTTTCGATGGTGGATTCCACCATCCGCGTGCCGGCCAAGCCCGACCAGGCGGACCCGAAAAAGGCCAAGCAGGCCAACCTGCTGAGCCGCTCGGTCGAGATGAAAGCGCCAGCCTTGGCGGTCACCGACCTGAACAACATGTTCGCGCTGGTGAAGTTCTACAAGGCCGCCGAAGGCGTGGGCATCAAGCCCATCGCCGGTGCCGACCTGCTGATCACCGAGGACGGCCAGGACCCCTGGCGCATGACCCTGCTGTGCCGCGATCGCGAGGGCTACCTGAGCCTGTCGCGGCTGCTGACGCGGGCATGGATGGAAGGCCACCGCAATGAAGGTGGCGTGGCCGTGCATCCGCAGTGGCTCAAGGACGGCTGCCAGAACCTGTTTGCGCTGGCCGGCCGCCACAGCCTGGCCGGCCGCCTGGCCAGCGAAGGCCGCCACGACCTGGCCGAGCAGCAGCTCGCCGACTGGCAGCGCGTGTTCGGCGACGGCCTGCACCTGGAACTGACCCGCACCGGCCGTGACGGCGAGGAAAGCTTCAACCAGTTCGCGCTGATGGCCGCCGGCCAGCGCGGCCTGCCGGTGGTAGCGACCAACGATGTGCGCTTCCTGTCACCGGATGACTTCGACGCGCACGAGGCGCGCGTATGCATTTCCACCGGCCGCGTGCTGGATGACCCCAAGCGCCCGCGCGAATACAGCCGCGAGCAGTACCTGAAGACACCGGAGCAGATGGCGGAGCTGTTCGCCGACATTCCCGATGCCATCGACAACACCCTGGCGCTGGCCGAGCGCTGCAACGTCGAGATGCGGCTGGGCACCTACTTCCTGCCCAACTACCCGGTGCCGGACGACGAAACGCTGGACACCTGGATCCAGAAACAGTCGCGCGATGGCCTGGAAGAACGCCTGCAGGTGCATCCGCTGGCCGCCGGCATGAGCCGCGAGGACTACAACGAGCGCCTGGAGTTCGAGCTCAACACCATCATCAAGATGGGCTTCCCCGGCTACTTCCTGATCGTGGCCGACTTCATCCAGTGGGGCAAGAACCAGGGCATCCCGATCGGTCCCGGCCGTGGTTCCGGTGCCGGCTCGCTGGTGGCCTGGGCGCTGAAGATCACCGACCTGGATCCGCTGCCCTACAACCTGCTGTTCGAGCGCTTCCTCAACCCCGAACGCGTGTCGATGCCCGACTTCGACATCGACTTCTGCATGGACCGCCGCGATGAGGTGATCGACTACGTCGCGCGCAAGTACGGCCGCGAGCGCGTCAGCCAGATCATCACCTACGGCACCATGGCGGCCAAGGCGGTGGTGCGCGATACCGGCCGCGTGCTGGGCTTCCCCTATGGCCTGGTCGACGGCGTTTCCAAGCTGATCCCCAACATCCTCGGCATCCACCTGAAGGATGCACTGGGCAAGGGCAAGGAAGGCGTGGATTCGGAAATGGCCTCGGCCGAGCTGATCCAGCGCTATGAAACCGAGGACGATGTCCGCGACCTGATCGACCTGGCGCTGCAGCTGGAAGACCTCACCCGCAACGCCGGCAAGCACGCCGGTGGCGTGGTGATCGGGCCCGAGCCGCTGAGCGAGTTCTGCCCGCTGTACGCCGAACATGACGAAGGCGGCATCGGCAAGAACCCGGTCACCCAGTTCGACAAGAACGACGTGGAAGAAGTGGGCCTGGTGAAGTTCGACTTCCTCGGC
>DKPB01000078.1:0-36832 GCA_002471015.1 Stenotrophomonas sp. UBA7346
CGTGCCGCTGCTGACCGGCATCTTCTGCTCGCTGGCCATTGCCGGCGGCTATTTCGAAGCCGTGCATGTGCTGGGCCAGGACAACGGCACGTTCTGGTCAGGGCTGCGTGGCAGCGTCGACTTCTGGGACGACTTTGCCGTGGCCCTGCTGAAATCGGCGATCTTCGGCGGTACCGCAGCGCTGGTGGCCGCCTACGTCGGCTTCCACGCTGAACCGACCATCGAAGGCACCTCGGTGGCCACCACCCGTGCGGTGGTGAACGCCTCGTTGCTGGTGCTGATGTTCAACTTCGTGCTGTCGGCACTGCTGTTCCAATGAGGCGAGTCCCTCGCCCACGCCCACACAGCGATGTGCGGGCACCAGACAAACAACCGAACAACCCGCTTCGCCCTGCGAAGCACCAGATGGATCAGGAGTGAGACACAACATGGCCATCCGTGGACCCAGACTCGAATTTTCCGTCGGCGCCTTCCTGCTGCTGGCCCTGGCCTCGCTGCTGGTGCTGGCCGTGGCCTCCACCAACCAGCGCTTCGGCATGGGCGGCGGTGACTACGTGCTCAAGGCCCGTTTCACCCAGATCGGCCAGCTGCGTGCGCAGGCGCCAGTGAAGGTGGGCGGCGTGACCATTGGCCAAGTGGCTGACATTCAGCTGGACCCCGTTAAATACGACTCCATCGTCACCCTGGCATTGGACAACAAGTTCAAGGACCTGCCCGCCGACACCTCCGCCGGCATCTTCACCAGCGGTCTGCTGGGCGAAAGCTACATCGGCCTGCAGCCCGGTGGTGATCCGGAGCCGCTCAAGTCCGGCGACGAGATTGTCTTCACCCAGCCGGCGGTGGACCTGATCCAGCTGGTCGGCAAGTACATGTTCAGCGGCGGCGGCAACAACGCCGGTGCTGCCAACGAAACCCCCGGCGCAGACGCGCCCGCTACGGAACCCCAACCATGAAAGTGAAACTGCTTACCGCCGTGCTCGCTTCCGCCCTGCTGGCCACCGCGCCGTCGGTCACGCTGGCGCAGACGCGCCCGGCCGCCGCTACCGCGCAGCCCTCGGCCGCCGGCCGCACCGTGCTGGATGCCAGCACCCGCATCATCAACGCCCTGCAGACCCGCCGCGCCGAGTTCCGCGCCAACCCGGCCGCCCTGCGAAGCTTCATCGACGGCGAGCTGAGCCGTGGCTTCGACCGCGACTACGCTGCCCGCCTGGTGCTGGGTGTGCATGGCCGCGGTGCCGCCGATGCCGACGTCAAACTGTTCGCCGATGCGATGGCCGACAACCTGATGTCGCGCTATGGCTCGGCCCTGCTCGATATCCAGGGCCGGCCCAGCTTCCGCTACAAGAGCGAGCAGGCGCTGCCGGGCAACCGCGGCGTCAAGGTCTCCACCGAACTGGTGCGCGCCGGCAGCGAGCCGACCCCGGTCGAATACCTGATGCGCAATGTCGACGGCCAGTGGAAGATCTTCGACGTGATGATCGAAGGCATCTCCTACGTGCAGACCTTCAAGAACCAGTTCGATGCCCCGCTGCGGCAGAAGTCGATCAAGCAGGTGGCCACCGAACTGCGCAGCGGCAGCATGCAGGCCAATGCGGGCCCGGCCGCTCCCCGTGGCAAGTAACGCCAGCTGCCGCAGCGAGGGCGACACCCTGCTGCTGGCAGGCGTGCTCGACCGCGCGGCGGTAACCACGCTGTGGCCGCAACTGGCGCGCGGGCTTGGGCCGGTGCGCCAGCTCGACCTGCAGGCAGTGGAACGCGTGGACAGTGCCGGCCTCGCCCTGCTGGCTGAACTGGCCGCGCGCCTGCGCGCACAGGGCGGCGGTGGCATCGTGGGTACTCCCGCCGGGCTGGATGAGCTGAGCGCCGCCTACCGTTTGTCGCCTTCCCTCGATTTCAATGCCTCTTCAGCAGGAAGCTGACATGACGATTTTCCGCACCCTCCCCCTTCTTGCCGTTGTCACCCTGCTTGCCGCCTGTGCGGGCAAGCCGGCCCGCGATGCCGTGCCCGCCAGCACGGTGGTCGCTCCGCAGGCCAGCACGCAGGTCGCTGCCACTGCTGATGACAGCGTTGCTGCCGTCGCCACTGAAGCACCTGCTGTGGCCGACAACGCGGCAGCGCAGGACAGCACCACTGCCGCCACCGCAGACACCGGTGCCGCCCCGACTGACGCCGAGGACGATTTCGCTGCCCTGTATGGCGGCCCGGCTCCCAGTGCCGGCGAAGCAGGCAACGCACCGGAAGGCGCACCTGCCTACGACCCGTGGGAGAAGTACAACCGCGGCGTGCACCGTTTCAACAACGCGGTTGACCGCACCGTCGCGCGCCCGCTGGCCACGGCGTATGTCAACGTGGTGCCGCAGTTCGCCCGCACCGGCGTCAGCAACTTCTTCAGCAACCTGCGTTCCCCGCTGACCATGGTCAACCAGCTGTTGCAGGGCCATGCGGATGATGCCTGGGACACGCTGGGCCGCTTCCTGATGAACTCCACCTTCGGTATTGGCGGCCTGTTCGACCCGGCCAGCAAGGCCATGGTGCCCAAGCGCAGCGAGGATTTCGGCCAGACCCTGGGGGCTTGGGGCTGGCGCCGTTCGCGTTACGTGGAGTTGCCGTTCTTTGGCCCGCGTACCGTGCGTGATGTATTTGGCCTGGCTGGCGATATCCCGCTCTCGCCGATGCGGCAGATCGAGATGGACAAGGTCCGCATCGGCCTGCAGGGCCTGCAGCTGGTGGACATGCGTGCGCAGCTGATGGCGGTGGATTCGCTGCGTGACACGGCAGTTGACGAATACGCACTGACCCGCGATGCCTGGCTGCAGCGCCGCAGCTATCAGATCGAGAAAGACCTGCGCCACGGTGGCAAGTACAACGACGACGACCAGCCCACGATTCCGGTCGACGCGATGCCGATGCCCAACTGGGGCGATTGATCCTGATTGCCGCTGCATGAAAAAGCCCGGGGTAACCCGGGCTTTTTCTTTTCGCAGATTCTGCAGGGGCGGCGTTGGCCGCGAAACGGGTGGATCCGCGGACCCCAGGATGACCTGGTCGCGATATTGCCTGCGACGCCGCGCATGCCGCTCCTGCAACAACCAGGGCTTTACGCCGCCAAGGCAGCGTCGATGGCCTTGCGCAGGCCTTCGTCGTCGGCGCTGGTGTCCGGGGCGAAGCGGGCAACGACACTGCCGTCCTTGCCGATCAGGAACTTCTCGAAGTTCCACAGCACGGCCGGGGCCGGGTTGGCCTCGATGCCGAAACCAACCAGCTTCTCGCGCATCGGGCCTTCGCCGATGGCGGCCGGCTGGGCAGCGGTCAGTTGCTGGTAAAGCGGGTGGATGTCGGCACCGGCGACGCTGATCTTGGAGAACATCGGGAAGCTGACGTCATAGGTCAGGGCGCAGAACTGCTTGATCTCTTCCTCGCTGCCCGGCTCCTGGCCGTTGAAGTTGTTGGCCGGGAAACCCAGTACTTCCAGGCCGGCGTCCTTCTTTTCGCGATACAGCTTTTCCAGGCCTTCGTACTGCGGGGTAAGGCCGCACTTGGAGGCGGTGTTGACCAGCAGCAGCACCTTGCCGCGATAGTCGCCCAGCGATGCAGGAGCGCCGTCGATGGTGGTCAGCGCGGTGTCGTAAACAGAAGCGGTCATGCGGTTGCCTGCTGGGGGTTGTGGAAAAGCCAAGCATAAACGGCGCCGTCGGCGCTGGCACGACCATCAGGTTGTAACGCTGGGTTCTGCGGTGGTGCCGATCCCATGCAGCGAGCGCCCCCTGTAGTGCCGAGCCATGCTCGGCAGGGGCTTTCCCGGTAGAGCCTCTGCCGAGCATGGCTCGGCACTACATCAGCGCGCAAAGAGCGTACCCCTCCCCAACCCTCCCCTTGCCTGCGGCAAAGGGAGGAGCAGAAGCATGGCTCCGCACTGCATGGGGGTTTGCCTGGAAGGCCTCTGCCGAGCATGGCTCGGCACTGCCTCAGCTTTCGCTGCTTTCGGGGCTGTCTTCCTCGCCCTCGTCGTCCGTACCCAGCATGGCCTGCGAGGCATCGCTGGACAGCGACTCCACGCCGCGCAGCTTGCGCTCGATGGTGCGGGTCTTGCGGCTGGCGTCGCCCAGGCTCTTGCCGACGGTGTTGATCTGCTTCTCGGCCTTCTCGAGGATGCCGGCAAACTTGCCGAACTCGCTCTTCACCGCACCCAGCAGGCTCCATACCTCCGACGAGCGCTGTTCGATGGCCAGTGTGCGGAAGCCCATCTGCAGGCTGTTGAGCAGGGCGGTGACCGTGGTCGGGCCGGCAATCACCACGCGATGCTCGCGCTGCAGCGCGTCCACCAGGCCGGCACGGCGGATGATCTCGGCATACAGCCCCTCGGTGGGCAGGAACATCACCGCGAAGTCGGTGCTGTGCGGCGGCACGATGTACTTGTCGCTGATCGACTTGGCCTGGATGCGGATCGCCCGCTCCAACTGGTTGCCACTGTTGCGCACCGCCTCCACGTCACCGGCCTCCTGCGCGTCGAGCAGGCGCTCGTAGTCCTCGCGCGGGAATTTGGAATCGATCGGCAGCCACACCGGGGTATCGCCATCGCCACGGCCAGGCAGGCGCACGGCGAAGTCGACCATCTCGCCACTATCGGCGCGCAGCTTCACCCCGCGCGCGTACTGCTCGGCGGTCAGGGTCTGCTCCAGGATGTTGTCCAGCTGCACTTCGCCCCAGCCGCCACGGTTCTTGACGTTGCTCAGCACACGCTTGAGGTCGCCCACGCCGGTGGCCAGCTGCTGCATCTCGCCCAGCCCGCGCTGCACCTGCTCCAGCCGCTCGGAGACCAGCTTGAACGAGGAATCCAGGCGGGTGTTGAGCGTGCTCTGCAGTTTCTCGTCCACGGTCTGGCGCATCAGCTCGAGCTTGGCCGCGTTGTCGCCCTGCAGGTCCTTCAGCCGCGCTTCCAGGGTCTGGCGCATCTCGGTGATGCGCTGTTCGTTGCGCTGGGTCAGCTCGCCCAGCTTCTGGTTGAGGGTCTCGCCGAAGCGCAGCTGGACCTGTGCGCCTTCTTCGCGGCCCTTGCGGGTTTCCTCGACCAGGCTCTGCTGCAGGCCGGCCAGCTGGCGCGCGAAGGCTTCCATGCGCGCTTCCTGCTGCTGGCCGAACACGTCGAGCTGGCCGCGCACATCCTGCAGCCGCGTACTCAGCAACTGGGCAAGCAGCTGCTGGGCGTTGGCGGTTTCCTCGCGGCCCTTGCGGGCATCGTCGTTGAGGCTGTCGCGCAGCTGGTCCAGGCGCTGGTCGGTGCGGGTGGACAGGTCGGTGAGGTTGCGGCCAAAGCCGTCGATGCGGGTGTCCTGCTGCCGCGCCATGCTTTCCAGCTGCTCGCGCAGTTCGCCGCGGCCGCTGCGCTGTTCTTCGCGCAAGGTGTTTTCCAGCGCGGAATTGTCGGTACGGCGCAACAGCAGCAACAGCTGCAGCACCAGGACGACGACCAGCAGGCCGCCAAGGATCAGGGTTTCGGTTTGCATGGGGAGAAGTGTAGCCCTGCCCGTCTCAGAAGCTGATGCGGCACAAACCAACCGGCAGCGAAAACCACCTTCGGCGCGCATCTGCGATCATGGGCACCCCCACCCGCCCTCCCCCGTCATGAAGTCGCTGTCGCTGCTGTTGTCGAGCCTGTTGTGCCTGCTGCCCCTGGCAACGCTGGCAGCGGATTCACAGACCATCACCTCGCCCCACGCCCTGCCTGCCAATGACGCGCGGCCCAAGGTATTCCTGGCTGGCAGCATCGAGATGGGCAAGGCCGGTGATTGGCAGCAGCAGGTGCAGGCGGCGCTTGCCGACCAAGGCGTGCTGATGCTCAACCCGCGCCGCGCCGACTGGAACCCAGCCTGGCGCGCCGAGGCCGATGAGCCGGAGTTCCGCCGCCAGGTGGAGTGGGAACTGGCCGCGCTGGAGCAGGCCGACATCGTGCTGATGTACTTCGCCCCCGGCACCCAGAGCCCGATCACCCTGCTCGAATTCGGCCTGTATGCACGCTCGGGCAAGCTGCTGGTGGCGGCGCCGGCCGGTTACTGGCGCAAGGGCAACCTGGACATCACCGGTGACCGCTACGGCGTGCCGCGTTTTGATGACCTGCCAGCGCTGATCGCCGCAGTGAAGCAGCGCATCGCCGACCAGCGCGCGCACTGAGCCCCACGGAGAACCGCCATGCCGTGGATGGGCATCAACGACCTGGGCACCTTCGTGGTGGCCGTCATCCTGTTCCTGATGTTGCCGGGGCCCGGCACCTTCACCCTGCTCACCGCCACCGCGCGCGGTGGCGTGCGTGCCGGCTACGCCACCCTGGCCGGGCTGATGCTGGGCGACCAGATCCTCATCGCCATTGCCGCCACCGGTGTGGCCGCGCTGCTGCAGGCGCATCCACTGCTGTTTGCCGGGCTGCGTTACGTGGGTGCGGCCTATCTGATCTGGGTCGGCATCAACCTGCTGCGGGAACCGACGGCAGCCGCTGGCGAGGCCGCGCCGCTACAGCACGGTCGGCGCTGGTTCCGCCAGGCCTTGCTGGTGGGCGTGCTCAATCCCAAGGCCATCCTGTTTTACATGGCCTTCTTTCCGCTGTTCATCGACCCGGTCCGGCAACGCGGTGCGCTGACCCTGGCGACGATGGCGGTGCTGATCGCCCTCCTCAGCGTCGGCTGGTGTTCGGTGCTGATCTTCGGTGGGCAGTTTATTGCCCGCCGCCTGGCCGGCTACCCGCGCGTAGGCGTGTGGCTGCGGCGTGCGGTCGGCGTCTGCCTGGTGGTGTTCGGCGTTCGCCTGGGCCTGGACGGGGCATGAGCCCACACCCGCTACTCGCGCGGGCGCTGGCCCTCGCGCGGCGGGAACTGCAGCACCACGTAATCGCGGCCTTCGCGCGGTTCCCACAATACCGGCACGTTCTGCGGTGACGGCGGCTCCAGCTCGGCGGCGTCCTGCGCCAGCTGCTCTTCTTCCTCGTCCTCCCAGCTGTAACGCTTGCGCGGTGCCTTGGGGTCGGCATTGCGGAACAGCAGGGCGGCAATCACGCCGGCCGCGGCACCGCCCATATGCGACTGCCAGGAAACGCCCGGCTCATGCGGCAGGATGGTGATCAACATGCTGCCGTAGAACAGGAAGCCGATCAGGCTGGCGGCGATGGCCGGGCGGTCACGCCGCAGCAGGCCCAGCACGAAGACCAGGAACATCAACCCATGGGTCACGCCACTGGCCCCCAGGTGGCGTGTGCCGATATCACCCAACAGCCAGGCGCCCAGTCCGGAACCAACCCAGAGCAGGGGCAGCGCGCGCAGGGTTGCCTTCGGATAGACGCTGCCGGCCAAGGTACCCAGGATCAGCAGGGCTACTGCGTTGGCGCCCAGGTGTTCGATCGAGCCATGCAGCAACGGTGCGCCCAGCAGGCCCCACAGGCCACCGGTTTCCAGCGGTGCCACCGCCCAGGGCCGCCAGTCCCAGCCACTGCGCTGCAGGGCGAACATCGCCACCAGCAGCAGCACGAAACCCAGGCTCAGGTTGAACGCACGCAGCACGCGGCTGCGGTCGTTGCGGGCGATGGTGGCCGGTGTCTGGCCGGTATCAGGCAGGGTAGGCGTGTCCATGATCAAGGGATTGCGGCAGCCCCGGCGAATGCAAGGGCGCCGCCGGTGGGAACCGGCGTGCCACCGGCGGGACAATCCCGCCGGTGGGGCTCACATCAGGCCTTGTGCCCGCCCTTGGGCGGGATCTTCAGGCTCAGGATCACGGTGACCGTCAGGATAGCCGCGACCACGCCCAGCGACACCGGCACCGGGATCTTGAAGATGTCGATCAGCAGCATCTTGGTACCGATGAAGGCCAGGATGACGGCCAGGCCGTAGGGCAGCAGGTGGAAGCGGTCGGCCATGCCGGCCAGCAGGAAGAACATCGCGCGCAGGCCCAGCACCGCGAACACGTTGGAGGTCAGCACGATGAACGGGTCGGTGGTGATGGCGAAGATGGCCGGAATCGAGTCCACCGCGAAGATCACGTCGGTGACCGCGATCAGGATCAGCACCACGAACATCGGGGTGAACCAGCGCACGCCGTTCTTCTCGGTGACCAGGCGGTTGCCGTTGTACTCGTGGCTGATGCGCAGGTGCTTGCGCATGAACTTCAGCGCCGGGTTGTTGTCCAGGCTGGGCTCCTCGCCGGCGGCGAACCACATCTTCCAGCCGGTGAACAGCAGGAAGGCGCCGAACACGTAGAGCAGCCAGTGGAACTGGGTGACCAGTACCGAACCGGCAAAGATCATGATCGTACGCAGCACGATGGCACCCAGGATGCCGATGATAAGCACACGTTGGCGCTGGGTCTCAGGCACTGCGAAGTAGCCCATGATCAGCAGGAAGACAAAGATGTTGTCCACCGCCAGGGCTTTTTCGATCAGGTAACCGGTCAGGAACTGCAGGCCGACTTCATTGGCCACCGCCGCGCCGGCGGTTTCGTGCAGGTAGTACCAGAGGCCGGCATTGAAGGCCAGGGCCAGCGCCACCCAGCCCAGCGACCAGTACACGGCCTCCTTGAAGGTGACCTTGTGGGGGCCGCCATGGCGCATCAGCACCAGGTCGATCAACAGCGCGGCGATGACGACGGCAATGAAGCCGCCCCACAGCCAGGGATTACCAATTGTCTGCATCATGGGGAAATTCCGGTCGTGAACGGGGGTATCTCGGAACCACAAAGGCCAAGAGCTGGACACGGAATCGGGGAGACCGGGGACAGAGCTTCGCCAATGCGGCGAAGGTCTTGCTCACAGCCCCGATGGGTGGGACTGCCGTTGCACCGGAGCCTTGCGGCTCGAATTGACGGCGACAACGTCTGGGAGCTACTCCCCTTCTGCGGCAAATATTGCCGCCTGCGGCCGTTACAGTCAATGAACTGTCCGCGGGAGCGGCCCGCCGCCCGGCTACAATAGCGCCATGAATACCCCACTTCCCGTCGTACGCCTGAAGAACGCGTGGCGCTCCAGCCACCCGTGGATTTTCCAGAAACTGGTCGAGAAGCCGACCGTCAAGCCCAAGTCCGGCACCATCGTCGACGTGGTCGGGGTGGACGGTGAGTGGATTGGCCGCGGCTTCTACAACGGCCATTCGCGCATTGCCGTGCGTATCCTGGAAACCCACCCGGACGTGGCGGTGGACCAGGCCTGGTTCATGCAGAAGATCGCGCAGGCAGTGTCGCTGCGTCGTGACGTGCTCAAGCTGGATGCCATCTCCAATGCCTGGCGTGTTGTCCACAGCGAAGGCGACGGCCTGTCCGGCCTGGTGGTGGATCGCTACGACGACCTGATCGTGGTCGAGTTCTTCGCCGCCGGCATGTTCCGCCACCGCGAGTGGATCTACGAGGCGCTGCGCGAGCAATTCCCGGGCTGCCGTTTCCACAGCTTCGCCGACGAACACGTGCAGAAGCAGGAAAGCTTCGATTTCCACGGCAATACCACCACCGAACCGGCCGTCATCACCGAGTACGGCATCAAATTCCGCGCCGACCCGGCCGGCGCGCACAAGACCGGTTTCTTCGCCGACCAGCGCGAGAACCGTGAGTGGCTGAGCCAGCAGGTGGAAGGCAAGAGCGTGCTCGACCTGTGCTGCAACACCGGTGGTTTTGCGGTGTATGCCGCCGCCCGCGGTGCGGCCGAGGTGCTGGGCGTGGACATCGACCAGGACGTGATCCAGATCGCCAAGGGCAATGCGCGTTTGAACAACGCCAGGCCCAGGTTCGTGCAGGCCGACATCTTCCCGTGGCTGCGTGATGCAGCCAACCGCGGCGACCAGTACGACGTGGTGATCCTGGACCCGGCCAAGATGACCCGCGACCGCGACCAGGTCATCACCGCGCTGAAGAAGTACCTGGACATGAACAAGCTGGCCCTGGGCGTGGTCAAGCCCGGCGGCCTGTTCGCCACCTTCTCCTGCACCGGTCTGGTGGCCGAGGACCAGTTCCTGGACATGCTGCGCCGCGCCGCGTATTTCTCCGGCCGCACCATCCAGATCCTGAAGGTGGCCGGCGCCGGCCCGGATCATCCGTTCATGGCCCACGTGCAGGAATCGCGTTACCTCAAGGCGGTATTCTGCCGCGTGCTCGACTGATAACCAGTCGCCGCGCCCACCATTGCGATGTCCCCACCGGCCCCAGCACGGGACGCGGCGGGGGCGGCTCCGCCCGCGGACGCCGCCATGTTTTGATACTTTCATCACACTCCCTGTTGGACACTGACGCCACTTGCGGTGGACTGCAATCTGCGGGCCCGGGGGGAGCAAGCGACCAACCACGGCACTGCGCCGTGGTTTTCCTGTGCCCTGGTTTGCCTGTTGGATGGTCCCCGCGCCTGTCGCGACAAGGACCTTGGCAATGGCCGTATCCGCCTCTTCCAACCTGCACAGCCTCGGCTCCGGCCTGGTGCTGATATTGCTGTTTTTCACCTTGCCTGCGGCCGCCCAGAGCGTGCGCTGGGAGGACTACCGCGGCATCGCCAACAGCAGCGGCCTGGCCAATACAACCTATGGTGGCCCCGCCTCGGCACCTACCTTCGATCACACCCTGGCTGGCGTCAACGCCCTGCGGGCAGTCTCTGTCAACGCGAGCAATGCGGTACGCACTGGCAGTTCCAGCAACATCGATTTCCGCAATGTGATCGACGGCAATGGGCTGTGCGACAACCGCACCACCGCTGGGCAAGCCAGCGCTGCCTGCCGTAACCACGCCATGGGCAAGGTGATCTATTCACTGATCCGCTTTCCCTATGCTGGCACTTACACCTTGGGCGTCGCCCATGACGACGCGGTGGAGGTCAATCTGTCCTCCAGCTACACCAATACCAATTACCGCGGCGCCACCTATGACGTCCCTGTCGGTGCACTCAGCAGCTATACGGCCGGCGAAACCACCTATCGCACCATCGGTAGCTTCAACGCAGCAACACCTGACAGCTGCGCCCTGATACGCGTTTACTGGGTCAATGCCGGCGGCCTGACCTTCAACCGTCTGCGCTGGCAGCACGCTTCCATCAATGGCGGAGCGGCGGACATCATCCCTGCCGCCCAGTTCCGTGATCCCGCAGCAGCGGCAAGCTCGGCCGGTTGCCAAGGCTCGGTGGTGTTCCCGGTGCCGGCCATCATGATCAACAAGAACGTGGCGGGTCGTATTTCCAGCGACGATCAGTTCACCGTTTCCATCCTGCAGGGCAACTCGGTGGTACGTGCTGCCTCCACCAGCGGTGCCGGCACTGGCCAGCAGGCCAGCACCGGCGCCGCCCAGGTGAACACCGGGGCACATACGCTGCGCGACGCCATGGCCGCCGGCAGCGCTGCGGCCATCGGCAACTACAGCAAGAACATCAGCTGCACCGCCTATGTGTTGAACGGCTCGGAACAGTCCGTGACACCCACGGGCAGTGGCCCGGACTGGAACCTGAACGTTGCTGCCAACACGCAGTACACCTGCACGATAACCAATACGCCGCAGCCGGCGCTCACCCTGCGCAAGATCAGCGAGGGCGGCGTGGGTGCTTTCAGCTTTACCGGCAACAACGGCATAAACGCCCACAGCATCACCACTACCGCTGCCGGCCAGGCCATCGCCGGCCCCCCGCAGGTATTCGCCAGCCTGAACACCGCCACGACTGTCACCGAAGCGCAGACAGCGGGATACAGCTTGACGGATGTGCAGTGCGCGGGGTTGCCCGCAGGTGTCGCTCCCAACGTGGATCTGGCCAGTCGCCGCTTGACCCTGCCGGCAACGGCGGCGGTAGCAGGGGCCAACATCGTCTGTACGTTCACCAACAAGGCTGGCGCCAACCTGGCGGTACGCAAGACCAATGCGGCGACCTCGCTGGTTTCGGGAACCACCACGCGTTACACCGTGGTGGCCAGCAACGCCGGGCCTGGCGATGGCAGCGGCGCCATCCTGCGCGACACCCCTGGTGCCGGCCTGAAGAACTGCAGCGTCAGCAGCTGCAGTGCCAGCAATGGCGCAACCTGTCCGGCGACAACGTCCGATGTGTTCCTGCCTGCGGGGCTCAACCTGGGCGCCTTCCCTGTCAATGCACAGCTGCAGCTGCAGGTGCAGTGCGAGGTGCAGTAAGCAGGACCGCTTATACACAGGCGGGCGAAGACGATCCTTGAGCGCACGGATTGCAGTCCGTGCCGTAGGTCACTGGCTGTCGCCACGCGCCTGGCGTTAAGGTCGGTTTTTTCCAAATCCGGTGAGGCTCCATGACCCTGCGTCCCCTGTCCGTGTTGGTATCGCTGTCGCTGTGCTTGCCCCTGGCTGCCTCGGCGGTGGAGTTCAGCCAGGCTGAGCTGGGCAAGGCCACCGCCCTGCAGCAGAAACTGCTCACGCTGGATTCGCACCTGGACACGCCGGCCAACTTTGGCCGCGCCGACTTCAACATCATGCAGCGGCATGACCACAACGCGCTGTCACAGGTGGACTACCCACGCATGGTCGAAGGCGCGCTGGATGGCGGCTTCTTCGCCATCTACACCGACCAGGGCGACCGCAGCCCGGCCGCGCATATCGCCGAGCGTGACCACGGCCTGCAGCGCATGCAGGAAATCCACGAGATGCTGGCCGCCAACCCGGACAAGTTCCAGCTGGCACTGAGCGCTGATGACGCGGCGCGCATCAAGGCTGCCGGCAAGCGCGTGGTCTACATCAGCATGGAGAACGGCAGCCCGCTGGTCGCCGATCCCACCTTGCTGAGCTACTACTACAAAGCCGGCCTGCGGCTGATGTCGACGGTGCATTTCGCCAACAACGAGTTCGCCGACTCGGCCACCGATCCCAAGGGTGCCGAGTGGAACGGCCTGAGCCCCGCCGGCAAGGCGCTGGTCAACGAGGCAGTGAAGCTGGGCATCGTTATCGACCAGTCGCATGCTTCGGACGCGGTGTTCGACAACCTGATCGAGATGATGCCGGTGCCCTTCATCCTGTCGCACAGCTCGGCCAAGGCGGTATTCAACCACCCGCGCAACCTGGACGACGCGCGCCTGCGCCAGTTGGCCGCCAAGGGTGGCGTGGTACAGGCCAATGCCTACGGTGGTTACCTGGTCGACGAGACCAAGAGCGCCGAGCGCAAGCAGGCCGAAGAGGAACTGGAGAAGCGCCTGGGCGGGTGGGAAAACATGACCATGGCCAAGGGCGTGGAACTGCGCAAGGCCATGGCCGAGCTCGACCAGAAGTACCCGCGGCGCAAGGCCACACTTGATGATTTCTTCCAGCACTTCGGCCACATGCTCGACGTGGTGGGCCCGGACCATGTCGGCATCGGCATGGACTGGGACGGCGGCGGCGGCGTGACCGGCATGGAAGATGCGGCCGACCTGCCCAAGATCACCGCGTGGATGCAGCGCCGTGGCCTGAGTGACGCGCAGATCGCCAACATCTGGAGCGGCAACGTGCTGCGGGTGATGCGCCAGGCGCAGGACTATGCGGCGGCACAGAAGAAATCCTGAGCGCACGCTGGTGGACAAGTGGAATGACGAAGCGGGCTACGGCCCGCTTTGTTTTTATCCACAATTTGGTGGGGACAAGTGGGTTATCCACAGGGGGGAGCTTCAAGGCTTTGAAGCTTTAAGACAAAGGCAAAGGCACCCCTCCCCAACCCTCCCCTGCGCTGCGCGCAAGGGCGGGGGAAAAGCGGCTCCCTCCCTTTGCCGCAGGCAAGGGCAGGGTTGGGGATGGGTGCTCTTCAAGCAGAACCCACAAACCCAAAAAACAAAAAGCGGGCCGAAGCCCGCTCCTTGCCTTATCCACAACAGCCTGTGGATTACTTGCCGCGTCCCAGCACCGCATTGCGGCGGCTGTACAGCGCATACACCACCAGCCCCAGCAGGTTCCAGGCCAGGAACCACAGCTGGGTCCGCGACGGCAGGCTGACGAACAGGTAGATGCAGCCCAGGATCGCCACCGGGGCCACCACCCATGCCAACGGCGTGCGGAAGGTGCGTGCCCTGCCCGGCTCGCGCTTGCGCAGCACCAGCAGGCACAGGCCCACGGCGGTGAATGCAGCCAGGGTGCCGGCATTGGCCAGCGCGGCGATTTCATCCAGCCGCGCCACACCGGCCAGCGCAGCAACCAGCACGGCGGTGAACAGGGTGATGACCACCGGCGTGCCGGTGCGCTGGTTGACCTTGGACAGGCCACGCGGCAGCAGGCCATCACGCGACATCACGAAGAAAATGCGGCTCTGGCCGTAGAAGAAGGCCAGCAACACGGTCGGCAGGGCGATGATGGCGACGATGCCGATCACCAGCGCGGCAGTGCCGTGGCCGAGTTCGCGCATGATCAGCGCCAGCGGCTCAGCGCTCTTGCCGAACACCGTGTAGCTCATCGCACCGACCGCAGCCAACGCCACCAGCAGGTAGATGATGGTGCAGCCGATCATCGAACCGATGATGCCGATCGACAGGTCACGCTTGGGGTTCTTGGTTTCCTCGGCCGCAGTGGAGATCGCATCGAAGCCATAGAAGGCGAAGAAGATGATCGCCGCCGCCGCCATCACGCCGCGTTCGACGCCATCGGCGCTGATCGACTTGGGGAAGCCATAGGGCATGAACGGCTGCAGGTTCTCGGCGTTGAAGGCCGGCAACGCAACCGCCACGAACACCGCCAGTGCGATCAGCTTGAATACCACCAGGATGGCGTTGACCGTCGCGCTCTCGCGGGTACCAAGCATCAGCATGCCGGCCACCACGAAGGTGATGACGATGGCCGGCACGTTGAGGAAGCCGCCTTCCACGTGCGGGCCGGCCGCCAGCGCCTGCGGCAACACCACGTTCCAGCCAAAGGAAGTGTGCAGCCATTCCAGGAAGCCGACGAAATAGCCGGACCAGCCGACCGCCACCGTGCTCACCACCAGCGAGTATTCCAGGATCAGGCTCCAGCCCACCACCCAGGCAATGGTCTCGCCCAGCGCGCTGTAGCTGTAGGTGTAGGCGCTGCCGGCAGCCGGCATCATCGTCGACAGCTCGGCATAGGCCAGTGCCGCACAGGCGCAGATCACGCCAGCGATGATGAAGGACAGCAGCACGGCCGGGCCGGCCTTGTCCGCGCCCACGCCGATCAGCGTATAGATGCCGGTACCGACAATGGCGCCAATGCCCAGTGCGACCAGATGGGGCCAGCTCAACGACGGGATCAGGCGGCGCCCTTCCTCGTGTTCGGTAAGCTGGTCGATGGGCTTGCGCCGGAGCCAGGACTGCATGCGGACCTCTCGGTTCGTGATGATTCAGGAAGCGCCCGAGTGTGGCGTAACGCAGTGCAGCAAATCCAGAAAAACCCGCCAATGCAGGGGGTTTTGCAGCGAACAGGTGTCAATTTGCCGAATTCGGCATAAAATCTGACGTCTCAGCGGCGGCGCCGGGGATGGGCCAGCAGGTAATCGCGCAAGGCCAGCGCCTGGTTGTGCTGTTCATCGTGTGCGGCAAACACCAGGGTGACCGTCCCGGCGTCCAGCGCATCCCGCAGGGGTGCCAGCAAACGGGCGTGTGCGGCCAGTTCCTGCCAGTAGCGCCGGCGGAATTCTTCCCAGCGCTCGGGACGGTGGTCGAACCAGCGGCGCAGCGCGTCGCTGGGGGCCACCTCCTTCAACCAGCTGGCCTGCAGGGCCTGGCGGCTGACCCCGCGCGGCCACAACCGGTCCACCAGGAAACGCTGGCCATCGCTGCCACTGGCCGGTTCATAGACGCGCTTGCAGTGGATGCGCATCATCTGCCCCCCTCGCTGTGCATGGCAGGCAACGATGTTACGCCTCGCTCAGGTCCCGTCCACCGCGCGCCGCCCCAGCGCCGGGTCATCGGTGAAGAAGGCATCGATGCCGGCCTGCAGGTAGGCCCGCATTTCAGTCACGGCGGCCTCCGGGTTGCGGGCGTTCTCCGCCCCCTGGCGCAGGGCCGGCGGCAGGAACGGATTCTCCGGGCGGAAACTGTAGGCGACCACCTGCAGGCCAGCGGTATGCGCGTCGGCGATCAGCGGCGTGGGCGTGCCCAGTTGGCCTTGGGCATCCAGGGGCAGCAGCGCGCGTCGTTCCACCCCGATCGCATCGGCGTAGCCGGCGATGTCGCGCAGCCCGGCCGGGGTCATCATCTGTGCATAGGTCAGGCTGCCGCCGGCCAGTGCCACGTCGGCCGGTCGGCCGTCGCCGGCATCGATCAGCTGCAGCAGGCGGATGTTGCTGGTGCTGCCCAGCTTGCCGCGGATCTGTCGCAGGTTCGCCGTTTCAAAGGATTGCAGCAGGATCGGCGCGACCTTGGTGTAGCTGTTGCCCTGCAGACTGGCCAGCAGCTTGTCTTCCATCGGCAGGCCGATGCCCTGGAAATAACTGCCGTGCTTGATCTCCGGCGCCAGGCCGATGCCGCGCTTGGCGCGGCCAGCCTGCTGCACCAGGAAGCTGATGATCTCGTCCAGGGTGGCGATGCGGAACTGGCCATCAAAGGCGGTGCCGCGGATCTGCGGCAGGCGCTCGCGCGCGTACAGGGTCTTGAGCTCGGCAACGGTGAAGTCTTCGGTGAACCAGCCTTCCACCGTCTGCCCGTCGATCTGCTTGCGGGTGTGGCGATCCGCAAACTCCGGAT
The DNA here is from genome assembly GCA_002471015.1 of Stenotrophomonas sp. UBA7346. Taxonomy (GTDB): domain Bacteria; phylum Pseudomonadota; class Gammaproteobacteria; order Xanthomonadales; family Xanthomonadaceae; genus Stenotrophomonas. Next base: position 16,609 of record DKPB01000078.1, read on the forward strand.
GGCTGGCCACATCGGTGGTCGAGCCGATCTCGTTCTCATGCCGGGCCACCATCACCCCGTCCTTGCTCATCACCAGGTCCGGCTCGATGTAATCGGCGCCGTCGCTGATGGCCTGTGCATAAGCGGCCAGGGTGTGTTCCGGCAGCAGCGCGCTGGCACCGCGATGTGCATACACCGGCACGTTGGGATAGGCAGGGGCGGCCGAGGTTTCCATTGCCCAGCAGGATGCCACGCCCACGCCCACCGCCACCAACCACGCCCAGCTTCGCACTGCCGTTACTCCAATCAGGAAAGGTGCCCAGTGTGACCGCCGCATGTGACCGCGCGAAGAAAGACGCCCTCAGTCGCGCTGCAGCCGCCAGCCCTGGTCACCGGCATGCAGCCGGCTGTGCACGCCGATGGCCTGCAGGAAGGCCTCGTCATGCGAGACCACCAGCAGGCTGCCCCGGTACTGGCAAAGCAGCTGCTCCAACGCGCGCAGCGCAGGCAGGTCCAGGTGGTTGCCGGGTTCATCGAGCAGCAGCAGCTGTGCCGGCGGTTGTGCGTACAGTGCGCAGGCCAGCGCCAGCTTCAGGCGCTGGCCGCCACTGAGCTGGACATTGGGCAGCTGCACCAGGGCCGCATCCAGCCCCAGCAGGGCAAGACGACTGCGCAGCTCGCCCTCGGGCAGCAGCGGATTGCGCTCCCGCAATGCCTGCACGGCCGTGTGGGCGGGCGCCAATTGCTGCAGATTCTGGTCAAGCACGGCCAGCGGTACCTGCACGCTGCAGCTGCCAGCCACGGCGGGCAGCTGCCCGGCAATCACCTTCAACAGGGTCGATTTGCCACTGCCGTTGGCGCCAGTGATCGCCATCCGTTCACCGCGCCGCAATGCGAGGTCCAGCGTACGCAGCGGCCCGGCAACATGCGGCAACTGCAGGTTGTCGCAGCGCAGGACCCACTCCGGCCCGTTGCCGTCGAGCTCGGGTTGCAGCAGTACCGGCGCGGCCGCCTCGATACCGGCCAGTGCCGCGACGGTGGCGGCCTGCAACTGTTGCTGGCGCTCCTGCAAGGCCTGCCTGGCCCTGCCGGTGTTGGCCTCGGCGCGTTGCCGTTGCAGGCCCAGCAGGATCGGCGCCTGGTTGGCATTGGCAGCGGCGCGGCTGCCACGCGCGCTGCGTTGTTCCAGCCGCTGCCGCTGCTCACGCAGCACCTGTTCACCCTTGCGCTGGGCATGCCGGCGTTGCTGCAGCAGCTCGGCGGCGGCGGCCTGCTCTGCCTCGCGCACCGCGGCATGGAAGGCGTGGTTGCCGCCATAACTGCGCAGCCCCTGCGGGCCCAGCTCCAGCACCCGTTGCACATGCTGCAGCAACAGGCGGTCATGGCTGACCAGCAATACGCCCTGCCCGCGCGCCAACAGCTGTGCCAGCAACCACTCCCGGCCGGCCAGATCCAGATGGTTGCTGGGCTCATCCAGGATCAGCAGCTCGGCCGGCTGCAGCAGCGCTCCCACCAGGGCTACGCGCATGCATTGGCCACCACTGAGGTGATCCACCGGCGTGTCGGCATCCACGCCCTCCAGCCCGGCATCGGCCAGCGCCTGCTGCAGGGTTTCAGCCAGCGTCCATTGCTCGCCCACCTGGTCGAAGTCCACCTGTGGCGTGCTGCCTGCGCGGATACGGGCCAAGGCATCCAGCACCCCGGCCACTCCCGCCAGCTCTGCAACGCGTTGCCCCGGCAGTACCTGCACCTGTTGGGCCAGATAGTGGACGCGGCCAATACGCCGGCAGCGGCCGGCGCTGGGTGTGCGCTGCCCGGCCAACAACTGGGCCAGCACGCTTTTGCCCACGCCATTGCGCCCGACCAGCGCGGTAATGCGGTTGTCGAACTGTGCCGTGAGGTTGGAGAACAGGCAGCGCCCATCGGGCGTGTGCCACGCGACGCTGTCCAGCGTCACCGAGAGGGGAGTTGTCATGCGGTTTTCCATCGATGCCCGAAGCACCCGGCCGCCATCGGCAGCAGGGAGTGATTGGGACCGTCTTCAAGACGGTGGCATCAATGGCGCATTGGACCGACTCCGTTGGCGGGGGAATCCCGTAACGGCGCCAAGACTATCGGGGGCAGCCCGAACTGTCAGTAACTGGCGGCGCGTCCCCAGCCGCGCCGCCAGTGGGGAAAACCATGCTCAGGCCTGCGCCGGGCGGTGGGTGGCGCACAGCTTGTTGCCGGCCGGATCACGCAGATAGGCCAGGTAGAGCGGGCCGAAGGGGCTTTGCCGCGGCCCCGGCGGGTCTTCCACGCTCACCCCGCCATTGCCGACACCTGCCGCGTGCCAGGCATCCACGACGTCCGCGCTGGCACAGCTGAAGCCGATCGTGCCGCCGTTGGCATGCGTGGCCGGTTCGCCATTGCGCGGGTGGCCGACGATCAACAGCGCGCCGCCGTGGCGATACACGACATTGCCCCTGGGATCGATGAAGCCCGGCTTGGCGCCGAGCGTGGCAAGCAGCGCGTCGTAGAACGCCTTGGACGCTTCGATGTCATTTGCCCCCACCACGATGTGCGAAAACATCAACTACCTCCTGACTATTGCGTTGCCTGGCCCCTGCGGGCCGTTCACTTCAGGCCAGCATCATTTGCCGATACAGAAGCTCGAAAAAATCCTGCCCAGCAGATCATCAGCGGTCATGCGGCCGGTGATTTCGCCGAGCGCATCATGCGCCAGCCGCAGTTCCTCGGCGGCCAGTTCCAGCTGGTCGTAGTGCAGTTGCCCATCGGCCGCGTCGAGGTGTTCGCTGGCCAGGGCCAGCGCTTCGACATGGCGCAGGCGCGCGGAGAACTCGCCCTGCATGCCCTCGCCCGCACCGTGGCTGGCGATCTCGCGCAGGCGTGCATGCAGCTGCTCCAGGCCCTGGCCGTTGGCAGCAGACAGGGCAATGCTGTCTTCGCCCAACTCCTGCGGCCACTGCGACAGCAGATCGGACTTGTTGTGTATCCACAGTTGGCGAGTGGCCTGTGCGGCGGCATCGCCAATCGCGGCCCTGCCCGCCTCCGGATCACGGGCATCGAGCACGACGATGGCCAGGTCGGCGCGCTGCATCTCGGCGCGGGCGCGGCGCATGCCTTCGCGTTCGATGGCGTCACCGCCTTCGCGCAGGCCAGCGGTGTCGACCAGTTCCAGCTCCAGGCCGTCGATGCGGATGGTCTCGCGCAAGGTGTCGCGGGTGGTGCCAGCGATATCGGTGACGATTGCCCGCTCGCTGCCAGCCAATGCATTGAGCAGCGAGCTCTTGCCGGCATTCGGCGGCCCGATCAGCACCGCATGCAGGCCATCGCGCAGCTTGCGGCCGCGCTCGGCGTCGATGCGCAGCTGCGCCAGCAAAGCCTTGGCCTGTTCGATGCCGGCGCGCACCTGCGCGCCGCCCAACGTGTCCAGCGGTTCGTCGGCAAAGTCGATGGCAGCTTCAACATGGATGCGCAGCCGCACCAGTTGCTCGCCCACTTCTTCAACGCGGCGTGAGAACACGCCGTCCAGCGAACGCCGCGCGGCACGCGCGGCGCGTACGTCGCCAGCGGAAATCAGGTCGGCGATGGCTTCGGCCTGGGCCAGGTCGAGCTTGCCGTTGAGGAAGGCCCGCTCGCTGAACTCACCGGCGCGGGCCTGGCGCGCGCCCAGTTCGATGCAGCGGGCCAGCAGCTGGCGCAGCACCACCGGGCTGCCGTGGCCCTGGAGTTCCACCACGTCCTCGCCGGTAAAGCTGCGCGGGCCGGGGAAGTACAGGGCAATGCCGTCGTCGATGACCTCGCCGGCGTCATCGCGGAACCTGGCGTAGTGGGCGTGACGCGGCTTGAGCTGTGCACAACCCAATGCAACGGCAATCCGCAGTGACTGCGGACCGGAGACACGCAGCATGCCAACGCCGCCGGCAGCAGCGCCGCTGGCGATGGCAACAATGGTCTGGGCTGTGGACACGTCGCTCATGGCTTACAGCTTCTGCAGTTGCGCGCGGGCCTGGGCGGCGCCGCTGCCTTGCGGCTGCAACTCCAGGTAGGTGGTATAGGCCTGCTTGGCCTTGGCCTTGTCGCCGGCATTGAAGTAGGCGTCGCCAAGATTCAGATAGGCCACCGCGCGCGAGGGATCGATCTTCAAGGTGTTCTCCAGCCAGCGTGCAGCTTCGGCATAGCGCTGCTGGCGGTAATAGACGAAGCCGAGGTTGTTCGCCGCCTGGGCGAAGTCCGGACGCAGCTTCAAGGCTTCGGTGAACTGCGCCACCGCCTCGTCGTAGCGCTTCTCGCGGTAGAGCTGCAGGCCGCGATCATTGGCCTGCTGCGCGCGCTGCCGGTCCGAGGTCGGTACCGCGGCCGGCACCACCAGGGTGCTCTTGCCGCCCTGCAGATCGGCAACCGTCACTGGCGCCTCGATCTTGCCTGCGGGTTTGGCGTCCTGCACGGCATCGACGCGGCTGTTGAGGGCGATGGCCTCAGCCGAGAGCTGGCGGGTATCGGCGTTCAGGAATTCCTGGCTGTCCGGCACCTGGAACACGAACTCCCCGCCCTGCGAACCGGGCAGGCTGCCAAAGGCCGGTGTCTGCCGCGATACCGCCGACACCGCAGGCGCCACATACGCGGCCAATTCGGTGCCGGTGATCAGGCCATCGCCATTGAGGTCGCCCTTGCCGGCCAGCGCCTGCAGCAGCACCCAGGTGAATACCGAATGCCCGTTCGGGCCGCTGTCGGCGACCTGCTGGTCGGCACCGCCGGCGGTCAGCATCTGCCGCGCGCTACGGCGTGCGTTCTCGCGCAGGAAGGACGACGAACTGCCGCCGCGGGTCAACCCCAGACCGCTGTAGCAGGCATCCATCACGAACAGCACGTGCTTGGCCTGCATGCTCTCGGCGATGTTCTGGATGTCGGTCATCGCGATCGCATCGGTGGCGAACTCATTCGGGTCCGAATCCACCGGAATGATGTAACCCAGGTCGCGGCCGGAGGCGAGCTGACGGGTGGCGCCGTGGCCGGCGAAGAACACGAACACGCGGTCGTTCTTGCCGGTGCGCTCATCGGCCAGGCGGTCGTGGAAGGCGGCCAGGATGTTGTTGCGGGTAGCCTGCTGGTTCTTCAGCACGATCACCTGCGAGGACGGGAAGCCGAACTGGCCGGTCAGCGTGTCAGCAATGGACTGCGCGTCACGGCCGGCATATTCGAGCTTGGGCCATTTGGCGTAGTCATCGATGCCAATGACGATGGCCCAGGATTTTTCGTAGCCGGTGGTGACCGTGGTATCGGCGGCCGCGCCCTTGCGCGCACGGCTGACGCTGAAATCACGGCCGTTCCAGCCGGCGAACTGGTAGCCATCGGCAATCAGCTTGTCGAGGATCTGCGGCAGCGCCTTCACCGCGCGCTCGTGGATGTCATGGAACAGGATGATGCCGCGCTGTTCCTTCTGCACCTGGTCGACCACGCGCTGCACGATGGATTCCGGCACCGGGTCGGCCCAGTCCATCGAGTCGATGTTCCACATGATGGATTTCAGCCCGGCTTCGTTGAGCAGCTGCAGGCCTTCGGCATTGCGCGCCCCATACGGAAAGCGGAACAGCGGTGCGCGCTTGGCATCCACGCCCTTGAGCAAGGTATCGGTATCGAGCACCTGCTGACGCAGCGCATCGCCGGTGGTGCGCGAGAGCTGCGCGTGGGTCAGGCTGTGATTGCCGACCGCATAGCCGTGCTCCATCAGGCCACGGCTGATGCCCGCCATCGGCCCGAGCTTGACCTTGCCATCGGCCTCGACCGCGCCCAGGTTGCGGCCCACTTCGAAGAACACGCCCGGCACGTCGTAGCGCTGCAGGATGGCGACGACTTCGTCGGTGTATGCCTTGTGCGGGCCATCATCGAAGGTCAGCACCACGGTCTTGGCCGGCAGGTCACGGCCGAAGATCTCGCGGTCGCTGTCCTGCATCGACATCGGGTAGGGCTCGATCACACCGAAGTCGCGCAGGATGGCGTCGCGCTTGTAGAGGGTGTTGAGGTGGGCGACATAGTCGTCCCACTTCTCGCGCTTGAGCTCGATGGCGCGGGTGCGCTCGAAGCGGCTGAAGAGGCGGGTCAGTTCCTGGTTGTAGTTGCGCTCGATCTCGTCGAGCGCGTCCAGGTCTTCGCCGATGCGCTGGTGCAGCTTCACCGCCGGCAGCGAGGAATCCGCGCCCACGCGCTGATGCAGTTCGCGCAGTATTTCGCGGAAAGCCAGGCGGTCTGCATCGTAGAGCTCGGGCGAGGATTCGATGTAATCCAGCAACGTGCCCAGGGTAGCGAAGCGCTGCGGGCTGGGATCGCGCAGCAAGGCGTCGAACTGCGCGGCGATGGCCTGACGCTGCTCCAACCCGTCATGGAACAACTGCTGGCCAATGCGGCTGGAGGTCTGGCGGTCCGCTGGTGATTGCTGCGCCTCATCGGCCAGCAGCACGACGATACGGCGGTGCCCGTCCAACTGTTTCTGCAATGCAGTCAACAACGGCGCTGCCGCCGGATTTGCCGCGGCGGCGGCCTGTGCACTGGCCTGGGTTGGCGTGGCGGTAGCTGCTTCCTTCTGATCGGAGCAACCAACGAGCGTCAGCGCGGCAAGCAACACGGCAGGCAAGGTCAGGCGGCGCGACAACGAACGGGGCATGGCAGGCTCGGGGTGGGAGGTGCAGCAGACGTGGTGATTCTACCGCCCCCTGCCAGCGTCCACGTTTCAGTTGCACGTAGCACCGTAGCTCGGGTAAGCGCAGCGCACCCGGGGCTGTTGGCGCGGCGCCGGCAAGATCCATTGGCTTCCTGCTTCCCGGGTGCGCTCCGCTTACCCAGGCTACGGTTCCGTTGTCTATGGGTGCGACCTCAGCAGCGAAGCAGGCGCACTACCCGATGGCACAAATACCAAGGACTTCTGCGGCGCGGCTTCTACAGATGGCCAACTTGCCGGTTCCCTGTGATCTGGCCCAGCCTCGTAGCCCGGGCAAGCGCAGCGCACCCGGGACTGTCGGCGCGGTGCCGGCGAGATCCATTGCTTCCTGCTTCCCGGGTGCGCTGCGCTTACCCGGGCTACGGTCGCCTCCCCCACATGCGAAAAGCCCGCCTTGCGGCGGGCTTTTGCTTACTTGGCTTCGATCACCTTGCTCGGCGCGTCTTCGCCGTGCTTCTTGATCATCCACCACTGCTGCAGCAGGCTCAGGCCGCCGTTGACCACCCAGTACAGGACCAGGCCGGACGGCATGAAGGCCATCATCACGCCGAATACCAGCGGCATGAACTGCATCATCTTCTGCTGCATCGGGTCCATGCCCACAGCCGGGGTCAGCTTCTGGGTGAACCACATCACCGCGATGTTGATGATCGGCAGGATGAAGTACGGGTCACGCGCGGTCAGATCCTGGATCCAGCCCAGCCACGGTGCCTGGCGCAGTTCCACCGACTCCACCAGCACCCAGTACAGGGCGAAGAAGATCGGCATCTGGATCAGCAGCGGCAGGCAGCCACCCAGCGGATTGATCTTCTCCTTCTTGTACAGCTCCATCATTGCGGTCTGGAACTTCTGCTTGTCGTCGCCGTAGCGCTCCTTCAGCTGCGCGATGCGCGGCTGGAACTTGCGCATCTTGGCCTGCGACTTGAACTGCGCATTGGCCAGCGGGAACAACGCCATCTTCAACAGGATCACCAGGCCGATGATGGCCCAGCCCCAGTTGCCGACCAGCTTGTGCACCTGGTTCATCACCCAGAACAAGCCCTGGCCGATGATGGCCATGATCGAGAAGCGGCTGTAATCGACCACGCGGTCCAGGCCCTTCACGTCTTCCTTGGCGATCTGGTTGACCAGCTTCGGGCCCACCCACAGGCGCGCCTCGGTGCTGACCTTCTGGCCCGGCGCCACGGTGAAGCCGGGGCCGCGGGTTTCAATCACATTGCGCGGGCCGTTCTGCGAGAGCAGGTACAGCGCGGCCTGGTCGGCCTGAGGGATCCACGCGGTGAAGAAATGGTGCTGCAGCATCGCCGCCCAACCACCGGTGATGGTGCGGTTGAGGTTGCCGTCGTCCAGGTAGTCCTTGAACGCGCGGCGCTCATAGCCCTCTTCCGGGCTGTACCAGGTGGCGCCGTTGAAGCTGAAGGAATCCGGGTTGGTCATGCCGCGGGTGACAATGGTCGGCACGCGGTCAAGCTTGCGGAACACATAGGCCTGCCACGGCGCGGTGCCGGCATTGACGACTTCATCCTTCACGCCGATGGCGTAATCGCCACGCTTGAAGGTAAAGGTGCGATGGATGCTGACGCCGTTCGGGCCGTTCCAGACAAACGGTACCTGCACCTGGTCCTGGCCTTCAGCCAGCACCACCTCGGTGCTGCCCTGCACAGGCTGGAAGCCGCTGGCACCCGGCACCGGCGCGTTGGACTGGCTGGCCCAACCGGCGGTCGCACTATAAGGATGGGCCTTGTCTTCGGTGAGCAGCTGTACCGGCGGGCTGCCGGCAGCCTTGGTCTGCGGGAACTGCAGCAGATCGGCGTCGAGCACGCTGCGACCATCCAGCACCAGCTTGAGCACGTCGGTGGTGACCGTCACGCGCGGCGCGGCGGTGGCCGCTTCAACGCTGGCAGTGGCGGCCGGGGCCTGCCCTGGCACGTTTGCCTGCGGCACGTTGCCCGCCGGCGGCGGTGCCAGGTCGGCATCGGTGGCGGCAGGTACGGCGGGCTGGGTGGCTGCAACGGTGGCCGGGTCCGGCGCGTTCTTCTCGCGACCCCATTCCATCCACAGCAGCACGGCTACCATCAGCCAGGCAAAAATCAGGAATACGCGGGTCTGGTTCATCAGCAGGCAGGCTCGGCTCGACCGGAAGAAGTATCCGGTACGTTCAAAGGAAGAGGGGCGTCAGCGCCCTCGTGCGGCGGCATTGTGCCGCCCGCAGCTACAGGGGGCAATGCGCCGGCGCGGCGCAGCAAGCGCTCGAACGCCTCACGGATCTGTTGATTGCTGGCGGTCTTGGCCGCCGACCGGGCCACGATGACGTAATCGCCACCTTTCAGGCACGACCGCAGGTGGCGTGTTGCATCCCGCAACACACGCTTGATACGGTTACGACCGACCGCACGCGTATCCACCTTGCGCGACACAGCCAAACCCAGTCGAGCGGGGCTATCCCCTTTCAACCAGTGGAGTGTCATCAAGGGATCGGATACACGGCGGGCGCCGTTGAAGACCGTTGTATATTCGGCACGCGTACGAACCCGCGCAGAGCGAGGGAATCGCTTGCGCGGGCAGGTACTGATCACGATCGGTGTTGCGATTGCCGCTTCACGCGGCAACGCAATCAAGCGCTGAGGACTTTGCGGCCCTTGGCGCGGCGACGCGACAGGATCTTGCGGCCGTCGGCGGTCTTCATACGAGCACGGAAACCGTGATCGCGCTTGCGCTTGAGGTTGCTGGGCTGGAACGTGCGCTTGGTGGCCATTGGGGCACCTGTATGAAGTGGACGGAAAGAACCGGAAATTCTATAGACCCATCCGGGGTGCCGTCAACTATTGGCTGAGGACGATATCCACAGGCCGGTGTACATCTTGTGGATGAGCCTGTGAATAAATTCGGGACAAGCATTCCCGGTTTGGCCCGGCGGTGGTAGTCTGCGCCATCCACTTTTCCTTTTCCGGCTTGTGGCCAGGCGGCGTTCCGCGCCCGGCGCACAGGCCTTTGACGATTATTTCTGATGGATGCCTGGTCACTTTGCCTAGAACGTCTCGAGGCGGAATTCCCGCCCGAAGATGTCCACACCTGGTTGAAGCCGCTACAGGCCGACCAACGCGCCGACAGTCTGGTGCTGTACGCGCCCAATGCCTTCATTGTCGAGCAGGTGCGCGAGCGCTACCTGTCCCGCATCAGTGAACTGCTTGCCCATTTCGCCGGTTTCAGCGAGGTAATGCTGGAAATCGGTTCGCGACCGCGCGCGCCCGAACCGGCGCCGCCGGCCCCGGCCCCCTCGAGCAGTGCTGTGGTATCGGCGCCGGTGGTGCCGTTCAACGGCAACCTCGACGCCCACTACACCTTCACCAATTTCGTCGAAGGCCGCAGCAACCAGCTGGGCCTGGCCGCTGCCTTCCAGGCGGCGCAGAAACCCGGCGACCGTGCCCACAACCCCTTGCTGCTGTACGGCGGCACCGGCCTGGGCAAGACCCACCTGATGCTGGCAGCCGGCAATGCGATGCGCCAGGCCAACCCGGCGGCCAAGGTGCTGTACCTGCGTTCGGAACAGTTCTTCAGCGCGATGATCCGTGCGCTGCAGGAAAAAACCATGGACCAGTTCAAGCGCCAGTTCCAGCAGGTGGACGCGCTGCTGATCGACGACATCCAGTTCTTCGCCGGCAAGGACCGCACCCAGGAAGAGTTCTTCCACACCTTCAATGCCCTGTTCGACGGCAAGCAGCAGATCATCCTGACCTGCGACCGCTACCCGCGTGAGGTCGAAGGTCTGGAAGCACGCCTGAAATCGCGCCTGGCCTGGGGCCTGTCGGTGGCGATCGAGCCGCCCGATTTCGAGACCCGTGCTGCCATCGTGCTGGCCAAGGCCCGCGAGCGCGGTGCCGAGATCCCGGATGACGTGGCTTTCCTGATCGCAAAGAAGATGCGCTCCAACGTGCGTGACCTGGAAGGGGCCCTCAACACCCTGACCGCCCGCGCCAATTTCACCGGCCGCGCGATCACCACCGAGTTTGCCCAGGAAACCCTGCGCGACCTGCTGCGTGCCCAGCAGCAGGCCATCAGTATCCCCAACATCCAGAAAACGGTTGCCGACTACTACGGCCTGCAGATCAAGGATCTGCTGTCCAAGCGCCGCACCCGTTCGCTGGCGCGGCCGCGCCAGGTGGCGATGGCGCTGACCAAGGAGCTGACCGAGCACAGCCTGCCGGAAATCGGCGACGCCTTTGCTGGCCGTGACCACACCACGGTGCTTCATGCCTGCCGCCAGATCCGCACGCTGATGGAAACCGACGGCAAGCTGCGTGAGGACTGGGACAAGCTCATCAGGAAGCTCAGCGAATAAGCCATCGGTACACCGGGGTGGGAAGAAGCCGGACGAATGATGCATCGACGCCACACAGGCGTCATCGCACAAAACGGTGCATCATTCGGGGGTAGACGTTGGGAAAGTTGTGGATAAAAAAGCGGCCTGCAAAACCGGAAAACTTATCCACAGCTTCACCCACCCCTTCCAGGGCAGTAATACAGAGGGTTTCGATGCATTTAAACCCTTTTAAAACAAACACTTGGGTGTGTTTTAAACCAAATCTGGCTCTACCAGCACCACCAAGCTTTTGATTTAACCCACATCTTTTAAAAGCATAGGGGCACGAAACCACATGCGTTTCACACTGCAGCGCGAAGCCTTTCTCAAGCCGTTGGCCCAGGTCGTCAACGTGGTTGAACGCCGCCAGACTCTGCCGGTTCTGGCCAATTTCCTCGTCCAGGTCCAGGGCGGCCAGCTTTCGCTGACCGGTACCGACCTGGAAGTTGAAATGGTCTCCCGCATTGCGGTCGAAGATGCCCAGGATGGCGAAACCACGATTCCGGCCCGCAAGCTGTTCGAGATCATCCGCGCCCTGCCCGACGGCAGCCGCATCACCGTCTCACAGACGGGCGAAAAGATCACCGTCCAGGCCGGCCGCAGCCGCTTCACCCTGGCCACCTTGCCGGCCAATGATTTCCCGTCGGTAGACGAGGTTGAAGCCACCGAGCGTGTGGCCGTTGCCGAGTCCGCGTTGAAGGAGCTGATCGAGCGCACTGCATTTGCAATGGCGCAGCAGGACGTCCGCTATTACCTCAACGGCCTGTTGTTCGATCTGCGCGACAAGACGCTGCGCTGCGTGGCCACCGATGGCCACCGCCTCGCGTTGTGCGAGACCGAACTGGAAAACGGCACCGGCAAGCGCCAGATCATCGTGCCGCGCAAGGGCGTTACCGAGCTGCAACGCCTGTTGGAAGGCGGCGACCGCGAAGTCGAACTGGAAGTCGGCCGCAGCCATGTCCGCGTCAAGCGCGACGATGTCACCTTCACCTCGAAGCTGATCGACGGCCGTTTCCCGGATTACGAGGCGGTGATTCCGATCGGCGCCGATCGCGAAGTGAAGGTTGAGCGCGAAACCCTGCGCGCTTCACTACAGCGTGCGGCAATTCTCTCCAACGAGAAGTACCGCGGCGTTCGCGTCGAAGTGACCCCGGGCCAGCTCAAGATCAGCGCGCACAACCCGGAGCAGGAAGAAGCCCAGGAAGAAATCGAAGCCGACACTCAGGTCAGCGATCTGGCCATTGGCTTCAACGTGAACTACTTGCTGGACGCCTTGTCGGCATTGCGCGACGAGCATGTGGTCATCCAGCTGCGCGACTCCAACTCCTCGGCGCTGGTGCGCGAAGCCAGCAGCGAGAAGTCGCGTCATGTGGTGATGCCGCTGCGTCTCTGACCTGCAGGTTCCACGTGGAACACGAAAGCCCGGCGCAATGCCGGGCTTTTTTGTGGCCTCTATCCTGCGCCAGGTTCCACGTGGAACCGCCATGTCGCGCCATGATCTTTGTATTCCCTATCCGCGTTTCCCAGCTTCTGGCGAAGCGGGGCCGGCAGCTGTTGAAACCAGTTGCTGCGCAAAGCCCGGGGTACGTTCGACTTTCCGGCAATGCCGCGGTCTGGCGCGTAGTCCAAGGCTGCCCTGCCCTTCGGATAACGCAGGCCCGGCAGAATCTCGGATCCATTTTCGGAGATCTGCCAGATCCCAGTCACCTGTCCGCCAGCGGGTCTCGCTATCTCGGGTTTGCTTCAGCCCTCCAAGTTCGTGACGGTTTTCGTTGCCGGCGCTGTTGAACACCTTCGCCGCGGGCAGGGCTTTCCTGCATCTGGCCCAGTTGGCTCAGTCCTTGGCTTGAATCCATGCCATCAACGGATCAAGGGCATGGGAATCAGCGTTCAAACCGTGAAATCCACGGCACTAATCCCTGGGAGGCTAATCAGATTTCAAGAAATCTGGCCTAGCTGGCCAACCGTCCGGACGCGTGAGCACACTCCCTCGGTCAGCCGACGACAGCACACTGCGAATTTCGTGAAATCTGAAACCCAGGGCAGCCGTCACGTCTCCAGAATTCGAGAAATTCAAGCCCCGGCTTTTGGGCGTTTCTGGCTGCCGTTTTTCTCAGCTCTATGCTTTAAATCTGAGAATAAATCAAAAGCTTGGTGGTGATGGTAGGAGCAGATTTTATGTAAAACTAGCTTAAGTTATTGTTTTACTTTGAATTATTGTTGCTGAAACCCCCTGTAAAAGTGGGCTTCCAGCCTGTGGATATCTCGGGATAAGAACGCTCTGGAAGAAAAGAGCCCTTTTTATCCACAGATTGCCCCACTTATACACAGGGTTTGTGCCCCGACCTATCCCGTTCTAAAAACAGCGCGGATTTCTTGAAATCTGCAGGGCAGTCCCCCTGCGCGCGCTTCAGATTTGAAGAAATGAGCGCTTGTTCCACGTGGCGCGCTCGCTGATGGATGGCGACGGATGCTTTAAGCTGCGCAGGGCCAGCCATGCCTCCGTGCTGGCGTCGTTTTCTGTCGAGCCTCAATGCATATCGTCCGTGTTGCCTTGAACCGCCTGCGTCGGTTCGATTCGGTGGAGCTGGCTCCACGCCCTGGCATCAATCTGATCACCGGCGCCAACGGCGCGGGCAAGACCAGCGTGCTGGAGGCCCTGCATCTGATGGCCTATGGCCGCAGCTTTCGCGGCCGCGTTCGCGATGGCCTGGTGCAGAAAGGCGCCGACGATCTGGACGTTTTTGTCGAATGGCAGGAGCGCAACGACGCAGAACTGGGCGTTTCCACCCGGCGGGCGGGCCTGCGCCACAGCGGACAGGCCTGGAAAGGCCGCTTGGACGGGGAAGACGTGCCGCAATTGGGCAATCTTTGCGCAGCGCTGGCGGTGGTGACCTTTGAACCCGGCAGCCACGCCCTGGTCAGTGGGGGCAGCGAACCGCGCCGCCGCTTCATTGATTGGGGATTGTTCCACGTGGAACCTGACTTTCTTCCCCTGTGGCGGCGCTATACCCGCGCTTTGAAGCAACGCAATGCTTTGTTGAAGATGGGCGCGCCCGGAAAACAGCTCGATGCCTGGGATTGGGAGCTGGCTGAAGCCGGCACTCCCCTCACGTCCCGCCGCCAGCACTATCTGGAGCGGCTGCAGGACCGGGCGGTCGCGATTGCGGCGGATCTGGCGCCGGGGCTGCAATTGAACGCATTGGAGCTGCAGCCCGGCTGGCGCCGGCACGAAATGTCCCTGGGCGACGCCCTGCTGCTGGCCCGCGAACGGGACCGCAATGCCGGCTACACCTCGGTGGGGCCGCACCGGGCCGATTGGAGTGTGGGTTTCGCCCACATTCCCGGTCGCGATGCGCTGTCGCGCGGCCAGGCCAAGCTCACCGCTCTCGCCTGCCTGCTGGGCCAGGCCGATGACTACGCCAGCCAGCGTGGGGAATGGCCGGTGATTGCACTGGACGACCTGGGCTCGGAGCTGGACCGCAACCACCAGCAGCGCGTGCTGCACTACCTGTCGGCGACGCCTGCGCAGATTTTCATCACCGCTACTGAAACCCCGGCCGCACTGCAGGACGAACTGCGTCCGGCGGCAGTGTTCCACGTGGAACATGGCGCAATCACGGCGGTGAACTGAGCCTTCAGGGCGGAAATTCCCCCGGCAGGTATAATCGGAACGTCATCCCCTATCTCTCATGCCCCTTCCACGGAACGGCGCATGACCTGCGGAGCCTACGGCAAGCGCAATGAGCGAAGAACAGAACACCCCGGTCAACAATGGCAATTACGACGCCAACAGCATTACCGCCTTGGAAGGCCTGGAGGCTGTTCGCAAGCGTCCCGGTATGTACATCGGCGACGTGCATGACGGCACAGGCCTGCACCACATGGTGTTCGAGGTTGTCGACAACTCCATCGACGAAGCCCTGGCGGGCCATGCCGACAATGTGGTGGTCACCATCCACGCTGACGGCTCGGTGTCGGTGTCCGATAACGGCCGTGGTATCCCGGTCGGCAAGCATGCGCAGATGAGCCAGAAGCTCGACCGCGAAGTCTCTGCTGCCGAAGTGGTGATGACCGTCCTGCACGCAGGCGGCAAGTTCGACGACAACAGCTACAAGGTTTCCGGCGGCCTGCACGGCGTGGGTGTCAGCGTGGTCAATGCGCTGTCGCAGAAGCTGATGCTGGACATCTACCAGGGCGGCTCGCATTACCAGCAGGAATACGGCGACGGTGCAGCGCGCACCCCGTTGAACAAGCTGGAAGCCACCGACAAGCGCGGTACCGCCGTGCGTTTCTGGCCGTCGGAGAAAGCATTCCACGGCAACACCGAGTTCCAGTACGAGATCCTTGCCCGCCGCCTGCGCGAGCTTTCGTTCCTGAACTCCGGTGTCAACATCACCTTGATCGATGAGCGCGGCGAAGGCCGTCGCGACGACTACCACTACGAAGGCGGCATCAAGAGCTTCGTCGAGCACCTGGCGCAGGTGAAGACCCCGCTGCATCCGAACGTGATCGCGGTGACCGGCGAAACCAACGGCATCGTGGTCGAGGCGGCGCTGCAGTGGACCGATTCCTACCAGGAAACGATGTACTGCTTCACCAACAATATTCCGCAGAAGGACGGCGGTACCCACCTGGCCGGTTTCCGTGCCGCGCTGACCCGTACGCTCAACAACTACATCGAGCAGAACGGCGTCGCCAAGCAGGCCAAGATCAGTCTGACCGGCGATGACATGCGCGAAGGCATGATCGCGGTGCTGTCGGTGAAGGTGCCCGACCCCAGCTTCTCCAGCCAGACCAAGGAAAAGCTGGTCAGCTCCGACGTCAAACCGGCGGTGGAAAGCACCTTCGGCGCGAAGCTCGAAGAGTTCCTGCAGGAAAACCCGAACGAAGCCAAGGCCATTGCCGGCAAGATCGTCGATGCTGCCCGTGCGCGCGAAGCCGCGCGCAAGGCGCGTGACCTGACCCGCCGCAAGGGCGCGCTGGATATCGCCGGCCTGCCGGGCAAGCTGGCCGACTGCCAGGAAAAGGATCCCGCGCTGTCCGAACTGTTCATCGTCGAGGGTGACTCGGCAGGTGGCTCGGCCAAGCAGGGCCGCAACCGCAAGAACCAGGCGGTGCTGCCGCTGCGCGGCAAGATCCTCAACGTGGAACGTGCGCGTTTCGACCGCATGCTGTCTTCCGACCAGGTGGGTACGTTGATCACCGCGCTGGGCACTGGCATCGGCCGTGACGAGTACAACCCGGACAAGCTGCGTTACCACAAGATCATCATCATGACCGACGCCGACGTCGACGGTGCGCACATCCGTACGCTGCTGTTGACGTTCTTCTACCGGCAGATGCCGGAGCTGATCGAGCGTGGCTACGTGTATATCGGCCTGCCGCCGCTGTACAAGATCAAGCAGGGCAAGACCGAGTTGTACCTGAAGGACGACCCGGCGCTGGACGCCTACCTGGCCAACAACGCGGTCGAGAACGCAGCGCTGATCCCGGCCACCGGTGAACCGCCTATCGAAGGCGTGGCACTGGAAAAGCTGCTGATGACCTACGCTTCGGCGCAGGATGCCATTGAGCGCAACGCCCACCGCTATGACCGCAACCTGCTTGAAGCGCTGGTCGATTTCACCCCGATGGACCTGGAACACCTTCGCAATGCAGGTGAAGGTGAAGGCCTGGACGCGCTGGCCAAACGCCTGAATCAGGGCAGCCTGGGCACGCCGCGTTTCAGCCTGGTCCTGCAGGAGCCGAACGAGCATCGCCCGGCCGCCGTGTTGGTCACCCGTCGCCACATGGGCGAGGAGCACACCCAGGTATTGCCGCTGGCCGCGTTCGAGTCCGGTGAACTGCGTGCCCTGCACCAGGCATCGCAGCTGCTGCATGGGCTGGTGCGCGAAGGCGCCACCATCAACCGCGGCAACAAGAGCAGTGAGATCACCGGTTTCGCCCAGGCCCAGGCCTGGTTGATGGAAGAAGCCAAGAAGGGCCGGCAGATCCAGCGCTTTAAGGGCCTGGGTGAAATGAACCCGGAGCAGCTGTGGGATACCACGGTGAACCCGGATACGCGCCGCCTGCTGCAGGTCCGCATCGAAGATGCGGTGGAAGCGGACCAGATCTTCAGCACGCTGATGGGCGATGTGGTGGAGCCGCGCCGCGACTTCATCGAAACCAACGCGTTGAAGGTCATGAACCTGGATATCTGAGCCAGGCAAGAGCCGAAGCGGGCGCCCTCAACCGGCGCCCGTTTTCTTTTCACTGCTGTTCTCCTCCGGATCCGCGATGTCCACACCTCCGCCGATTTCCACTCCCCTCCAGAACGCTACCGCCGCATCCCCTGCACTGCCACCTTCCCGCCCGGGTTCGCCGATAGGGGGATTCCTGCTTGACCTGGTGATGGGCGTCGGCATCCTGCTGGCGTTGAGCCTGGCTTCCAGCCTGGTCTGGGGCATGTGGCGTGGCGTGGAAGTGGTGCGCGAGGCCAAGCAGAACGGCCTGCCAATGCCGGCCGGCGAGGCGCTGGTTTCAGCCATGGGGGCGCCGGGTGCGTTGGCGCAGATGTTGATCGCCCTTGTGGCCACCGGCGGAGCGGCGCTGGCGCTGTATTTCCTGCGCCGTCGTGCCAGCGCGGCCGAGCGCAGCCAGTCGCTGCAGGCCATCCGGCGCGCCTCGACCTGGGGCTGGATCGTGCTGGTGGCCGGCTGCGTGTTTGCCGGCACCAGTGGCGCAAGCCTGCTGGCCAAGCAACTGGGCATAGAGCCCGAACCGACCAACCTGCATCTGATGCAGCAGGCCTGGGCGGGCTATCCGCTGTTCCTGCTGCTGTTTGCGGTGGTGCTGGCGCCTGCCTACGAAGAGTTGCTGTTCCGCCGTGTGTTGTTCGGGCGCCTATGGGCGGCAGGCAAGCCGGGGCTGGGCATTGTGCTGAGCAGCGCCGCATTTGCGCTGGTGCATGAGATCCCTGGTACCAGCCCCAATGGCCTGCCGGAAATGCTGCAGCTCTGGCTGGTGTACGGTGGCATGGGCGCGGCGTTCGCATGGGTCTACCGCAAGACCGGCACGCTGTGGGCGGCCATTGCCGCGCATGCCATCAACAACGCCATCGCGTTGGCTGCGCTGATCCTGTTCGGCATGCAGTAGGCCCGTTCAGCGATTGACGAAAAATTAAGCAAGGCAATCGCACACTGCAGCCATGAACCTTGGGGGATCCGCCATGAAGACAGTTGGCTTGGCCATTGCAATGACATTGCTGGTTGCCGCCTGTGCGACCACCACCTCGCCCACCGGGCGCAAGCAGGTTGTCGGCGGCGTGAGCCAGCAACAGCTCGACCAGCTAGGGGCCCAGGCGTTCGCGGAAACCAAGGCCAAGGAAACCCTCAGCCGTGACGGCAAGCAGAATGCCTATGTGCAGTGCGTGGTGAACGCGCTGGTGGCACAGCTGCCGCAACAATACCGTGGCGTACGTTGGGAAACGGCGGTCTTCGCCGACAAGGAACCCAATGCCTTTGCCCTGCCTGGCGGCAAGGTCGGAGTGAATACCGGCATTTTCACCGTGGCAAAGAACCAGGACCAGTTGGCTGCGGTGATTGGCCATGAGATCGGCCATGTCATCTCCCGTCACCACGAAGAACGCATCACCCGCCAGATGGGTGCCCAGACAGGTCTGTCCGTGCTGGGAGCGCTCGCAGGCGCGGCCTATGGCGACACCGCTGCCAGCGCGGTCAACCAGTTGGGTGGCATGGGCGCGCAGGCGGCTTTCCTGTTACCGGGCTCGCGTACCCAGGAAAGCGAGGCCGACGTGGTCGGCCAGCGGCTGATGGCCAGCGCGGGTTTCGACCCCTCACAGGCGGTGAACCTGTGGCAGAACATGATGGCCGCCAGCGGAAATCGCTCCCCGCAATGGCTTTCCACCCACCCGGATCCCGCCAACCGTATCCGCGAATTGCAGCGCGATGTAGGTGCTTTGCAGCCTGTCTATCAGCAGGCTAGGCAGTCCGGCATCGTGCCTCGGTGTGGTTGAACAGCGGAAAATGTTGCAGTACACCAACGGAAGTGATTTCTCCGTCAAATAATTTCTGCTACGTTTGCGTGCTCGGTTTCTTTCCGAATAGTCCGAATTCTGCCGCCACGGCGGTTCCATCGAGGTGAACCATGATCTTCCGCAGCCATAAGCAAGCCGTGCTTTCTGTCCTCATCGCCGCCTCCCTGGGTGGTGTGGTGGTGGCCGACGCCGTGGCCCAGTCGCGTTCCTCCGACCGTAGCGAGCGCCGTGGCAACCGTGGCAGCGAGAAGGCGGAAGTGCTGTTCCCGGAAGCAACCCGTGAAGATCCCAAGGGCAAGGCTTCGTCCAAGATGGGCAGCAAGCTCAACAAGCTGTTCGCCGCCTACAACAAGCAGGAATTCGAGGAAACCCGCACGCTGGCCGATGAAATCATCGCTGCCGCTGATGCCAACGATTACGACAAGGCCGTTGCCAACCAGCTGGCTTCGCAGGCCGCCTACAACCTGGATGACAACGCCGGTGCCAAACAGTACCTGCAGCAGGCGCTGACGTTGAACCAGCTGGACAACAACGGCCACTACCAGGCGCTGTTGATGCTGGCCCAGCTGCAGTTGCAGGACGAGCAGTACGCCGAAGGCCTGGCCAACCTGGACAAGTACTTCGCCGAGTCCAAGTCGAACAAGCCGGAAGAACTGATCATCAAGGGCCAGGCCCTGTACCAGACCGAAAAGTACGCCGAGGCCATCCCGGTGCTGAAGGCGGCCATCGCCGCCTCGCCCGAGCCCAAGGACAACTGGAACCAACTGCTGATGGCCTCCTATGCCGAAGCCGGCCAGACCGGTGAAGCGGTCAAGGAAGCCGAGGCCCTGGCCGCCAAGAACCCGGCGGACAAGAAGGCCCAGCTCAACCTGGCCAGCATGTACATGCAGGCCGACCAGATGGACAAGGCTGCAGCAGTGATGGACAAGCTGCGCGCGGCTGGACAGCTCACCGAAGAGCGCGAGTACAAGCAGCTGTACTCGATCTACGCAAACACCGACAACAAGGAACGGGACGTCATTGCGGTGATCAACGAGGGCATGTCCAAGGGCATCCTCAAGCCGGATTACCAGACCTACCTGGCACTGGCACAGTCGTACTATTACAGCGAGCAGATCCCGCAGGCGAT
>DKPB01000078.1:37018-37213 GCA_002471015.1 Stenotrophomonas sp. UBA7346
GAGCAGATCCCGCAGGCGATCGAGGCATGGCGTCAGGCCGCACCGCTGTCCAAGGATGGTGAAACCTACCTGAATCTGGCCAAGGTGCTGCACTCGGAAGGGCGCATCCCGGAAGCCAAGCAGGCAGCCCGTGACGCATTGGCCAAGGGTGTCAAAAACCCGGCAGATGCAAACAAAATCATCAACCTGAAGTAA
>DKPB01000070.1 GCA_002471015.1 Stenotrophomonas sp. UBA7346
AAGGGAGGGGGCCAGAGCGTTTTGCCGAGCCATGCTCGGCAAGGGCTATTCCGGGAAGGCTCCAGCCGAGCATGGCTCGGCTCTACAGGTGCTGCGAAAGCTCACCCCTCCCCGGGCCCTCCCCTTTGCTGCGCAAAAGGGAGGGGGCCAGAGCGTTGTGCCGGGCCATGCTCGGGAGAGGCTTTACCGGGAAGGCTCCAGCCGAGCATGGCTCGGCTCTACAGGAGCTGCGAAAGCTTACCCCTCCCCGGCCCTCCCCTTTGCTGCGCAAAAGGGAGGGGGCTAGAGCGTTGTGCCGGGCCATGCTCGGCAGAGGCTTTACCGGGATGGCTCCAGCCGAGCATGGCCCGGCTCTACAGGTGCTGCGAAAGCTCACCCCTCCCCGGGCCCTCCCCTTTGCTGCGCAAAAGGGAGGGGGCCAGAGCGTAGTGCCGAGCCATGCTCGGCAGAGGCTTTACCGGGATGGCTCCAGCCGAGCATGGCTCGGCTCTAGAGGGGTTGCGTCAGCCGCCGGGTTTGGCGGTCTCGATCACCACGCCCATCTGCTTGCCGGCATCGGCCAGCCTGACTTTCCTGCCATCACTGCGGGCGATCAGATAATCCGCCGCCACCCAGCCACTCCTGCCGTCTGCGCGCACATTGCACCACTGCAGATCGTCCAGGCAGCGTTGCACTTCCACCGTCGTGCCTACCGGCAATACCGCCAGGCGCTCGGCACGCTGATCCGGCGCGCTGCGCAGGTTCAGGCCATTGCTGACCTGGGCGGCGGGCTCGTTGATGCGCGGTTGGAACCACAGCACCGCGCCGATGATGGCCGCGCAGGCTGCGATGCGGGTGATTAGCCGGGGCATGTCGTCAAACTTGGGCTTGCGTACCGCCAAGCTTGATCCTCATTGCCCCGGCTGACCAGTCCCGGCCTCGGCTCGTGTTCAGGCAGCCATGCCGTTATGCCGCAACAAGGCGTCGATCTGCGGATCGCGGCCACGGAAGGCGCGGAAGTTCTCAGCGGCACTGCGACTGCCGCCACGCGACAGCACCTCGTCGCGGAAACGCGCACCGGTTTCGGCCACCGTGTCCGGGGCCTCCTCGAAGGCGGCGTAGGCGTCGGCACTGAGTACCTCGGCCCACTTGTAGCTGTAATAGCCGGCCGCGTATCCGCCAGCGAAAATATGACTGAACTGGTTGGCAAAGCGGTTCCAGGCCGGCGGGAAGTTCACCGCCACTTCGCCGCGCACACGTTCCAGCAACTGCAGCACGCTTTCCTGGCCCGGCTCGTACTGGCTGTGCAGCAACATGTCGAACAGACCGAACTCCAGCTGACGCACGGTGAACATGCCGCTCTGGAAGTTCCTGGCCGCCAGCATCTTGTCGAACAGCGGACGCGGCAGCGCCGCACCGGTGCTGACGTGGGCCGTCATCGCTTCCACCTGCGGCCACTCCCAGCAGAAGTTCTCCATGAACTGGCTGGGCAGCTCCACGGCATCCCATTCCACGCCGTTGATGCCGGCAACCGCCAACTCGCCTATGCGGGTCAGCAGCTGGTGCAGGCCGTGGCCCATCTCGTGGAAGATCGTGGTCACTTCGTCATGGCTGAAGGTCGCCGGCTTGCCGTCACTGCCACGCCCGAAATTGCACACCAGGTAGACCAGCGGCGTCTGTACGCCAGCAGCAGTAACGCGGCGGTTGCGGCAATCGTCCATCCAGGCACCGCCGCGCTTGCCTTCACGCGCGTACAGGTCCATGTAGAACTGGCCAACCAGCGTGCCATCGGCATCCACCAACCGGTAGAAGCGCACATCCGGGTGCCAGACCGGCGCGCTGTCCTGCTCGACCTTGAGCCCGTACAGGCGCTCGATCACACCAAACAGGCCGGCCAGCACCTTGGGCTCGGTGAAGTACTGCTTCACCTCCTGCTCGGAATAGCTGTAGCGCGCCTGCTTGAGCTTTTCGGCCACATAGGCCAGGTCCCAAGCCTGCAGCTGGTCCATGCCCAGCTCGTCATGGGCGAAGGCTTCCAGCTCGGCACGGTCGCGCTGCGCATAGGGCTTGGCGCGGCTGGCGAGGTCACGCAGGAAACCCAGCACCTGCGGCGCATCGCTGGCCATCTTGGTGGCGATGGAATATTCGGCGTAGTTGTCGAAACCCAGCAGCGCCGCCAGCTCGTTACGCACTGCAAGGATGCGATCAATATTGCCGGTATTGTCCAAGGCCGCATCGCCGAACTCCGAGGCGCGCACGGCATGGGCGTGGTACAGCTGCTCGCGCAGGGCACGGTTGTCGGCATAGGTCTGCACCGGCAGGTAGCACGGCATCTGCAGGGTCAGCTTGTAGCCAGCGCGCTCGTCCTTCTGCGCGGCGGCACGGGCGGCCGCAAGCACATCGGCGGGCAGCCCGCCCAGCTCTGCTTCATCGTCCACGTACAGCGCAAAGGCGTCGCTGGCATCAAGCACGTTCTGCGAGAACTTTGCCTGCAGGCCGGACAGTTCCTCCTGCAGCTGGGCGAAACGGGCCTTGCCGGCCTCATCCAGCTCGGCACCGCCCAAGCGGAAATCACGCAGGGCGTTGTCCAGGGTCTTGCTGCGGGCAGGGTCGTAATTGGCGGCTTCCGGCGCGGCGGCCAGTTGCTTGTACTGCGCGTAAAGCGCCGGGTTCTGTGCCACCGCGCTGCCGAAGCGGCTGATCCTGGGCAGGTTGGCGTTGTAGGCCTCGCGCAGCTCCGGCGTATTGACCACCGCCTGCAGGTGCGAGACCTGGCCCCAGGCCCGGTACAGCCGCTCGGTGGCATCGTCCAGCGGCACCACGAAGTTCTCCCAGTTCACCGGCGCCACGGTTTCAGCCGCTTTCACCGCCGCCTCGGCCGCAGCCAGCAGGGCGTCGATGGCCGGGGTGATGTGTTCAGGCCGGATCGCGTCGAAACGCGGCAGGCCGGAGAAATCGAGCAGGGGGTTGTTGGCGGTGGTCACGGCAATCCTTCAAACAGGCCCGGCGATGCCGGTATCAACCTTGATATGGCGACGTTTCCAGCCAGGCACAAGGCAGCGCCGGCAGGCCCTGCCCGGCCACGGCGGCAGCCACCGCAGCGTCGGCCCCGGCCACGTCGATGCCCTGCTGCACGTACCAGTCCGGGTTGTAGTAGCTGTGCGCATAACGCTCGCCCGGGTCGCACAGGATGGTGACGATGGAGCCATCACGGCCGGCGTCGCGCATCTGCTGGGCGGCGTACAGCACGCCGATGAAATTGGTGCCGGTGGAGCCACCGACCCGGCGCCCCAGGGTGGCGCTGACATGACGCATGGCCGCCAGGCTCAGCGCATCGCTGACCTTGACCATGGCATCAACGCAGGTGGGGATGAAGCTGCGCTCCACGCGGGGGCGGCCGATGCCCTCCACGCGCGAGCCACCCTCGCAGGTCATCTCGCGCCAATCGCGGCCCTCCAGCGCGGCGCAGTAGCCATCGTAGAAGATCGATACCTCCGGGTCCGCGCAGAGGATGCGGGTGTCGTGGCGGCGATAGCTGACGTAGCGGCCCAGGGTAGCGGCAGTACCGCCGGTGCCGGGGCTGCAGACGATCCATTCCGGCACCGGATGCGGCTCCTCGGCCATCTGCTTGAAGATGGACTCGGCGATGTTGTTGTTGGCACGCCAGTCGGTGGCGCGCTCGGCGTAGGTGAACTGGTCCATGAAGTGGCCGCCGGTCTCGCGCGCCAGCCGTTCGGATTCGCAGTTCAGGTCGCAGGCGCGCTGCACCAGGTGGCAGCGGCCGCCGTGGAATTCGATGGCGGCAATTTTTTCCGGCGAGGTGCTGGCCGGGATCACCGCGATGAACGGCAGACCCAGCAGGCGCGCGAAATAGGCCTCGGACACGGCCGTGGAGCCACTGGAAGCCTCGATCACCGGGCAGCCTTCGCGCAGCCAGCCATTGGCCAAGGCGTACAGGAACAGCGAGCGGGCGAGCCGGTGCTTGAGGCTGCCGGTCGGGTGGCTGGATTCGTCCTTCAGATAGACATCGATGCCTGGGAAGCCGGGCAGGTCGATGGGAATCAGGTGGGTATCGGCCGAACGGTTGTAATCGGCCTCGATCTTGCGGATGGCCGCCGCCACCCAATCACGCTGGGACATGGATCGCAACTTGTTGGTGAATGCTGCTGCGGATTCTACTTGGTTGGGTTGAGCGGGCGGAGGCCTTGGCAGTGCGCTGTGACCGGTGACTGTGCCCTTGCCCCTGCCCTATTGCCGTCATTCCCGCGAAGGCGGGAATCGCTTTGGCTTTGGCGCTTCCCGCGCCATCCGGGCAGAAGCAAGAGCCAGAGCGATTCCCGCCTTCGCGGGAATGACGATCTGAAAAATGTCCGGGGTTGAAAACCATTCAGCCCCGCCCCCAGCCAGGAATGCTATGGTTCAGCTTCGCCTCCCACCCTGACGCCCGTGCCGCGCATCCTGCTGCCCCTGCTGCTGTGCCTGACCCTGATCGCCGGTGCGGTCGGTTCGGTGTGGTCGGCAACAGCGATGGCCATGCCGATGCAGGCGATGGCGATGGGCGCCGACGACAGCGCGCACGACTGCTGCGATCAGGATGCCACGCTGCATTGCGACGCCGACAAAGCGGCTACGCCCTGCGCCAGCGGCGACCACTGCGACTGCAAACAGCACTGCAACATGCTGCCCAGCAGCGCGATGATGCGGCTTGCACCAATGCGCCATGCCCTGGCGCCAATGCCCCCACTCCCCTCTCGCGACGACGTGGCCCCCGGCCAGCTCAACCGCCCTCCCATCGGCTGATTCCCGCGCCTTGCGGCGCCCGCAGATACCTGCACCCTGGCATCGCCCCGGGTGCACCCTTGATCTGTTCAGGACACACCACAGCGCATCGTGATGCGGCGGCGTGTCCGGGAGTTCCACATGTCTTCTGATTTCCTTTCCGATTCGCGCTCGGTGCTGTCGCGGCGTCGCTTCGTGCAGGGCCTGGCCCTGGGCGGCGTGGTCGCCGGCGCCGGCATGGCGCGCATCCCGCAGGCGTTTGCCTCCGGGCGCGCCATGGCGGTGCCGCCGGTTGAGCTGCGCGGCACCGAGCTGAACCTTGCGATTGGCCGCTCGGCGGTCAATTTCACCGGCCGCACCCGCCCCGCCATCACCGTCAATGGCTCCTTGCCTGCGCCGATCCTGCGCCTGCGCGAGGGCGATACCGTCAACCTGCGCGTGGCCAACACGCTGACTGACGAAATCACCTCCATCCACTGGCACGGCATCCTGCTGCCGGCCAACATGGACGGCGTGCCGGGGCTGAGCTTCAACGGCATCGCCCCGGGCGAGGCCTACCAGTACCGGTTCCAGCTCAAGCAGTCGGGCACCTACTGGTACCACAGCCATTCGCTGTTCCAGGAGCAGGCCGGCCTGTACGGCGCGCTGATCGTTGACCCGTTGGCACCGCCGCCATATCACTTCGACCGCGAACACGTGGTCATGCTCTCGGACTGGACCGACATCGACCCCGATGCGCTGTTCCGGCGCATGAAGAAGATGCCGATGCACGACAACACCTACCAGCGCACGGTCGGTGATTTCATGCGTGACGCACGCAAGGATGGCCTGCGCGAGACCCTGGCCGACCGTGGCATGTGGGGCCGGATGCGGATGACGCCTTCCGACCTGTCCGACATCAATGCCCACACCTACACCTACCTGATGAACGGCACCGCCCCGGCCGGCAACTGGACCGGCCTGTTCCGCAGTGGCGAAAAGGTGCTGCTGCGCTTCATCAACGGGGCCTCGATGACCTACTTCGACGTGCGCATCCCCGGTTTGAAGATGACCGTGGTCGCCGCCGATGGCCAGTACATCCACCCGGTCAGCATCGACGAGTTCCGCATCGCCCCGGCCGAGACCTTCGACGTGATCGTCGAACCGAGCGGCCAGGACGCCTTCACCGTGTTCGCACAGGACATGGGCCGCACCGGCTATGCCTGCGGCACGTTGGCCACGCGCCTGGGCCTGCAGGCGCCGATTCCGCAGATCGATCCGCGCCCGCTGCTGACCATGAGCGACATGGGCCACGACATGGGCGGCCATGGCGATCATGCCGGTATGGAAGGTGGTTGCGGCGCCAATATGGGTGCCAAGGGCATGGAAGGCGGCTGCGGTGCGGCGATGGGCCACGGTGCCCATGGCGGCAGCGACAAGTCGCCCAAGCACAAGCCCAGCGAAGCCGGCAATCCGCTGATCGACATGCAGACCGCGGCCACCGAGCCCAAGCTCGACGACCCCGGCATCGGCCTGCGCGACAACGGCCGCAAGGTGCTGACCTATGGCGCGATGCGTTCGCTATTCGAGGACCCGGATGGGCGCGAGCCCGGCCGCGAGATCGAGCTGCATCTCACCGGTCATATGGAAAAGTTCGCCTGGAACTTCGACGGCATTCCGTTTGCCGGTGCCGAGCCCATCAAGTTGAACTACGGCGAGCGCATGCGCATCGTGCTGGTCAACGACACGATGATGCAGCACCCGATCCATCTACACGGCGTGTGGAGTGACCTGGAGAACGCCGACGGCGAGTTCCAGCTGCGCAAGCACACCATTGATATGCCGCCGGGTACACGCCGCAGCTACCGTGTTCGCGCGGATGCGCTGGGCCGCTGGGCCTTCCACTGCCATCTGCTCTACCACATGGAAGCGGGAATGATGCGCGAAGTGAGGATCGACGCATGAAGACCTTCTCTCACTCGCTGTTGTTCATCGCCCTGGCCGCCAGCGGCAACGCCTTCGCGCAGGACCCGCATGCGGGCCACGCCGGGCACGCCGCTGAAGCAAAGCCGGCAGTGGATCCACATGCCGGGCACAACATGCCCAAGGCCAAGCCGGCCGATCCGCATGCTGCACACCGTGGTCATGGCGGCAAGGCCAAGGCTGCTGATCCGCATGCCGGTCATGCCATGCCCAAGGCGGAA
>DKPB01000012.1 GCA_002471015.1 Stenotrophomonas sp. UBA7346
GTTCAAGCAGACCGGCACCCGCTATGCCAACGCCTGGCACCATCACCAGCCGTTCTGGTACTACCTGCAGGTGATGGCAACGCTGTGGCTGCCGGGCAGCCTGCTGGCCCCTTGGCTGGTCCCGGCCTGGTGGCGGCGTTGCCGCCGCGCCGACCCGCGTTACATCCTGCTGCTGGGCTGGGCGCTGCTGGTGCTGCTGTTCTTCAGCGCAAGCCCTGGCAAACGCGAGGTCTACATCCTGCCAATGCTGCCGGCGCTGGCCGTGGCCGCCGCACCGCTGCTGCCCGGCCTGCTGCGCCGTACCGGCGTGCGCTGGCTGCTGCTGATCTATGTACTGCTGCTGGCCACCGCCACCCTGGTGGTCGGCTATGGCGCGGTGCACGGCGATGGCTGGGCGCAGCGCAATGCCATCAAGCGCGCGATCGACCCCTGGGTATTGCCGCAGGTGGGCTGGTGGCTGATTGGCTTTGGGGCCGCCACCCTGGTGGTGGCGCTGATGCTGCGCCTGCGCCGCGCTGGTTTGGCGGTGGTGCTGACCACGGTGATGCTGTGGGCGATGTATGGCCTGGGTGCGATGCCTGCATTGGACCCGTACAGCTCCGCCTCGCTGGTAATGGACAAGGTGCGCGCACGCATCGGCCCGGATGCCGAGCTGGGCATGGTTGCCTGGCGTGAACAGAACCTGCTGCAGACCCACCCGCAGGCCACCGATTTCGGTTTCAAACGACCAGTTGCCGAGCAATGGGAGGACGCCGCGCACTGGGTGGCGCAGGACCCGCAGCGGCGTTGGCTGTTCGTGCTGGACAAGGCCATGTCCCCCTGCGCCGAGCCCAGCCAGGTGATCGATATCGGCAGCGCCAACCGCAACAACTGGCAACTGCTGCCGGGCACGGCATTGCATGCCGACTGCGTTGCCAGCACCCATGGTGTGGTCACCGGTGGCGACGAAGCCCTGGACAGCGACGGCGATTGATCCGGAGCGACCAAGCCGCTGTCCCCCAGGCACAGCGGCTGCAGGCACCGAGCGGCGACGGTTGTTGCCGCCTGCAGTCTGAAGCCTGAAGCCT
Organism: Stenotrophomonas sp. UBA7346; assembly: GCA_002471015.1. Lineage (GTDB taxonomy): Bacteria > Pseudomonadota > Gammaproteobacteria > Xanthomonadales > Xanthomonadaceae > Stenotrophomonas. The sequence continues at coordinate 1,068 of DKPB01000012.1, forward strand.
GAAGCCTGAAGCCCCGACATTACGCCGACATCATTCCGACCTGTCTCCGACAGGCCCCGACAGAGCATGACAGCACCCCGATTCACGGTGCCCATGTTCCATGCCGCAGCTCCCTATCCCCACTGCCGTATTGCCTTCCATCGAGGGCAGCCGCCCCGGCCTGGCCGGGCGTGCCCTGCTGATCCCGCTATTGCTGGTGGCCGCAGGCAGCCTGGTGCTGATGGCAGGCAATGGCGACCAGTGGATCGCCGACCAGCTCTACCGCTGGCAAGGCAGCCAATGGGCCTTCAAGGACGCCTGGTGGACCAGCCACCTCATCCACAAGGGCGGCCGCAACCTCACCTGGTTTGCCGCATTGCTGGTGGTACTTGCCTTGATCCGCAGCAACATGGACAGCCGTTGGCGCCCCTTGCGCCGCCCGTTGGCCTACCTGCTGATCTCGGTGGCCCTGTCCACCGGCATCGTTGCGCTGCTGAAATCGTGGACACACATGGACTGCCCCTGGGACCTGGAACGTTACGGCGGGCTGCGTCCCTTCATCGGCCTGTTCGAGCACCGGCCCGTGGCCTGGGGCCATGCTGCCTGCTTCCCGGCAGGCCACGCAGGCTCCGGATACGCCTGGGTGGCGTTGTTCTATTTCATGCTGCAGGTACGCCCGCAGTGGCGCTGGCCCGCGCTCGGTGCCGCGTTGCTGACCGGAATGGTGTTTGGGCTGGCCCAGCAACTGCGCGGGGCCCACTTTGCCTCACATGACCTGTGGGCGCTGGCCATCAGCTGGCTGGTAGCCACAACGCTGTACCTGTGGATGTTCCCGCTCACGGCTTCCGCCTTCCCATCCCATGCCGTATCCGGCAACGCCGGAGAGACCGCATGAGCGTCGCCGTCCCCCGCCCCGCCGCGTTGAACCTGTCCTGGTCGCGCCTGCGCAACTGGCGGCCAGAGATCAGCACCGAGGCCTTGATCCTGCTGGCCAGCGTGTTCTTCGCCCTGGTCTGCAATACCCTGTTCTGGCGCAGCGCCATCGCCACCAATCCCAGCAGCATGCCGTTCGCGGTGTCGTTGTTCGCACTGCTGGCAAGCGTACATGCCCTGTTGTTCGGGCTGCTGATCTGGCGCTGGAATGCCAAGGTGCTGCTGACCTTGCTGTTCATCACCACGGCTTTCGCCACGCACTACATGAACAGCTACAACGTCTACCTGGACGCTGACATGCTGCGCAACGTGCTGGCCACGGACCACAAGGAGTCGCGTGAACTGATGACGCCAGCGCTGCTGCTGCCACTGCTCGGCTACGGCCTGTTGCCCACCCTGCTGTTGTGGCGCGTGCGCCTGCGAAAGCGCAGTTGGGGCCGTACCCTGCTATGGCGCCTGGCTTTCCTGGTGGCGGTGGTGGTGGCCGGCAGTGCCGGCACCATGCTTTCCTTCCAGAATGTTTCGGCCTTGATGCGCAACCACCGCGAAGTGCGCTATCTGGCCACGCCGGTGAACTACCTGATCGCGCTGAAGCAGAACTTCTCCAGTTCCAGCCCGATGACCAAGCAGCCCAAGCTGCCGCTGGGAACGGACGCCAAAGCCATGCCCCGCGCTGCCAGCAGCAAGCCGCGCCTGCTGGTGCTGGTGGTGGGTGAAACCGTGCGCGCCCAGAACTGGGGGTTGAACGGCTATGCCCGCCAGACCACCCCGGAGCTGGCACAGACCGGCGTGATCAACTTCCCCGACATGCATGCCTGCGGCACCAGCACCGAGGTATCGCTGCCGTGCATGTTCTCGCCATTTGGTCGCCACGACTATGACGAGAAGAAGATCCGCGGCCACCAGTCATTGCTGCATGTGCTGGAGCACGCTGGTATCAGCACCTTGTGGCGGGACAACCAATCCGGCTGCAAGGGTGTCTGCGACGGGCTGACAATCGAGCGCCTGGACGATGCGACCAAGCCCGGTCTGTGCGCCGACGGCCGCTGCATGGATGAAATCCTGCTGGACAACCTGGCCACGCAGGTCCGTGCCAAACCGGGCGACCGAGTAGTGGTGCTGCACCAGCTTGGCAACCACGGCCCCAGCTATTTCCAGCGCTACCCAGCGCAGTTCCGCCAGTTCGCGCCCACCTGCGACACAGCGGACCTGGGCAAGTGCAGCCGCCAGGACATCGTCAACAGCTACGACAACTCCATCCGTTACACCGACCATTTCCTGAGCCGTACCATCGCCACGCTACGCGGCCTGGAGGACTACGACACCGCCATGATCTACCTGTCCGACCATGGCGAATCATTGGGTGAGAAGGGCCTGTACCTGCATGGTGTTCCGTATGCGATCGCACCGGAGGAGCAGACCCGGGTACCGATGGTGATGTGGTTCTCCCCCGGCTTTGCCAGCGACCGCGGTCTGGATACAAGCTGCCTGCGCCAGCGCGCTGCCCAGCACACCGACCAGGACAACCTGTTCCCCTCGGTACTGGGCCTGATGCAGGTGCAGACCTCGGTGTATGACCGGTCCCGCGACCTGTTCGCCCCCTGCACATAAGGCCGTATGTAGTGCCGAGCCATGCTCGGCAGAGGCCTTCCCCACAACCCCACCGTAGTGCCCAGCCATGCTCGGCAGAGGCTTTCCCCACAATCCCACCGTAGTGCCGAGCCATGCTCGGCAGAGGCTCTACCGGTAACGCCCCTGCCGAGCATGCCTCGGCACTACCTGGGTGCATCCCTTTGTCCACTTGCGGCCCAGCCGCCGCCCCACTAGCCTTCGCCGGTACTTACAAACCGGGGTTTGCTGTGAAGAATCGTCATTTGGTCCTGGCCGCCGCCGTTGGCGTGGCCGTGCTCTCGCTGGCTGCCTGTAAAAAGGACGCCGCCACCGACGCCGCCAAGCCGGCCACCACCCAGGCCGCACCGGCCGAAAGCGCCGACCAGTTCATCGCCCGGGTCAATGCCGAATACAAGGCCATGTACCCGGAAATGACCTCGGCCCAGTGGCTGTCGTCCACCTATATCAATGACGATTCGGCACGCGTGGCGGCCAAGGCCAACGAGCGCTGGCTGACCGTGCTCAATGGCTGGATCGAGCAGGCCAACAAGTACGACGGCCAGCCGATGAGCGCCGACACCAAGCGCGCCATCAGCCTGCTCAAGCTGATGACCTCGATGCCCGCCCCGCGCGACCCGCAGAAGCTGGCCGAGCTGGCCGGCATCGCCACCAAGCTGGAGGGCGATTACGGCGCCGGCACTTACTGCGTCGGCGAAGGCGACAACAAGAACTGCCGCCAGCTCGGCGATCTCGAGAAGGTGCTGGCCACCTCGCGCGACTACGACAAGCAGCTCGATGCCTGGCAGGGCTGGCAGTCCACCGCCGTGCCGTCACGCGCCAACTACCAGCGCTTCGTCGAACTGGTCAATGAAGGCGCCCGCGAACTGGGCTATACCGATGCCGGCCAGATGTGGCGCAGCGGCTACGACATGCCGGCCGACCAGGTTGGCCCGGAAACCGACCGCCTGTGGGAGCAGGTCAAGCCGCTGTACGAGCAGGTGCATTGCTATACCCGCGCCAAGCTGGACAAGGAATACGGCAAGGACAAGGCCGAAGTCGGCGGCGGCATGATTGCCGCGCACCTGACCGGCAACATGTGGCAGCAGGACTGGAGCAACCTGTGGGACATGACTGCGCCGTACCCGAACGCGGGCAGCCTGGACATCACCGCCGCACTGGAAAAGCAGTACCAGACCAACCTCAGTGCCGCCCTCGCCAAGGCCGGCGGCGCCGACCCGGCAAGTCGCTTCAAGGCACAGCGTGAGGCGGAGCTGGTCACTGCCCGGCAGATGACCGAGCGCGCGCAGGACTTCTACGTCTCGCTGGGCATGCCCAAGCTGCCGGAGAGCTACTGGCAGAACACCCAGTTCATCAAGCCGCTGGACCGCAACGTGGTCTGCCACGCCAGCGCCTGGGACATGAACATGGGCGGCGACGGCAAGGATGTGGGCCCGGACGTGCGCACCAAGATGTGCATCACCCCGAACGAAGAAAACTTCACCACCATCTACCACGAGCTGGGCCACATCTATTACGACCTGGCCTACAACCCGCTGCCACCGTTGTTCCAGGGCGGTGCCAACGACGGCTTCCACGAGGCCATCGGCGACACCATCGTGCTGGCAATGACGCCGAAGTACCTCAACTCGATCGGCCTGGTCGGCGCACAGCAGGAAAGCCGCGAAGCCACCATCAATGCGCAGATGCGCATGGCGATGTCAGGCGTGTCGTTCCTGCCGTTCGGTCTGATGATCGACCGCTGGCGCTGGGGCGTGTTCGACGGCTCGATCAAGCCGGACCAGTACAACCAGAAGTGGTGGGAACTGAAGGCGCAGTACCAGGGCGTGGCCCCGGCCAGCGCACGCGGCGAGGAGTTCTTCGACGCCGGTGCCAAGTACCACGTGCCGGGCAATACCCCTTACCTGCGTTACTTCCTGGCGCGCATCCTGCAGTACCAGTTCTACAAGGGCCTGTGCGACGCGTCCGGCTACACCGGCCCGCTCAACGAATGCAGCTTCTACGGCAACAAGGAAGCCGGGCAGAAGTTCTGGGCCATGCTGAGCAAGGGCTCCAGCCAGCCGTGGCAGGCCACGTTGAAGGAACTGACCGGCACCGAGAAGCTCGACGCCGGCCCGATGCTGGAATACTTCGCACCGCTGCAGGAATGGCTGAAGCAGCAGAACGAGGGCCAGATGTGTGGCTGGCAGGCAGCGGCTCCGGCTGCGCAGCCGGCACCGGCACCGGCTGGGTAAGCCGCACCAGGTTTCAACGAACAACCGGAAAGGGCGCCAATGGCGCCCTTTCTGTTGCAAGCTCGAGTCTTCGGAGCTTGCTGGGAACGTACCCTAGGGCGGTGTTACACCGCTGATTGGTGGTTCCGATTCTTATGACCGCTTGCTTGCCGCATAACGATGCACCGCTAGCCGCAAAGCCGTCTCGGAAAATCCATATATCTATATGATTTTTAAGGAATTCAAGAAGCAGGACATCCAGTCATCAACGCTGCATACTTGGCGCTACGCCGCCTTTAGGCGGTCTAACGGGTGTTAGGCGACATTTCCACCATCATGGCACTTGCAATGTCCCCAAGCGATTACGACCCTTATCTCCAAGACCTGCACTACCGATCCGTCGGTCGGCTTCTAGCTGCAGACGTATTTGATGCCACTGCTTTCGATGACCTAATTAGTTATCTCCAAAACAAGGCTGAGCTCATAAAGCATGAACACATAGTCTCCAAGCAGGTACTCAACTGCCTTCTCTCTGCCTCCCAAGCCATTGAGAGTCGCGCGGAATACCTCCCGGAGCTCCGGAGCCAAACCAAGATCTCCGCAGAGTTCTCTATGATCCTCGGACTCATCGCCATCGGTGAAGCGCCAAGTGATCGGCGTCCGGGCGTGCCGCGCATATTGTAGGCCGCCTAACCGTTCATTCAAGCCGACACCGCTTCGCGGCGCGGCTTAATTCCAGAGTTAGCTGCAAATGGATTCTCAAAAATTACTAGATGACGCACTTCCAATGCTGGATGAAGTGCTGGGTCAGATTGGCATACACCAATCCGGCACACCACTTGACTTCCAAGTACTCGAACCGCTCTTTTCAAGATGGCTTGTACAACAACAGATCTTGCCGCAAGACATGGGGTTCATAGTGATGATCGTCGGCGCGTTTATCACCGAGTACCTTGTGCAGCGGCGAGGAGCCATTCGGCTAGTTGTCATGGAACGCCCAGCTGTAAGGATTCCGTTTCAACAGGGTGTCGCTCGCGAGTTTGACCCTTACGCTGCCGCCGCCGGATTGGTCCAAGGCAACCGAGACCTGCCCACCTTCCTCTCCTCAGTTGGCAGCTAACAATTCCATAAGGAAACCCCTGTCAATTT
>DKPB01000038.1:0-136822 GCA_002471015.1 Stenotrophomonas sp. UBA7346
CTGCGCCCAAAAGGAGGGGGGTAGTGCCGAGCCATGCTCGGCAGGGGCTCGCCGAGCGAAAAGCCACCTGCTCCCGCGCGCCGAAGAGAACTTCACCCGGCGTGCCGACCCATGCTCGGCAAAAGCCTTTCAAACAACGCATCCGCACTGCAGGAGCAGCCTCCACCGCGCAGCAGGCTTCAGCAGAACCACAGGCGAGCCAGAATTCCGATGCATGATCGGCCTCGAGGCTTACATCGCTCGAGGCATATATCACGGCGGCGAGGCTATTTCCGCGTAGAACCCCAGCCGAGCATGGCTTGGCTCTACCCAGGGCGGTCAGACCGGCGGAATCTCGCCACCCGCCGGGCGTGCCGGCCACACGGTCTTGGCCAGCAGCTCGTCGTTCCAGTCGAACGACAACTTGCCGTCCTTGAGGAACAGCACGACGAAGTTGTAAACGTTGCGGGCGAACATCTCGCTGGCATGCACTGCACCCATGCTGGCCAGGTTCAGCGGCCCGGCCACGGTCACTCCGCCCACATCGCGCGTCTGGCCCGGTTCGGTCGCCTCGCAGTTGCCACCGGTTTCGGCGGCCAGATCGACGATGACGCTGCCCGGGCGCATGCCCGCCACCATCGCGGCGGTCACGATCTTCGGTGCCGGGCGCCCCGGTACGGCGGCCGTGCAGATGACCACGTCAACATTCTTCAGGTGCTCTCCCAGGCGGCGCTGCTGCTCGGCCCGCTCTTCCTCGGTCAGCTGGCGTGCATAGCCACCCTCGCCGGCTGCGCTGACGCCCAGGTCCAGGAACTTGCCACCCAGCGACTCGATCTGCTCGCGGGTCTCCGGGCGCACGTCGAACCCCTCGACCGCTGCGCCCAGGCGCTTGGCGGTTGCCACCGCCTGCAGGCCGGCAACGCCGGCGCCAACCACCAGCACCCGCGAGGGGCGGATGGTGCCGGCGGCGGTGGTCAACATCGGGAAGAAGCGCGGGGCCAGCTGGGCGGCGATCAGGGTTGCCTTGTAACCGGCCATGCCGGCCTGCGAGCTGAGTACGTCCATCGCCTGCGCACGGGTGGTGCGGGGTAACCGCTCCAACGGAAAGGTCTGCAACTGCCGCGCCTGCATTGCCGCGGCACGCTCGGCATCGGCCTGCGGGTGCAGGCTGCCAACCAGTACCGTGCCGGTCTTGAGTCGGGCCAGGGTTGTCGGTGGCGGTGCCTGCACGCACAGCACCACATCGGCGGTTTCAAGTGCGTCACCGAGCGTGGCGCCTGCATCCACATAGGCCTGGTCGGTAAAACCGGCGGCGGTACCCGCCCCCGGCTGCAGATGTACCTGCGCCCCGGCGGACAGCAACTTCTTCACCGTTTCCGGTGTGGCGGCAACACGCCGCTCACCGTCGGCGGTTTCCTTTACTACCCAGACATCAACGGCCATTCCAGTCCCCGATGCGCGATGGATCAACCCTCGGATCGTAGCAAAGCCTTGGCCGCCAGCGGCAGGCCTGCGGCCTGCCGGACAGGATCAGACGGGAGAGACCTGCGGCTCCAGCCGGTCCAGTACACCCTGCATGGCGCTGTCAAAAGCACCATCATCGACATGCGCGCGCAGCCGGCCCAGCCGCACCATTACTGCCAACTCCTCGGGCGAGGCCACGCAGAAACGGATGCCACGGCGGTTGACGAACAACAGCCGCGAGGAAATCGGGCTGACCCAGGACAGCTTGCCTGCCTGCAGCTTGCCTTCCTTGTCGATGAAATCCAGCCAGGTGCCGATCTCCATCTTGCGGAAGCGCTCGGCATCGGCGTCGTCGAAATCCTCGGCCTTGGTGGCACTGCCAAACTCGATGGCGGGGGCTTCCTGCGGCGGCGGCGTGGGCAAGGCCACCTGTGGCAGCTCCGGCAGCGCGCGTTCCAATTCCGGACGCGCCTCGGCAATGGCCTGCAGCGTGTCGTGCAGGGCATCGATGGCCGTGCTGCCACCGTCGCCGTGCAGGCCAACGCTGGCAAAGACCTTGCGCAGACCCGGTTGGCAGGCCTGCAGCCACGGTTTGCCGACGATATGGCGGCGCGCCTCGGTCACTTCCTCCAGCAAGGCGTCCGCCAGCTTCAGGGTTTCAGCCACACCTTCGCCCTCGTCGCCTTCGCGCAACAGGGTAAGAGTGAGATGGTGGTTCCACGGCTGCCGCAGGAAATCCTCGATCGCCTTGGGCAGGGCAACACCGTTGATGCGGCTGTCCAGCTCGCTCGCGGCGCGGGCACGCGCCACTTCCAGTTTCTCCTGGCCACGCTGGGTTTCAGCGGCACGGCGCTCGGCGATTTCGATGCGGCGCCGGTGCTGGGCCAGGAACTCGCGGAACTCTTCTTCCAGGGTCAGGAAGATGGCCAGGTTCTCGTTGAACTCGGCGGTCAGGCGCTCGATGATTTCCTCGACCTTGCCCATCAGGGCGCGCTCGGCCTGGCTCTCGCCGGCATTGCCCTCGCACGCCTCGGCCAGCGAATTGAGCAGCTTGCGCGCGGGATGGGTCTTCTGCACGAACATGCGCCGGTCCAGCATGGCGACCTTGACGAAAGGCACCACCAGCCGGCCGATCAATTCGCGCGAACGCCCCTCCAGCTCACGCTCGTCCAGCATCACGTCGAACAACATGCTGACCAGGTCGATGGCATCCTCGTCCTGCGGGTCCAGCCGTGCCTCGGCCGGATCCACACCCAGGCGGGTGGCGCCGGACAGCACTTCACTCTTCAGCCGCTGGGCCAGAGATTCACCGTCCTCGCCCACCGCTGCCCGCAAGGTCGCGGTGGGGGTGGCCTGCAACAACGACAACACCGACATCATCTCGCGCTGGTTGAGCGCGCGGTGCTGGCCAGCGGCGGCGGACTGCGCAGCGGCGCTCCCACCTTCGCGCTGCTGCCGCGATTGCGACAGCAACTCATGCAGTGCCTCCAGCACCATGTTCTGCGAATCACCGCCATATGCGGCGGCGGCATCAAAGCCGGCACCGCCAGCAAACCCATCCGAGCCACCGCCGGCCATGCTGCTGCGGCGTTGGCTCCAGCGCTCGGAGAAGCGCTGCGCCCACATCGGCGCGTGGCCCGGGTCGAACTCGTCAGCCTCGGCTTCGGCGGCGGCCTGCGCCGCCGGCCGCTGCGGTTGGGCACGGCGCTGCGGGGCAATCTCGGGCGCGGCACCTGCCTGGGCCAGGCGCTCATCCACGGTTTCGTACAGCTTGCCGATGCCGGCAGCGAACTCGCGCTCGCACAGTTTGAACAGCACCAGCCGCACTTCCGCGGCCAGGTCACAGGTATAGAAGGCCTCGTGCACGGCCACGCCGATATGCTCGGGGCCGATTGGATTGGTATCGGCGTCCAGCGCCGGCACACCGGCAATCCAGGCCAGGCGGTGGTCGATGCGCTGCAGCACCTGCTTCCAGTCACGCAGCAGCACGGTGGCGAAATTGCGCACCGCCAGACGCGATTCCAGCACGTGCTCGGGCACCAGGCTCAACCCGCCTTCGCCCGGCCCGGCCAGCACGCTTTCGGCCGACAGCGGCGTACCGGCGTCCAGCGCGGCCCAGGCTTGCTGCAGATGGGCAGCGAAGCGGCGCGAGATCTCCTCACGCCGGCGGCGCAGCTCGCGCATGCCGTCCAGGAACGCCAGCTGCGAGGCCCCGGCGGTCTCGGCGCGATCGAACAACACATCGTCAAAGCCGCTCAGCACCTTGTCGAAGGCCTGGGAAATGGACGGCAACGCGGCCTCGCGCGCCATCGACAGCAGGCTCTGGTTGCGACCGGGGAGGCCGGCGGAATGCGGATTGGACATCATGCGCAAAGGCTCCGCACCCCGAAAGGCGCTGGACTTCTCAAAAATGGATGGATTGATGCAGACGCGGCCCCTGTTTCCGCACCGGCATGGTAGGCCGAGAAGCTGAACAGGGTAAGTGATGCAGTGCGCACTTCATACCTCACAGCCGGCGGCCCGGCATTGCCTGACATGCTAAGCGGGCGCTGTGGATTTGGCGAACCCTGCTGCATTCAGCCCGCAAGACCAAGCGCACAGATTTGCCGCGGCCCACCGACAGCGGGCCGTCACCCGTGGCCGTCTATAATCGATGGCCGCTTTCCCTGCCCGTGAGCCATGTCGGACAACTGCTTCCTGCAGGCGCTGGACCAGCGCCGCTCGGTCCCCTCCCTGCAACTGGGCGCCCCCGCCCCTGACGACGCCACCGTGCTGCGCATGCTGCAATCGGCGGTGCGCGTGCCCGACCACGGCAAGCTGGTGCCGTTCCGCTTCCTGCGCCTGCAGGGCGATGCACGCCACGCGCTGGGCGAGTTCCTGGCCCAGCGCAGCCGCCAGCGCGATCCCCATGCCGCCGATGCCGCAGTGGAGAAGGACCGCCAGCGCTTCTCGCATGCACCGCTGATCATCACCGTGATCGCGCGTCTGCAGGACAACCCCAAGGTTCCGGCCCAGGAACAGCTGCTCACCGCCGGCTGCGTCTGCTTCGCCCTGCTGCAGGCCGCCCAGGGCTGCGGCTTCGGCGCGCAATGGCTGACCGCGTGGATGGCGACCGACCCGGAAGTGGCCCGCCACCTGGGCGTGGCTGAAAATGAACGGATCGTCGGTTTCATCCATATCGGCACCCCCAAGATCGCTGTGCCGGACCGCGACCGCCCCGACCCGGCCAGCCTGCTGCAGGACTGGCAGCCGTGAGCGCAGCCAGCGCCCCGCTGCAGCCGCTCTACCTGATAGACGCCAGCCTGTATGTGTTCCGCGCCTGGCATTCGATGCCGGACGAGTTCCAGGATGCCCAGGGCTGGCCGGTCAACGCAGTTCACGGTTTTGCCCGCTTCCTGCTGGACCTGCTCGAACGTGAGCGCCCACGGCATATCGCGGTCGCCTTCGACGAGGCCCTGGACAGCTGCTTCCGTCACGCGCTGTACCCGGCCTACAAGGCCAACCGCGACCCGGCCCCGGAAGAACTGCGCCGCCAGTTTGCCCACTGCAAGGCGCTGTGCGCCGCGCTGGGCCTGGAGGTACTGGCCGACCGCGAATACGAAGCCGACGACCTGATCGGCAGCGCCCTGCATGCCAGCCGCGGCCAGCTGCGCGGGGTCATCGTCTCGGCCGACAAGGATCTGTCGCAGCTGCTGCTGGAACACGACGAGCAATGGGACTACGCCCGCAACCAGCGCTGGGGCGCGGACGGGGTAAAGGCCCGGCAAGGCGTGCACGCCCACCAGGTGGCCGACTACCTGGCGCTGAGCGGCGACGCGGTGGACAACATCCCGGGCATCTCCGGCATCGGCGCCAAATCGGCAGCGGTGCTGCTGGCCCATTTCGGCACGCTGGACGCCCTGCTCGAACGCATCGACGAAGTCCCGTTCCTGCGCCTGCGCGGTGCCGCCACCATCGCCACCCGCCTGCGCGAGCAGCGCGAGCAGGCCCTGCTGTTCCGCCAGCTGACCACCGTGGCGCTGAACGCACCGCTGGCCAATGCCGATGGCCGCTTCCTCCGTACCAGCGGTGACGGCGACATGCTCGGCGGGCTGTGCGAAGCCCTGCGCTTCGGCCCGATGACGCGCCGCCGCCTGATGACGGCTGCCAGCCTGCAAGCCCCTTCCCCCCCTGCAAACGAGTTCGCATGAGCCAGAACACCGCCGAACCCCGCGTTGTCTATGAAGGCAAATACCAGCGGATGCTGGTGCGCGGCACCTGGGAATACAGCGAGCGCTGCCACGCCGGCGGCCTGGCAGCGATCATCATCGCGGTCACCCCGCAGGACGAGGTGTTGTTCGTCGAACAGTTCCGCGTGCCGCTGCAGGCCCGCACCATCGAAATGCCGGCTGGGCTGGTGGGCGACATCGACGCCGGCGAATCCATCGAAGCCTCGGCCATCCGCGAGCTGGAAGAAGAAACCGGCTGGACCGCCGACCACGCCGAAGTACTGATGATCGGCCCCACCTCCTCGGGTGCCAGCAACGAGAAGATCGCCTTCGTCCGCGCTACCGGCCTGCGCAAGGTAGGCAGCGGTGGCGGCGACGCCAGCGAGGACATCACCGTGCACAGCATCCCGCGCGCGCGCGCCGCCGCCTGGCTGGTGGAAAAGATGGGCCAGGGCTACGAGCTGGACGCCAAACTGTGGGCCGGGCTGTGGATGATCGAGCACCATCTGGACGGGCGCCCCCGTGGCTGATTCCGGATTGCAACTGGCGCCAGCACTGCTGGGCAGCGACGATCCGGCGGTGTTCCAGATCCACCATCCGCACGGCAGTTCGCCCTACCTGCTGCTGGCCGACCACGCCGGCCAGCGCATACCGCAGGCACTGCAGGACCTGGGCTTGCCACAGGCCGAACTGGACCGGCATATCGGCTGGGATATCGGCATTGCCGGCACCACCCGCGCACTGGCCCGCCAGCTGGATGCATGGGCCATCGAACAGACCTATTCGCGCCTGCTGATCGACTGCAACCGCCCCCTGCTGTCGCCCACGCTGATTCCTGAAACCAGCGATGGCACTGCCATCCCCGGCAATCGTGGTTTGAGCGCGGCACAGCGGCAGCAGCGCATCGACATGATCCACGCGCCCTACCATGCGCGCATCGACGCTGAGCTGGATCGCCGCCGCGACGCCGGCAGGCCGACCCTGCTGGTGATGATGCACAGCTTCACTCCCGCCATGGGCGGTGTTCAGCGCCCCTGGCATGCCGGCGTGCTCTACCACCAGGACACCCGCTTTGCGCATGCGCTGCTGCAGGCACTGCGCGAGGAAGGTGATCTGGAGGTTGGCGACAACCAGCCGTACTCGGTGAGCAGCAGCAGCGACTATGCGGTGCCGGTGCATGGCGAAGGCCGCGGCCTGGTGCATGTGGAACTGGAAATCCGCCAGGACCTGATAGCCGACAGCGCCGGCCAGCAGGCCTGGGCCGACCGCCTGGCGCGGATCTTCCGGAATCTGCAGCCAATGTTGCTGGCCATGCAGGAACCGCGCGCCCCCGTACTCTAGGAGCGGCGTAAGCCGCGAAGCTGATGCGGTGTCCGATGTTGCGCTTGTAACGCCCCTGCCGAGCATGGCTCGGCACTACAGCGCTGTTGCTCCTGTGGGAGCAGCGTAAGCCGCGAAGCTGGTGCAGTCTCAGACACCCGCAATGCTTGCACTATGCATTGCCAGCTTCGCAGCTTATGCCGCGCCCCTAACACCTGCGGGCGTTGGCATGTCTGACCATGGGAAGGGCTTGTAGCCCCGTACCTGCAGCACTACGCCCAAGGCATCGAAGGCTGCAACCAGCCTGGCACAGCGCTCACGGTCCAACTGTTCACCCAGGCACAGCGGCAGATCACGGCAAGCAGCCAGCGCCTCGCCAATCGATAGCGCCAGCAACACCGCCACCTGCCGCGCTGCATCCTTCATGTGTTGCGCAGGGCATTGCGCCAGCACCACATCGAAACTTGCATAGATGCCGGGCCCTACATCCAGCGCCCGTGCTGCTTCCTGCTCGGCCTCCGCGGCCCCGCCCAGTGCCTCATCGATACCCGGCACCTGCAGGAAAGCGTCGTACTCGGCGTAGTAGTCCAGTGCCGCCGCGTAGTCCTCCAATGTCGATAGCGGACGTTGGCGTTTCTGCACATCGAGCACATCGGCAAAGGTCGCCGGCTCCAGGAAACTCGAAAGCCCCAGGGCACGCGCCGCCGTCGGCAGCTCGTCATCATCGAACGCTTCGGCCTCGCTTGCCGGCAGCCAGAACGAAGCGTTCAAGGCACCGCCCGCGCTGGCGTGGACCCAGCCGTAGCGCGACCACACCTCATCGTCGTCGTTGCAGCTGGCGAAGCTGTCCAGGGCCTGGCGGAGATCCAGCAGTTCAATCATGCGTCGCTGGGCAGGCAGTTGTCGGAGCTGCAGTCTAGCCGTGCAGGCCGCAGGCGCAACGCAACCACCACGCCGAGTGCGGCGAACAGTGCAGCGCCATATTGCGCATGAATCAATCCCTGCAGCGCCTGCGCGCTGTCCGCCGGTGCTGCTGCACGTGCCGCGTTGGCCAGCATCACCAGCAGTGCCAAGCCGAGGGCACCGCCGATCTGCTGCGCGGTCGCCGCCATGCCGGAAGCCACCCCCTGCTGCGCGGCAGGAACGCCTTGCCCGGCCACGATCCACATCGCCGTCCAGGTCATGCCCTGGCCCAGGCTGAGCAGCACGATGCCGGGCAACAACGGCCAGTAGCCGGAACCGTGCGGCAAGGCGGCAGCAACGCCCGCGATACCCAATGCCCCCGCCGCCAAGCCCCATGCCAGCACCTGCCGCGGCGACCGTGCTGCCAACATGCGCTCGGCGATGCGGATACCCAGCGTGCACACCAAGGTCGGCGGCAGGAACGCCATCCCCGCCTGCAACGGACTCCAGCCATAGCCGTCCTGGTAGTACAGCGCCAGAAAGTAGTACTGCACGCCGAAGCTGCTCATGAACAGCATTGTCAGTCCGATGGCTGCACGCAGCCCCGGTGTCCGCAGCAATCCGAAATGCATCAACGGATCGGCACTGTGCTTCTCGATCAGGACAAACACTGCCAGCAACAGCACCGACAACCCCAGGCAGGCCAGCGTAGCGGGCGCCGCCCAACCCCACTCGGGCCCCTGCACCAAGGTCGTCACCAGCAGACTGCCGCCAAAGGTCACGCTCAGGCAGCCCCACAGATCGAAGGAACGCCCGACAGCACGCGCGCCATCACGCGGCAGCCAATGCCCTGCCAGCCAGGCACAGCCGGCCGCCAACGGCACCAACACCCACAGCACCCAGGCCCAACCCAACAGTTGCGTCAGCACCCCGCCCAACAACGTCCCCAAGGCCAACCCACCCGCGCTGGCCATGCTCCAGATCGCCAGCGCACGATTGCGGACCGGGCCTTCGGCATACAGCGTGTTGATCAACGCCAGCGTCGCCGGAAACAATATCGCCGCACCCAGGCCCTGGGCAGCCCGCGCCGCGACCAGCACCCCGGCATTGGCGCTGAAGCCGCCAACCAGCGACGCCAACGCAAATACAAGCATCCCCAGCCGATACATGCGACGGCGGCCCAGCAGGTCCGCCGCACGGCCACCCAGCAACAGGCAGCCGCCAAAGGCCACCGTGTAGCCGCTCACCACCCACTGCAACTGCTGGGCGTTGATCTGCAGTCGCAGGCCCATTTCATGCAGGGCGACAAAAATGATGGTGGCATCCATCGCGATGATCAGCTGGGACATCGCCAGCAGCGCAAGAGCAAGCCGGGGCGTGGTCCGCGCCGGGGGGAAGGAAGTCGCCATAGGGAAGATCCAGAAACGTGGGCGCATAGTCTTATTGATGACATAACGCAGATAAATCAGGATACGCACATATCTGTAATGCGAATTTACATAAATGGATGCCATGGACCTCAACGCAGTGCGCATGCTGGTGCAGGTGGCCGAAGCCCGCAGCTTCACGGTCGCGGCAGGGCAGCTTGGGCTGAGCCAGTCCGGCCTGTCGCGGGCGATCAGCCGACTGGAACAGGAACTGGGCGTGCGATTGCTCCACCGCAATACCCGCAACGTCAGCCTGACCGCGGACGGGCGTCAGTTCGTGGAGCACTGCCAGCCCCTGTTGTGCGGGCTTGAGGACGCACAACGCCAGCTCGGTGACCGCCCTTGCGTACCATCGGGCGTACTCAAGCTGACCGCTCCCTCGATGTTCGGGCGCAAGGTGCTGTTGCCTTTGACCGGCCGGTTGATTGCCGACCATCCGCAGCTGCAGTTCGAGCTGGTGCTCAATGACCGCCTGGTCGATCTGGCTGAAGAAGGCTTTGACGCTGCGCTGCGCACCGGCCCGATCAGCGATGTGCGGATGGTCGCACGCCCCTTGCGCCCGCTGCGCTGGGTGACCGTGGCATCACCGGATTACCTTGCGTGCCACGGTCCTCCCGAATCGGTGACGGCATTGCAGGAACACACCTGCCTGGCCGTGCGCAACCTGCGCAGCGGGCGCCTGGTCGACTGGCAGTTCAAGGATCTGGATGGGCGGATGCATGACTTCAGCCCCCCGGCACGAATAGTGTTCGACAGCGGTGATCCGCTGGTGGAAGCCGCACTTGCGGGCATTGGAATCGTGCAGGTGATGGACTTCGCCGTTGCCGACGCTCTCGCCGATGGGCGCTTGCAGCGCGTGCTGCAGGCGCATGAGGGGCGTAGCCGCGCGCTGTCACTGGTATATCCGCCTTCGCGCCAGGCCTCCCCCAAGCTCAGGGTCCTGGCCGACGCCCTGCTGGCTGGCGAGTGGTAACACACGGCATGCCCCCTCGCCGGGCGACGACCAGCACCAGGGTGTGGTGATGTTCCGCGGCGCACCGGCATTGCCATCCCCCCGGCCAATCGGCTCTCGAGCCCCACCACGCGCAACCTGCAGATCCAAAGCAAAAAACCCCCTCCCCAGCCCTCCCCTTGCCTGCGGCAAAGGGAGGGAGCGGTTGTCCACACAGGCTGTGCCCTTAGGGTTACACAAGCTGTGGATAAGCCTGCGCAACCCTTATGCTGCAAGCCTTCACCGGCACTGGTCATTTTTTAACCAATCCACCCAACCACCGCGCGGAGGTGCTTGTCAGCGCTGACAAGAACAGACCCGGTACTGCCGAGCCCTGCTCGGCAGGGGCCTGCCCAGCAATCCAATCGGGCTAAATCACCGCTGGATCTGCAGCGCAAAGCACCCCTCCCCAGCCCTCCCCTTGCCTGCGGCAAAGGGCGGGGGCGCAGGTGTAGTGCCGAGCCATGCTCGGCAGGGGCTTGCCCAGCAATCCAATCGCGCTAAATCACCGCTGGACCAACAGCGCAAAGCACCCCTCCCCAGCCCTCCCCTTGCCTGCGACAAAGGGAGGAGCGCAGGTGTAGTGCCGAGCCATGCTCGGCAGGGCTTGCCCAGCAATCCAATCAGGCTAAATCACCGCTGGACCAACGGCGCAAAGCACCCCTCCCCAGCCCTCCCCTTGCCTGCGGCAAAGGGCGGGGCGCAGGTGTAGTGCCGAGCCATGCTCGGCAGGGCCTGCCCAGCAATCCAATCGCGCTAAATCACCGCTGGACCAACAGCGCAAAGCACCCCTCCCCAACCCTCCCCTTGCCTGCGGCAAAGGGAGGGGGGCCAATCCCGGGCTATCAGGCGAAGCTGTCGGTCGCGCGCACCAGCGCGTCCACATTCTCGGCTTCAAATGCCGAGTGGCCGGATGCCGGGGTGATCTGCAGCTGCGCCTTCGGCCAGACCTTGTGCAGATCCCAGGCGTTGGCCAGCGGGCACACCACGTCATAACGGCCGTGCACGATCACGCCGGGGATATGGGCGATCTTGTGCGCGTCACGCAGCAACTGGTCTTCCACTTCGAAGAAGCCACCGTTGACGAAGTAGTGGTTCTCGATGCGGGCGAAGGCCAGCGCGAACTGCGGGTCTTCGTGGCTGTTGATGAAGTCGTCATCCACGTGCAGGAAGCTGGTGGCGCCTTCCCACACGCTCCAGGCACGCGCGGCGTCCAGCCGCGTGGTCTCGTCGTCGCTGGTCAGGCGGCGGTGGAAGGCCGAGATCAGGTCATGCCGCTCAACCAACGGAATCGGCTTGAGGTAGTGCTCCCATGCATCCGGGAACAGGCGGTTGGCGCCTTCCTGGTAGAACCACTCCAGCTCCCAGCGGCGCAGCATGAAGATGCCGCGCAGCACCAGCTCGGTGACACGCTGCGGGTGGGTCTCGGCATAAGCCAACGCCAGGGTGGAACCCCAGCTGCCACCAAAGACCTGCCACTGCGCCACGCCAAGCTTTTCGCGCAGCTTCTCGATGTCGGCGACCAGATCCCAGGTGGTGTTGTCCACCAGATCAGCATGCGGGGTGGAACGGCCCGAACCGCGCTGGTCGAACAGGATGATGCGGTACTTGGCCGGGTCGTGGAACTGCCGCATCTTGTCGCTGCAGCCGCCACCGGGGCCACCGTGCAGCATCACCACCGGCTTGCCGTCGGGGTTGCCGCATTGTTCAAAGTACAGCGTGTGGCGGTCGTCGACCTTGAGCGTGCCGGTTTCGTAGGGCTCGATGGCGGGATAGAGCGTGCGCATGGCAGCCTCGCTGGGAACAGGCCGCGTAGTTTAACGCAGCCCTGTGTTGCTACCCGTCAGCACGGCTGGTGGCGCTCAGGGCGTGCGGTAGTCGGACGGGGTGATGCCCGGCTGCAGCCACATGCCGTCGAAGCGTTGCCGCGCCTCGGGCAAGCCCAGGCCATCGGCGTAATCCATGCTCCACAGCCGGTTGCCGGCGTCCTCCTCGCCGGGCACGCGGCCGGCATGCAGGTCCACGAACACCGGGCCATGTGCGGTCAGGCGCGCTTCCAGCTGCTGCGGCGTGGCCACCACCTGCCGTGCGTGCTGGTCGATGTAATCGCGGTAGCGGCCTTGGGCACCGGCGAAATGCAGCACATAGGTCTGTGCCTGCAGCACCGCCGGCAGCGCGCGGGTCACATTGTCGACCGGCGGGAAGCCACGCGGATGACCGTCGCGGTAGCCGCCCAGCTTGTTCAGGTGCGCGTAGTGGCCCCAGACAACCGCCTTGCGGCCGGGATAGGCCTGTTCCAGCAACCAGCGCAGATTGTCGGCCATCACCGGATCGTGTTCGTCGAACGGCCGCAGCTGCCAGCTCACCTCGGCCATGCGCTGCAGGCTGGCATTGATGCGCCGCCAGAAGCCGTCGCTGTCGAACACATCCTCGCCGTGTTCCTCATCGGCAGCGGGCAGCAGGCCGGGCAGCCATTGCGCGTCCGCCAGGAACTGCTGGCGGGTGGCCGCATCCGCTGGCGCCAGCTCGCCGTCAAGCAGGCGCTGCAGCTGCTGCAGATAACCCTGCACACGGGCCTGCTGGCGCGCATCCAGTGGCTGCCGTGCCAGCCGCGCGCGCAGTTGCGGCACCAGCTGCGTGCGCGACAGCGCGCCACTCAGGCGGCCGTCGAAACCGGCCAGCTGCATCGCGGCCGGCGCATCGCGCTGCGCGTCCAGGTAGTCGTACAACGGCCACAGCTCGGCGCTGTTGGCATACATGTAGAAGATGTTGCCCGGCGCATTGGTCCGCAGCGGCCGGCGTGACTGCCACAGCCGGGTGACATCGAACAGGCCGCTTTCCAGCACCAGCAGGTCGAAGCCCTTGCGCTCATGCAGGTAGCGCACGGTGCGCACCTTGCTCTGGTAGATATTGCCTTCGCCATGGGTCAGTTCGTCCAGCATGACGATGCGCTTGTCGCCGATTGCCGCGCCCAGCGGTGCCAGATCAGCGTAATCGTCGTGCGTCGGCGTGGTATCCCGCAAAGGATGCAACGGCGCTTGCGGGTTGGCAGACCAGGCCGGCAAACAGGTCAATGATGCGAGCAGCAGGGCAGCCGCGGCGGACGTGCGGATCATCGGCATCTCCGGTATGGATGCCTCGATGGTACGAAAGGATCAGACCACCGTCGTGCGCCAAAATCTGACCGGCCTGCTGCGCGGCTGTGTCCGTTTCTGACCTGGATATCCGCAAGCCGTCATTCCCGCGCAGGCAGGAATCGCCATGACGCCGGGATCTTGATGGCTGCGCTGTGTCGGGCCGAAGCTGAGACCGCAGCAGGAGCCGAAACCAACGCAGGAACAATTCCCGCCTGCGCGGGAATGACAAGCCAGGAACTTCTGCAACGACAGCGACAGCGACAGCGAAAACTATGCCGCGCCAAACGCGTCCCACCTCATCCCGGCCAACGCCCCAGGGTGACGCGGTCGCGCTGCTCCAGATCCTGCACCGTCTGCGTCTGGTCGAACCCGGCCTGCACCAGCAGCGCGCGTATCGCCTCGCCCTGGTCCCAGCCGTGTTCCAGCAACAGCCAGCCACCCGCCACCAGGTGTTCGTGCGCGCCGCCGATGATCTCGCGGATCGCATCCAGGCCATCGGCGCCGGAAGCCAGTGCCGGTGGCGGCTCGAACCGCAGATCGCCTTGGGCCAGGTGCGGATCGCCCGCCGCGATATACGGCGGGTTGCTGACGATCATGTCGAAACGGTCCGCGCCCAACGCCGCATACCAGTGCCCGCGGCGGAACCAGACGTTGTCCAGGCCATGCGCCTGCGCGTTCTTCACCGCCACCGCCAGCGCCGGGCCCAGCAGATCGGTGGCCATCACCGTGGCCAGCGGCCGCTCACTGGCAATGGACAGCGCGATCGCGCCACTGCCGGTGCCCATGTCGGCCACCCGCACCATGTCGTCGGCCGGCAACCGCGCCAGCGCCTGCTCCACCAGCAGCTCGGTTTCCGGGCGCGGGATCAGGGTGGCGGCATTGACCTGCAGATCCAGCGTCCAGAACCCACGGCGGCCCAGCAGGTAGGCCAGCGGGTGGCCCTCGGCGCGGCGCGTCAGCAGCCGCTCGAAGCGCTGCCGGCTGTCTTCGTCCACCGTGTCGGTGGCATGGGCGAACAACCAGGCCCGTTCCACGCCCAGCACATGGATCAGCAACTGCTCGGCCTCATGGCGGGCATCGTCGCCCGGCAGGCGCACAGCGGCCTCCCGCAACAGCTCGGCAACCTTCAGCGTGGACACTTCACTACCTCTTCGCGGCGTATTTCCAGGACGGCGAGGATAGTCAGCCCGCCTCGTCCTGCCTACCGCCGACGTCTGTTACCGGCATTGGCCCTGCCTATTCCAATCCGTTCAGCTTTGCCGGAAGCGGCTTGGAAACCCGGCAAAACCCCCAATATCAAGGCTTGCAGCAGGTTCACGGGCGGGATCGATAGTCAAAACCTATTGATACGATGCATCCAATTCATTTGTTTTATTAGGCACTGCCTATTAGTCTCTCCCTCAACGCTTTCCACCCACCCCTTCCACAAGAGGAAAAACGATGTCCGTCATCAATACCGAAATCCTGCCGTTCGAGGCCGATGCTTATAAGAACGGCCAGTTCGTCAAGGTCAGCGACGCCGACCTGAAGGGCAAGTGGTCCGTGGTTGTGTTCTACCCGGCCGATTTCACCTTCGTCTGCCCGACCGAGCTGGAAGACCTGGCCGAGCATTACGACGAATTCCAGAAGCTGGGCGTCGAGGTGTACTCGGTTTCCACCGACACCCACTTCTCGCACAAGGCATGGCACGACACCTCGGCCGCCATCGGCAAGATCAAGTACACCATGATCGGCGACCCGACCCACCAGATCTCGAAGAACTTCGACGTTCTGCGTCCGGCCGGCCTGGCTGACCGTGGCACCTTCATCATCGACCCGCAGGGCGTGATCCAGTCGGTGGAAATCACCGCTGAAGGCATCGGCCGCGAAGCCGCCGATACCCTGCGCAAGGTCAAGGCTGCCCAGTACGTCTCCAGCCACCCGGGCGAAGTGTGCCCGGCCAAGTGGAAGGAAGGCGAAAAGACCCTGGCACCGTCGCTGGACCTGGTCGGCAAGATCTAAGCCGTCCCTCGCTCCCACCCCGCCCCGCGGCGGGCGTGGGGGTGAACCGCAGCGTGTTTGACGCCAGCCAGCACGGCGCCAGCAAGCCGAGCAAGCAGGCTGCGGTTCACCCCTACATTCCCAGGCGACCTGCCCCCACGCAGCGACGTCAATGCCGCTGTATTGCCCAACGTTTTGCCTTGATTAGGAGATTGTCCATGTTGGATGCCAACCTGCAGACCCAGCTCAAAGCCTACCTGGAACGGGTGACCCGCCCGATCCACATCACCGCGCACGCCGATGATGGCGCCAAGTCGCAGGAGATGATGGAGCTGCTCAACACGCTGGTCACGCTGACGGACAAGATCACCCTTGACGTGCGCCGTGACGGCCAGGGCCGCGTGCCCTCGTTCGACCTGGACAGCCCAGGCCAGAACATCGGCCTGACCTTCGCCGGCTTGCCGATGGGCCACGAGTTCACCTCTTTCGTGCTGGCCCTGCTGCAGGTTGGCGGCCATCCGTCCAAGGAAGCGGCCGAGCTGCTGGAACAGATCCGCGACCTGAAGGGCGAGTACCGCTTTGAAACCTATTTCTCGCTGTCCTGCCAGAATTGCCCGGATGTGGTGCAGGCGCTGAACCTGGCGGCGGTGCTGAACCCCAACATCAAGCACGTGGCCATCGACGGCGCCCTGTTCCAGGACGAAGTGGAGCAGCGCCAGGTGATGTCGGTGCCCACCGTGTTCCTCAATGGCGAGATCTTCGACCAGGGCCGCATGAGCCTGGAGCAGATCGTGGCCAAGCTGGACACCGGCGCCGTTGCCCGCGAAGCCGAGAAGATCAAGGCCAAGGATGCATTCGACGTGCTGGTGGTGGGTGGTGGCCCGGCCGGTGCGGCGGCGGCGATCTATGCCGCACGCAAGGGCATCCGCACTGGCGTTGCTGCCGAGCGTTTCGGCGGCCAGGTGCTGGACACCATGGCGATCGAGAACTTCATCTCGGTGCAGCATACCGAAGGCCCGAAGCTGGCCGCCGCACTGGAAGCCCACGTACGTGAGTACGAGGTGGACATCATGAACCTGCAGCGCGCGACCAAGCTGGTGCCGGCCGGTGCCGATGGTCTGGTCGAAGTGCAGCTGGAGAACGGTGCTTCGCTGAAGTCCAAGACGGTGATCCTGTCCACCGGCGCCCGCTGGCGGCAGATGAACGTGCCGGGCGAGGACGAGTACCGCAACAAGGGCGTGGCCTACTGCCCGCACTGTGACGGTCCGCTGTTCAAGGGCAAGCGCGTGGCGGTGATCGGCGGCGGCAACTCCGGCGTGGAAGCGGCCATCGACCTGGCCGGCATCGTCAGCCACGTCACCGTGTTTGAGTTCGACAGCAAGCTGCGCGCCGACCAGGTGCTGCAGGCCAAGCTCAACAGCCTGCCCAACGTGAAGGTGGTGCTCAACGCACAGACCACCGAAGTGCTGGGCGACGGCCAGAAGGTCAACGGCCTGGTCTATACCGACCGCGTCGGTGGCGATTCGCACCGGGTCGAGCTGGAAGGCATCTTCGTGCAGATCGGCCTGCTGCCGAACACCGAGTGGCTGCGTGGCACGGTGGACCTGAGCGGTCGCGGCGAGATCATCATCGATGACCGCGGTCAGACCAATGTGCCGGGCGTGTTTGCGGCCGGCGACTGCACCACGGTGCCGTACAAGCAGATCATCATCGCGATGGGTGCCGGTTCGACTGCCGCGCTCAGTGCCTTCGATCATCTGATCCGTACGCCGGTGCTGCAACCTGCAGCGGTAGAGGCAGCAACCGCCTGATGCTCAAAGCCCCTCTCCTGCGGGAGAGGGGTTCGGGTGAGGGTAGAACCTTCTGCAATCCTGGAAAACATGGGCTTGGCCCAACCCTCATCCGCCCCTTCGGGGCATCCCCGCCTTCGCGGGGACAGGCTCTTCTCCCGCAGGAGAAGGAAACATCCGGGAGCCCGACATGAACCTTCGTGACCTGAAGTACCTGGTGGCACTGGCCGAACACAAGCACTTTGGCCGTGCCGCCGCTGCCAGCTTCGTCAGCCAGCCCACCCTGTCCACCCAGATCAAGAAGCTGGAAGAGGAACTGGGTGTGCCGCTGGTGGAGCGTGCGCCGCGCAAGGTGATGCTGACCCCGGCCGGCCGCGAAGCTGCCGCCCGCGCGCGCAGCATCGTGGCCGAGGTGGAACAGATGAAGGAAGCCGCACGCCGCGCCCGCGACCCGGAAGCGGGCACCGTGCGCCTGGGAATCTTCCCAACCTTGGGCCCCTACCTGCTGCCACATGTGGTGCCTGCCATCCGCCAGCGTTTCCCGCAGCTGGAAATGCTGCTGGTCGAGGAAAAAAGCGATGTGCTGCTGGCCCAGCTGCGCAACGGCCAGCTCGATGCAGCCCTGCTGGCGTTGCCGGTGGCCGACGATCAGCTGCACACCGAGTTCCTGTTCGAGGAACCGTTCGTGCTGGCCGCACCCGAAGGCCATCCGCTCACCGCGCATGCGGCGCTGAGCCTGGATGACCTGTCCGACCAGCGCCTGTTGCTGCTGCAGGACGGCCACTGCCTGCGCGACCAGGCGTTGGATGTCTGCCATATGGCCGGCGCGCTGGAGAAATCCGAGTTCCAGGCCACCAGCCTGGAAACCCTGCGGCAGATGGTGGCAGCCAACGTCGGTGTCACCCTGCTGCCGATGCTGGCGGTGAAGCCGCCGGTGGCCCGCTCGGAGAACGTCAAACTGATCCCCTTCCACGGCGACCCGCACCCCAACCGCCGTATCGGCATGGTCTGGCGCCGCAGCTCGGCGATGGGCGCGTTCCTGGAACAGTTCGCGCAGTTGTTCAAACAGCTGCCGGCAGGGTTGCTGGAGGCGCCGGCGCAATCGCCGCGGGTCCAGACTTAAAGACCTACCCCTCCCCGGCCCTCCCCTCCGCTGCGCGCAAGGGAGTGGGCAAGGCTTGGCTCCCTCCCTTGCGCCGCAGGCGGAGGGGAGGGTTGGGGAGGGTTGGGGAGGGGTGCTCTCCGCAGCACCCCAAAACCTGAATACCTCCCTCCCCCACATTGCATCCGGGGCGCAGCGGCCCCATGATCTTCCCAAGGGTCGCCTATGGCCCGTTTCACCAGCACAATAGAAGCCCGGGCGGCGCCGACAAAGCGTCGCCTTTTGCTTGTTTTTCATTCAGATAAGGAATTCCCATGACCAGCCACAGCGGTCTGCCGCCATCCATCATTGTTTCCACCCGCGACATTGCCCGTCTGGAGGCCTTGCTGGACTCCCCGGCCCTGAGCCGGCACCCGGCCGCCGTTGCCCTTGCGCAGGAGCTTGAGCGCGCGCAGGTGCTGCCGCCGGAAGAAATCCCCGCTGGTATCGTCACCATGCACTCCCGTGTGGACTGCGAAGACGAACTGCACAACGAAAAGCATTCCCTGACCCTGGTCTATCCGCACGAAGCGGATTTCGACAAGGGCCGCGTGTCCGTGCTGGCACCGGTCGGCAGCGCCCTGCTGGGCTTGTCGGTCGGCCAGACCATTGACTGGACCGCACCCGGTGGCCGCAAGCTGCGCCTGCGCGTCACCGCCGTCCACTACCAGCCCGAGGCGGCTGGTGATTTCCACCGCTGAGCGCGTCCGGCGCCGCCCCTGCAACAGGAAACCATGATGTCCCAGGCCCCCTCCAAGCTCGCCCAGCTACGTGAACTGTCCGTCGTCGTCGCCGACACCGGCGATTACGACGCCATCAAGCGGCTGCGCCCGGTCGACTGCACCACCAACCCGACCCTGGTGAAGAAAGCCCTCGACCTGCCGGTCTACGCCGGCCTGATCGAACGCGAGCTGCAGTGGGGCCGTGCCCAAAGTGGTGACAAGCAGACCATCGCCAATGCCGTGGTTGACCGCCTGACCGTGGGCGTGGGCACGATGCTGGCCGAGCTGGTGCCGGGCCGCGTCTCCACCGAGGTGGATGCCGACCAGGCGCACAACACCGAGGCTACCGTAGCCAAGGCGCGCGAATTCATCGCCATGTACGAAGCGGCCGGCGTGCCGCGCAGCAAGGTGCTGATCAAGATCGCCGCGACCTGGGCCGGCGTCGAAGCCGCCCGCGTGCTGCAGGCCGAGGGCATCGACTGCAACCTGACCCTGATCTTCAACCCGACCCAGGCCTTGGCCTGCTCGGAAGCCGGTGCCTTCCTGATCTCGCCGTTCGTCGGCCGCATCCTGGACTGGTACGTGGCCAACGGCCAGACCCCGGCCAACATCGACGAAGACCCGGGCGTGCAGTTCGTGCGCGGCGTGTTTGCCGAATTCAAGCGCCGTGGTTCCAGCACGGTGGTGATGGGCGCCTCGTTCCGCTCGACCGCGCAGATCGAAGCGCTGGCCGGTTGCGACCGTTTGACGATTTCGCCGGACCTGCTGGAGAAGCTGGACGCGGACTTCGGCGAGCTGCCGCGCAAGCTGGTGGCGGGTGCTGCCGAAGCGGTGAACATCGCTGCGATCGATGAAGCGAAGTTCGACGCGGACATGGCCGCCGATCCGATGGCCACCGAGAAGCTGGCAACCGGTATCGAAGCATTTGCCAAGGATCTGCAGACCTTGCGTCAGCGGATTGCGGATGAGTTGGGCGGCTGATAGCCAAAGCTATGCCTGACCACTCCCTTCTCCCTTCGGGAGAAGAGCCTGTCCCCGCGAAGGCGGGGATGCCCCGAAGGGGCGGATGAGGGTAGGTGCGAAGCCTAGCTGCAAGTGGCTTCGCCCCGCACCCTCACCCCAACCCCTCTCCCACTGGGAGAGGGGCTTTAAAAAATGCCAAGCTCCAGCCCTGCTGCCAACAGCGCACCCAACTCTCGGCCTCGCGCCAACTTCGACTCAGGCAGCGTCTTCTCGGCAACAATCGCCTCCGCCGTCTGTGCCTGCGTACACACCAGCACCGGCTCGGCCACCTCTTTCAAACGCAACCCCAAAGCCACCCTGCGCAACTGCGCGATCGTTGGTTGGCCATCCGAGCCCGCGCACACCAGCAGCGCATACGGCCTGCCCTCGCAGCGCCCCAACAGCGGGTAATAGCTGCGGTCAAAGAAATCCTTCATCGCCCCGCTCATCGAGGCCAATGTCTCCGGCGTAGCAAACACCACCGCATCGGCGGCAAGCACATCGTCTGCACTCGCATTTGCAGCGCGCAAGGCAATCACCTGCACCGCGTCACCGGTACTCTCGCGTGCACCCTGCAGCAACGCGTCCACCATCGCCGCAGTAGCGCCGGTGAAGCTGTGCCACACCACCAATAAACAGCGCGGCGTGGCACGCATAGCTCAGACATCCAGACCAATCGGGCAGCTCACGCCGGTGCCGCCGATGCCGCAATAGCCGTTCGGATTCTTCGCCAGATACTGCTGGTGGTAGTCCTCGGCGTAGTAGAACGGCGGTGGCGGGAACACGATCTCGGTGGTGATCGCCCCATAGCCGGCAGCCGTCAGCTGCTGCTGGTAAACATCGCGGCTGGTAATGGCCGCCTCGTACTGCGCCCGCGTATGGCAGTAGAGCGCCGAGCGGTACTGGGTGCCGGTGTCGTTGCCCTGGCGCATGCCCTGGGTGGGATCGTGGTTCTCCCAGAAGGTGCGCAGCACCGTCTCCAGCGCCACCTTTGCCGGATCAAATACCACCCGTACCACTTCGGTATGGCCGGTAAGCCCGGAACAGGCCTCTTCATAGGTCGGGTTCGGGGTGACACCGCCCTGGTAGCCCACCGCCGTGGTCACCACGCCCGGCAGCTGCCAGAACTTGCGCTCGGCGCCCCAGAAACAGCCCAGGCCCACGTCCAGCACCTGCAGCCCGTCGAAATCGGCCTGCAAGGGCTGACCGTTGACGAAATGCACGTTGTGCAGCGGCAGCGGCGTGTCCCGCCCCGGCAGTGCTTCTTCCGGGCGCGGCAGGCGCTGCTTGAACGCGCCGATACCCAGTATTCCCTGGCCGATTCCCAACATGTCCGCTCCTCAGGCCGGGAGGAATCCCGGCGCTTCATCGTCATCCAAGATGGGGTCGGCGGGGCCATCGTCCAAGCCCAGCGCGGCCACGATGTCCTCGGCCTCGGGCGTGGCCGAATCCGGCACGCAGACCCGCAGCAGGCCGAACAAGGGCAGTTCGCCGCCGGCCCCCAACAGCGACTCACCAAACACGAAGGCCGGGATGCCCGCATCCTCCAGCGCGTGCTTGACCAGATGGGCGTCAAACAGGTTGTTGCTCTGGTAGATCAGTTGCATGGGGTTCTCCGCTCAAACCGGCTGGCGCAGGGCATCGGTGGCAGCAAGCTGCTCGGTTTCCACCGCCCCGGCCTGCCGCCATTCACGCAGCGCCGGCAAGGCCAGCAGGGCCTGCAGGTAGTCACCGGCAATGCCTTCCGCCGCCACACCATAGCCATCAAAGCGTACTGCCACCGGCGCGAACATCGCATCGACAATGCCGAATTCGCCAAACAGGAACGCCCCGCCCGCACCGTGTTGGCGGCGCAGCTCGCTCCACAGCGCGCGGATACGGTTGATGTCGGCTTGGGCGGCGGCGTCCCAGCGGTAGCCATCGGGCTGGCGGCGGCTATTCATCGGCAGTTGGGTGCGCAGCGCGGTGAAACCTGAATGCATTTCCGCAGCCGCCGCCCGCGCCAGCGCCCGCTGCGCCGGATCGGCTGGCCAGCCACGCCCGCCCAGCCAGCGCTCGTTGGCATACTCGCAGATGGCCAGCGAATCCCAGAGCTGCAGCGCACCGTCGTGCAGCGCCGGCACCTTGCCGGTGGGCGAATACTGCTGCACCTGGCTGGCAAAGCCGGGGCTGCCCAGGGCCAGCCGCACCTCGTCGAAATCGACCCCGAAATGGCGCAGCAACAGCCAGGGCCGTAGCGACCAGGAGGAGTAATTCTTGTTGCCTATCACCAGAACCGGACGGTCCATCAGCAGCAAACCCGGGGGACGGAAGGGTCCAGCATAGCCCCGTCCCGGCAACCTCTGCCCGGCTCAGCTAAACTTGCGGTTTACTTCAATACGCTGCGTCCCCCATGTCCGAGAACACGCCTGCTGTCGTCGCCACGCCGGAAAACGCCCCCGAAAAGCGCGATTTCATCCGTCAGATCGTCCGCGAGGACCTGGCCAGCGGCAAGCACACCGCCATCAAGACCCGCTTCCCGCCGGAGCCCAATGGCTACCTGCATATCGGCCACGCCAAGTCGATCTGCCTGAACTTCGGCATCGCCGGTGAGTTCAGCGGCGTCTGCAACCTGCGTTTCGACGACACCAACCCGGCCAAGGAAGACCCCGAGTACGTCAACGCCATCCAGGACGACGTGCGCTGGCTGGGCTTTGAGTGGAACGAGCTGCGCCACGCCTCGGACTACTTCGACGCGTATTACCTGGCCGCACAGAAGCTGATCCGCGACGGCAAGGCCTATGTCTGCGACCTGTCGGCCGAGGAAGTGCGCGCCTACCGCGGCTCCCTGACCGAGCCGGGCCGCCCCTCGCCGTACCGCGAGCGCAGCGTCGAGGAGAACCTGGACCTGTTCGCGCGCATGCGTGCCGGTGAGTTCGCCGATGGCGCCCGCACCCTGCGCGCCAAGATCGACATGGCCAGCGGCAACATCAACCTGCGCGACCCGGCGATCTACCGCATCAAGCACGTCGAGCACCAGAACACCGGCAATGCCTGGCCGATCTACCCGATGTACGACTTCGCACATGCGCTGGGCGACTCGCTGGAAGGCATCACCCACTCGCTGTGCACGCTGGAATTCGAAGACCACCGCCCGCTGTATGACTGGTGCGTGGACAACGTCGACTACGCCCACGACAACGCCTTGACCCAGCCGCTGGTCGACAAGGGCCTGCCCCGCGAAGCCGCCAAGCCGCGCCAGATCGAGTTCTCGCGCCTGAACATCAACTACACGGTGATGAGCAAGCGCAAGCTGATGGCGCTGGTCACCGAGAACCTGGTCGATGGCTGGGAAGACCCGCGCATGCCGACCCTGCAGGGCCTGCGCCGTCGTGGTTACACCCCGGCGGCGATGCGCCTGTTCGCCGAGCGCGTTGGCATTTCCAAGCAGAACTCGCTGATCGATTTCAGCGTGCTGGAAGGCGCCCTGCGCGAAGATCTGGACAGCGCCGCCGCACGCCGCATGGCGGTCATCGATCCGCTCAAGCTGGTGCTGACCAATCTGCCGGAAGGCCACGAAGAAGCGCTCAGCTTCAGCAACCACCCGAAGGACGAAAGCTTCGGCAGCCGCGAAGTACCGTTCTCGCGCGAGCTGTGGATCGAGCGCGAAGACTTCGCCGAAGTACCGCCCAAGGGCTGGAAGCGTCTGGTCCCGGGCGGCGAAGTGCGCCTGCGTGGCGCCGGCATCGCCCGCGTCGATGAAGTGATCAAGAACGACGCCGGCGAGATCGTCGAGCTGCGCGGCTGGCTGGACCCGGAATCGCGCCCGGGCATGGAAGGCGCCAACCGCAAGATCAAGGGCACCATCCATTGGGTCAGCGCCCAGCACGCGGTGGAAGCCGAAGTGCGCCTGTACGACCGCCTGTTCTCGGTGGCCAACCCGGACGATGAATCCGACGGCAAGACCTACCGCGATTACCTGAACCCGGAATCACGCAAGGTCGTCACCGGCTACGTCGAACCGGCCGCAGCCCTGGCCGCACCGGAACAGAGCTACCAGTTCGAGCGCACCGGCTACTTCGTCGCCGACCGCCGCGACCACACGCCGGCCAAGCCGGTGTTCAACCGCAGCGTGACCCTGCGCGATACCTGGTCGGCCTGATCGGGATGGGTGGGGTTGCCGGCTGACAGCCCGGTAACCCCCTGCTCACAGGGGACGCGGCTACCATGGCCGCGTGCCCAGAACAGGATTCGCCCATGTTCCGTCTGTCACTGCTGCTCTGCTTGCTGCTTGCGATCACCGCCTGCAGCTCACCGGCCGCCACTGCGCCGGTCACCTCGCAAACGCCCGCGCCGGTCCCGGCCAGCGAGCAATCACCCCCTGCCACACCTGCTGCCACGCCCGTCGTGGTCGACAGCAGCTGCAAGGTCGACGCCGATTGCACCGTGAAGAACGTCGGCAACTGCTGCGGCTATTACCCGGCCTGCGTCAACGTCAACAGCCCCACCGATCCGGCCGGGGTGCAGGCCAGCTGCCAGGCCAAGGGCATGATGAGTGTCTGCGGTTTCCCTGAGATCCAAGGCTGCAGCTGCGTGCAGGGCAAATGCGCGGCAGCAGGCAGCAGCGATCCGCTGCGCCAGCCGATGACGGAGAACCCTGCGCCAGTGCGCTGAGCACGCTTGGCGTGGCCGCTGATCAGCACCCTGCTTCAGCTGGAAATGCAGGGCATTGCGCAGCAACCGCAGTCACGTAGCCCGGGTAAGCGCAGCGCACCCGGGGCCGATTGCAGAGCGCCTGAAAGATCACTGGATCCTTTTCCCGGGTGCGCTGCGCTTACCCGGGCTACGGTAGTGCGTGGTGGCAGGCGTTGCGAAGGCTTGCCCCTCACCTGTACGAGGCGAACGTGTCCGGGCGTTGGGCGTCAGCAAGCCGCTCAGCGCGGCTTGGGCTCGACGCTGCTGCGCCACGCATCCAGGAACTGGCGCCGCTTTAGCGCATCCAGATACACCAGCAAGCCGGGCCCAAGCTGGATCGGCCGCCGGTTCTGGCCGGGATCGCTGTCACCACCACCGTTACGGATGATCGGCATCAGCCGCGCCTCGCGCGACAGCACCTGCTGGCCGCGCGCCGACAACAGGTAGTCGAGGAAACGCTTGGCTTCGGCCGGGTGGGGGCTGTTGCGCGGAATCACCGCCGTGCGCAGCACCACCAGCGTGTAGTCCTCCGGCTCGACGATGCCCAAGGGCGCACCGGCATCGATACGTGCCTGCGCATAGGAACCCAACACGTTGTAGACCAGCGACAGCTTGCCGCTACTGACCTGGTCCAACAGCACGCCGGTACGCTCCTCGCGCACCACGCCGTTGTCACCCAATGCGCCGAGCAAGGCGCCAGCGATGCTGCCGCGCTGCGCGTCCTGGGTGGCCAGCAGATAGCCGACACTGCTGCGCTCGATATCGTAGGTGCCGACCTTGCCGCGCAGCGGTGCACCTTCGGCACGCAGCAGATCCAGTAGCTGGCGGCGCGTGTGCGGCACGTTTGCCGCGGGCAATGCCCGCGTGTTGTAGACCATCGCCACCGGCTCGTAGCTGATGCCGAAGGCTTCATTGCGCCACTTCGCCCAGGAAGGCACGGCCTCGGTCTGCGGCGAACGATGCGGCAGTGCATGGCCATCGTTGACCAGCTTGGTCTGCAG
This sequence comes from Stenotrophomonas sp. UBA7346, assembly GCA_002471015.1. Lineage (GTDB taxonomy): Bacteria > Pseudomonadota > Gammaproteobacteria > Xanthomonadales > Xanthomonadaceae > Stenotrophomonas. The sequence continues at coordinate 25,740 of DKPB01000038.1, forward strand.
ATCCATGCCGCTGGAAATCAGCAGATCGGGTGTGCTGGCGGTGTTGCGGTCGCGCAGGAAACGCGCGTACAGGTCCTGGGTGATGATGTCTTCATAAACGACTTCGGTGCCCGGGTGCAGGCGCTGGTAGTCGGCGATCACCACCGCGAACACTTCGATATCGGTCGTGCCGTGGATGCGCAGCCGCTCGGTCGCTGCACCTTGGGCCGGGAAGCGCTGCACATCACCCGGCGCAGCCATCAGTGACGGTGCCAGCAGCACCCCCATCAGCAGGATCAACAAGCGGCTCATGCGGCATGCCTTGGCAGATGGATGGTGGCGACAAGGCCGCCTTCGGGCCGATTGCTCAGGTCGATGCTGCCGCCATGGCTTTCAACCACGCGTTTGACGATGGCCAAACCCAGCCCGGCACCACCGGCAGGCGCGTTCTCACCGCGCCCGAAGCGCTCGAACACGCGTTCGGCATCGGCGGCGCTGATCCCGAGACCGTGGTCGGCAATGGTCAGTACCGCCTGCGTGTCCTGCACGGTCAGGGCGATCTGCAGCGGGCCATCGCCGCCGTATTTCATCGCGTTGTCGATCAAGTTCTTGATCGCCTCGCGCAACAGCAGGGCGTCTCCGTTGACCTGCACCGCGCCGGTGGTGATCGCCAGCTGCACACGTGGTGCCGGGCTTGCTTGCGGCAGCGCTTCATGCAGGGCCTGATGCACGGTTTCAGCCAGGTCCAGTGGTGCGAAGCGCTGCAGGTTGGAGCGGTGGATCACGCTGGCGTCGCTGAGCAGCTGGTTGAGCAGGCGGCTCATATGGGTGGCATTGCGCTCGATCGCACGCAGGCTGCGTTGCATGTCCTCGGGTTCTTCTTCGTCCAGCGCCAGCTGTGCCTGCGCGCGCAATGCCGCCAGCGGCGTGCGCATCTGGTGCGCCGCCTCGGCCATGAATGCCCGCAGGGTTTCGTTGCTGCTGGACAGGCGCTCCATGAAGCGGTTCAAGGCAGCGACCATCTGGTTCATCTCGCGCGGCACATGCGAGTCCAGCGGTTTCAGATCAGACGGCTCGCGACGCGACAACTCGCGCTCCAGACGCACCAGTGGACGGAACGCGCGATGCACGCCGAAGGCCACCAGTGCCAGCAACAAGGCCGACAACACGCCGATGGCGATCAAAGCGCGGTTGACCATTTCCTGCGCCAGTTCGGCGCGTGCACGGCGGGTCTGCCCCACCTGCACCTGCACTTCACCCTGCGCAGAAGCGGCGGCAAAGCTGCGCTTGACCACCACGAAGCGCACCGTCTCACCGCTGTAGTCGGCATCGAACAACTGCGGCTGGTTGCCACTCCTGCGCGGTGCCTGGGGAAGATCCTCGTAGCCGGTGATGGTGCGGCCACGACTATCGGCCACGCGGTAGAACACGCGGTCTTCTTCCGCCATCGACAGCAGATCCAGGGCCGCATATGGCAGATCCACCTGCCATTGCCCATCCACCAATGCCACCGAATCGGCGATGGACAGCGCCGAAGACACCAGCAGATGGTCGTAGGAGCGATTCGCCGCACGCTGCCCGTAGTCGCGCGCGGCGAACAACAAGGCCACCGCGAACACCGCCAGCAAGGCGCCCAGATACAGCATCAAGGTGCGCCGCAATGAACCGGAGGTGCGGACCTCAGCCGTCGCCATCGGCGCCGCCGTCACTGGCTTCCAGCATGTAGCCGACGCCGCGCACGGTGGTGATGCGCACTGGCGCGGCCGCCAGTTTCTTGCGCAGCCGCCCGATATACAGCTCGATGGCATTGGGCCCGGCTTCATCGTCGAAACCGAACAGACCCTTGCCGATCTCGTCCTTGCCGACGACCTGCCCGAGCCGGCCGACCAGGATCTCCAGCAGGCGGAATTCACGGTTCGGCAGTTCGATCACTTCACCATCCAGGCTGACCCGATGCGCAGCATTGTCGAACTGGAAGCTGCCGATCTGCACCACTTCACTGGCCTGGCCTCGGCCACGACGCAGAAGCACCCGGCAGCGGGCCTCGAATTCGCGGAAGTCGAAGGGCTTGCCCAGATAGTCATCGGCGCCCACGTCCAGCGCCTGCACGCGATCCTCGATGCCATCGCGGGCGGTCAGCATCAGCACCGGCGTGCTATCGCCGCGCTCGCGCATGCCCGCCAGCACGCGCAGGCCATCGAGCTTGGGCAGACCAATATCCAGCACCACCAGATCAAAGCTCTGGTAGCGCAGCACGCTGGCCGCGCCCATGCCATCGGCCTGCCAATCCACCGCATGGCCGTTGCGGCGCATGCGACGAATGATGGCATCGGCCAGGTCCGCATTGTCTTCAACCAGCAGCAGGCGCATCGCAGGGGAATGTGGCAGGAAGGCGCGAATGCTAACGCGGAAGCCGCGAAGACGCAGTTCCGGCACGCATTGCTGCACCGCACAAACCCCTGACAGGCGGATGACAGCTAGTCCCCTCCAGACTGCGCCCACGCACCAGCAGGTGCCCATAGTTTGCCGCGCGCCTGGCGCGCACCTGGGAGGGTTTGTGGAACTGAGTGTTTTCCAAAAGCGCAGCCTCGCTGCCGCTGTCCTGCTGAGCCTGTGTGCTCCAGCGCTGGCCGCAGAAGACGAAGGCCCGGTCACGGCCACCATCGGCGGCCGCCTGCATCTGGATTTCGCCAGTTTCGACAACGACCATCGCGGCACCCCGAACAAGGACGACACCGAGATCCGTCGCGCCTGGCTGGATGTATCCGGCAAGTTCTTCGTGGTCGACTACAAGCTGGAAGCCGATTTCTCCGGTGACCGCCCGGAAGCCAAGGACGTCTACGTCAGCCGCAGCTTCGGCGATGCCGGCAAGCTGACCGTAGGCCAGTTCAAACAGTACTACTCGCTGGACGACCGTACCGGCTCCAACTACGGCAGCTTCCTGGAGCGCGGCAACGCCGGCACCAGCCTTGCCCCGCTGTACCGCCTTGGCGCCTCGTGGCAGGCCAATCCCGGCGACATGACCTGGGCGGCCAGCGTCTACAGCCTGGAAAGCATCGATGCCTGGCAGGTAAAGGGCCGCGCCGCCGGTGGCCGCGTCACCTGGGCGCCGAGCCCGGCCGCTGGCGACGTGCTGCACCTGGGCTTGTCGCTGGCCCGCGAGGCCTATGACAACTCGGGTGTGAATGGCGTTCCTGCGTTGCGTATCCGCCCCCGCCCAGCCGGCCATCTGTCCGATGAAAGTCGCCTGACGTTGGTCGACTTCTCGGCCGGTCGCGATACCGACGTCAACAAGTGGTCGCTGGAATACGCGCAGGTGCGCGGCCCGCTGTCATGGCAGGGCGAGTTCAGCGGCGCCACCTTTGACGATGGCGCGCAGCGCGGTGAAGTGATGGCGGCCTACGGCATGCTCAGCTGGTTCGTCACCGGCGAGTCGCGCAGCTACGACCGCAAGACCGGCCGCTTCGCCCGCATCAAGGACATCCGCCACAAGCCCGGCGCGTTTGAAGTCGCGCTGCGCTATGACCAGATGCGCGGCAACCAGCACCTTGATGGCCAGCCCGACCTGCGCAACGGCAGCACCGAAGCCTGGACCCTGGCCGGCAACTGGTACCTGCGCGACAACCTGCGTTTCATGCTCAACCTGATTGAAAGCCGCAACCGCAACCGCCTGACCGATACCACCGTGGACCACACCCGCGCGGTCACCGGCCGCCTGCAGTTCGATTTCTAAACACCTCTTCCCCATCCTGTCCCTTCAAGGAGTCTGCAGATGATGCTGACCATCCTCGGCTTCGGCATGGTCCTGACGTTCATGTATCTCATCATGAGCAAACGACTGTCGCCGCTGGTCGCCCTGATTACCGTTCCCATCGTGTTCGCCCTGATCGGCGGCTTCGGTGCCGGCCTCGATGAGATGATGCTCGACGGCATCAAGAAGATCGCGCCGACCGGCGTGATGCTGATGTTCGCCATCCTCTACTTCGGGGTGATGATCGACGCCGGCCTGTTCGACCCGCTGGTGCGCATCATCCTGCGCATCGTCAAGGGTGACCCGCTGAAGATCGTGATGGGCACCGCCGTGCTGGCGATGCTGATCTCGCTCGATGGCGATGGCTCCACCACCTACATGATCACCGTGTCGGCGATGCTGCCGCTGTACCGTCGCCTGGGCATGAACGCGCTGAGCATGACCTGCGTGACCATCCTCGCCGGTGGCGTGATGAACCTCACCCCGTGGGGCGGCCCGACCGCGCGTGCGGCCACTGCCCTGCATGTGGATCCAGCCGATGTATTCGTGCCGCTGATTCCGGCGATGGTGCTGGCCTGCGCCGGCATCCTCGCACTCGCCTGGTACCTGGGCATGAAGGAACGCCGTCGCCTCGGTGTGGTTACCCTGCCACAGGGTGGTTCGTGGATGGATGCCAGCGTCTCCGATGACAGCGATGCGCTGCCGACCGTGGAAGACGCTGAAGACACCAAGCGGCCGAAGCTGCTATGGGTCAACTTCGCCCTGACCCTGGCACTGATGGCGGCACTGGTGATCGGCCTGCTGCCGATGCCGATCCTGTTCATGGTCGGCTTCGCCATCGCGCTGGTCATCAACTACCCGAACCTGGCCGAGCAGCGCCGCCGCGTGGTCAACCATGCAGGCAATGTGTTGTCGGTGGTGTCGCTGATCTTCGCCGCAGGCATCTTCACCGGCATCCTGTCCAACACCGGCATGGTCGAGGCGATGTCGCGCGGCTTCCTGTCGGTGATTCCGGAAGCCTGGGGCCCCTACCTGGCGGTGATCACCGCGGTGGCATCAATGCCCTTCACCTTCTTCATGTCCAACGACGCCTTCTATTTCGGCGTGCTGCCCATCCTGTCCGAAGCGGCAGGTCACTACGGCATCACCCCGGTGGAAATGGCACGCGCTTCGCTGGCCGGGCAGCCGGTGCATCTACTCAGCCCTTTGGTGCCATCGACCTATCTGCTGGTTGGTCTGGCCAAGGTGGATTTCGCCGACCACCAGAAGTTCACCCTGAAGTGGGCCGTGCTGATCTCGCTGATCCTGATGGCCGGCAGCCTGCTGTTCGCCCTGTATCCACTGGCCGCCTGAGCGGCACCTACCTGACGCATTGGAGAGCACCATGACGCTACGTATCGCTTACGTCACCAGTGGCATGGGCAGTGTAGGCACTGCCATCTGCCAATCCCTGGCCCGCGCCGGCCACACGGTGGTGGCAGGCTGCGCGCCGGATTCACCGCGCAAGGCCAACTGGATCCGCGAGCAGCGCGAACTCGGCTTTGACTTCATCGTGTCCGAAGGCAATGCAGCCGACTGGAACTCCACCGCCGCCGCATTCGCAAAGGTGCGCGCGGAAGTGGGCGAAGTCGACGTACTGGTCAACAACTCCGGCGGCAGCCGTGACATGTTGTTCCGGCAGATGAGCAGCGAGGACTGGAACGCGGTGATCGCCTCCAACCTCAACACCTTGTTCAACCTGAGCAAGCAGGTGGTGGATGGCATGACCAACCAGAACTGGGGCCGCATCATCAACATCGGCTCGGTCAGCGCGCAGAAGGGCCAGATCGGCCAGGTCAACTACGCAACGGCCAAGGCCGCGATGCACGGCTTCAGTCGTGCGCTGGCCGCGGAAGTCGCCGCGCGCGGCGTCACCGTCAACACCATTTCGCCGGGCTACATCGCCAGCCAGGCGATCAGCAGCTTCCCGCCGGATGTGCTGGACCGCTTGGCGGCTTCGGTGCCGATCCGCCGCCTTGGCAAGCCCGACGAAGTGGCCTCTCTGTGCGCATGGCTTGCCAGCGATGATGCGGCGTATGTGACCGGCGCTGATTATCCGGTCAACGGTGGCCTTTACATGGGTTGATGTAGCGGTCCATGGATGCAACAACGAACGCCGCGCATTGTCGCGGCGTTTTCTTTGCGCCCAGCGTCACCATGCTCACAATGAACAGTCGATTCGAGCCCGGTCAAACGGGAATCACGTCACCAATACTGTGCAAAGCAACGTAATTGGATGACAGCGTAAACGGGGTTTAACAAAGCACCGACACCCTTCCGTTACCGGCGCGCGCCGGCCCTCCCACGGAACGGTAGACCATGATTTCCAAACGCCTCAGCCTCGCCATCACGCTTGCCCTGTGCACCAGCCACGCCTACGCCGAAGCAGACTCCGCCGACAGCACCGCCGCGCAGACGCTGGATACCATATCGGTGATCGGCCAGGGCCAGACCCGCCAGGTGCAACGCATCGGCGAAGTCGACAAGCAGGTGTTGCCGCCGGGCAGCAGCGGCCAGAAGATTCTTGATCGTCTGCCCGGTGTCTCCGTGCAGGCGAACGACGCCTTCGGTGCCAACGAGGAATCGCAGACCATCAGCCTACGCGGCTTCGACAAGACCCGGCTGGGCTATACGCTCGATGGCATCCCGCTGGGTGACAACAGCTATGGCAACTACAACGGCCTGAGCATCGCCCGCGCCATCATCGCCGAGAACCTGGGCGGCGCCGAACTGTCACAGGGCATCGGCTCGCTGGGCGTGGCATCGACCAGCAACCTGGGCGGTACCATCCAGTACTTCTCGCAGGATCCGTCCACGGTATTCGGCGGCCGCGCCAGCGTCACCGTTGGCGATGACAACCAGCGCCGTGGCTATCTGCGCGTGGATACCGGCGATCTGAATGGTTTCTCTGCCTATGTCTCCGGCGTGCATCAGGACGCCGACATGTGGGCCGCGCCGCACCAGAACCAGACCACCCGCCAGTTCAACGCCAAGGCGGTGTGGAACGTGGGTGATCACCGTTTCGGCGCCTTCGTTGCCACCTCGCGGGCAAGCCAGGCCAACTACGCCTATCTGTCCAAGAGCATGCTGCAGCGTGGGCTGGGCTACGACTGGAACATCTACGCGCCGGATTGGGACCGCGCCGTAGCCGCGGCGTACTGCGCGCCAGCGACCTTCGACGCCACGCGCTGCGCCTTCACTGGCGGCGTCAACAGCATCGACGATGCGTACTACCAGAGCCGCGCGTTGCGCGATGACAATCTGTATTCGCTCGATGCCAGCCTGCATCTCGGTGACGAACTCAACCTCAAGCTGCTTGCCTACCACCATGACAACCGTGGCCAAGGCCACTGGTGGGCACCAGGCCAGCCCTCGTATCCGGGCACCGACCGCATGCTGCCGATTTCCATCCGCAGCACCAACTACACCATCGACCGCCAGGGCCTGACCGCTGCCCTGTCGTGGAACGTCGGCATCCATGAACTGGAGGCCGGCCTGTGGTTCGAGCAGAACGACCACAACGTCGAGCGCAACTTCTACTACATCGACGGCCCGTTCCTCGACGACACCTACCTCAAGAATCCGGACCGCCGCCTGTTCGACCAGGATTTCGACATCCGCACGCGGCAGTTCTACGTGCAGGACCGCATGCGCTTCCTCGACCAGCGCCTGACCGTGGATATCGGCATCAAGAGCCCGAATACCCGCATGCGCGCGACGGCCAAACCCGGCACCGAGCAGAAGCTCGCGTCGGACACGCTGACCGCCAAGGAGTCGCTGCTGCCGCAGCTGGGTGTCGGCTTCAAGCTCAATGCCAACAACGAGCTGTTTGCCTCCTATGCCGAGAACATCGCCGCCTTCGTCGGTGGTGGCAGCAGCGGCCCGCTGCAGGTTTCACCCGAGTCCTTTGCCGCCAGCGCAGGATTGGAACCGGAAAAATCCAAGACCTTCGAAGCCGGTTTCCGTACGTTCGGCAGCAAGTACCAGGCCTCGTTGGCTGCGTATCACGTGATGTTCGACAATCGCCTGCTCTCGCTCAATCCCTGCACCAGCATTGAAGTGGGCACGCGCCCGGAGTGCATCACCCGCTTCATCAACGTCGGATCGGTGAAGAGCCAGGGCGCGGAACTGACCTTCATCCTCAAGCCGGCACAGGGCCTGCAGTGGTACAACGCGCTGTCCTGGAACAAGACCACCTACGAGGACGACTACCTCTCCGGCGGTGCGATCGTGCCGGTGGCCGGCAAGATCACCGTCGACACCCCGCAACGCATGGCCTCCAGCGAATTGAGCTGGAACCGTGATGGTTGGTTCGCGAGCTTGCGCGGCAAGTACACCGGCAAGCGCTACTACACCTATACCAACGACCAGTCGGTACCGGGCGTGACCACTTTCGACGCCGGCGGCGGTTACAGCTTCGGCCCCGGCCTGGGCCTGCAGAATGTGAAGGTGTCCTTGAACGTCACCAACCTGACCAACAAGCGCTACGCCGGGCAGCTCAGCTCGTTCGCCCCGACCGATCCCGCAGGCACCCGCTATTCCATCCACGCCAGCGCCCCGCGGCAGATCTTCATGACGGTGGGCGCGGAGTTTTAAGCCTTTTAAGCCCCTTCCCTTTGGCGCAGCCAAAGGGCACTAAACCCCCTCCCTTTGGCCGAAGGCCAAGGGGAGGGTTGGGGAGGGGTGCTTTTCACGTCATCCGCAAACCCCAAAGCAAAAGCCGACCCCTCCCCAACCCTCCCCTTCGCTACGCGAAAGGGAGGGGGCTTAGTGCGGCTCCGCTCCAGTTCCGCGCGCGCGGCTGATCCCCACACCTGAACAAGCCCCACCAGCAAACCCGCCCCAGCGCCCCAGTCCGCTAAACTGACCGCCGTTTTTTGCCACAACGCCGGTCATCATCATGCTGCACGCCCAGGTTCACCTCACCCTCCCCGTCTGGATCCACGACGCCGTCGACGCCGACCGCGCCTATACCAGCGATGCGGACAAGGTGGCGCTGGCCATCGAGCTGTCGCGACTGAACGTTGAACACGCCAGCGGCGGCCCGTTTGGTGCGGTGGTATTCGGCCCCGACCACAAGGTGATCGCCGCCGCGGTAAATCGCGTGGTGCCGCATGCCACGTCGCTGGCACACGCCGAAAACATGGCCTATATGCTGGCCCAGCAGAAGCTCAACACCCCGCGCCTGAACGCGCTGCTGTCGCCGGTCACCCTGGCTACGTCCTCGCAGCCCTGCTGCCAGTGCTACGGCGCCACCGTCTGGGCCGGCATCGACCGCCTGCTGATCGGCGCCTGCGCCGCCGACGTGGAAGAACTCACCCCGTTCGACGAAGGCCCGTTGCCCGTCGATTGGGCTGGTGAGCTGAACAAGCGCGGCATCGAGGTCGTGCAAGGCATCAACCGCGACGACGCCCGCGCCGTGCTGCACAGCTACGGCAAGAACGACGGCGCCCGCTACTGACCTGAAGCCCCTCTCCCACCGGGAGAGGGGTTGGGGTGAGGGTCCGGCAGTTCTCATGCAGTCTGCTACCGGAGCATCACCTACCCTCATCCGCCCTGCGGGCACCTTCTCCCGGCGGGAGAAGGAGAGGCCCACCCGCTCCACACCAAGGATTTCCATGACCGGCCTGCTCTGCTACTGCCGCCAAGGCTTTGAACCGGAACTGGCCGGCGAATTGAACGACCGTGCAGGCCATGCCGGCATTGCCGGTTACGCCCGTACCCAGCGCAACGATGGCTACGTGGTGTTCGTCACCGACGAGGCCGAAGCGCTGGACCAGCGCCTGCCCTGGCGCGAGTTGATCTTCGCCCGGCAGAAACTGCGGGTACTGGCTGAACTGCCGCAGCTCGATGCCAGCGACCGCATCACCCCGATCATCGCCGCGCTGGAAGGCCAGCAGCGCTTTGGCGACCTGTGGGTGGAACACCCCGATTCGGACGCAGGCAAGCCGCTGGCCGGGCTGGCGCGCGCCTTCGGCAATGCCCTGCGGCCGGCCCTGCGCAAGGCCGGCCTGCTCACCGACAAGCCCAACGGCAAGCTGCCGCGGCTGCATGTGGTGTTTGTCGATGGTACGCACGCATTTGTCTGCGTGGCCGATACCCGCGACAGCGCGCCGTGGTTGCTGGGCATTCCGCGGCTGAAGCTGCTGCCGGACGCCCCCTCGCGTTCGGCCCTGAAGCTGGAAGAAGCCTTCATGACCCTACTCACGCCGGAAGAACGTGAGGCACTGGTGGTGCCGGGCATGCGCGCTGCGGACCTGGGTGCCGCACCGGGCGGCTGGACCTGGGTGCTGACCCGCCAGCACCTGCATGTAAGCAGCATCGACAACGGCCCACTGCGCCAGCACGTGCTGGATACCGGTCTGGTCGAACACCTGCGTGCCGATGGCTTCCATTGGCAGCCGGAAACGCCGCTGGATTGGATGGTCTGCGACATGGTGGAACAGCCACGCCGCGTGGCCGAACGCATGGCCACCTGGCTGCGCGAGGGCTGGTGCAAGCACGCCATCTTCAACCTGAAGCTGCCGATGAAGAAGCGCTGGGATGAGACGCGCCTGTGCCTGGACCTGTTCGCAGACAAGGCCGGCAAGCCGCTGACCATCCGCGCCAAGCAGCTGTATCACGACCGTGAGGAAATCACGGTGTTCGCGACCCCGCGGTCCAAAGGCTTGTGATTGAAGCCCCTCTCCTGCGAAGCGGGAGAGGGTTTGGGGTGAGGGCAGCTTCTGCCTCGAGATTCCCTGTAGTGCCGAGCCATGCTCGGCAGGGGCATTACCGGTAAAGCCTCTGCCGAGCATGGCTCGGCACTACAGATCATTGTTCCGGTAAAGCCCCTGCCGAGCAGAGCTCGGTACTACCTGCGCCGTTGCCAAAGTTGCCCAAGCAACCACACTGCGCTTCCTTCCAAGCCTCTGGCACACTCGCGCTTCCACCCACACGGAAGTCGCCGCCATCGCCCGTCAGATCACCCGCGCCCGCATCGCCGCCCTCGCGCTCATCACCCTGAGCAGCACTGCTTTGGCCGCCGACACCTTCATCGCCCGCGACCACGTCAGCGATGGCACCTTCACCAGTGGCATCGAAGGCCCGGCGACCGGCCCGGATGGCGCGCTGTACGTGGTCAACATCGGCAAGGACGGCACCATCGGCCGCGTTGATGACACCGGCAAGGCAACGCTGTTCCTCACCCTGCCCGAAGGCAGCATCGGCAACGGCATCCGCTTCGGCAGTGATGGCACGATGTATATCGCCGACTACCCGCGTCACAACATCCTGCGCGTGGCACCCGGCTCAAACAGCGTCAACGTGTTCGCCCACCTGCCCGATGCGCACCAGCCCAACGACATCGCCCTGGCTCCGGACGGCACGCTGTATGCCAGCGACCCCAACTGGGCAAAGGTCGATGACGGCCAGCTGTGGCGCATCGACCGCGATGGCAGTGTGCACCTGCTCGAAACCGGCATGGGCACCACCAATGGCATCGAGGTCAGCCCGGACGGCCAGCGCCTGTACGTCAACGAAAGCGTTCAACGCAATGTCTGGATCTACGACCGCGCCGCCGACGGCAGCATCAGCAACAAGCGTCTGCTGATCCGTTTCGACGACCATGGCATGGACGGCATGCGCTGCGACGCCGACGGCAATCTCTATATCGCCCGTTACGACGCCGGTGTGGTTGCGGTGGTCTCGCCGGAAGGCAAGCTGCTGCGTGACGTGTCACTCAAGGGCCGCAAACCCACCAATGTCGCCTTCGGCGGCAGCGATGGCCGCCAGGTCTTCGTCACCCTGCAGGACCGCGGCGCGGTGGAAACCTTCCAGGCAGACCGTCCCGGCCGTGAGTACGGCTTGCAACCCTCAGCCAAACCCTGAGAGCGCCAGTCTCAGCTGCTGCAATCCATATCAGGCATGCTGTAGGCCATGGGAGGAACCGCAATGCAGACCATCGAACTGAAAGACCCGGCCGGTTTCGGCAACGAGTTTCTGCGGCTGACCCTGATGCAGGGCTTCCAGTCGCTGACCAAGCGCGACCTGGAGCTGTTGATCTTCGTACTGCTCGAGCGCGACGGCGCCATCAACCGCAGCGACTCCAATGCAGCGGTCGCACTGCAGTTGCGGGTCACCCCGGCCAAGGTCAAGGGCCTGCGTCGCGATGGCTATGCACGCTGGCGTGCGCTGGTGCCGGAGGAAGGCGACGCGGCCCTGCAGCGCATCGTCGCCGCGGTGTTGACCGAGGCCAATCTGCGTTCCGGGGCAAAACACGTCAGCGAACGCAGTCGCAAGGAAGGCTTCCTCGCCATCCGCATCGAACACCCCGACGATGCCCAACGCTTCGAGCAGGCCATCCTCGATGTCGGCGCAATCCCGGTCTACGAACGCAACCGCGAAGTGGTGGCAGTGCGTTTCGACACCCTGCTCAACATCGCCGAACGCTGGAACTACCTGCAGCCCGATCCGCAGGCCACGCTCGATGCGCTGAAAAAGCTGGCCCCGGCCTCGGAAGAAGTCGCCGACCTGCTGAAGAAGGACCTCACCCAACTGCGCTGGGTCGACCTGCGGCGTGCGCTCAACAGCCTGGGCGCCAAGGCCATCAGCTCAACCGCTGAAGGTGGTTTGAAGGGACTGCTGAAACTGGTGTTCCCCTTTATTCCGGGCTGACGATTCGCCTGTTCAGGCTACGCGCACTACCATCGCAGGTATCCGCTCACCTGGGCGGACCTGCTTCCATCTGGATGAGTCGTGCCATGCTCGCGTTTCGTTACTCCCTGCCCCTGGTCATTGTCGGCCTGTTGCCCTTCGCCGTCCCCGCACAGACGGTGCAGCGACCTGCACCGGCGGTGAGCGTGCCACTGAGCGATACACCGGTGAACGTACGCGAGCAATCGCTGTCCACTGGCAAGGTCACCCATTCCACGCAGATCCAGATGCCGGCCGGCCAGGCGCAGGTCACCGTCCGTTCGATCCAGCCGGACAGCGTGGTGGGCAACTACCGCATCGATTTCGAGGCGATGGATGTGGATGGCGATGGTTTCATCAGCCGCGAGGAAGCGCAGGCCAATCCGGCGCTGGCCGATGAATTCAATGCCCTGGATACCGCGCGTCGCGGCAAGCTGTCGCGTGAGCAGTTGGCCGGCTGGCTGCGCTAAGGCATCACCTGTAGTGCCGAGCCATGCTCGGCACGGAGCGTTACCAGGAAGCTCTCTGCCGAGCATGGCTCGGCACTACGCGGGTGCGCCCTCCTTTTTGCGTAGCAAAGGGGAGGGTTTGGGAGGGGTGCTTCTGCTGGTAAAGCCCCTGCCGAGCATGGCTCGGCACTACCTTGCCTACAGGCCGGAGGCGCGCTTCCAGAACAACGACATCAGCGGCGGCATCTTGCCCGCCAGGCCCAATAGCGCGCCACGTGCCAGGGTCAGGTGCATCTCGTCGTTGGAGAACACCTTGTTGATCGCATCGAAGCTGTAAGCGGCCACCGTGTTCTCGCTGCGCCGGGTACGCGCCCAGCGCTGCAGGCGATGTGGCGAGCTCCAGTCCTGCCGACGCTGCCTGGCTTCGCGCACAAGATCACGCAGGCCGGCGACATCACGCAGGCCCAGGTTCACGCCCTGCCCGGCCAGTGGATGCACCACGTGCGCGGCATCGCCCAGGGTCAACACGCGCCCAGCCACATACGCGCTGGCCAACTGCCGGCGCAGCGGGAATGCCGCGCGCGCCGAAACCAAACGCATCTCACCCAAACGCCCGGCAAACGCATTGGTCAGCTCGCGATTGAAGCTGTCCTCATCCAGGGCGAGCACCCGTTCGGCTTCGGCATCCGGCAAGGTCCAGACAATGGAGCTGCGGTGGCGGTCGAACGGCAGCACCGCCAGTGGGCCGGTGTCGAGGAAACGCTGCCAGGCGGTGTCCTCGTTCGGCAGCGCGCTATCCACGTAGGCAACCACGCCGCGCTGGCCATAGTCGTGGCGGCTGATGTCCAGCCCGGCCAGCGTGCGCAGGGTGGATTCGGCGCCATCGGCGGCTATCGCGATCGAGGCCTCGACCCGACGGCCATCGTCCAGGCGCAGGCGCACGCCCTGCGCATCCTGCTCCATCGCCTCCACCCGTGCCGGGCAATACAACTGCACACCCGCCGCCGGCAACGCCGCCCACAAGCGATCCACCAGCAGGCCGTTCTCGACGATCCAGCCCAGCTCGCGGCGACCCAGGGTGTCGGCATCGAAGGTCAGGTCACCGCCACCGGCGGCGTCCCAGACCCGCATGCGTCGATAGGCGCGTGCACGGGTCTGGTCCACCTGCTTCCACACGCCCAGCGATTCCAGCAGGGCGGCATTGTCAGCGGCAAAGGCGAACACGCGCAGGTCCGGCTTCAGCGCTGACCACGGCGGCGGCTCGCGGCCTTCTATCAATGTCACCTGCAGGCCTTCCTGGGCCAGCGCCAGCGCACAGGCCGCGCCGACCACGCCGCCACCCACGATCACCGCATCCCATTGTCCGCGCCGGCTCATCGCACTTCGCTCCTGCACAGCTCGGGCACCTGGCCACGGAAGCCCATCGCCCCGCCCACCAGGAAGGACTGCACTGCGGAGGCCTGTGCTGCCGCGACCAGGCCCAGACTGCGCAGCGGCCGCATCAGCGCTGCCTCGTTGCTGGTCAAGCGCGCCAGGCCGTCGGAGAAGGCCAGGGTCTGCTCACGGTCGGGGCCACGGCGGGCCACATAGACCTGCAACAGGGCATCGCTGCCCGGGTCCTGCGCGCCGTCCTCTATCAATTCGGCCAGGGTCAGCGCGTCGCGCAGCCCCAGGTTGAAGCCCTGCGCGCCCAAGGGGTGGATGGTCTGCGCGGCATTGCCCAGCAGCAGCGCGCGCACGCCCACCAGTTGCTGCGCCAGCACCTGGATCAGCGGGTAGGCGCTGCGCGGGCCGCTTTCCAGCAGGCGCCCGGCGCGCCAGCCCACCGCATCCTGCAGCCGCGCCAGCCATGCCGCGTCGTCCAGCGCCATTACCGCATCGGCCTGCGCGCGGGCCACGCCGTGGACCACACCGTAATGGCGGTCGCCACGGGGCAACAGCGCGGTCGGGCCGGTATCAGTGAAGCGCTCGTAGGCAGTGCCGTCCGGCGCCTTGGCCGCGCGCAGCCGGGCCACGAACAGGGTCTGCTCGTAATCGTGCTCGCTGACCGCAATGCCCAGCGCCTGCCGCACCGCGCTGCGGGTGCCGTCGGCCCCCACCACCAGCCGCGCCTGCAGCTGCTGCTCGCCAGACGCATCGCCGATGACCAGTTGGCGACGGCCATCGCTGCTGCCCCCCAGGCCAAGGAAGCGCGCCGGGCGGTAGCGGGTCAGGTGCTGCAGTTCGCCCAGCCGGGCTTCCAGCGCGGCACCAAAGTCGCGCGCCACCACCACCTGGCCGAAGACTTCGCGTCCATAGTCGCTGGCCTGCATCACCACCCGGCCAAAATCGCCGGCGCGGCTGACATGGATGCGGCGGATCGGGCCCCCCGGATTGGCCAGCTTCTGCATTACGCCCAGTGCGGTCAGTGCGTTGACCGTAGCTGCAGCAAAGCTGAGGTTGCGCTGGTCGAACACCGCCGGCATGGTGCCGGCCGGGGTCGCCTCGACCAGGCCAACGTCCAGTCCCAGCCGGTCCAGTGCGATGGCCAGGCTGGCACCGACCAGCCCGCCACCGACGATCACTACGTCATGGTTCTTGCTCATGGGCCAATGATACGGGGGATCACTGGTACGGCTACGCCCGTCTTGCCGCAGCGCAACCGCCGGTTCACCCCCACTACGGCTAGAATGGCCGTCTGATTAACGGAAACCGACACCATGACCGCCAACGTCCAACGCGCCATCATCCTGTCCCTGCTCGTGCTGCTGATGGCCGGCACCCGCCTCAACCACTTCGCACCGGTGCCGGATGCGTCCTGGGCGGTGTTCTTCATCGGTGGTTTCTACCTGCGCAACTGGACCCGCTGGGCCTTCCCCTTGCTGATGGGTCTGGCCGTGGTGGTTGACTGGGTGGTGATCTCCAACCAGGGCATGAGCTTCTGGCAGCACTACTGTGTCTCGGCCGCCTACTGGATGTTGATCCCGGCTTATTTCGCGATGTGGGCGGGCGGCATGCTGCTGCGTCGTTACTACACCGGCGCCAGCCTCAAGTCGCTGGGCCTGCTGGCCGCCAGCGTGATCGGTTCTGTCGCTCTGTGCCACCTGATCGCCCAGGGCAGCTTCTATTGGATCAGCGCCTCGGTGGCTGAACCGAGCGTTGCCGGCTGGGCCAAGAACTACAGCGACTGGCTGCTGCCCTACATGCAGACCGCAGCCATGTACGTCGGTGCCGCCGCAGTGGTGCAGATAGTCGTCGAGGCCACCAGCAAGCAGCCGGCCGCCGGCCGCGTTGCCCACTGAGGGCGCGCCAGGCAATGGGTAACCGCCTCTCCAAGATCTACACCCGCACCGGTGACGATGGCAGCACCGGCCTGGGCGATGGCAGCCGCACCGGCAAGGACTCGCTGCGGGTCAACGCCTACGGCACCGTCGACGAGGCCAATTCGGCCATCGGCGTGCTGCTGGCGGTGGCCCTACCACAGGACGTGCGCGATCTGCTGACCACCATCCAGCACCAGCTGTTCGACCTGGGCGGCGAGCTGTGCATCCCCGGCCATGCCGCCATCCACGCCGCCGACATCGACGCCCTGGAGCAGCACCTGGACCGCTACAACGACGACCTGCCGCCGCTGAAGGATTTCATCCTGCCGGCCGGTGGCGAAGGCGCCGCACGCTGCCATCTGGCACGTACCATCGTCCGTCGCGCCGAGCGTGAGACGGTTGCGCTGGCACGGGTCGAAGACATCCGCGCCGAGGCCGTGCGTTACCTGAACCGTCTGTCCGACCTGCTGTTCGTGCTGTCCCGCGTACTTGCCAGGGCCGGTGGCCATGGCGAAGTACTGTGGAACCACGAACGCCGCCACGGCTGACCTTTCCCTTCCATACGACGCCGCGCATTGCGCGGCGTCGCCGGTTACAGTGCGGCCATGCTGGTATTCACCCACCCCGCCTGCCTTGAACATGACCCCGGTATCGACCACCCCGAGTCGCCCGAGCGTCTGCATGCCGTCATTTCCGCCCTGCGCGCCGAATTCCCGGACCAGTTGGAATGGCGCAACGCGCCGCCGGCCAAACTCGGCGAGTTGGCGCGGGTACATAGCCGCGAGCTGATCGACGCCATGCTGCAGGCGCAGACCGCGCCGCTGCGGCGCATCGACCTGGACACCTTCACCTCCCCCGGCTCGGCCAGCGCGGCCCTGCACGCGGCCGGTGCCGGCGTGGCGGCGGTGGATGCGGTGATGCTGGAAGAAGACAACAAGCATGTGTTCTGCGCGGTGCGGCCGCCCGGTCACCACGCCACCGCCGATACCGCGATGGGCTTCTGCCTGTTCAACAACATCGCCGTGGCTGCGGCTTACGCCCGTGACAAATATGGCCTGGAGCGGGTGGCCATCGTCGATTTCGACGTCCACCATGGCAACGGCACCCAGGCCATCTTTGAAACCGACCCGAAGGTTGCCTACTACAGCACCCACCAGTCCGGCCTGTTCCCGTTCTCGGGCAATATGCGCGAGCGTGGGGTCGGCAATATCTGCAACATCCTGCTGCCGCCGGGCAGTGGCGGCTTCCGTTTCCGCAATACCTGGGCCGACGAGATGCTGCCGCAGATCGAGACATTCCGGCCGCAGCTGCTGTTCATTTCGGCCGGCTTCGACGCCCATATGCGCGACCCGCAGGCCGACCTGATGGTGGAAACCGAGGATTTCGGCTGGTTGACCACCGAGCTGGTCACGCTGGCCGAGCGCCACGGCAGCGGCCGGGTGGTGTCAATGCTGGAGGGCGGCTACGACCTGCAGGCCCTGCGCGAATGCAGCGTGGCCCATGTCCAGGCACTACTCGCAACCGGCTGACGGATGAACCCCGCCCCGCTCCTTGCGGGCGTCTTCATTGCCCCCATGCAGGTGATGCGGCAAGCTAGCGGCCGTTTTCACTGAATCCGAACCGCGTGCGACGAGCCCTCCGCCTGCTGCCTCTTCCCTTGGGTATTGCCATCTGCCTGCCGGCGTGGGCGGGCGAAAAGCCGGTGAACTGGGGCCTGTGCCCGGTTTCCGACTCCCTGCCCGCCTTTGATGAAGCCCCGCCGCCGGACCCCAAGGCCACCACCCCGCGTGAGCAGCTCCCGACCGAGGTCGAGGGCAACGAGCTCAGCGGCACCAGCACCGTGCCGCAGTACCAGGGCAATGTGATCCTCAAGCGCGGTGACCAGTTCATGGGCACCGACAACCTGCGCATCGACACCGAGACTGGCAATTACATCGCCGAGGGCAACGTCCGCTATTCGGATTCCTCGATCCGGGTGGTGGCCGAACGGGCCGAGGGCAACCAGGAAACCGATTCGCACAAGATCAGCAACATCCGCTACCAGCTGGTGTCCAAGCGCGGCAATGGCGGCGCCGACTCGATCGACCTGCAGGGCTCGGTCGGTCAGATGCACCATTCCACCTACACCACCTGCGATCCCTCACAGCCGCTGTGGAAGCTGATCGCCCCGCAGATCGAGGTGGACAACGAGGAAGGTTTCGGCACTGCCCGCAATGCGGTGCTGCGGATCGGCAAGGTGCCGGTGCTGTATGCGCCCTACTTCAAGTTCCCCATCGACGACCGCCGCCAGACCGGTCTGCTGTATCCCAAGCTGAGCCTGTCCGGGCGCAACGGCTTCGACTATGGCCAGCCGATCTACTTCAATCTGGCACCGAATTTCGACGATACCCTGACCCCGCGCTACATGAGCAAGCGCGGCCTGATGCTGGAGAACGAATTCCGCTACCTGTACGGCAGCGGCCGCGGCGAGCTCAGCACCAGCTACCTGCCCAACGATTCGCTGCGCGACAAGGACCGCGGACAGGTCAGGTACCTCGGCCACCACAATCTGAACAAGAATTGGCAGGCCCGCGGCAACATCGCCTGGGTCAGTGACGAGCGCTATGTGGAGGACTTCTCCAGCCGGCTGCTGGGCATTGCCGCCTCCAACATCAAGAGCACGGCCGGGCTGTATGGCACCGGCCGCAGCTGGACGGCCGGCATCATGGCCGACCACGCCCAGCTCAGCGACTACACGTTGACCGAAAGAGCCCTGCCCTACAACCGCGAGCCGCGCCTGTTCGCCACCTGGGAGGAGGACTTCGGCCGCTGGTTCGAGGCTGGCGTTTCTGCCGATGTGGTGCGTTTCACCCATGACGACGTGCACGGCAAGGTGATCGATGCCGACGGGGAGTATGTCCGCGACGGCACGGTCACCGAAATGCCAGGCGGCTCGCGCCTGGACATCAAACCCTACATTTCCATGCCACTGGGAGGCGCCTCCTGGTACATCACGCCGACCCTGGCTTGGCGCTATACCGCGTATCAACTGGACAGCAAGCTGGCCGACACGCTGGGCGGCGACCGCACCCCCACCCGCAGTCTTCCGATCACCACCATCGATGCCGGCCTGTTCTTTGATCGCGATACCAGCATCAAGGGCAAGTCCTACCTGCAGACCCTGGAACCGCGCATGTTCTATCTGAACACGCCGTACCGCGACCAGTCCGGTCTGCCGCTGTTCGACACCCGTGCTTTCACCTTCAGCTGGGGCCAGCTGTTCCGCGACTCGCGCTACACCGGTGCGGACCGCCAGAACGACGCCAACCAGCTGACCACGGCACTGACCACGCGCCTGATACGGCAGGAAGACGGCCGCGAAAAGCTGTCGGCCAGCCTCGGCCAGATCACCTATTTCGAAGACTCGCTGGTCAGCCTCAACAAGAATGAAGCACCGGTGGAGCAAGGCAAGTCCGCCTGGGTGGCCGACGTCAACTGGGCCATTACCGACCGTTGGACGCTGGGTTCCACTTACCAATGGAATCCCAAGTACCGCAAGGAGGACCTGGCCACCATCCGCGCCCGCTACCTGATGCCGCAGGATGGCGTGGTCAATCTGGCCTACCGTTACCGGCGCAATCCGAGCAACGGCCGCGACCAGCTTGAGCAGGCCGATCTGTCCTTCCTGTACCCGATCAATCCGCGCTGGAGCGTGGTGGGCCGCTACTACTACTCGATCATGGACCGCAAACCACTGGAAATCATCGGTGGTGTGCAGTGGGACAGCTGCTGCCTGACCGTGCGCGCGCTGGCCCGCCGCTATGTGCGCAACCGCGACGGCGACCTGAACAACTCCTTCCAGGTCGAGTTCGAACTCAAGGGCCTGAGCTCCTTCGGCCAGGACACGGACCGCACCTTGCGCCGTGCTATTCTCGGCTACAACCGCGACGACCTGTACCTCGTTCCCCCGAGCAATATCGAGGCGAACGAAGACGACTACGATCCCAACCTGATTCCATGACCAAGACCCTTCCCGCTGTCCTCGCCACCCTGCTGGCGTTTTCCGCTGCTGCCACCCCGGCCTTTGCCCAGCAGAGCCAGCCGCTGGACCGCATCGCCGCCATCGTCGATGAGGACGTGATCCTGCAGAGCGAGCTGGAGCGCGCGGTCAACAACATCAAGGCCCAGTACGCCGGTCGTGAAGGCCAGCTGCCGCCGCAGTCCGTGCTGGAGCGGCAGGTGCTCGAGCGCCTGGTGCTGGTCAAGCTGCAGGTCGCCCGCGCCGACGGCAGCGGCATCCGCGTCAGCGACGAAGAACTCAACCACGCCATCGGCAGCATTGCCCAGCAGAACGGTACCAATGTCGATGGCCTGCGCCAGCGCCTGGCCCAGGACGGCATTGGTTTCTCCGACTTCCGCAACTCGGTGCGCGAGGAAATCATCACCCAGCGCCTGCGCCAGAGCTTTGCGCAAAGTCGCATCAGCGTCAGCGAAGGCGAGGTTGACGCCGCCTTGGCCCAGCAGAGCAGTGGCGGCGCCCAGTACCACCTGGCGCACATCCTGATTGCACTGCCCGATGGCGCAAGCGCCGAGCAGATCGCCACGGGCCAGAGCAAGGTGGATGGCGTCAAGGGCTTGCTGGACAAGGGCGAGCTGGACTTCGCCGCGGCCGCCGTCCGTTACTCGGACAGCCCCAATGCGCTGGAAGGTGGCGACCTGGGCTGGCGCAGCGCCGACGAAATCCCCAACGCGTTCTCCAACCAGATCAAGGCCATGAAGGCGGGTGACGTGCTCGGCCCGATCCGCGGCCCGAGCGGCTTCCAGCTGCTCAAGCTGGTGGAAGTACGTGACGCCGGTGCCGGTGACGGCGATGGCCAGAAGGTCACCGAATACCACGCCCGCCACATCCTGGTGCGCATCACCGACGAGGTGGACGAGGCGGCTGCCAAGGCCAAAATCGACACCCTGCGTGCACGTATCGCAGGCGGCGCCGACTTCCAGACCGTGGCCAAGGAGTCGTCCGACGACGCCAACAGCCGTGGCCAGGGCGGTGACCTGGGCTGGTTCCCGGCCGACGCCTTCGGCCCGGACTTCGGCAAGCAGGTCGAAAGCCTCGCCGACAACGGCGTGGGCACCCCGTTCCGCACCGATGCCGGCTGGCATATCGTGCAGCGCGTGGGCAGCCGCCAGACCGACGTCAGCGACAACAACAAGCGCGCCCAGATCCGTGAGCAGATCGGCCGCCGCAAGCTGGACGACGAGTACAACCGCTTCCTGCAGGAGCTGCGCGGCGAAGCCTATGTCAGCTTCCGCAGCGGCGACCGTGCCGAGGGCAATGCCGATACGGCAACCACGCCCGCAGAACCCGCCAAGCCCTGACCGATGATTCCCCAGCTCGCTCTGGTCCCGGGCGAGCCCTCCGGGATCGGCCCGGAACTTTGCATCCGCCTTGCCCAACAGCCGCGCAGTGACTGCCGGCTGTTGGCGTTTGCGGACCCGGATACCCTGCAGGCCGCCGCGCGGGCGTTGAACCTGCCCCTGCAACTGTTGCCCGAGCACGCCGACGCCCAGCGCCCCGGCGACCTGCGCCTGCGTGAAGTCCGCAACGCCACCCCCGCGCAGTTCGGCCAGGCCAACCCGCGCAATGCCCGCGCGGTGATCGACGCCCTGCTCGGCGCCGGCCAGGCCTGCCTGGGCGGCAGCCTCGACGGCGTGGTCACCGGCCCGGTGCACAAGGCGGTGATCAACCAGGGCGGCATCGCCTACAGCGGCACCACCGAGCTGCTGGCCCAACAGGCCGGCGTGGAAGTGGTGATGATGCTGGCCAACGACATCGTGCGCGTGGCCCTGGCCACCACCCACCTGCCGCTGCGCGACGTCGCCGACGCCATCAGCGCCGACAGCCTGGACAAGGTCATCCGTACCACCCACGCCGCCCTGCGCCGCGACTTCGGCCTGTCCGCACCGCGCATCGCCGTGCTCGGCCTGAACCCGCATGCCGGCGAAGACGGTCACCTGGGCCGCGAAGAACTGGACCTGATCATCCCGCTCCTGGAACAGCTGCGCACCGAAGGGATGCAGCTGATCGGCCCACTGCCGGCCGATACCGCCTTCCTGCCGGCCAAGCTGGCCGGTTTCGACACGGTGCTGGCGATGTACCACGACCAGGGCCTGCCGGTGCTCAAGTACAGCGGCTTCGAGCAGGCCACCAACATCACCCTGGGCCTGCCCTACCCGCGCGTGGCGGTCGACCATGGCACCGCCCTGGACCTCGCCGGCAAGGGCGTGGCCGATCCCTCCAGCCTGTTTGCCGCCACCGAGCTGTGCGCCCGGCTGGCTGCTCAACGTAAAATCACCGCATGAATTCAGATCATTCCCCGCGCAGCGGCTTCACTGCCCCGGCCAAGAAACAGCTGGGCCAGCACTTCCTGGCGGACAAGCACTACGTCGAAAAGATCGTCATGGCGGTCAACCCGAAGGACGGCGACCGCCTGGTCGAGATCGGCCCGGGCCAGGGCGCGATCACCTTCCCGCTGCTGCGCCGCCACCCCAGGCTGACCGTCATCGAGTTCGACCGTGACCTGATCGTGCCCTTGACCGAGGCCGCCGCGCCGCTGGGCGAGCTGACCATCGTCCATAGCGACGTGCTGCGGGTGGATTTCACCGAGTTGGCTGCAGGTGACAAGATCCGCCTGGTCGGCAACCTGCCGTACAACATCTCCTCACCGATCCTGTTCCATGCGCTGGACCATGCCCCCGCAATCTCGGACATGACCTTCATGCTGCAGAAGGAAGTGGTCGACCGCATGGCGGCCGGCCCCGGCAGCAAGGTCTACGGCCGCCTGAGCGTGATGCTGCAGGCCTGGTGCGAAGTGACGTCGCTGTTCGTGGTGCCGCCGGGTGCGTTCCGGCCGCCGCCGAAGGTGGATTCAGCAGTTGCCCGGCTGGTGCCGCGCGACCCTGCCAGCGTGGGCATCGATGATCCCAAACGCTTTGCCGAGGTGGTCAAGGCCGCCTTCGGCCAGCGCCGTAAAACCCTGCGCAACGCACTCAATGGCGTCATTGATCAGACGCAGTTCGAGGCCGCGGGGGTGCGCAGCGATGCCCGTGCCGAGCAGCTGGACGTGGCCGATTTCATCCGCCTGGCCAACGTACCGCACACCTGAGCGCGCATCCACGCGCCCCGCTCACCTGCTTTTGCTTACACTCCCCCCATGGAAGACACCCGCCACTATGCGATCGAGATCGAGGTCTCGCCTCGGTTCATCGACGACCAGTCGGCCCCTGAAGACGGCCGCTTTGCGTTCGCCTACACGATCCGCATCCACAACCGTGGCACCGTCCCGGCCCGCCTGATCAGCCGCCATTGGCGCATCACCGACGGCGAAGGCCGGGTCGAGCACGTCGATGGTGAGGGCGTGGTCGGCGAGCAACCGCGGCTGCGCCCCGGCGAGGAGTTCCGCTACACCTCCGGGGTGATGCTGGGCACCGAGCACGGCACCATGCAGGGTCATTACGACATGCTCGCCGACGACGGCACCGAGTTCGCCGCGCCCATCGCGCCCTTCGTTCTCACCATTCCCAGGACGCTGCACTGATGGCCACCTGGGCAATCGGCGACCTGCAGGGCTGTTACGACGTCACCCAGCGCCTGCTGGAGAAGATCAACTTCGACCCCGCGGCGGACAAGCTGTGGTTTGCCGGCGATCTGGTCAACCGTGGCGGGCAGTCGCTGGAAACCCTGCGGCTGGTGCATTCGCTGCGCGAGCACAGCGTCATCGTGCTCGGCAACCACGACCTGTCACTGCTGGCCATCGGTGCCCGCAGCGAGGAGGAGCAGCGCAAGGTCAACCCCGACCTGCAGCGCATCGTGCTGGCCGAGGACCGCGACGTGTTGCTGGACTGGCTGCGCCTGCAGAAACTGGCCCACGTGGACCGCGAGCTGGGCTGGATGATGTTCCATGCCGGTTTGGCACCGAAGTGGACCGTTGCGCTGGCCGAAAAACATGCTCGCGAGGTGGAGCAGCAGCTGCACGGCAATGGCTACCGCAAGCTGTTCCGCAACATGTACGGCGACAAGCCGGCATGGTCGCCGGGCCTGAGCGGCTATGACCGTTCGCGCGCCATCATAAACATCTTCACCCGCATGCGTTACTGCACCCCCAGCGGGCGCATCGGCATGGACGACAAGGGCACCCCGGGCACCCAGCCGCAGGGCATGTACCCGTGGTTCGAAGTGCCGGGGCGGGTCGAACGCGAACTGAAGATGGTCTGCGGCCACTGGTCGGCGCTGGGTTTGACCATCACCCAGGGCGTGCACGCCATCGACACCGGCGCGGTCTGGGGCGGCAAACTCACCGCGTTGCAGCTGGACAGCGAGGACCTGCGCATCGTGCAGGTGCCGGGCCGTGATGTGCCAGCACCGGTGCCGGGCCAGCACCCGCCGCGCAAGCCGCGCGTGGAAGCCAAGCCGGAAGCCAAGCCCGAGGCCAAATCCGAAACGCGCAGCGAAACGCCCCGCCCCGAGCGCAGCGGTGAACAGCGCCGCCGGCCGCGCCGCCATCGGCCGCGTGGGCGCAACGGCAACGGCAGCAACAGCACGCCTACGCCGGACAACAACGGACCGGCTGCATGAGGCCTTGGCCATCAGCGTTGGTGCTGATGGTCATCGCAGTGCTTGCCGGCTGTCGTCCGCAGACGGATGACACGCAGACCAGCCCGCCGTCGCAGGCAGCAACCGAATCCACGCCTGCTGCAACTTCGCCCCCGCTGGTGGCAGCTGCACGGGCGCAGATCGGGGTCACCACCCGCTACGATCCGGCCTATTTCTCACTCAGCTATCCCGGCGGCGACCCGCCAGCGGATCGTGGCGTCTGCACCGACGTGGTGATCCGCGCCCTGCGCACGCAAGGTGTTGACCTGCAGCAGCGCATCAATGACGACATGCGCGCTGATTTCGCTGCCTATCCCCGATTATGGGGGCTATCGCGACCGGATCGGAACATCGATCACCGCCGCGTGCCCAACCAGATGCGCTGGTTCCAGCGCCAGGGCTGGCAACTGCCAATCAGCGCACTTGCCAATGACTATGCTGCCGGTGACATCGTGGCGTGGCGACTCAACGGAAGTGGCCTGCTGCACGTGGGCATCGTCTCGGATCGACGATTGGGCGATGGCACCCCACTGGTCCTGCACAACATTGCGCAGGGCACGCAGGAGCAGGATCTGCTGTTCCGGCACACGATCATCGGGCACTACCGGATGCAGCAGGCAGGTTCTGCCCGCTAGGCGGCGCTGCCCCTCGTCGCGCCAACCGGTGCCCGTTGGCACCATCCCGGAGAGTTGACCACTTGCATACCCGGGCAAAGCGACAACAGCCCGTACGTTCCTTGGCGCGGTGATCCGGCGCATCGCGCTCAACAAGCGCCACAGGAAAACGATCAGAACTTTCCGCCTGACCTTATGGTTGCCCACCTACCCGCCTGCACGGCATTCAATGACTCGCTCATAAGAATTGCCTCGCCGATGCTGTTGCTTCACACACGGCGAAACTCGGCCTCCTTGCCTGCATGACCTGGACCAGGATCCACGGCATCGGTACAGGAAAGCACCCGTCGGAAGCGCGATCCTCAGAGAGAAGGTGGCTGGATGATGAAGAACGACCCCACGAAGGAAATCCGGAAAAAGTACGCACCCGTGTTTCGCCCACTCACGCGAAAAGGGCCAGTGCAGGCCGGAATCACATTGGGCGTCTACCTGTTCCTGATCATCATCAGCATCGTCGCGGGCACCTTTTCATTACATGCATCCACACCGCTTACACATATCACCACCGTCGTACTCTCGATCTTCATCGCAACCCGCCTCAGAGGCATCAACAACATCGTGCATGAGTGCAGCCATGCCTCATTCACGCATTCAAGAAAATGGAACACCATCTATGGCTGCGTGGCGGCCGCCATCCTGATGAAGTCGTTCCGGACGTATCGACTTGAACACCGCACGCATCACGCCCATCTGGGCCAGTACAAGCAAGACCTGGACTTCCGCAACATCGAGGACTACCGCCTTGAAGATCAGATGACAACCAGGACCGTCTTCCGCCACGCGATCACACCGCTGCTTGGCTTGCACCTGCGCAGATACCTGCAATTCGATCTGTCACTGAATGACGGCTTCCGCTATGCCGCGTTGAAAGCCGCGATTCTCTACGCCGCAGCCTTCTTTGCATTCAACTTACTCACAGCGGCCCTGGCTTTCGTCATCATTCCATTCGTCTGGATCCATCCGGCCCTGAACTACTGGACCGATTGCATCGACCATGGCGGCCTGCTCGGCAACAAAGACGAAATATGGCGCTCAAGAAACGTCAGGGTCCCACTGCTGCCCAGGATCATGTTCTTCCCGAGGAACGACGCCTACCACCTGGTCCACCATCTTTTCCCGGGAGTGCCGGTGGAGCATCTTGGGCGCTGCCATAACCTGTTGATGCAGGACAACGTCTATCGGGCGAATCACCGACGCGTCAACGCCCCCTTTGAACAAGCGCAGACACCGGCTGACCGCGACGCCGATCAGAGCCCCGCTCCATGAATGCGCTGCTATCCGGATTTCTTCTTGGTCTCAGCCTGATCGCGGCAATCGGCGCCCAGAACGCATTCGTGCTGCGACAGGGCCTGCAAAAAAGACACGTCTTTGCGGTCAGCCTTGCGTGCTCGCTATCCGATGCCGTCCTTGTATTTTCTGGCGTCATCGGATTCGGCGCCGTCATCAGCAAGGCGCCGTGGATAGCCGCGACCATGAGCCTGCTTGGGGGGGCATTCCTTGCCATCTACGCATGCAGGAGCTTCTATTCGGCATTCCGCCATGAGGCATCCCTCAACCCCGCGGAAACAAGTCCTCCTGGCCTGAAAGCAACGCTTCTCACCTGCCTGGCCTTTACCTGGCTCAACCCACATGTCTATCTCGACACCGTGGTTTTACTGGGATCCATCTCCGCCAACTACGGCGCTGAGCGCTTCCATTTCGGCGCGGGTGCGATCACGGCCTCGTTCGTATTCTTTTTCGCTCTGGGCTACGGCGCGCGCCTGCTGGCCCCCGTATTCGCCAACCCGCGCGCATGGCGCATTCTGGATTTCCTGATTGGCCTGGTGATGGGGGCTTTGGCTTTAAAGCTGTTGCTCGGCGCTATGCCATAGACCGGCCACCGCAACAGCAGGCGATCACGCTGCCCTTCAAACGCGTACGTAGTGCACGAACCGGAACGCAAACGCATGCCGCTCATCAGCGGCATGCGCCTGGCTCTCCACTTCCCGCCACACCGCAGGATCAACCTCCGGGAAGTGCGTATCGGCAACCACCACGGCATCCACCCAGGTCAGGTGCAGGTCGGTGGCCTGATCCAGCAACAGCCGATAGATCTCACCACCACCAATCACGCACAACTCCTCAGCGCCCTCGCCCGCAGCAATCGCCCACGCCTCCTCCAGCGACGCCACCGCACGCATGCCGGCAAATGGCACCTGCCCACTACGCGTCAGCACCAGATTGGTACGGCCCGGCAACACGCGCCCCAATGACTGCGCGGTCTTGCGTCCCATCAGGATCGGCTTGCCGAGCGTCAGTGCCTTGAAGTGCTTGAAATCATCGGGCAGGTGCCAGGGCATCGCATTGTCGTGGCCGATGCCCCGATTGCGGTCCAGCGCGGCGATCAGTGATAGACGGGGTTGGGGATTCGGGATTCGGGATGCAAGCGCTCCTGCATTCTGCCCCTGCGAATCCCGCTCATCCCCAATTTCCAATCCCGGTCCCGCACTCATACCGCCACCGGCGCCTTGATGGCAGGGTGCGGGTCGTAGCCGTCGATGCGGATGTCATCAAACTGGAAGCCGAACAGGTCGGTCACGTCCGGATTCAACCACAGCTTGGGCAGCGCGCGCGGTTCGCGCGACAGCTGCTCGCATGCCTGCTCGTAGTGGTTGGAATAGATGTGCGCATCGCCCAGCGTGTGCACAAAATCGCCGACGCCCAGTCCGGTCGCCTGCGCCACCATATGCGTCAGCAAGGCATAGCTGGCGATGTTGAACGGCACGCCGAGGAAGATGTCACCGCTGCGCTGGTACAACTGGCAGCTGAGCTTGCCGTCCACCACGTAGAACTGGAACAGGTTGTGGCAGGGCATCAGCGCCATCTGCGACAGCTCGCCCACGTTCCAGGCGCTGACCACCAGCCGCCGCGAATCCGGGTTGCGCTTGATCTCGTCCACCAGCCATTGCATCTGGTCGATCTCGCGGCCATCGGTGGTGGCCCAGCTGCGCCACTGCTTGCCGTAGACCGGGCCGAGGTCGCCATTGGCATCGGCCCACTCGTCCCAGATATTGACCTTGTTGTCCTTCAGGTAGCCGATATTGGTATCGCCCTTCAGGAACCACAGCAGCTCGTGGATGATCGAGCGCAGGTGCAGCTTCTTGGTGGTGACCAGCGGGAAGCCCTGGTTCAGGTCGAAGCGCATCTGCCAGCCAAACACGCTGCGCGTGCCGGTTCCGGTGCGGTCGGACTTCTCGGTGCCGTGCTCCATCACATGCTGCAGCAGATCCAGATATTGCTTCATGCCTTCTCTTCCAATGGGAGTACCGGCTGCAACACCGGCGCGCGCCGCGACATGGCCAGCAATCCCAGGCCCAGCACGATCAACGGCAGGCTGAGGATCTGGCCGCGGGTCAGCCAATCGAACGCCACATACATGCCGTTGTCCGGCATGCGCACGAACTCGACCAGGAAACGGAAGCTGCCGTACATCAAGGCGAACAGGCCCGACACCGCGTAACGCGGGCGTGGCTTCATCGAGTAGAACCACAACACCAGGAACATCACCAGGCCCTCGAGCAGCGCTTCGTACAGCTGCGAGGGGTGGCGTGCGTACTGATTGAGCAGGCCGGCAGCGTAGTCCTGCTGGATCTGCGTAGCCGACAGCAGCTGCTGCATGCTGGGCAGGCCCGCGGGAATGTCCTTCAACGGCGCATGCGGAAAAATCACCCCCCAACCGGCATGGGTGAACTTGCCGAACAGCTCGCCACCGATGAAGTTGCCCAACCGCCCCAGGCCCAGACCCAGCGGCACCAACGGCGCGACAAAATCGATGGTGTCGAAGAAATGCAGCTTGTGCTTGCGGGTCCACCACCAGCCGGCGATCAGCACGCCCAGCAGGCCACCGTGGAAGCTCATGCCGCCTTCCCACACCCGCAGCAGGATCAGTGGGTTGTGCAGGAACTCAGCGGTGGCATAGAACAGCATGTAGCCGATGCGGCCACCCAATACGACGCCCAGCATGGCGTAGAACAACAGGTCGGAGAACCCGTTCATGCCCACGCCCGGCAGGCGCCCGGCGAGGATGCGGCTGCGGCCCAACCACCAGGCGGCGGCAAAACCCAGCAGGTACATGATGCCGTACCAGTGCACCTTGATCGGCCCCAGCGAGAAGGCGATGGGGTCGATGTCGTGGAGATAGATCATGTAGACACTGCCAAACGAACGATCTCCTATTCTCGGGGCAGGGTCCCCGCCCCACAAGCCGGTTCAACCAAGCAGTTGCGGCCGGTCCGGCAGTTCATTGTGGCTGCGGCCCGCCGGATCGGGCGCAAACCGCGCCGCCAGCAGGTCGGACACCTCGTTCACGGCCGCCAGCACAGCCGCTTCGTGGCCGCGTTCGTTCAGCTGCTGGCGCAGGTGCTCGCAGACCAACTGCCATTGCGCCTCGTCCACCTGGGCGCGAAGCCCGCGGTCGGCAACGATCTCGATGGCATGGTCGGCCAACAAGAGGTAAATCAGCACCCCATTGTTGGCCTGCGTGTCCCAGGTGCGCAGCACGGCGAAAGCATGTTCAGCGCGTTGGCGGGCGTTGATCCCCTGCCACAGCAGGGTCAGCGACAGGTCTGACTCGACCGCGAACATCACCTGCCCACTGTGCCGCTTTTCCCCGTCAGCAATGGCCTGGGCTATCCGGTCCAGGCTGGCCGGCGGGAATGCGGCCTGCGCCGCAGGCGCGAACAGATGGCGCAACCACCGCATCACCAACTCCCCGAGGCGCCACCGCCTCCTGATCGTCCGCCGCCACCACCCCAGCCACCACCACCGCCGAAGCCGCCGCCCCCTCCAAAACCCCCGCCGCCAAAGCCGCCGCCGCCCCAGCCGCCGCCACGGGCAAAACCGCCCGGGGAGGCCTTGCCCAAGGACAGGAAAAAGGCCACCAATGCAGCGATACCGCCGCCGAGCACCGACAACAGCAGCCAACCGGAGGCACCGGCGATCAGCCCGGCCGCCAAACCACGGACCGGACGCGGCAGCTTGGACAGCAGCATGCGCATGAAGGTGGATGCAAAGGCGCCGATCAGGATGGCGAAGAAGAAAATCGAGTCGCCGCTGCCGCCGCTGCCATTGGCGCGATTGCTGCTGACCGGCGCCGGCAGCGCTTCGCCATCGATGACCTTGACCAGCATCGCGCTGGCCGCAGTGATGCCACCGGCATAGTCGCCCTGGCGGAAATGCGGCACCAGGTATTCCTGGATCACCCGGTTGGCGATGGCATCGGGAATGGCACCTTCCAGCCCATAACCCGGCTCGATCCGTACCCGCCGGTCGTCCTTGGCAACCAGCAGCAACACACCGTCATCCACGCCCTTGCGGCCAATCGCCCACTGGTCGAAAACGCGGGTGCTGTACTGGGCGATGTCTTCCGGTTGGGTGGTCGGCACCACCAGCACCTGCAACTGCGCGCCCTTGCGCTGCTGCAGGGCCAGCGCCTGCTGTTCCAGGGCCTGCTTCTGCGCCGCATCCAGGGTGCCGGTGGTATCGACCACCGGCGAATCCAGCGGCGGGATCGGCGCCAGTTGCTGGGCCAGCAGCGGCCCTGCCCAGCCCAGGCCGAGCAGGCAGAGCAACAGGCCCAGCCGCTGCAGCAACGCGCTCATCGCGCCCGGCTCACTGTGCCGGGGCAGGCTGCGGCGGGGTCTGCTGCGGGGTTGCCGGCTGGGTACCGAAGTTCACCGCCGGCGGCTGTGCGATCTGCGCTTCGTTGTCCACGGTGAAATTGGGCTTGGCCGCATAGCCGAACATCTTGGCGGTGATCACCTGTGGGAACGAACGGATATAGGTGTTGTAGTCCTGCACCAGCTGGATATAGCGGCCGCGGGCCACGGTGATGCGGTTCTCGGTGCCTTCCAGCTGCGCCTGCAGGTCACGGAAGTTCTGGTCCGACTTCAGCGTGGGGTAGTTCTCGCTGACCACCAGCAGCCGCGACAGCGCGCTGCCCAGTTCGCCCTGGGCCTGCTGGAACTGCTTGAGCGAATCGGCATCGTCGGCATTGACCTGGATCTGCCCCACCTTGGCACGGGCATTGGTGACCTCGGTCAGCACCTGGCGCTCCTGCTGGGCATAGCCCTGCACGGTATTGACCAGGTTGGGGATCAGGTCGGCGCGGCGCTTGTACTGGTTGAGCACCTCGGACCAGCCGGCCTTGACCGCCTCGTCCTTTTGCTGGATGGCGTTGTAACCGCAACCGGAAATGGAAATCACCGCGATGACGAGCAACATCAGGCGAAGGTACTGGCGCATGGGTCGGACCCTGTGAGGCTGGAGTGCCGAGGATGCCACGTTGCCTGTTCAAGGTCTGCAAAGATCCTCCGGGCGGGAGCACCGGCCGGATCGGATCGGGCCGGAGCACCGCGTAGCCCGGGTAAGCGCAGCGCACCCGGGGCGGTCGGCGCGAGCCCGGAAGGACCATGGGATCCGCCCCCCGGGTGCGCTGCGCTTACCCGGGCTACATGATCTTGAGTGTGTGGGTACCGTGGGGGCGGCGTCAGCCGCGAAGCCGGCCATCCGCCAAATTGAAGGCGTCCCCGCACCGACAGCTGCACCAGCTTCGCGGCTTACGGCGCTCCTTCAAAAGACAAAGGGCCGGCAGAGCCGGCCCTTGGGGTCCTGTTGCCGGCCGGCAATGCCGGCCGGCAAACACTTACCAGTTGTCCGAACCCGGCACGTGGTGCGCCTTTGCATTGCGGCGCATCAGCAGGTTCAGCCACTCCACCAGCACCGAGAAGCCCATCGCGGCATAGATGTAGGGCTTGGGTACGTGCACGTCCAGGCCATCCAGCACCAGCACCGCACCCACCATCAGGATGAAGGCCAGGGCCAGCAGCTTGACGGTCGGGTTGGCGTCGATGAAACGGCCCAGCGGATTGGCCGCCAGCAGCATCACCGCCACTGCCAGCAGCACCGCGCAGACCATCACCGGGATGTGGTCGGCAATCCCGACCGCGGTGATCACCGAGTCCAGCGAGAACACGATGTCGATCACCGCGATCTGCGCGATGACCATGCCAAAAGCCGCGGAGGCCTTGGTGGTGGTGGGGTCGGCATCTTCGCCACCGCTGACCAGCTCGCGGACTTCCTTGATGCCCTTGTAGAGCAGGAACAGGCCGCCCACGATCAACACCAGGTCACGGATCGAAATGCCCATGCCTGCCACGGTGAACAGGTTGTTCTCCATGTGCGCCAGATAAGCCAGCGAAATCAGCAGCATGATGCGGGTGATGCAGGCAACCGCGATGCCGACGCGACGCGCCAGCGGACGCTTCTCCTCGGGTAGGCGCCCGACGGCGATGGAGATGAATACCAGGTTGTCGATGCCGAGCACGATTTCCAGTGCGCTGAGCATGAACAGGGTTACCCATACGTTCGGGTCAGCCAAAAACTCTAAAGACATGCGGAAAATCCTTCAGTAAAACCAGATCACCAACGCCACCTGACGCCGGTTTGAAATCAGAGCAGACGCGGCACCAGGATCAGGCCCCAGCACAGCAGCACATTCATCATCAGCACGAACACCGCAGCCGAGCCCATGTCCTTGGCACGCCCGGCCAGCACGTGGTACTCCGGGCCGTAGCGCTCGATCACCGCCTCGATGGCGGAATTGGCCAGTTCCATGGCCAGGACCAGCAGCATCGAGCCGATCAGCAATACCTGTTCCACCGGGGTCTGGCCCAGCCACAGTGCCAGCGGTGCCAGTACCACGAACAGGCAGACCTCCAGCCTGAACGAGGATTCGTGCAGCCACGCAGCCCTCAAGCCCTGCCAGGACCACTTGGCCGCCTTGAAGATACGTCCGGGACCACGCGGCATATGCCCCATCTGGTCAGCCACGGCACACCATGCCGATCACCTTGTCACGGTGAAGCGATGAGAGGGAAAACGAGGAAACCGTCATCTGACAGATACCAGCGGCTGGATGAGCAATCGGTAATTTTGCCACATCTGCCGTCAACCCAGCGGAACCAGGGCTGCCAGGCCGGCTCAGCCGTAGTGCAGGGTGGCAGTGGTGCCCTGCCCCTCGGCGCTTTCCAGCTGGATGCGCCAGCCGCAGCGTTCACAGAGACGGCGCACGATGGGCAGGCCCAGCCCAACACCGTGGCTCTGGTTGCGGTCAGCACGGTAGAACGGCTCATAGATATGCCCCAGCGCCTCGGCGCTCATGCCGATGCCGGTGTCGCGGACCACCACCTTGCCGTCTGCCACCCTTACTTCCACCTGGCCGGCGTCGGTGTACTGGCAGGCATTTCGCAGCAGGTTGGCCACCACCACGTGCATGACCCGCGGCGGTGCCACCAGCGGATGCGCGCCGTCGATCGAGACCGTCATCCGCACCGGCTTGTCCTTCAGCAGCTCGGCAGCATTGGCTGCCTCGTAGCGCACCAGCTCACCGACATCGAACAGCTCCGACTGTGGCTCCACGTCCACTTCGCGGGCCAGCAGCAGGAAGGCATCAATCACCGCCTCCATGTCGCGCCCGGCACGCTGGATGCGCTGCAGGCTGCGCTGCTGGCGTGGCGTCAGGTCAGGGTCGGCCAGACCGATGTCGCTGGCCATGCGGATCACGGTGAGCGGCGTGCGCAGCTCATGGCTGGCGTCGCGGGTGAAATTGCGCTCGCGGGCGACGTGTTCGCTGACCTTGCCGGCCATCGCATGCAGGGCCAGCGCCAGCTGCCGGCTTTCCCCCTGTACATCGGCCGGCAGGCGCTCGGGCGAGAGTTCGTGGACATCCGGGTGGCGCGGGTCCCATTGCGCCACCCGCCGGGCCAGCCAGTCCACCGGCGATACCAATCGCCACGAGGCCCGGTAGGTGATCCAACTGGCCCCGTAAATCGCCAGCAGCACCAGCAGCACCGGCACCACCCCGAACCAGAACGCGGCGCGCTGGGCCTGCGCACGCTGGAACACCAGGTACAACCGCCCTTCCTTGCGCTCATCCACCAGGACCAGCAGGCCGGCGTCCTTGAGCTCATGGAACCCGGGCTGCAGCGGCTGCAGCGCCGGCGGCAGCGTGTTCTGGCCAGCCCCGGCCGCTTGCAGATAGCCCTGCAGGTTGAGGGTGTCCGGAGCGGGATGCCGGGGGTCGCGGGCGTAGGCGCTCCAGAAGTGTACGGCTTCCTCGCGCAGCACCTCCTGCACCAGGCCATGCTTGATCACCAGCGCAACCAGATAGCCGCCCACCAACACCGCCAGGCTCGCCAGCAGCGCCTGCACGATGAACGCCCTTCTCAATTTGCGCGGCAACCCGTATGGCATTCCGCTCCCCCCCGAAGCTGGCGCAATTATAGGGATTCAAGCCGGCTGTATGCGGGGGTACAGCCAGGAAAGGCCGCTGCAGCTGGCATGCAGCGGTGCCTGCCTGAACCCATCACGCCTGACTGCCGCATCAGCCCATGGGCTGGCCGATATCGGCAATGCGATAGCCGGCGCTCTGCACGGTGTGCAGCAGGGGGCGGTCGAACGGCTTGTCGATGATCTTGCGCAGGTTGTACAGATGGCTGCGCAAGGTGTCCGAATCCGGCAGGCCATTGCCCCAGATCTCACGCTCGATCTCCTGGCGGGTGACCACCCGCGGCGACTCGCGCATCAGGATGGTCAACAGGCGCAGGCCGATCGGCGAGAGCTGCAGCTCGTTGCCGGCACGGGTGGCACGCATGCTCACCGGGTCCAGCACCAGATCCGCCACCTTCAGCACCTCGGCCCCGACCTGGCGGCGTTCACGGCGGATCAGGGCGCGCAGGCGGGCTTCCAGTTCCTGGATGGCGAAGGGCTTGGTCAGGTAATCATCCGCGCCATAGCCCAGGCCGGTGAGCTTGTCATCCAGCGTGTCGCGGGCGGTGAGCATCAGTACCGGGGTGGACTTGCGCGCTTCGTTGCGCAGCCGCCGGCAGACCTCGATGCCATCCAGGCGCGGCAGCATCAAGTCCAGCACCACCACGTCGTAGCTGTTCTCGGCGGCCAGCCGGTAGCCGTCCAGGCCATCGACCGCGTAGTCCACCTCGAACCCCTTGCCTTCCAGGTACTCGCCAATCATCTCGGAGATGTTGCGGTTGTCTTCGACAACCAACACGAGCCCTGCCGATTCCTTTGTCTGTCGCATGGAGCCTCCTAGTCTTCAGCTTTGTGAAAGATGCCGTACCCGGAGTAGAAATCATGTGAAGAGAGTGGAACGGGAATGGTTTTGAATGAAACCACCGCCTGCGACATCCCGGCGGGACCACCCTGCCCGCCTATCCTATCGACCCGCTCCGAAGAATCTGCACATGCCCAGCGCGCCCTTCACCGCCTACCTGTACCCCGTGCTCCTGCTGGTCGCCAGCAACGTCTTCATGACCGTGGCCTGGTATGGGCACCTGAAATACAAGTCCGCGCCCCTGCTGACGGTGATCCTGGTCAGCTGGGGCATCGCCTTCTTCGAGTATTGCCTGCAGGTACCAGGCAACCGGCTGGGCAGCGCGGTGTACTCGGCGCCGCAGCTGAAGGGCATGCAGGAGGTCATTACCCTAGTCGTTTTCGCGGTGTTTTCCGCCACTTATCTGGGGCAACCGCTGAAATGGAATCACTGGGCTGCGTTCGCGCTGATCCTGCTGGCGGCGCTGCTGATGTTCAAGGAGTGAGCTTGACCCTGCGCGATCAGTCCCCACTCCTGCGCCGCAGGCGCAGGAGTGGGGGATTAGCTGGCGGCCCTTCAGTCCTGCCGGCCCCGCGTGTTTCGCTGCTTATGCTGCGCCTGCCGGGACTTCTGCACCTGACATGGTCAAGTGCGGGGCCCGGTCACTGGGCGGCTTCGACGTATTGTGCGAACACCGCATCGATCTTGCCGGGGTCCAGCGCAGCACCGTCCTGGATGGCCTGCGCCTGTTCGAACAGCGGAATGATCATCGCCATGCCATCCAGCTTGGTCTTCAGGTGCACGCCCGGTGCCTTGCCCAGGTACGCCCCCCAGCGCTGCCGCACCTGCGCCCAGAACGGCGCAGTGGCCGCCCAGTACACGCGGGCCGGGCCGAAGTCGACCTCGGTGGTCTTGATGTAATCGTTGAAGCCAAACTCACGTGCGATCTCCACCTGGCTGCCGTCGGCATTGCGCTGCACCTTGGTGTTGAACTGCTCGTGGGTCCAGCCATTGGGGGTGAGCGTGTGCTGGTTGACCACGGCCAGCGCGTTGTAATCGCTGCGCCGGGTGTATTCGCGGCGCGGCAGCGGCCGCCAGCTCAGGTCACTGGTCCAGGTAGGTACATTGTTGTCATAGCTCCAGCGGCCGGTGCCGCAGTAGCGTGGCGCATCGCTGACCTCATAGACGCATTGCGTCCATGCCCCCTGGTTGAGCTCCGCGGGAATGGAGCGCACCGTCCAGGTCTGGTCGGCACTGAACTCGAAGCGATGCGCCGCCTCGTAGACCCAATCCTGGCGCCAATGCTTGGTGACGTGACCGCTCTTGCTGTCCACCAGCAGGTGCTGCAGCACCACCCGGCGCGGGCTGTCCTCGACCACGATCACCACTTCATCGCCGCCACTGCGCATGGCCGGCGCACGCTCATACCCAGGCTTGAGCAGCACGGTTTCGTCGAAGGCGAAATCGACCGTGTATTCACCCTGCATCCTGAGGATGCTGTCGTGGTCGCGGGCGATGTCGGCAGGGGCGGCGCTGGCGGCGGTGCTGATGACAAGCAGCAGCGGCAGGCTGGCGGAAGACAGCTTCATGGGCGTTCCTAATGGGGTTGAAAGAAGGCCATCCCTGGCCGTTTTGCGGTCCATCGCCGGGTTCCTGGAGGAACCGTTTGCTTACCAGGACACCGAGACGCTGGCCGATACCGTGTGCCCGGGGCTGCTGAAACGATCCACGACGCTGCTGCCGGCAGCCAGCGTGGAGGTGATGCCGGACCACTCGATGTAGTTGCGGTCGGTGAGGTTGAACACGCCAAGGTTGAACCGCGAGCCGGGGGTGAACTCCCAATGCGCCATCAGGTCGAGCACGCCATAGCCCGCGGGTCGATAGACATCGGCCGACGCCACGCGATCCTTGCGGCGGGCAAACGTGCCTGCCAGTTCCACGCCCCACTGCTCGCGGTCATACAGCAGCCCGACCGTGGCACGCAGAGGATCCACCGAATCCAGCGGCACATCCTCGGTGCGGTTCTGCCCGTGCGACCAGGCCACGGCACCGCGCAAGCCCCAACCGTCCAATGCCTGCGCGAGTTCACCGAAATCCACACCGGCCTTGAGCTCGCTGCCATAGATGCGCGCATCGGCGATGTTCTGCGACTGGAATACCATCAGGCCCTGCGCATTGCGCCCGACATAGCGCTGCGATTCGATGAAATCGCGGTAGTCGTTCCAATAGCCGCTCAGGCTCAGATAGGCAGCCGGGCTGATGTAGCGGATGCCCAGTTCAAGCCCGTTGCTGGTTTCCGGCTTCAGGTCCGGATTGGGGATGGCGGTGTAACCGAAGGCCAGGTTGGTGAAGCCCAGGTTGACGTCGTTGTACGGTGGCGAGCGGAAGCCATGCGCATAGCCGGCAAACAGCGACCATTGTTCGTCCAGCCGCAACACCATGCCCAACTTCGGTGACACGCTGGTCTTGTTCAACGCGGCCACCGCCATGCCCGGGTTGTCCTCGCTGAAGATCGTGTCCAGCTCCGGCTTCAGCCGGTAGTGGTCCACGCGCAGGCCCGGCACCAGCGACAGTCGCCCATCGGCCAGGCGCATCTCATCCTGCACGTACAGGCCCAGCTCGGTGGTCTTGCTGATGGGGAAATCACGTACCGGGAAACTGTCCGGCGAGATGTTGCTGCTCACCGTGCCATTGGCCAGCACCTGGAAACCATCCCGCTTCTGTCGGATCTCGGTCCAGGCACCATCGAAGCCCCAGGTCAGCGCATGCTCGACCGTACCGGTCTGCACCGCCTTGTTGAACTGCGCCTGTGCGCCGTACACGCGCTGGTCGAAGTTGAACTCACGGTGGCGACGGCTGCCGTTGACCCGACCTTCGTCGGTGACCTGGGTGGTCTCGCTGTCCTGCCGGTAGACCTGCCAGGTAAGGCTGTCGGCGAATGCCGATTGCAGTGCATCCATTTCATGGCCGAACGAGAGCCGCGCCCGGGTCTGCTTGTCGTGTGCGCGCATGCTGGTGGTGGTTCGCGAGGCCGCGACCGGATGGTTGGCGTTGACCGATGAATAGACATCGGTATCGGTGATGTCCTCGTTGCCTTCCACGGTCAGACGAAAGCGCTGGGTATCGTCAGGCGCGTAAACCAGTTTGGACAGTACGCTGCGGCCGTCGCGCTCCTGCGGATTGGCGGCGGTACGGGTGTAGTCCTGGCTGTGCACATCGCCCTTGCTGGCGGTTTCCTGGCCCTGATGGTGATTGACATTGACCATGCCGCTCCAGCGCTCGCCGCCGAAGGCAGTGGTCACGCTGCCAAGCAGGCCTTTCCAGTCACCGTCATAGCCGAACTTCAGCCCGACGTAGCTGTCCTTGCCGTCCTTCAGGTAATCCGCCGGATCCTTGGTGACGAAGGCCACCACCCCGCCCAGCGCATCGGAGCCGTACAGCGAACTGGCCGGCCCGCGCACAATTTCCACGCGCTTGAGCGTTTCCAGGTCGGTGAAATCGCGGTTGCTGTTGGCGAAGCTGCCGATGTTGAAGCTCTTCGGCATGGCGATGCCGTCGGTCTGGATCAGCACGCGGTTGGCGTCCAGCCCACGAATGCGGAAGCCACCCAGGCCGAAACGCGTGGTGCTGCGGGTAACCGATACGCCCGGCTCATAGCGCACCAGATCAGCAATGTCGTTGGCCAACTGCTTGTCCATCTGCTCGCGGTCAATCACATCCACGGTGGCCGCCACATCGCTGACCGCACGCTCGGTACGGGTTGCGGTGACCTGCACACGGTCGAAGTCGTGGACGTCGGGCGCGGCCGAGGTTTCGGCATACGCGGGGGAAAGCACCACCCACAGGGCAGCGCTCAAGGCAGTTGGACGGATCATGGGAACCTGGAATCGGTGGGTAAACAAAACCCTTGGCGGGACGGCCGGTCTGCGAACAGGCCGGCCGCGGCCAAGGGGGGAGAGAGCTGTGCGATTCAGGCTTGCCGCGCGCGATGGCGGCTGGCGGGCGAACGCGGCCGGTATTACTTGGTCAGGATCAGCTTGTCGTTGCTGGTATGGCGCAGGCGGTACACCTTGTCGCCGTGCTGGATCAGGATTTCGCGCTGGCCCTTGAGCAGGGCACTGCTGTCGATTGCACCGTCGGCCGACATCAACTGGACCGGACGCTGCGGCAGGTGGAGGGTACGCGGGCGAAGCAGAATGGGCTGAGCGGACATCATCGTGATTCCGTGCTGGGGACGGAGTTGATGATAATGATTCTCAATAGCGATGCAAGAACTATTTTCAACAACCAAGGCAAGAGCGACGTAAGCCGCCAAGCCTGCTACGCCGGAAGGCGTAAAAGCCAATCCCCCAAAGCCTCCCCTACGCCTGTGGCGCAAGGGAGGGCCAGGTAGTGTCGAGCCATGCTCGGCAGAGGCCTACCAGCCCATCATCAGCACCATGGAAGCGGCGCAAGCCGCGACGCTGACAGCACTGGCGCCACCACCCGGCCCGCAAGCTGCCTGATCAATGGCCTCGCGATTTACTCCCACCCATGCCCGGGCTTGAACCCCCACTGGCAAGACCTTGCCAAGCATGGCCCGGCACTACCACAGCGCAATCAGGCGAAAATGGCCTCGATCTTCTGCCAGGCGCCCTCTTCCACCCGCGCCAGCACATCCAGCGCGCGCAGGTTCTCTTCCAGCTGCGATACCCGGCTGGCGCCCAGGATCACACTGGATACCTGCGGGTTGCGCAGGCACCAGGCAATGGCCAGCTGGGCCGGCGATTCACCCAGCTCGGCGGCCAGGGCGGTAAAGCGCCGCGCCTTGCCCAGGCGATCATCGGCCGGCTCGCCCAGCACCGCACCCTGCAGCCATTCCAGCGACGGTTGGCCCAAGCGCGAATCGGCGGCGATGCCATCGTTGTACTTGCCGGTCAGCAGGCCCGAGGCCAGTGGCGACCAGATGGTGGTGCCCAGCCCGGCGTCGGCATACAGCCCTGCGTACTCCTGCTCCACGCGCTTGCGGTGCAGCAGGTTGTACTGCGGCTGCTCCATGCTGGGCGCATACAGATGGTTGGCGCGGGCAAAAGCTACTGCCTCGGCGATCTGCGCCCCGGACCACTCCGAGGTGCCCCAATACAACACCTTGCCCTGGCGGATCAGCGCGTCCATGGCCAGCACGGTCTCGCCGATCGGGGTCTCGGCATCGGGACGGTGGCAGTAATAAAGGTCCAGATAGTCCACCCGCAGCCGCTTGAGCGCGGCATGGCAGGCATCGGTGACATGCTTGCGCGACAGCCCGCGCTGGGTCGGGGCCGGCTCCTCGGCCGAGCCGAAGAACACCTTGGAAGACACGCAATAGCCATCACGTGGCAGGCGCAGGTCGGCGATCACATCGCCCATCACCTGCTCAGCGCGGCCCTTGGCATAGCCCTCGGCGTTGTCGAAGAAATTGACCCCGTTATCCCAGGCCGCGGCGATCAGGTTGCGGGATTCATCCCGGCTGATCTGGCTGCCAAAGGTCACCCAGGCACCAAAGGACAATGCGGAAAGCTGCAGGCCGGATGACCCAAGACGACGGTATTGCATGGCTGGCTCCAGGAAACGGCGCGCACGGTTGGCGCGCGGGGGCCATCAGTGTAACCGTGGCTATTGTCCCGTTAAGTACCCGGACCTTGCCGATACCGGCGCATTCGCGGCAAATGGCGGCTTATGCCTTGGTAATTCTTGCTCGCCATCAGCCGCTGGACTAGGCTTGCGTCTTTTGCGGGCATGCCCGGGGATTACTCATGGTCGAAGGTTTGGGCAGGATCGGCTTCGGCCTGTTCGGCCTGGTGGTGCTGCTCGGCATCGCCTGGCTGTTCTCCAACAACAAGAAAGCGGTGGACTGGAAGCTCATCGTCACCGGCATCACCCTGCAGATCGCCTTTGCCGCACTGGTCCTGCTGGTCCCCGGCGGCCGCGACGTGTTCGACTGGCTGGGCCAGGGCTTCGTCAAGATCCTGAGCTTCGTCAACGAAGGCTCCAACTTCATCTTCGGCAGCCTGATGGATGTGCCGAAGTACGGCTTCATCTTCGCCTTCCAGGTATTGCCGACCATCATCTTCTTCTCGGCACTGATGGGCGTGATGTACCACCTGGGGGTGATGCAGGCCATCGTCCGCGTCATGGCCTGGGCCATCACCAAGGTCATGCGCGTGTCGGGCGCCGAAACCACCAGCGTCTGCGCCAGCGTTTTCATCGGCCAGACCGAGGCGCCGCTGACGGTGCGCCCGTACATCTCCAAGATGACCCAGTCCGAACTGATCACCATGATGATCGGCGGCATGGCCCATATCGCCGGCGGCGTGCTGGCCGCCTATGTCGGCATGCTCGGCGGCGGCGACCCGGTGGCGCAGGCCTTCTACGCCAAGCACCTGCTGGCGGCATCGATCATGGCGGCACCGGCCACCCTGGTCATCGCCAAGCTGCTGGTGCCGGAAACCGAGACCCCGCTGACCCGTGGCACGGTAAAGATGGAAGTGGAAAAGACTGCCTCCAACATCATCGACGCCGCCGCCGGCGGTGCTGCCGACGGCCTCAAGCTGGCCCTGAACATCGGTGCCATGCTGCTGGCCTTCATCGCCCTGATCGCCCTGCTCAATGCCCCGCTGACCTGGCTGGGCGACGTCACCGGCCTGGCCGGCGTGCTGGGCAAGCCGACCAACCTGGCCACCATCTTCGGTTACATCCTGGCCCCAATCGCCTGGGTGATCGGCACCCCGTGGGCCGACGCCACCACGGTCGGTTCGCTGATTGGCCAGAAGCTGGTGATCAATGAATTTGTGGCCTATATGGATCTGTCCAAAATCATCAATGGCCAGGTACCGGGGGTGTCACTGAGCGCCGAAGGCAGCCTGATCGCCACCTACGCCCTGTGCGGCTTCGCCAATTTCAGCTCCATTGCCATCCAGCTTGGCGGCATCGGCGGCCTGGCCCCGGACCGTCGCCAGGACCTGGCCAAGTTCGGCCTGCGTGCCGTGCTGGGCGGTACCATCGCCACCCTGATGACGGCCACCATTGCCGGCGTACTGACCCATTTCGGCTGATCCATCGCCACCTTAGAGACGTAGATTCCATGAGTTCTGTTGTCGTTGCCGGTTCCTTCAATGTCGACCACGTGTGGCG
Organism: Stenotrophomonas sp. UBA7346; assembly: GCA_002471015.1. Classification (GTDB taxonomy): domain Bacteria; phylum Pseudomonadota; class Gammaproteobacteria; order Xanthomonadales; family Xanthomonadaceae; genus Stenotrophomonas. The sequence goes on from DKPB01000038.1 coordinate 68,535, forward strand.
CTGCGATGCCCTGCCTGCACCGGGGGCGACCATCGCCGGGCGCTACAGCACCGGCCCCGGCGGCAAGGGGTTCAACCAGGCCGTGGCCGCAGGCCGCGCTGGCGCGCAGACCAGTTTCGTCTGCGCCCTGGGTGCCGATGCCGGGGGCGCGCTTGCCCGCCAGCTTGCCAGCGCCGACGGCATCGCGCTGGTGGCCGAAGCCAGTGACGAACCCACCGGCACCGCGGGCATCTACGTCGATGGCCGTGGCCGCAACTCGATCGTGATCGGCGCCGGCGCCAACGCCTCGTTGAGCACGGGCTTCGTGGCTGCCAATGCCGCCCTGATCGGCGCTGCCAAGGTCCTGCTGGCGCAGCTGGAATCACCGGTGGAAACCATCGAAGCGGCACTGGCACAGGCGCGTGAGGCCGGCGTGCTGACCATGCTCAACGCCGCCCCGGCCAATGCCCCGTCCACCATCGGCCTGCTCAAGCTGGCCGACGTGCTGACTCCCAACGAGACCGAGTTTGCGGCCCTGCTCGGCCGCCATGTCGGCGAGCGCATCGAGGCCGATGACGTGGCCACCCTGGATGGTGCCAGCCTGCACGCGCTGTGCCGCAAGTTGTCCGGCAACACCGTAGTGGTGACCCTGGGCGCGGTGGGCGTGTTTGTCTCGCACGACGAGGACAAGCTGCGCGGCGACAGCCAACCCTACTACCGCGTGGCGGCCGAATCGGTGCAGGTGGTGGACACCACCGGCGCCGGGGATGCCTTCAATGGCGCGCTGGCCGCATCGCTGGCACAGGCCCCGGAGGCGTCGTTCATCAAGCATGTGCGCTTCGCCAACCAGTACGCCGCGCGTTCGACCGAGAGCGAAGGCGCGGCCCTGTCGATGCCGAAGATGACGCCGGCCGACGTCTGAGGCCCGGCTTTGCCCCCTCCCTTTGCCGCAGGCCAGGGGAGGATCGGGGACGGGTAGGCTCTACAGTCCTTCGCGCACTCGCCGCTTCGCGGCCCCGCCGCTCCTACAGCCTGGGTTGCGGCCCGCCCCGTACAATAGCCCCATGCAGATCGGCCCCTACACCATCGCACCCAACGTGGTGCTCGCGCCCATGGCCGGCGTCACCGACAAACCCTTCCGCCAGCTGTGCAAACGGCTGGGCGCGGGCCTGGCTGCGTCGGAAATGACGATCAGCGATCCCCGTTTCTGGAACACCCGCAAGTCCATCCATCGCATGGATCATGCTGGCGAACCGGCCCCGATCAGCGTGCAGATCGCTGGCACCGAGCCGCAGCAGCTGGCCGAGGCGGCACGCTACAACGTCGATCACGGCGCGCAGATCATCGACATCAACATGGGCTGCCCGGCAAAGAAGGTCTGCAACGCCTGGGCCGGCTCGGCACTGATGCGTGATGAGGCGCTGGTCGCACGTATTCTCGAGGCGGTGGTCAATGCCGTCGACGTTCCGGTGACCTTGAAAATCCGCACCGGCTGGTGCGCGGACGTGCGCAACGCGCCGACCATCGCCCGCATTGCCGAGGACAGCGGCATCGCCGCGCTGGCCATCCACGGCCGTACCCGCGACCAGCACTACACCGGCGTGGCCGAGTACGACACCATCGCCGCGATCAAGGCGATGCTGAAAATCCCGGTACTGGCCAATGGCGACGTGGATTCACCACGCAAGGCCGAACAGGTGCTCAAGCACACCGGCGCCGATGCGGTGATGGTGGGCCGGGCCGCACAGGGCCGGCCGTGGATCTTCCGCGAGATCGCCCACTACCTGGCCACCGGCGAGCAGTTGCCACCGCCCTCGGTGGAGGAAGTACGCGACATCCTGCTGGGCCATCTCAACGACCTGCATGCCTTCTATGGCGAACCGCAGGGCGTGCGCATCGCCCGCAAGCACCTGGGCTGGTACGCCAAGGACCGGCCGGAAAACGCCGCCTTCCGCGCGGTGGTCAATGCCGCCGAAACGGCCGATGCGCAGCTGCGCCTGACCCGTGATTATTTCAACGCGCTGATCGATGCCGAGGTGGCAGGCGCGGCTTAGGTCGCGACACAGGCGAGCCCAGAGTCCGTACCGTGAGCGTGCGATCCAGATTTTCGGGCAGGCCTTTGCCGAGCATGGCTCGGCACTACCGGTGAAGCTGTGCGGGCTCAGCCGCGAAACGGGGGCCGCATTCGCCGGGAAGGCCTATGCCGAGCATGGCTCGGCACTACCGGTGAAGCTGTGCGGGCTCAGCCGCGAAACGGGGGCCGCATTCGCCGGGAAGGCCTCTACCGAGCGTGGCTCGGCACTACTGGTGAAGCTGTGCGGCTCCGCCGCGAAACGAGGGGCCGTATTCGCCGGGAAGGCTCTTGCCGAGCATGGCTCGGCACTACAGGACCTGCAGAAAAAACCCGCCAGCGGGGCTGGCGGGTCGGGTTGGCCTGCATCAACGCGCGGGGGAGAGATCCGCGTCGACGTGGCTCAGCCGAAAACCTTGAAACGGGCTTCGTCTTCCATGTAGCTCTTCTCGCCGAACGGCGCTTCGTTGGAGCCGAACGGCATCTGCGCACGCAGCTGCCAGTTGCCATGGACGCCCCATTCCTTGCGCACCGCCTCGTCCACCAGCGGGTTGTAGTGCTGCAGGCTGGCACCGATACCGGCATCGGCCAGTGCGGTCCACACCGCGAACTGGGCCATGCCGTTGGACTGCTCGGCCCACACCGGGAAGTTGTCGGCGTACAGCGCGAACTGCTCCTGCAGACCCTTCACCACGTCGGTGTCGACGAAATACAGCACGGTGCCGGCGCCGGCAGCGAAGCTGGTCAGCTTGCCTTCGGTGGCAGCAAAGGCCTCGGCCGGCACGATCTTGCGCAGTTCATCCTTGGCCAGTTCCCAGAACTTCTGGCTTTCGGCACCAAACAGGATCAGCGCGCGCGAGGACTGCGCGTTGAAGGCCGACGGCGCCTCGCGCATGGCCTGCTTGATCAGCTCGGTGGTCTCGGCCTGGCCGATCGGCACATTCTTGCCGAGGGCGTACTGGGAACGGCGCTTCTTGTACAGGGAGATGACTTGGCTGCTCATGATCGGATCCTTGGAAGGAGAAGCAGACCGGCGACAGGCCGATCCGTGCTTGTTGGCGGCCATTGTATTTGTCAGCAAAATTAGAACAATTACTCAAATTCCAATGATTCGTTTCATTTTCGGAACAAATACGCTCCCCATCTTCGTGCCTCGCCCGCGGCGCCGCCCCATCCACCCTCGCATCCGCCCGCCTGGTCCCGGAGCCGATTGCTGAGAACCAATGACCATGAGCAGACTGCTGGCGCCCGGCCCTTGCCACGGCAGCATTGCCACGGCCAGCGCAATGCTGGGTTCCGCAGCGCATGCACCGCGGTAACAGGCGCTGGCGATACTTGGGGCTTGTTGCATGACACTGCTTTATGACCCTCAACGACTTCCCCTACCTGCATGGTTTCTCCGCCACCGAACAGGCCCGGCTGCGCAAGCAGGCCCGCTTGTTCGAGCCGGCGATCTTCCATGACATCGATTTCTGCAATGCCCGCCATATCCTGGAAGTAGGCAGCGGGGTCGGCGCGCAGACCGAGATCCTGCTGCGCCGCTTCCCCGACCTGCGGGTGACCGGCATCGATCTCAACGAACGTCAGTTGGCCGCCGCCAATGCACATCTGGCGCAGGTGCCGTGGCTGCAGGAACGCGCCGAGTTCCAGCACGCCAACGCCAGCGACCTGCCCTTCGAGCCCCGCAGTTTTGATGGCGCCTTCCTGTGCTGGGTGCTGGAACACGTGCCCTCACCAGCGCGCGCACTGGCCGAGGTACGCCGCGTACTGAGCCCGGGCTCACCGGTATTTGTCACCGAGGTGATGAATGCCTCATTCCTGCTCGACCCTTACTCGCCCAACCTGTGGCGCTACTGGATGGCCTTCAACGACTACCAGATCGACAGCGGCGGTGACCCGTTCGTCGGGGCCAAGCTGGGCAACCTGCTGCTGGCCGGCGGTTTCCGCGATGTGCAGACGCAGACCAAGACCGTGCACCTGGACAACCGCGAGCCCGCCAGGCGCAAGGTGATGTTCGCGCTGTGGGAAGAACTGCTGCTGTCAGCGGCCGAGCAACTGCTGGAAGCCGGCAAGGTCGACCAGGCCACGGTGGATGGCATGCGCGCCGAGTTCACCCAGGTGCAGAACGACCCCAATGCCGTGTTCTTCTATTCCTTCGTACAGGCCCGCGCCACGGTCTACTGAGTGGCGGCGGCGCCGCTTGCCACCGGCGCGCGCCAGATACGCTGCCACACCTGCGCCAGACGCTGCTTGAGCACGTCACGATTGCCGGCCTGTCGATAGGCCGGCATCACCTGCCGTGGTGGCATCGCCTGCCACTGGCCACCGCGTTCGCTGGCAACAGCGAAGTTGAAGTTGTAATCCGGCTCCAGGCCCATGCGCAGGTCGCTGAGCACCAGCTCGCCATCGACTACCTGCGCGCGCATGAAGCCGTGGTTGAACCAGCCCAACCGCTGCACCGCAGGCACATCGGCGGCCTGCCGCAATGCCTGCACATTCGACGGATAGCCCTGGAACTGCATGGGCCCGTGATCGGCCCATAGCGAGCGATCACCGACCACATAGCCCTGCGGCGTCATCGCCACTACCCGCCACAGCAAAGTGTTGAACGGCATCGGCACCGAGAAACGCGGCGCATCGGCCAGGCCCATCTGCGCCAGGGACTGCGCGGCAACCCGATCCACCTGCGCCTTGGCGATCAACGACCAGCCCAGATAACCGCTGCTCAACACCAGGCCCGCCACCAGCGCGCGTTGCGCCAACGGCCGGGCACGCGCGAACCAGGCAATGCCGCAGGCGATCAACAACCAGATCGTATACAGCGGATCGATGATGAAGACGCTGGACCACATTGTCGGTGGCGGCGTCAGCGGCCACCACAGCTGCGTGCCGTAAACAGTGAAGGCATCCAGCAATGGATGCGTCACCAGCGCCAGCACGATCGCCCACCACCAGCGCTTCGGCGCCTGGGCGACGCGGCCATGGCCGAAGCGCTTGTACAACCACCAGATCAAGGTGCCCAGCAAGGGCAGCACGAACAGCGAATGGCTGAAGCTGCGGTGCACCGTCATCAGGCTCACCGGGTTGTCGGTGAAGGCCATGATCGCCAAGCCGTCCAGATCCGGCAGCGTGGCCAGCGCAGCACCGGCCAGCAAGGCGGCGCGACGATGGGCGGCGGGGGTGATGGCGGCGGCAAGGGCGCCACCGAGAACGATCTGACTGAGGGAATCCATGCCGCCGATGCTAGCAAGCAGTAACGCCCGCTGCTGGCTCAGGCCGCCTGTGGCTGCGGCGCTTGGCCAGCAAGGGCTACCGGCGGCAGGCAGACCAGACTGCGGCCGGAGTGATCGAGCAGGCGCAGGCTGCCATCCGGGTCCTCGGCCAGCGCGGTCAGGCTTTCCACCCAGTCGCCGTCATTGGCATAGACCAGGCCGTCATGCTCGACCAGCGCGGCACGATGGATATGGCCGCAGATGATGCCGTCCAGGCCGCGCCGACGCACATCGGCCAGTCCTGCCTGCACGAAGCGCGCGATATAGCGCTCGGCCGCACCACTTTGCCGCTTGAGGAACTCCGACAGCGACCAGTAGCGCATGCCCAGCCGCCGCCGCACGGCATTGAGCAGGCGGTTGCCGGTAAGGATGCGGTAGTACAACCAGTCGCCAAAGCGCTCCTGCAGGCCACCAAAATGGGTGACGCCGTCGTAGTCGTCACCGTGCACCACCAGTAGGCGGCGGCCATCGGCGGTGGTGTGGATGGCGCGGCGGCGTACCTGCATGGCCGGCAGCATCAGGCCGCAGGTGCGCCGCAGGGGCGCGTCGTGATTGCCGGGGATGTAGATGATCTCGGTGCCTGCGCGGCGCAGCGTATGCAGGGCTTCGATCACCTCGTTGTGCGCCTGCTGCCAGGTTGCACGCTTATGGGAAAGCCACCATAGATCGACGATGTCGCCGACCAGATACAGACGTTCGCAACGCAGGCTGGCGAGGAAGCGCGCCAGTTCCGCCGCATGGCAATGGCGCGCGCCCAGATGCGTGTCGGAGATGAACACTGCGCGCCGGTGCGGCGGCAACACCGGCACCGCACTCATGCCACTGCTCCGGCATCACGCAGATAGCGTTTGCGTTTGTGCGGGCGGATGGCCTGCAGGTCCACTTCGATCAGGCCATCGATGGAATCGCTGAAATCCGGGTCCACGCCAAAGGCGAGGAAGCGCGCGCCGCCCGGCTCGCACAGGTCGGTGTACTGGCGGTACAGCATCGGCACGCTGGTGCCCAGCGCAGCCAGGTTGGCCTTGAGCACGTCGAAGGCGGCCTGCGCGTCCAGCTCGCCGAAACTCGGTGGCGCGGCAAAGTACTGGAACGGCCGGTTGGACTCGGCCAGGCCGGCGCCCGCGCCATAGTAATGCTGGTAATAGGCCACCAGCTGCTCACGCGCCGCGCGCGGCAGCGCGGCGCTGATCGACACCGCGCCAAACAGATAGCGCACGCCCGGCTGGCTGGCCAGATAGGCGCCAATGCCCTGCCACAGGTAATCCAGGCTGCGGCTGCCCCAGTACGCCGGCACCACGAAGCTGCGGCCCAGCTCCAGCCCCTCGGCGATACGCGGGATGGCGTCATCCGAGTAACGGAACAGGCCGGCGGTATACAGCCCCTGCAGGCCACTGCGGGCCAGCGCCGGTGCGCCGCGCATCACCCGGTAGGCACCGGCAATGCACTGGGCCGGCGCATCCCAGACCACGATGTGCTGGTAATGCGGATCGAAGTCGTCCAGGTCCCGGCTGCGGCCGGTGCCCTCGCCTACTTCGCGGAAGGTCAGCTCCCGCAGCCGGCCCAGCTCCAGCAGCAACGGTGAATCGGCAGCACAGCGGGCCAGGCGGATCTGCTTGCCGTCGCCGGTCTGGCCCAGCAGCTCGGTCGCCTCGATGGCGGCAGCCAGCTGGGCGGCAGGCAGCGGCGCGGCCAGCGGCTGTGGGCGCTGCTCCGATGCGGTGGTGTCCTGCGCTGCCGTGCCCAAGGCGTAAAGGGCATCGCGCACCGCCTGCAGCTGTTGGCCGGGCTCCTGCCGCGGGTCCAGCTGCATCAGCTGGCCGATCTGCAGCCGCAGCGGGCGTTTGCGGCGGGCGAACATCTCCCGCGCCAGCAGCGCCGTACCGGCCGGTTTGAACACCGCCGAGGCGCCATAGAACAGCGCCGAGTTGCGCGCCAGCACCCGCACCGGCAGCACCGGTGCCGCGCAGGCACGGGCAAAACGCACAAAGCCGCGGTTCCAGCGGCCATCACGGATGCCCTGCAGCGACAGCCGCGAGACCTCCCCGGCCGGGAACACGATCACGCACTGCTCGGCCTGCAGTGCCTGTTCCACCGCCTGCAGGCTGGCCCGCTGGGCGCGGCCGCCGAGGATGCGCACCGGCAGCAGCAGCTCGCGCAGGGGTTCCAGCTCCAGCAACATGTCGTTGGCGATGATCCGCACATCGCTGCGCACCTTGCCCACCGCATCCAGCAGGGCCAGCGCATCCAGCGCGCCGGAGGGGTGGTTGGCGACGATCAGCAGCCGCCCGCTGGCCGGTATCCGCGCCAGCGCCGCGGCGTCCACCGCATAACCGGCATCCAGGAAGCCCAGCGCGGCGCTGACAAAGGCAAAGCCCTGCAGCCCGGCACTGCGCTGCAGGAAGGCGTCCATCTGCGCAAAACGTGACCAGCGCCCCACGGTACGCAGCAGCGGCCGGGCCAGGTGGCCGCGCGGTCCGTGGAACCAATCGGGGTAGCGTTGCTGCAGGCGATGCTCGATCCGGTGCATGGCAAGGTCTCCCTGACGGCCCATTGGCCGGGAGCCTGCGCCCGCCACAAGGCAGGCCGGTTGCGGATTTGCGGCAATTTGGTGACCCCGGCTTAACCGTATGGCAACAGCCGCATCGGCACTATTCCGTCAAGGGGCCGAGCGTGTATCATTCGCGCCCATCTTTCCATCCGAATCAAGGGATATATAGCCCGATGTCCAGCTACCTGTTCACCTCCGAATCGGTCTCCGAAGGCCATCCGGACAAGATTGCCGACCAGATCTCCGATGCGGTGCTGGACGCGATCCTGGCCCAGGACAAGCGCGCCCGCGTGGCCTGCGAAACCCTGGTCAAGACCGGTGCGGCGATTGTCGCCGGTGAAGTGACCACCTCGGCGTGGGTCGATATCGAAGAACTGACCCGCAACGTCATCAACGAAATCGGCTACGACAACTCCAACGTCGGCTTCGACGGCCACACCTGCGCCATCATCAACATGCTGGGCAAGCAGTCGCCGGACATCGCTGCCGGCGTTGATGGCACCAACAAGAAGGCAAAGAAGCCGGAAGAACAGGGCGCTGGCGACCAGGGCCTGATGTTCGGCTATGCCTGCAATGAAGCCCCGGAATACATGCCGGCGCCGATCTACTACTCGCACCGCCTGGTCGAGCAGCAGGCCAAGGTCCGCAAGAAGAAGAACTCGCCGCTGCCGTGGCTGCGCCCGGACGCCAAGAGCCAGGTGACCCTGCGTTACGGTCAGGACGGCAAGATCGAAGGCCTGGATGCGGTGGTGCTGTCGACCCAGCACGACCCGGGCGTGAAGCAGAAGGACCTGATCGAGGCCGTGCGCGAGCACATCCTCAAGCCGGTGCTGCCGAAGGCATGGCTGGACAAGCTGCCGAAGAACAAGGTGCACATCAACCCGACCGGCATCTTCGTGATCGGCGGCCCGGTGGGCGATTGCGGCCTGACCGGCCGCAAGATCATCGTCGACACCTACGGCGGCATGGCCCGTCACGGTGGTGGCGCGTTCTCGGGCAAGGATCCGTCCAAGGTTGACCGTTCGGCCGCTTACGCTGCCCGTTATGTCGCCAAGAACGTGGTTGCTGCCGGCTTGGCCGACAAGTGCGAAGTGCAGGTCTCCTACGCCATCGGCGTGGCCGAGCCGACCTCGATCTCGGTCACCACCTTCGGCACCGGCAAGATCCCGGACGCACAGATCGAGAAGCTGATCCGTGCGCACTTCGACCTGCGCCCGTACGGCATCATCAAGATGCTGGACCTGATCCACCCGATGTACCAGCAGACCGCTGCTTACGGCCACTTCGGCCGCAAGCCGAAGGAATTCTCGTACGTCGACGGCGACGGCAAGACCCAGAACGCCACCGCGTTCTCGTGGGAGCAGACCGATCGCGCCGAAGCCCTGCGCAAGGCTGCAAAGCTGAAGTAAGGCTGCAATAACGTTTGAACAGGAAAGGCCGCCCGCAGGGGCGGCCTTTTTTGTTGTGCTTGTCGCTTTGGCTTTGGCTTTGGCTCTAGCCCTTCTCCCGCCTGCGGGAGAAGGGTTGGGATGAGGGTGCCTTGGGTTTGGGTCTTGGTTTCAGCAAAAGCCAAAGCAAGAAGCCACAAGCCCCCTCATCCGCCCTCCGGGCACCTTCTCCCGCAAGCGGGAGAAGGGACGTCCACAGCCACAGCCACAGCCACAGCCAAAGCCAAAGCCACAACAAAAGCGACCACAGAAGCAGAGGCTAGAAAGCCCACTCCGCACATCTTCAACAACACCCTCCCCACCCACCTCTACCGCCACAACGCCATCCAATCTGTCCCCCGTCACCGCCAATGCACTACCATCGGCCCATGGGAAAGGAAGACCGTCGACCAATTGCCGCCCGTTCCACCGGCTGGGCCCGAGCCCTCAGCGCCGCGCTGGCACGCTCATCCGTCACACCGAACCAGATTTCGGTACTCAGCATCTTCTTTGCTGCCGCAGGCGCCGCCGCATTGCTGTACTGGCCCGGCATCCCCGGCCTGATCGCCTGTGCCGTCGGTATCCAGCTACGGCTGATCTGCAACCTGCTCGACGGCATGGTGGCAATGGAAGGCGGCAAGCAGACCCCCACCGGTGCGCTGTACAACGAGTACCCCGACCGCATCGCCGACTCGCTGTTGATCGTCGCTCTGGGCTATGCCGCTGGCATGCCGTGGCTGGGCTGGCTGGGGGCCCTGCTCGCCGCACTCACCGCCTACGTGCGCCTGTCCGGCGCCAGCCTCGGCCTGCCGCAGGACTTTCGTGGGCCCATGGCGAAGCAGCACCGCATGGCGGTGCTTACCATTGCCTGCGTACTGGCCATCATCGAACAGCTGGTCGGCAATACTGCCTACGTACTGCCTACAGCGGCCATCGTCATCGCCGTCGGCTCGCTGGTCACCTGCATTACCCGCACCCGCGCCATCGCCGCGCAACTGAAGGCAAGTGCCTGATGCTATCCAGCCTGCTGGTCGCCGCCGTCAAGGTCTTCATTGGCGCCTACCCACGCTGGGTAGGCAGTCGCCCCACTGACACCCAGCGCATCTACTTCGCCAATCACGCCAGCCATCTGGATACCGTGGCACTGTGGTCGGCATTGCCGCCAGCACTGCGCGAGCGTACCCGCCCGGTGGCTGCGCGCGATTACTGGAGCAAGGGCGTACGCAAGATCATCGCCGACAAGGGCTTCAATGCGGTATTGATCGAGCGCGACCGCAGCAAGTGCGTGGGCGATCCGCTGCAGCCACTGCATGACGCACTGGATGCCGGCGATTCGCTGATCCTGTTCCCGGAAGGCACCCGCAACCACGAGCCGCTGCCGCAGCCGTTCAAAGCCGGGCTGTTCCACCTGGCACAGCACTATCCGCATGTGGAACTGGTACCGGTGTACCTGGACAACGCGCGCCGTGCCCTGCCCAAGGGCAGCCTGGTGCCGGTGCCGCTGGTGTGCACGGCGCGTTTTGGTGCGCCGCTCAACCGCATCGCCGATGAGGACAAGGCGCAGTTCCTGGAACGCGCCCGCAACGCTGTGGTGGAGCTGGCATGAACAACGTCTTCCAACAGCTGCCGCTGGGCAGTTTCCTGCAGCAGGCCATCGACCGCGCACCGCCCAGCTTCTGGTGGATGATCGGTGGCGTGTTCGGCGTACTGATACTCGCCAGCGCGATCGGCTTCATCCTCGGCCGGATCAAACCCGGCTCGGTGGTCGACAACCTCAACGCGCGCATCCGTGCGTGGTGGGTGATGGCCGCGGTGCTGCTGTTCTGCTTCGTACTCGGCAAGATCGCCACCCTGGTGTTCTTCGGCCTGCTGTCGTTCTTTGCGCTGCGTGAGTTCATTTCGCTGACGCCCACCCGCCGCGGCGACCATCTGGCGCTGTGCCTGTGCTTCTACATCGCCATCCCGCTGCAGTACTGGCTGATCGGCATCGACTGGTACGGCCTGTTCGTGATGTGCATCCCGGTGTACGGCTTCCTCGCCTTGCCGGCGGTATCGGCACTGTCCGGTGACACCGAGAACTTCCTCGAGCGCAACACCAAGATCCAGTGGGGCGTGATGCTCACCGTGTTCTGCCTGAGCCATGCGCCGGCGCTGATGCTGCTGCGCATCCCCGGCTACGAAGGGCAGAACCTGATGCTGCTGTTCTACCTGCTGCTGGTGGTGCAGCTCAGCGACGTGCTGCAGTACGTGTTCGGCAAGCTGTTCGGCAAACACCTGCTGGCACCGCTGGTCAGCCCGTCGAAGACAGTGGAAGGCCTGGTCGGCGGTGGCTTGGCCGCAACCGGCGTGGGCGCGGCGCTGTGGTGGATCACCCCGTTCTCGCCGCTGCAGTCGGCGGCACTGTCGCTGCTGATCGTGATCTGTGGCTTCCTGGGCGGGCTGGCGCTGTCGGCAGTAAAGCGCAGCCTCGGGGCCAAGGACTGGGGCGAGATGATCGAAGGCCACGGCGGCATCCTCGACCGGTTGGATTCAGTGGTGTTCTCCGCGCCGGTGTTCTTCCACGTGGTGCGCTACAACTTCCAGTAAGGCCCCCACCTGTAGTGCCGAGCCATGCTCGGCAGAGGCCTTCCCGGTAGAGCCAATGCCGAGCATGGCTCGGCACTACAAATGCCTGCCTCCCGTAGTGCCGAGCCATGCTCGGCAGAAGCCTTCCCGGTAACGCCCAATGCCGAGCATGGCTCGGCACTACAAAACCCTGCTTCCCGTAGTGCCGAGCCATGCTCGGCAGAGGCCTTCCGGGTAACGCCCCTTGCCGAGCATGGCTCGGCACTACGTGCGGCTGTCGAGCGCGCCTTGCCCCTACGGTGTAGCCTGCTCGTCCCGCATCTGCAGTTGTTGCCATGAACGAACACAAAGCTCACCAGTTGTCGATGACCGTGCTGATGTCACCGGAGATGGCCAATTTCTCCGGCAAGGTCCACGGTGGCGCGATCCTGCGCCTGCTCGACCAGGTCGCCTATGCCTGTGCCAGCCGCTATGCAGGCAACTATGTGGTGACCCTGTCGGTGGACCAGGTGACCTTCCGCCAGCCCATCGCCGTGGGCGAACTGGTGACCTTCCTGGCCTCGGTGAACTACACCGGCACCTCGTCGATGGAAATCGGCATCAAGGTGGTGGCCGAGGACATCCGCAAGGGCGCGGTACGCCACGCCAACAGCTGTTTCTTCACCATGGTGGCGGTGGATGACGATGGCCGGCCGACGCCGGTACCGCCGCTGCAGCCTGAGACCAGTGATGAGAAGCGGCGCTTCGCGGCCGCGCAGATCCGCCGCCAGCTGCGCCAGGAAATGGAGCAGCGCCATCTGGAGCTGCTGCAGAGCAATCCTTCGGGCGAAGCGGATCTCTAAGCACCCGGCGCATCGGTAGTGCCGAGCCATGCTCGGCAATGGCCTTGCTGACGATCCCTCTGCCGAGCATGGCTCGGCACTACATGCTGGTTAGCCGGTGTTCTGCACGCCCTGCGATACGCCGTTGACGCAGGCCACCAGCGCGCGCAGCAGGCCTTCGTCCTGGCGGTCGCTTGCGCGCCAGCGCTGCAGCAGATCCACCTGCAGGATGCTGATCGGGTCGATATAGGGATTGCGCAGGCGGATCGACAAGGCCAGCCGCGGGTCCTGTTCCAGCAGTTCCTGCTGGCCGCTCAGGCGCTTGACCCAATGTGCGGTCAAGGCCAGCTCCTCGCGGATCAGCGGGAAGAACTGATCATGCAGCGGGCCAGCCAGCCGCGAGAACTGTTCGGCGATATGGATATCGCCCTTGCTCAGCACCATCGACATATCGTCGAGGAAGGTTTCGAAGAACGGCCAGTCGTGCGCCATATCGCGCAGGGTCTGCTCGTGACCAGCGTCGGCCGCCGCCTGCAGGCCACTGCCCACGCCGAACCAGCCCGGGATCACCGCACGCGCCTGGCTCCAGGCAAACACCCACGGGATCGCGCGCAGGTTGCTCAGCGCCGCATCCTGGCCAAGACGCCGCGAGGGACGTGAGCCCAGGGTCATGCGTTCGATCACATCGATCGGCGTGGCCTGGCGGAAGTAATTCATGAACTGCGCATCACCGACAAAGGCGCGGTAGGCCACCGAGCTCTTTTCGGCGACCAGCGCCATCACCGGCTTCCACTGCTCCTCGCGCGGCTCCTCGGCGCGCGGGCGCAGGCTGGCACGCAATACCGCACCTGCCGATTGCTCCAGCGAGCGCAGCGCCAAGGCGCGGATGCCGTACTTGCGATGGATCACCTCGCCCTGCTCGGTCACGCGCAGGCGGCCACCGATGCTGCCGCGCGGCGAGGCATTCACCGCATGCGTGGTCTTGGTGCCACCGCGGCTGATCGAGCCACCACGACCGTGGAAGAAGGTCAGCTTGACGCCGTATTCGGCGGCGGTATCCAGTAGTTCTACCTGGGCGTGCTGCAGGCCCCAGCGCGAGGCGGCGATACCGCCGTCCTTGCCGCTGTCGGAGTAACCCAGCATCACCATCTGCACGTTGTCGCGCGCAGCCAGATGCGCGCGGTAGACCGGATCGGCCAGCAGGTCGCGCAGCGTGGCGGTGCCGCGCTGCAGGTCGTCAACGGTTTCGAACAGCGGCGCGATATCCAGCGGCACGGCATTGTCCGCATCAACCAGGCCACCGCGGCGCGCCAACGCCAGTACCGCCAGCACGTCGCCGCGGTCATGCGCCATCGAGATGATGTAGCTGCCCAGGGCATCGGCACCGTGGCGACGGCGTGCGTCGGCCAGCGCCGCGAACACCTTGTCCAGGCGCTGCCCGGCCTCGTCCTCGCCACGTGCCAGCACTGCGCTGCCGGCCGCATACGGCGACAGCAGCTGCGCGCGGGCAACATCGTCCAGTGCATCGAACGCATCCTGCCCGCCCAGCACTTCCGCCAGCGCGCGCGAATGCACGCTCGACTCCTGCCGCACATCCAGCCGCGCCAGATGGAACCCAAACGTGCGCACCCGCCACAGCAGGCGGCGTACCGAGAACCAACCGGCATGCTTGCCCTTGTTGGCTTCCAGACTGTCCAGGATCAGCTGGATGTCATGGATGAATTCTTCCGGCGATGCATAGGCACCCGGCGCATCTTCCACGGTGGCCTGCAGGCGCGCGCGCATGCGGTCGTTGAGCAGGCGGTACGGCATGTCAGCGTGACGCGGGCGCGACTTCACCTGCGGCAGCAGTTGCTGGTACTCCTGCACACGCGCCTGCACTTCAGCACTGACGCCAACCAGCTCGGTAGATTGGCTGAGCAGACTGGCCAATGCCAGCATGTCTTTCAGATACAGCCCGAGCACGGCATTGCGCTGCGCGTTCAAGGTATTGATGATGGTGCCGGCATCCACGTTCGGATTGCCGTCCATGTCACCGCCCACCCAGGTACCGAAGCGCAGCAGGCGTGGCAGCGGCAGGGTGCGCCCCCAGGTGTCGCGCAACGCCTGTTCCAGCGATTCGTAGAACACCGGGATCACCCGGTACAGCACGCGGGTCAGGTAGAAGCCGACATGCTCGCGCTCATCGTCCACGGTCGGCCGCACTGGCGAGGAATCGGCGGTCTGCCAGGAGGCGGTCAAGGCCATGCGGAAACGTGCGGCATCGGCCGCCTGTTCGCCCGGCGTGCGCTGGCCGTCGAGGTTGTCGACCAGTGCGGCAACCATCAGTTGTTCTTTTTCCAGCAGCGCGCGACGCACCGCTTCGGTGGGATGCGCGGTGAACACCGGTTCGATGTCGATCTGCGGCAGCCACTGCGCCAGCTCTTCCGGCGTCACGCCCTGCGCCTTCAGCGCAAGCAGGGCGTCATGCAGGCCTTCCGGCTGCGGGCGCTTGGTGCCTGCACGCTGGTAGTCGCGACGGCGACGGATGCGATGCACGCGCTCGGCGATGTTGACCACCTGGAAGTAGGTACTGAAAGCACGCACCAGCGACTCGGCATCGCGCGGCGAACGGCCAGCCAGCTGCGCGCTGAGCGAAGCCAGCGGTGCCTGGCTTTCGCGGCGGGCAATCGCCGCCGTACGCACGTCTTCCACCTCGTCGAGGAAGCCGGGCGATACCTGTTCGGAAATCAGATCACCAACCAGCGCGCCAAGGCGACGTACATCGTCGCGCAGAGGCAGGTCGGGGGTGGCGAAGACAACGCTGCTGCGGTACTCGTTCATCTACGACGGAGAGCCTGGAGAGCGGAAACCCGTCAAGCCTACCGCAAAAATCAGCACAATTTTGCAGTGCACCAAACCTGAAACAGTTGCATTTGAATGTTGTCTGGCCGCTGTCCTTTTGGACAGAAAGGTACGCAGGATCAGTCAGTTCGAGGACATGACGAAATGGCAGCGCTTCACCTGTAGTGCCGAGCCATGCTCGGCATGGGGCATTACCGGTAACGCCTCTGCCGAGCATGGCTCGGCACTACAGTGGGGCACCAACGACTACCCCTCCCCAGCCCTCCCCTTTGCGCTGCGCGCAAAAGGGAGGGATTCGTTCGTCAGCGCTTCTTGCCGGCTTCGGCGCCCAACCAACGGTCCAGCCAGTCTTCGCTTTCGGCCAGCATGGTCATGATCGATTCGCGGGCGCGGTAGCCATGCGATTCGTTCGGCAGCATCACCAGCCGCGAGGTGCCACCCAGGCCCTTCACCGCGGCGAACATGCGCTCGCTCTGGATCGGGAAGGTGCCGGAGTTGTTGTCGTCCACGCCATGGATGAAGAGGATCGGGTCCTTGATCTTGTCGGCGTAATTGAACGGCGACATCTTCTGGTAGACCTCCTGCGCCTGCCAATAGTTGCGTTCCTCGGCCTGGAAGCCGAACGGCGTCAGCGTGCGGTTGTACGCGCCGGAACGCGCAATACCCGCCTTGAACAGACGCGTATGCGCCAGCAGGTTCGCGGTCATGAAGGCGCCATAGGAATGGCCACCCACGGCGATGCGCTCACGGTCACCCACGCCACGCTTCACCACTTCATCCACTGCCGCCTGTGCGCTGGCCACCAGCTGCTGCACATAGGTGTCGTTCGGCTCGGTGTCACCCTCGCCGACGATCGGCATGGTCGGGTTGTTCAACACCACATAGCCCTTGGCCAGGAAGGCCTGCGGGCCCCAGTAGCTGATTGCATTGAAGCGGTGCGGCGAGCCGCTGACCTGGCTGGCATCGGCGGCGGATTTGAACTCGGCCGGATACGCCCACATCAGCAACGGACGCGGGCCATCCTTCTTGGCGTCATAACCTGGCGGCAGCAGCAGATCGGCGGTGAGTTCCACACCGTCGGCACGCTTGTAGCGGATCTGCTCCTTCTTCACACCACGCAGCTGCGGCAGCGGATGGGCGAAGTGGGTCAGCTCGACCGGCTGCGCGTCGGCGGCCAGACCACGCGCATACAGATTGGCCGGCACATCATTGGATTCGCGATAGGTCAGGATGCGACCTGCTTCGCCTTCGATGATGCCCAGCGGCATTTCGTAGTACGGCGCCTGCGAGTGGAACAGCCGCTCACTCTTGCCACTGGCCAGATCCACGCGATCCAGGAACGGTCGGTCCCCCTCCGCCGATGCACCGTCACCAATGCGATAGAAGCCCTTGCCATCAGCGGTCAGCTGCAGGCGCGAGCGGCCGCTGTCATCCATCTGCAGCAAGGGCTCGCCCGGATCGCTGTAGCGGTCGTCTTCCGAACGCTGGACCAGCAGGGTTGCGGCTTGATCCAGGTGATCCGGCGCGATCTTCCACTGCTTCACCTGGCGGCTCTTCCACCAGTACTCATCCAGCAGCGCCAGTTCGCCATTTGCCCAGGTAACGCCCGCGTAGCGCGAGCCCAGCTGTGCCAGCGTCACCGGCGGCTTGTCGAACGGTGCCGCCTGCAGCAGTACCGCATCGCGCACCTTGGCCTCACGCGACGGATCGCCGCCGTCCTGTGCTTCGGCCCACACCAGCGAGGCCGGTGCATCAGCGCGCCAGCTGATCGAACGCACACCCGTCGGCACGGCATCGTTGCCGGTGGGCAGGCCATCCACCAGCGGCAGCCGTGCCACCGTGTGCACCAGCTTGCCCTGCGCATCCAGCACTTCGATATCGCGCGGGAAACGGCTGATCGGCACCGCATAGGAGAACGGCCGCTGCACACGCTGGCTCAGCAGGTAGTTGCCATCCGGCGAGGCCGACAGGCCCAGATAGATGCCTGCCGCGCCAACCGGCTTACTGTCGCCACTGATCGACACCCGCACCGGCTGTGCCTGCAGGTAGTAGGCGAACAGACGCGCGTCGTCCTCGTTCTTCAACAGGTCCTGGTAGGTGCGCACCGAGCGCACGCCCTGCCCGGCCTCGGTCTGCTGCACGGCCGGGCCGGCGGGCACGCCATTGCCCTGCGGCGGCTCCACCTGTCCGGCCGGGCGCTGCATCACCAACAGCGCATCGCTGCCCGGCAGCCACGCATAGCCGTTGCCGACGATGCTGTTCAGGCGCTCGGCCACCCGCCGCGCGCTGGCAGTCTGCACATCCACCAGCCACAGCTCGTTGCTGCCGGTGGCCGGATTCAGCTGGTTGAAGGCCAGGTACTTCTGGTCCGGCGACCACGCCAGCGAGGCCACCGACAGCGGCTGCGGCAGGCCGCTGATCTGGCGCTCCTTGCCATCGGAGGTGGAGGCCAGCCAGAGCTTGCTGCCGAACGAGAAGCGGCTGTCGGACACGGTTTTGGGATTGATGCGCAGGCCGGCCAGCTTCAGCTCCGGGGCCGCCACCTGGGCGATGGACGGCAGCGCCGGGGTCTGCAGCAGCGCAGTCAGGTCACGCTTTGGCGACAGGTACAGGCTGGGCGCACGCGGGGCGTCCACCACCGCCTGCAGCGCGGCCGACGGCAGCCGGTAGCCTTCACCCTGCTGGGCGCCCTTCTGCGCCGCAGGCGGGGTCAGCGCCATGACCGGCGGTACCGCCAGCAGCAGGCCGGCGCACAGCACCAGTGCGGCTGAAGCACGACGGCGGCGGTGGGGGGACAGGTTCATGGCGCATTCCTATTGGACGGAAACAATCCCCCAACTTAACAATCCCCCTCGCCGATGGCCCCTGCCGTTGGTTGGGCCCGCGGCGCTGGCACCTCGCCGCGATATACTGAGCGGCCCGTTCCGAGGGGCGCTGCGACCGTTGGGTGGGCCCGTCCACTACAGCCCGTGTTCTTGCACGGACTCCCCACGGCCAGGCTCGGACGGCTTTCACGCAACAACGGCGCCCGGCGAACGCGAGCCTGCTCGCACCACACCGGAGCTCTAAATGAATGCTGTTGCCTCGACCTTCTCGCAGGAAGGTGATTACAAGATCCGCGACATCTCGCTGGCCGATTGGGGCCGCAAGGAACTGGACATCGCCGAGCACGAAATGCCGGGCCTGATGTCGATCCGTCGCAAGTACCAGGCCGAGCTGCCGCTGAAGGGCGTGCGCGTCACCGGCTCGCTGCACATGACCATCCAGACCGCGGTGCTGATCGAAACGCTGAAGGACATCGGCGCCAACGTGCGCTGGGCCTCGTGCAACATCTTCTCGACCCAGGACCACGCTGCCGCCGCGATTGCCGCCACCGGCACGCCGGTGTTCGCCTGGAAGGGCGAGTCGCTGGAAGAATATTGGGACTGCACCCTGGACGCGCTGACCTTCACCCTGGCCGACGGCACCCTGACCGGTCCGGAACTGGTGGTCGATGACGGCGGCGACGTCACCCTGCTGATCCACAAGGGCTACGAGCTCGAGAACGGCAGCAACTGGGTCAACGAGCCGGCTTCCTCGCACGAAGAGCAGGTCATCAAGAACCTGCTCAAGCGCGTTGCCACCGAACGCCCGGGCTACTGGGGCCGCGTGGTCAAGGATTGGAAGGGCGTCTCCGAAGAGACCACCACCGGCGTGCACCGCCTGTACCAGCTGGCCCAGGCCGGCACCCTGCTGATCCCGGCGATCAACGTCAACGACTCGGTCACCAAGAGCAAGTTCGACAACCTGTACGGCTGCCGCGAGTCGCTGGCCGACGGCCTGAAGCGTGCGATGGACGTGATGCTGGCCGGCAAGGTGGCCGTGGTCTGCGGCTACGGCGACGTCGGCAAGGGCTGTGCGGCCTCGCTGCGTGCCTACGGCGCACGCGTGGTGGTCACCGAAATCGACCCGATCTGCGCCCTGCAGGCCGCGATGGAAGGCTTCGAGGTCAACACCATCGAATCCACCCTGGGCCGTGCTGACCTGTACGTCACCACCACCGGTAACAAGGACATCATCCGCATCGAGCACCTGAGCGCGATGAAGGACCAGGCCATTGTCTGCAACATCGGTCACTTCGACAATGAGATCCAGGTCGATGCGCTGGTGGCTTACAAGGGCGTGCAGCACATCAACATCAAGCCGCAGGTGGACAAGTACGTGTTCCCGAACGGCAACGCGATCTTCCTGCTGGCCGAAGGCCGCCTGGTCAACCTCGGCTGCGCCACCGGCCACCCGAGCTTCGTGATGTCCAACTCGTTCGCCAACCAGACGCTCGCACAGATCGACCTGTGGGCGAACAAGGACAGCTACGAGAACAAGGTGTACCTGCTGCCGAAGAAGCTGGACGAAGAAGTGGCCCGTCTGCACCTGGAGAAGATCGGCGTCAAGCTGACCACCCTGAGCCCGGAACAGGCCGACTACATCGGCGTGCCGGTCGACGGCCCGTTCAAGCCGGACCATTACCGCTACTGATCGGCAAAGCCCTGCCTTGCTCAAGCCCCTCTCCCGCCTGCGGGAGAGGGGTTGGGGTGAGGGCAGCTTTTGGCTGGTAAAGCCTCTGCCGAGCATGGCTCGGCACTACAGCTTTAGCCCCTCTCCCGTTCACGGGAGAGGGGTTGGGGTGAGGGCCGCTTTGGCTGGTAAAGCCTCTGCCGAGCATCGTTCGGCACTACGGTCCTTTCGGGCTCGCTGCAAGGGTTGGAGTGAACGCAAGCTATGCAAGGAACGGGCGCCGCAAGGCGCCCGCTCTGTTTACGGCACAATCGGTGCGACACGATTGTCTGCCCGACGCCATGACTGCACCTGTCCCCGAAGCCATCACCCCACAGCTCGCCCTCGCCTGCGAGGTGATCCAGCAACAACTGGCAGCCAACCTGCTCGCCATTTACCTGTATGGCTCCGCGCTCGACGGTGGTTTGAAGCCACACAGCGACATCGACCTGCTGGTGATCGTGGCCCAGCATCCCGACGCCGCCACCTTGCGACATCTGCAACGCGAACTGTTGGCCATCTCAGTCCCGCCCGGCCAACACGCAACACGGCGGGCATTGGAAGCAACGGTCATCACCCTCACCGAAGTGATGCCCTGGCGCCATCCCGCACGCCGTGAACTGCAGTTCGGCGAATGGCTGCGCGAGGACATCGGCGCCGACATCCTGGAACCGCCTACGCACGACCCGGACCTCGCCATTCTCCTTACCAAGGCGCGCCAGCACAGCATCGCCTTGCATGGCCCTGCCATCACCGCGCTGCTGCCGCCGGTAGCCAGGCGCGATTTCCAGCAGGCGCTGGCCGACACGCTGTTGTTGTGGAATAGCGCGCAGGACTGGAATGGTGAGGAAGCCCACATCGTGCTTACCCTGGCACGCATCTGGTACAGCGCGCAGACCGGAAACATCGCGCCAAAGGATGTCGCCGCCGACTGGCTGCTGACGCAATTGCCGGCACACCATCACGCCATTGTCAGCCAGGCCCGGCAGCTGTATCTGGGCCAGGGCGACAGCACTCCCCACTGGCCTGCGGCCGAGCTGGCGGCATTCATTCACGCAGCCAAGGCGCGCATTACCGAGATCCTGGCGACACGCCCGCACTGAATCGCCAACGCCCGCGCTTTACCGCATCATTCCCGAGCCCCTCCCCTTTGCAGGAAACGCAGATGAGCAGCAGCGAAAAAGTTCAGGGCCCGGCCTCGTATTTCCCGTCCATCGAGAAGACCTACGGCAAGCCGGTGACGCACTGGCTGCAGCTGCTCGGTACCCTCAAGGACAAGAAGCACATGGAACAGGTGGCCTTCCTCAAGCAGCAACACAAAATCGGCCGTGGCCACGCCAACGCCCTGGTCGCCTATCACCGTGCGCAGAGCGGAAGCTGACAGCCGCCATCGAACGCCCTACGCATCAGCGGCCCCCTTTCCCGTCGACGCCTCCTCTGACAAGAAACACCTACATGCAACCCACACTCATCGAACGTCCCGCCTTCACCGTCATCGGGATGGAGGCACTCTTCCGCGAAGGCGAAGATGGCTACGCCGAACTCTGGCAGCGCTTCATCCCGCGCGAGGACGAGATCACCGGCAAACTCGAACCTGTCGTCAGCTATGGCGTCTGCGCGCCACAACCCGATGGTACCGTCCGCTACATCACCGGCTTCCAGGTGGCTGCAGACGCGCAGATTCCGGAAGGCATGGTCCGCTTCCAGGTTCCTGCGCAACGCTATGCCGTGTTCACCCATACCGGCACCGCCGCGCAGATCAGTGCCAGCTTCCATGCCATCCACGATCATCTGCTAGCCGAGCATGGACTGCAGGCCAGGGACGGCGTTGACCTGGAGTGCTACGACGCGCGTTTTGACGATCCGTTTGATCCGGCCTCGCAGATGGAGCTGCACATTCCGGTGCATTGAGCGGAAACGCGAACAATGCGAACACCGCCTTCTGTCGAGGATTACCACGAACTTCGGCGGCAGGCGGCCAACCGGAGCAGACGGCCGCCGCAAGGCGCCCGTCTGGCATGCGCTCAACATATCAACCGCGGTGAATGGACACGCCACCGTCCACCAGCATCGCCGCGCCAGTCATGAACGAGGACTGGTCCGACGCCAGGAACAGCGCCGCCGCCGCCAGTTCGCGCGGTTCTGCAATCCGCTTCAACGCATGCATGCGCGCCACATGCGCCATCGCTTCCGGCGAGCCATTCATCTCATGGGCCATCGGGGTATCGGTGCCGCCAGGCAACAAGGCATTCACCCGCAGGCCCTGTGGTCCGAACTCCGAGGCCAGGGCCTGGGTCAGGCCGATGATGCCGGACTTGCTGGCCGCATAGGCTGCCGCGCCGGCAAAGCCTGCCGTATGGCCAACAAAGGTCGAGGTGAAAATCAGGCTGCCGGCACCGCTGCGCAACAGCGCCGGTACCTGGTATTTGGCGGCAAGGAACATCGCAGTGAGATTGGTATCCAGCGTGCGCTGCCAATCAGCCTGCTCCAGCGCCGTTGTAGGCCCCAGTGGCCCCATCGTGCCGGCGTTGTTGAACGCCGCGTCCAGCCCGCCGTAGCTGTCCATCGCCAACGTCACCAGTGCCTTGGCGAAACTCTCCTGACAAACGTCACCGGCCAGCCAGACTGCCCTGCCGCCGGTACCGGCAATCTGCGCAGCCAGCTGTTCCAGTGCAGGGCCCCGCCGTGCGGCAAGCACCACGGCCGCACCGTTGGCGGCAAACAACGTGGCCGCGGCGCGACCGATACCGGAACTGGCACCGGTGATGATGATGGATTTCCCTGCCAGCAGTTCCATGCGTACTCCATCCGCAATGAGGAACCTGCATGCTGCAACAGCCAGACGCCCCGCACCGGCCACATCCGGACGCAGCATCGCCCGGTGATCGACAAGCGGCTACACGGGCTGATACCCGACCGGTGAAACCGCAGGGGGTGCTCCCGGGTCAGGCAACCGGTGCATGGCCAGCTTGCTGCCCTGGTACTGGTGAGCGGCCCCGTCTCCCCCTACCATCGCCAATTCAGCAGGGCCCGCCCGGGTCAGGCTTGTGATCCCCCGGCAAGGAGCCCTGCATGACAAAGACCTGTCTGATCCTTCTGGCCCTGGCCACGTTCCCGGCCAGCGCGCAGCCCGTTTACAAGTGCAGCAGCACGCAGGGCGTTACCCGTTACCAATCCACACCCTGCGAGGCCGGCGAGACCTCCGCACGCCGCCAGCATGCGCCTGCGTCGATGGGCGCAAACGGCCCTGCACCCGATCCCACCGGCGTCACCGTGATACCTGGCCAGCGCCGCGTGCAGGTGCGTTACACCACCACAGCGGGCAACGAGCAGTGCGATGGCGCCAAGGCCATGCGCACCGCGGCGCTGGCGGCGGCCGGGGCGCAGGCCACCCCGTCCATGCGTGCAGGCCTGGACCGGGACGTGCAGAATGCCTGCAGATGAACCTGCCGGCGTAGCCAGGGCAACGACGTGCCTGCACCCGTTGCGCCACCTGTAGCCCCCGGAGAACGCCATGTCGGAACCGACCCATACCCGTTACACACTTGCCGTACTGGACCTGGCGCGCTCCACCGACTACTACGCATCCGTGCTGGGCTTGGCCATGGATTTCGCCGCGCCGGGCTGGAGCTTCATGTCACGCGGCAGCTTCCGGGTGATGCTGGGCGAATGCACCGATGCGATCCCGCCGCAGGAATTGGGTGATCATTCCTGGTATGGCTATGTGACGGTTTCCGATGCCACGGCCCTGTTCCAGGAATACCGCGCCGCGGGCGCCGAATTCACCCAGCCGCTTGCCGACAAACCCTGGGGCATGCGTGAATTCGGTGTACGCACCATCGACGGCCACCGCCTGATGTTCGGCCAGGAACTCTAGCGCAGCACGCAACACCGCAATGCAGATCCAAGGAAGTTCCGTGTAACCACACGCAGCACCTGATCAGGAATCACCCGCATGCAGTGGATTGATGATCTTGAAATGGAAGCCTGGAACAGCGTGATCGAAGAGCTGGTCTGGCACCTACGCAACGGCCGCACACCTACCACCATCACCCGCAGGTTCGAGCCAGAGCGTGGCATCGAGTTCCGCTTCAGCAACGCCGCCGCCAGCTTCCTGGCCATCGCTGATACGTCACTGGAACAACACTGGAAGGATGCCGTCGCCATCATCGGCCGCTTCCCTCAGCTCAATGCCACCCGCCTGCATTGCGGCTGCGCCGATCCAGCCGCACCCCACCGGGTGCAGGCCTAATCCGCGCCAGGCCTTGCTCGCAGGCTGCCGAGCAGCTGATCCCATACCTGCAACGCCTCCTCATCACTGCTGAACGCAGTTGCCGTCTGCGTGCCCAACTGCAACGACAGGAAGGGCCGCTGCAAGGATTCCGGCTGCCCCTGGAACTCCCACAGGAACCGGTACTCCGGACCGTCATCGGTATCGCTACGGACCAATAATTCGTCGCCGGCAAGCCCATCGACGCTGCGCTTGCCGGCACGCAACCGCACCGTGCCCGCTGGCAGCGCACCTGCACGCTGCAACAGTCCGCGGTCAGGCCTGCCCACCACGCGCGACATCAGGCTCGCCCCCGCCCCTGCATGGCCAGGCACCTGCAGTGCCACGATCAGTTCCTCGGTATTGAGGCGTGCACCCCGGATGAAACCCGAATCGATGCAGAACCCAGGCCCCGTCGGCAAGGTCGCCGCATCCCGGTAGTGGATGCGTGGGCGCAGCGCGCGAAGATTGTCGATCGCCGCCGGCAGCCTTGCCGCATCGGTCTGCGCACTGACAAGGAACAGCACCCGCTGCGCCGGATCATGGATGTGCAGCTCCTGCAGTTGGCCGGCACGGCTGCTGTCACTGAGCCATGAGGTCTGCACGACGGCAGT
The DNA here is from genome assembly GCA_002471015.1 of Stenotrophomonas sp. UBA7346. Taxonomy (GTDB): domain Bacteria; phylum Pseudomonadota; class Gammaproteobacteria; order Xanthomonadales; family Xanthomonadaceae; genus Stenotrophomonas. The sequence goes on from DKPB01000038.1 coordinate 93,479, forward strand.
GTCATCCAGGTGGGTGCTGCCTACCCACATGCTGCCGCCATCACGATGCCGCGCCTGCCGCAGCTCGCTCTCGCGTGCGGCAAGCAGCTGCTGGAAGTCGGCGTGACCTATTCCATGCCGTGTGGTGACGCGCTTGGCTGCATGGATGTAGAGGGGCTGCGCAGCAGGCGCCGGCAACGCGTTGACAAGAAAGCGCCCAATGCAGGCGCCGCCGGCAGGGACATCCATTGGCCCAGGCCTGGCCACGGCCTTGCCCATCGCCGCCAGCACCAGCAGGGCAATAGTTGCCGCGGCGCGCCGACCGCTGCGGTTGCAGCGTCCCGTCTTCGAAGTCAACGTATTGCGCTCCATGCACCGTCCTGTTCGGGATCCAAAGCCAGCCTCGCCGACGCCATCGCCGGGACGACAGAATCTGCAGGGCATGCTCTGCCCTGCAGATCCTACCTCTGTGCGCGCCCAGGATGCGTCAGGACGAGGCGGACGCGGCTGCCGGACCTCAGGCCAGATCCGGGTGCCGGTCCACCAACCCCTGCTTGCGGCGCTCCAGTTCGGACAGCTTCGCCTGCAGGTCACTGATCTCACCATCCAGCTCTTCCACGCTGGCTTCGATGTGGTCGTAGGCCTGCTGCAGCAGTTCGCGGGCCTCGCGCCGGTTGGACGCGTTGGGGGTGTCGCCGCGCAGTGGCTTGTTGGCGGTTTCACGCATGAACCAGGCCGTCACCAGCCCGATGCACGCGACCACCATCAGGTAGTACGCCGGCATCATCAGGTTGCCGGTTGCTTCCACCAACCAGGCGGCGGCTGTCGGGGTGACACCCGCGATGATCACCGAGATGTTGAATGCCGTAGCCAACGCGCTGTAGCGCACACGGGTGGGAAACATGGCCGGCAAGGTCGAGGCCATCACCCCGATCAGGCAGTTCAGCAACACCGCCAGCAGCAACAGGCCAACGAAGATCCAGCCGATGTTGCCACTGGTGATCAGGTGGAACGCCGGGATGGCCGCCACCAGCAAGCCCAGGCTGCCGGCCGCGATGAAGGGACGGCGACCAATGCGATCACTGGCCATCCCCACGAAGGGCTGCACGAACAGCATGCCCACCATCACCACGATGATGATCAGCACGCCGTGGTCCTCGGAGTAATGCAGGTTGTGCGCCAGGTAGGTGGGCATATAGGTAAGCAGCATGTAGTAGGTGACATTGGTCACCAGCACGATGCCGACGCAGACCAGCAGCGACCGCCAGTACGTGCTGACGATCTCCTTGAAGGAAATACGTGGCGCGCTGCCCACTGCGTCCTGGTCCTCCTTTTCCATGCGCTCCAACTGCTCGGTGAAGGCAGGCGTTTCCTCGGCGGCATGACGCAGGTACAGGCCGATCAGGCCCAACGGCGCAGCCAGGAAAAACGGGATACGCCAGCCCCATTCGAGGAACTGCGCCTCGCCGACAATACTGCTGAGCAGTACCACCACACCGGCACCGGAGACGAAGCCGATGATGGATCCGAAGTCCAGCCAACTGCTCAGGAAGCCGCGGCGACGGTCAGGCGAGAACTCGGCCACGAATACCGCCGCACCGGTGTACTCGCCGCCCACGGAGAAACCCTGAGCCAGTTTGCACAGCAGCAGCAGAATGGGCGCGAGGATGCCGATGCTTTCATAGGACGGAATCAGGCCAATGCAGAAGGTGCTGATGGCCATCAGGATGATGGTGGCCGACAACACCTTCTGTCGTCCAAAGCGGTCCCCCATCACACCAAAGAACACGCCCCCCAACGGCCGCACCAGGAAGGGCACCGAGAACGTCGCCAAGGCGGCAATCGTCTGCACGCTGGGCGAGGCGTCCGGAAAAAACACCTTGCCCAGTGCGTAGGCAACAAAGCCATAGACACCAAAGTCAAACCACTCCATGGCATTGCCAAGGGCGGCGGCCGTTACCGCCTTCTTGACCTTGGCCTTGTCGATGACAGTGATGTCGTCGATCTGGAGCGGCGCGTTGCGATTGTTGGAATCATCTGCGGACATGCAGGACCAATCCTCCCGAGTTGGATGGGATACGTGCACGGACATGCGGGAAAACCCGGCGCAGGCCGAAATGCGCACGAATGAATGACCCACGGCGCAGCCGCGGGAACGGTCGGGGACAGAAAGAACCGGGATGGACCCGGAAAAGGCGCGATGCCAAGCTGTCCAGGTACCCGCAGGCCAAGGCCTTGCGTCAGACGCAACGGGATACCAAGCCCAACAAGCTTAACGAAACAGGCGTTAAGAAGACTTAAAGAGGCGGCAAATCTACAACTGAACGCGCGGATACATGCATTTCACGCTGCCATCTCCGCTTCAGCGCAGTCGCCGATGCGCAGCTTTCACTCCTGCGACCAGCACACAGCCCACCGCATAACAGGCAATATCGCCCCACGAAAACGTGTTGCCGATGACCGTATACATCACGTCGCCGCGCACGAAACCCAGGCGCTCGGCCATGCCGAAATACTGTGCCAACTCCACCAGGCAGGCAAACAGAAATACCGCCCACAGCAGCACGCGATCGTTGATGCATAACACGCTGCGTGCGGCCGCGTACAACAGCACCACCACCAGCACATCGCCCAGGTAGGCACGTACCCAGGCCACGTGCGGCAGGCCCATGGCGATGATCAGCTCAACCGCGAAGACCAGCACTGCAAGCAACAGGTAACGACCATTGAATGCAAACACCGGGGCTGACCCGCCATGCTCAACGCCAGTTTGCATTTGCCTGCCAGAATTCCACCGCACGCTGGTACGCGGCGCGATCGATTGGTACACCGGACCCGCCCTCCTCCACACCCAGGGCATTGCGCATCATGGTGATCGGCGCCATGGGGATCTCGTCCGGCGTGGCGGTGTACAGGCAACCAACCACACCCCAGTCCGCATCGATGGGGGAGCCCTCCTTCTGCAGCTGCTCCCGGCTGTAAAGGATTACCACCAGGTAGTTCGCCACCGGCACATCCACACCTTCAAACCAACGCACCAGCACCGGCAGTTCGTCACGGTTGCGCGCCTCGTAGGCCGAACGCAGCAGGTGGCGGTTTTCATCGGTCACCGGCACGGTCAGGCAGCGGGTAGTGGTCCAGTTGCGATAGACATGGAGCTTGCAGAACGGCGCATAGCCATCGAGCACCACATCGGCTGCGTTCGCGTTCAAGTACTGCTCGAACTGCTCGGCACTGCAGTCCTGGATGGTGTTTGGGCGCGGCGTGCGCGGAAACAGGCGGGGGCGGGCAAACGGCGTCAGGTAGATGGACATCATCACTTCCAGCAATGGCTGGTGGCATTGTCGGCGATGCCAGCTTGGACGGGAACCGCGATGGCCAACCCCACCTGCAAGAACGCTTGATCACTGAACCGCCGCACTTGCCTGCACACCACTCCGACAGCCTTGCGACAACCTGCCCGCGACAGTGCCAACGTCACTCCTACCGGGCTGCGCCCATGCCCCGCGACGAACTTTCCAGCAAGGTCCCCGCCATCACCCTCGGCTTCTGGGTCACCAAGATCCTGGCCACCACCCTGGGGGAAATCGGCGGCGATGCCGTCACCATGTCGATGCACCTCGGCTACCTGCTGGGCACCGCAGTGTTCGCCACACTGTTCATCCTGGCAGTGCGAGGGCAGATCCGCGCGCAGCGCTTCCAACCCTGGACCTACTGGCCGGCCATCATCGCCAGCACCACCGTCGGTACCACCCTGGCCGACTACGTCGACCGTTCGCTGGGTATCGGCTACACCGGCGGCACGGCACTGCTGCTCGGCCTGCTGTTGCTGACTCTGTGGGTCTGGCACCGCAGCACCGGCAGCGTCTCCGTCAGTCGCATCACGACGCCACGCGATGAGATGTTCTATTGGCTGACCATCACCTTCTCGCAGACGCTGGGTACGGCATTGGGCGACTGGGCCGCTGATACCCAGGGGCTGGGCTACGGCGGCGGCATTGCGGTGTTTGCCGGGCTGCTGGCGCTGGTTGCCCTGCTGTCCTGGCGCAGCCAGCTCTCGCGGACACTGCTGTTCTGGATGGCCTTCATCCTGACCCGCCCGTTGGGCGCGGTGGTCGGTGATTTCCTCGACAAACCCCTCGATCACGGTGGATTGGCACTGAGCCGATACGCTGCCTCGCTGGTGCTGCTGCTGGCCATCGTGGCCTGCGTGGCCCTGCTGCCGCAGCGCCCGGCACCGCGGGCGCACTAGCGGCGCCGCGCAGTCACGCCTGCAACCATTGCATATCCATCTTGATGGAGAGATATAATGGCCGGCAATCCGCCCCGCACGGCTGCCCCATGACTGCCCTCAGCTTCGAGTTCTACCCGCCCAAGACCGACGACCAGCGCGCCCAGCTGGACCGTACTGCCGCAAAGCTCAAGGACCATGCCCCCGAGTACGTGTCCTGCACCTTCGGCGCCGGCGGCTCCACGCTGAGCTACACCTCCGAAACCGTGCGCCACCTCAACCAGCACCACGGCCTGCAGGCGGCCCCCCACCTGTCCTGCGTTGGCGGCACCCGCGAGGAGATCCGCGAGCTGCTCAAGCTGTACCGCGCCATTGGCGTCAAGCGCATCGTCGCTCTGCGCGGCGACCTGCCCTCGGGCATGGGCTTTCCCGGCGACCTGCGTTATGCCTCGGAACTGATCAGCTTCATCCGTGCCGAACACGGCGACGCCTTCCGCATCGAAGTCGGCGCCTATCCGGAAACCCACCCGCAAGCCAATGACGCGCTGGCCGACCTGCGCCACTTCAAGACCAAGATCGATGCCGGTGCCGACGCTGCGATCACCCAGTACTTCTACAACACCGACGCCTATTTCCACTTCGTCGATGCGGTGCGTGCGCTGGGCGTGGACGTGCCGATCATTCCGGGGGTGATGCCGATCTCCAACTTCAGCCAGCTGCGGCGGTTCTCCGAGCAGTGCGGCGCCGAGATCCCGCGCTGGATCAGCAAACGCATGCAGGCCTTCGGCGACGACGCCGAATCCGTGCGCAGTTTCGGTGCCGACGTGGTCGCGTCGCTGTGCGAACGGTTGATCGACGGCGGCGCGCCTTCGCTGCACTTCTACACCCTCAACCTGGCCAAGCCGACCAACGCCGTGCTGCAGCGCCTGGGCCGCCGCTGAACACCTACATTCGTCACATCCGGCGTGCGCGGACAACCGCTACCCTTGTGTGATGCGAATCGTGTTGGTTCTACTGCTGTGCTGCAGCGCCCTGCTCGCCCCTGCGGCGCAGGCGCAGAAGATCAACCGCTGCACCAATGCCCAGGGGCAGACGGTGTACGGCGACAAACCCTGTGAAACCATGGGCGCGCGCGCACGGCTGCTGCCGGCACCGCGCGCGACGGGCAGCGCCGGTCTGTACCGCGACAGCTGCGCACGCCGCTTGAGCGAAGTGGTGGGCCTGATCCAGAGCGCCAGTGATGCACGTGACCCGAACCGGTTGTCCAGCATCTACCTGTGGACGGGGCTGTCCAATGCCGCCGCCACCCGCGTCATGGACCGGTTGGACGAGATCGTGCAGCGGCCGTTGCTGGACATCGCACCGGTATTCCCTGAGCCGCCCCCCTACGAGCCCGAGCCCACCCTGCCCTTCACCTATACCGATGGCACACCGGTAGAGCCGGGCGCGGCAAGCACTGGCGAGACAAGCGAGTATGCGCCCGCCCCGTCGGCCCCCTATGCGCCACGGCGGCCGGTGGCACTGCGCCTTGAACAGACGCTGCCACGCAGCAACACGCCCACGCGCACCATTTTCCACCTGCGCCGGCAGTACAACTGCTTCTGGATAAGCCTGTAGGGGCCGGGCTCAGGCCGGCTGCAGGGCCGGCCACAGGCTGCGGATGGCCGCTACGCCCAGTGCGCCATGCCGGCGGGCGGTGACCACGTCGGCAGGCGCCAGCCCGCCAATCGCATACAGCGGCAGCGACACCCGCTCGCGCAGTTGTTCAAATCCTTCCCAGCCCAGCACCGGCGCACCCGGATGGCTGGCCGTGGCCTGTACCGGCCCCAGCACCGCGAAATCGCAACCCAAGCGCTGGGCTGCCTGCAGCTGCGCAAGGTCGTGGCAGGACGCGGCCACCAGCTGCGAGGCCGGCAAGGGGCGTGCATCGAGCTGCAGCAGTTGCTCCCCGCCCAGATGGACGCCCACCCCCAGCTCGCGGGCAAGCTCGATGTCGCGGTTGAGCAGCAGCTCGGCCTGGCGGCCGAAACGGGCCACCGCTGTGCGCGCCAGCTCGGCACGATCCGCCGCGGCCGGGGTACGCAGCTGCACACGGCGCAGGCCGCCATCGATGGCACTCTCCAGCCCCGCCAACCAGCCCTCGGCACCGCCACCGACGTCCGGCGTCACCAGATAGCATTCGGGCTGGTGCAGGGCGGCCACCACCGGCAGATCCGCCGGCGGCATCGAATAACGGCCGAGCTTGTCGGCATTGACCCAGGTGATGGCTTGGCCTTCGCGGCCGCGTGCTGTGCCTTTCCATTGCCGCACCATGCGCACTTCCAGGCGCAGGCGCTTGTCCGGATACAGCTGCGGCACTTCCATCACCCACTCGCCCACCTCGGCCTCGATGCCCAGCTCTTCGCGCAGTTCGCGCACCAGCGCCTGTTCGGAGCTCTCGCCGGGCTCGCGCTTGCCGCCTGGGAACTCCCACAGCCCGGCCATGTCGCTGTTGCCGGTACGGCGGTTGAGCAGGATGCGGCCGCGTGCGTCGGTGATGACGGCGGCGACCACGTGGATTGAGCGTGAAGGAGATGTCATGCCCCGAGAATGCCGAAAGTCGCACTACCAACGCAATCTTTCCTTCGGGGCAGCGGTGGCGGGGGCTGGGGGCGGCTGAACCTGGCGCCGCGGATTCCGGAACAAGGGCGGTAGTGCCGAGCCATGCTCGGCAAGGGGCACCATCGGCAACGCCCCAGGCCGAGCATGGCTCGGCATTGCCTGGATTGCTTGTGATGCCCCCCTGCCGAGCATGGCTCGGCACTACCGGGATTGCCTGTGATGCCCCTGCCGAGCGTGGCTCGGCACTGCCGAAATTGCTTGTGATGCCCCTGCCGAGCATGGCTCGGCACTACCGGGATTGCTTGTGATGCCCCCTGCCGAGCATGGCTCGGCACTACCTGGATTGGCTGTGATGCCCGCTGCCGGATGCGGCCTGGCATTGCGGGTAGCAAAGAAAAACCCCGCCGGGGCGGGGTTTTCCTGATCAGCTCAGCTGGCCGTGGCAGTGCTTGTACTTCTTGCCACTGCCGCAGGGGCATGGGTCGTTGCGGCCGACCTTGGGGGCGTTGGCTTCGTCGAGCACGTCCGCTGCCTCTTCGTCGGCGCTGTAGCCGCCGTTGTCCTGGTGCTGGAACTGCGACATCTGCAAACGGGCTTCGGCCTGCTGGCGCTCCAGCTGCTCCATCGCCGCCACTTCTTCCTCGCTGCGCACGCGGACGCGCGAAAGCATGGTGATCACTTCGCGCTTGACGTTCTCCAGCATGTCCGAGAACAGCTCGAAGGCTTCCTTCTTGTACTCCTGCTTGGGCTGCTTCTGCGCATAACCACGCAGGTAGATGCCCTGGCGCAGGTAATCCATGCGGGCCAGATGCTCCTTCCAGCTCTGGTCCAGCACGGTCAGCATCACGTGCTTTTCCAGTGCGCGCATGGTTTCGGCACCAACCGCGGCTTCCTTCTGCGCGAAGTGCTCGTCCATGTGCTCGGCCACCTTGTTGGCGATGGCCTCGGCGTCCAGTTCCTCGTGCGCCTTGACCAGGCCAACGACGTCCATCTGCACGCCCAGCTCGCCTTCCAGCGTGGCCTGCAGGCCCTGCAGGTCCCACTGCTCGTCCACCGAGTTCGGCGGCACGAAGCGGGCAACCAGGTCGTAGATCACGTCGCCGCGGATACCGTCGATGTTTTCCTTCACCGACTCGGCGTCCAGCAGCTCGTCGCGCTGGCCGTAAATCACCTTGCGCTGGTCGTTGTTGACGTCGTCGAAGTCGAGCAGGTTTTTGCGGATGTCGAAGTTGTGCGCTTCCACCTTGCGCTGTGCCTTCTCGATCTGACGGCTGACCATGCGGTCTTCGATGACGTCGTCTTCCTTCATGCCCATCATGCGCATCGCCTTCTGCACCCAGTCAGAGGCGAAGATGCGCATCAGGTTGTCTTCCAGCGACAGGTAGAAGCGGGACGAACCCGGGTCACCCTGACGGCCGGAACGGCCACGCAGCTGGTTGTCGATACGACGCGATTCGTGGCGCTCGGTGCCGACGATGTGCAGGCCGCCGGCCGCCTTGACGGCGTCGTGGCGCTCCTGCCAGGCCGCCTTGACGGCCGCCTTCTGCGCATCGGTAGCGTCCTCGCCCAGCTCATGCAGCTCGGTTTCCAGCGAGCCGCCGAGCACGATGTCGGTACCACGACCGGCCATGTTGGTGGCGATGGTGACCGAACCCGGGCGGCCGGCATTGGCAACAATGGTCGCTTCGCGGTCATGCTGCTTGGCATTGAGCACTTCGTGCTTCACGCCCGCCTTGCGCAGGTGCTCGGACAGCATTTCCGAGGTTTCGATCGAAGTGGTACCCACCAGCACCGGCTGGCCGCGCTTGGCGCATTCCTCGATGTCCGCCAGCACCGCGTTGAACTTGCCCTTGCGGTTGAGGAACACCTGGTCCGGGTAGTCCTTGCGCACGGTCGGCTTGTTGGTCGGGATGACCAGCACTTCCAGGCCGTAGATGCTCTGGAATTCGAACGCTTCGGTATCGGCCGTACCGGTCATGCCGGACAGCTTCTTGTACATGCGGAACAGGTTCTGGAAAGTGATGCTGGCCAGCGTCTGGTTCTCACGCTGTACCGGCACGCCTTCCTTCGCTTCCACCGCCTGGTGCAGGCCGTCGGACCAGCGGCGGCCGGCCAGGGTACGGCCGGTGAATTCGTCGACGATGACCACTTCGCCGTCGCGCACGATGTAGTCCACGTCACGCTGGTAGATGGCGTGCGCGCGCAGGGCGGCGTTGAGGTGGTGGACCACGGTCAGGTTCTGCGCGGCGTACAGGCCGTTGTCGTTGTCCGCGCCGATGATGCCGGCTTCGCGCAGCAGCTCTTCGGCGTGCTCCATGCCCGCTTCGGACAGGAACACCTGCTTGCCCTTTTCGTCGACCCAGTAGTCGCCCTCGCCTTCCTCGGTTTCCTGCTTGATCAGGCCCGGCACCACGCGGTTGACGCGGATGTACAGCTCAGGGGAATCATCGGCCGGACCGGAAATGATCAGCGGGGTACGCGCTTCGTCGATCAGGATGGAGTCGACTTCGTCGACGATGGCGTAGTGCAGGCCGCGCTGGTAGCGGTCGGCCTTGGTCAGCGCCATGTTGTCGCGCAGGTAGTCGAAACCGAATTCGTTGTTGGTGCCGTAGGTGATGTCGCTGCCGTAGGCCTCGCGCTTGTCGCTGTGCGGCATGCCCGGGTAGACCACGCCAACGCTCAGGCCCAGCCAGTTGTACAGCTTGCCCATCTGCGCCGAGTCACGGCGGGCCAGGTAGTCATTGACCGTGACCACGTGCACGCCCTTGCCTTCCAGCGCGTTGAGGTAGACCGGCAGCGTAGCCACCAGGGTCTTGCCTTCACCGGTGCGCATTTCGGCGATCTTGCCCAGGTGCAGGACCATGCCGCCGATCAGCTGCACGTCGTAGTGGCGCATGCCCAGCACGCGCTTGGAGGCTTCGCGGCAGACCGCAAAGGCTTCCGGCAGCACCTTGTCCAGGGCCTCGCCCTTGGCGATGCGCTCGCGGAACTCCGGGGTCTTGGCCTTCAGCTGGTCATCGGAGAGCTGCTGCATCTCCGGTTCCAAGGCATTGATCTTGGCGACGATACGGTTGAGCTGGCGCAGCTGGCGCTCATTGCGGCTGCCAAAAACGCGGGTAAGCAGGCTGTTGATCATTGAAGGAACCGGTTTGAATGAAATGCCGTGCGGCCTGGCTCACCCCCTGGGTTCACCGGTCGCAAACGAAACAGGGCGCAATGCGCCCTGTCGATGGCAACGCCTATTGTAGCTTGGGACGGACGCTTGGGTTTCAAGCGCCCGTCAACAAGTCAGCCTGGACTGACCTGCCTGCGGGGTCAAGCCCGCCCCGCAAGCGTTCCCGCTCAGCCGCGGCTCACCCGGCCGACCGGGGTGTTACCACCCTCGCCGAGGAACTTGCGCGGATTCATCACCACGCCGTTCTGCCAGACCTCGAAGTGCACGTGGGCACCGGTGGAGCGGCCGGTGGAGCCGGCCTTGGCCACTTCCTGGCCGGCACGGACCAAGCCGCCTTCACGCACCGTCAGGCGCGAATTGTGTGCATACAGGGTCTTGTAGCCGTTGCCATGGTCGATCTCGACGACGTTGCCGTAACCCCCTTTCACGCCGGAGAAGCTGACCACGCCATCGGCCACGGCCAGCACCGGATCACCGACGCGGGCATGGAAGTCCATGCCCTTGTGGTTGCCGGCACCGCGGCCGAACGGGTCAGCGCGGCCGCCGAAACCGGAGGTGACGTAGGTGTTGCGGATCGGCATGCGCGAGGGCACGGCGTTCTGTTCAAGCTGATGATCGAACAGCAGCGATTCGAGCACCGACAGCTGGCGGCCTGAAGCAGCAAAGCGCTGCTCCAGCACCTGTAAGTCGGCGTTGACCGCGCTGACCGGGATGTCCTGGGTCGGGCCCGGCTCGCCTTCACCCATACCCGGGGTTTCCTGGAAATCGAACTCGCCATCCTGCAGCTTGCCCATCTGGGTCAGGCGCTCGCCCAGGGCATTGAGCCGGGTGGCCTGTGCCTGCAGTTCGCCGAGGCGGGCGGACAACGCGTTGACCTGGGTCTGCGCGTCGGCGCGCACCTTGGCCAGTTCCTGTTCCTGATGATCCACCTTGGCCTGCAAGGCCGAATCGCCGACCATGCCGATGGCCAGGCTCAACGCCACGCCCATCAGACAGCCCAGCCCCAGTACGCTACCCAGCAATGCACGAGGACGATCCTCGAAATACATCTGAACGCGTGCGAGCGGCGTCTTGGCCTTCTGTTCACGCGTTTTGATTACGATCTTTTTGAATGTCATTGAAGAATTCTTATGTCTGAGCCGAAATCCAGCGTTCGTTCCCGCTCCGCGCCAAGGCAGGCGCTGGAAGCGGTGATGGCGGACAAAGCAGGAAACCCGTTGCGCCGTGCCCTGTGGCTCGATGCGATGGACCGGCAATTGCGCCCCCATTTGCCGCCGGCACTGGCAAACCGTTGCCGGTTGGCCAATGTGGACGGCGAACACCTCGTTTTTCTCGTCGAATCGCCGGTGTGGCATGCCAAGGTAAGGCTTGCCGAAAGCCAGCTGATCGACGCGGCCCGATCCATCGGGCTGAAGGCCACCCGGGTGACCGTCAAGACTGCGACCGCGCCCCCGCACTCCCCAGTGCGTAATGACCAGCGCAGCTCCGCAGTATCGGACGTCACGCACAAGGGACTGCGCGACGCCCTGGCTGCCCTCGAGGATGTGAAGCCCTCACGATCCTGAGGCCACCGGTGCCCCCAGTGGGCACCGGCACCGCCGGGTCAGCAAGGACCCAAAGCAGGAAGCCGGCAGGAATCCTAGCGGCGGAATGCGACCGGGGAGTTAGTCTTTTGTTAATTTTGGGTTAAATTCAGACTTGAACCCACATTGGGTTCACAGTTTGATCACGCAGGCTCACACCGCCGCATCTGGCAGGCAGTTCTCTTACGAACAATTTGGGGTTTGGCTCAGGCGTGGGCCGGGACGCCGTAGATCACCGGGTCCGCTGCCACCGGCGAGTCATAACTGGCCCATTCCCAGGCCGTCTGGTCGGCCAGCAGGGCACGCACCAGCTTGTTGTTGAGCGCATGGCCGGACTTGAAACCTTCATAGGCCCCCAGCACCTGGCCACCGGCCAGGTACAGATCGCCGATGGCGTCGAGGATCTTGTGGCGCACGAACTCGTCGGCGTAACGCAGGCCGTCATCGTTCAGCACGCGGAATTCGTCCAGCACGATGGCGTTGTCCATCGAACCGCCCAGGCCAAGGTTGCGCTCGCGCATGTATTCCAGGTCGCGCATGAAGCCGAAGGTGCGCGCGCGGGAGATTTCCTTGATGTAGGCCGCAGTGGAGAACTCGATCTCGGCCCGTGACTGCTTGGCCGGGATCATCGGGTGGTCGAACTGGATGGTGAAGCCCAGCTTGTAACCCTCATACGGATCGAAACGGGCGATCTTGTCGCCGTCACGCACTTCCACCGTCTTGAGCACGCGCAGGAAGCGCTTGGCGGCATCCTGCTCGACGATGCCCGCCGACTGCAGCAGGAACACGAACGGGCCGGAGGAGCCATCCATGATCGGCAACTCGGCCGAGGACAGCTCGACGATGGCATTGTCCACACCCAGGCCGGCCAGCGCCGACATCAGGTGCTCGACGGTCTGGATCTTGGCGCCTTCGCAGGTCAGCCCGGTACACAGGGTCACCTCGGTGACCAGGTCGGCCTTGGCCGGTACTTCCACCACCGGGTCCAGGTCCACGCGCCGGAACACGATGCCATGGTTCACCGGCGCAGGGCGCAGGGTCATGTAGACCTTGTCACCACTGTGCAGGCCGACACCGGTGGCGCGGATCGTGTTCTTGAGGGTGCGTTGCTGGATCATGGGCTTCAAACCGGAGAAGCCGCGCATGCGCGGCCAGAGACAAACAAGAATAACACGCGTTCACACGCCGCCTTGGGCCTGCGGGTCAGGCCCCTGCCCTTGTTCAGGCGGAAAATGCCGCCGGGCCGATCCTGGCCCGGCGACAAAGGACATGGGTACTGCCCGTCAGGGTGGACAGCCCTGACGTTGTGTTGCCTGCCCTGCAGGGACGACCCAGCTGGCCCGCGCCGCCGTTGCCGGTCAGCGCGGGGCCTTGCCAGCGACCCCTGCGGGCGTTGCCGTCAGTCCGCCTGGCGACGCAGGAACGCCGGGATGTCCAGATAGTCGCTGGGCAGTTCGGCGGCAGCGGCGGTCGAGGTCGACGCCGAACCGGCCGAGGCGGCGGCAGTGTCAACGCTGGGACGACGCAGGCCCATGCCCATGCTGTTGCCGGCAGCCTTGGCCACGGCATCGGCCGGGCTTTCGTACTCGCCGAACTCGGCTTGGCCGGTGGTGGCGTTGCGGACCAGCTTGATCGGTGCGCGTTCGCCCGGACGCTGGGCGTTCTTGGCGACCGCACGGTTCAGGCCGGTGGCCACCACGGTCACGCGCACTTCGTCCTGCATGTCCGGGTCCAGCACGGTACCGACCACCACGGTGGCGTCCTCGGAGGAGAAGCCTTCGATGGTGCGGCCGATCTCGTCGAACTCGCTCATGGTGAAGTCCGGGCCGGCGGTGATGTTGACCAGGATGCCGTTGGCACCGGCCAGGTTCACGTCGTCCAGCAGCGGATTCTGGATGGCGGCTTCGGCGGCGGCCTGGGCGCGGTCATCACCACGGGCGGTGCCGGTGCCCATCATGGCCAGGCCCATCTCCGACATCACGGTACGCACGTCGGCGAAGTCGACGTTGATCAGGCCCGGGCGCACGATCAGGTCGGCGATACCCTGCACGGCGCCCTGCAGCACGTCATTGGCAGCACGGAAGGCCTGCACCATGGTGGCGTTGCGGCCGAGCACGGTGATCAGCTTTTCGTTCGGGATGGTGATCAGCGAATCGACGTGCTGGCTCAGCTCCTCGATGCCCTTCAGCGCCACCTGCATGCGGCGACGGCCTTCGAACGGGAACGGCTTGGTGACCACGGCCACGGTCAGGATGCCCATTTCCTTGGCCAGCTGTGCCACCACCGGCGCTGCGCCGGTACCGGTGCCACCGCCCATGCCGGCGGTGATGAACACCATGTCCGCACCCTGCAGGGCGTCCATGATGCGCTCACGGTCTTCCAGTGCGGCCTGGCGGCCGACTTCCGGGTTGGCGCCTGCGCCCAGGCCCTTGGTCACATTGGTGCCCAGCTGCAGCTGCAGCTTGGCGCCACAATTCTTGATGGCCTGCGAGTCGGTGTTGGCGGTGATGAATTCCACGCCATCCACGCTGCTGTTGACCATGTGTGCCACGGCGTTGCCGCCGCCGCCACCCACGCCAACGACCTTGATCACCGCGTTCGGTGCCATCTTTTCAATCAGTTCGAAATGCGCCATGTCCATGTCCTCTCTATTGCCGTGATTGGGTCGAGCGTTGGGAAGAATCCTTCTCCTGCTGCACCCGCCCGCACCGGCGAATTGTTTTAGGTTTGCCGCCAGTGCGACCCCTGGGCGGTGGTTGTTGCTTGCTTCAATGACTGCGTTACTGCACTTCGTCTTGCCTTACTGCTTGCCTTCTGACTGCCTCACTGCCCTGCTACCGGCCCCGCTCAGAACTCACCGCGGAACCAATTCTTCAATTTGTTGAACATGCTGCCGGCGCGCCCGGTGGGCAGCGACGGACGCCGTGGGTGCTCGATCTGGCTGCCCATCAGCAGCAGGCCCACGCCGGTGGCGTGCACCGGGTTGCCAACCACCTCGCCCAGGCCGGTGACGTGCTGCGGAATACCCACACGCACCGGCATCTGCAGCATTTCCTCGGCCAGTTCGACCACGCCTTCCATCTTCGAGGCGCCACCGGTCAGCACTACGCCGGCACGTACCATTTCCTCGAAGCCGGAGCGGCGCAGTTCGGCCTGCACCATCTCGAAGATTTCCTCGTAACGGCCCTGCACTGCCTGCGCCAGCGAATGGCGCGGCATGCGGCGCGGCGGACGGTCGCCGACCGAAGGCACCTGGATGCTTTCCTCGGCGGTTGCCAGCTGCGCCAGCGCGCAGGCATAGCGCACCTTGATCTGCTCCGCTTCCGGGGTTGGCGTGCGCAGCATGTGGGCGATGTCGTTGGTGACGTGATCACCGGCGATCGGCAGCGATGCGGTGTGGCAGATCGCGCCCTGGATGAACACCGCGATGTCGGTGGTACCGGCACCAATGTCGACCATCACCACGCCCAGTTCGCGCTCGTCGGCGGTCAGCACCGCCACGCTGGAAGCCAGCGAGGACAGCACCAGATCATCCACCTGCAGGCCGCAGCGCTGCACGCACTTGCTGATGTTGGCGGCGGCCGACTGCGCGCACACCACCAGGTGGGCGTGGATCTCCAGGCGCACGCCGGTCATGCCGACCGGGTTGCGGATGCCTTCCTGCGAATCGTCCAGCACGTATTCGCGCGGGATTGCATGCAGGATCTTCTGGTCGGCGGGGATGGCCACGGCCTTGGCCGCTTCCAGCACACGGTCCAGGTCGCCCCAGCTCACTTCGCCTTCGCGGATCGGGGTAATGCCCTGCGAATTGCGGCACTGCACGTGGTTGCCGGAGATCGAGGCGTAGACCGAGCGGATCTCGCAGCCGGCCATCAGCTCGGCTTCCTCGATCGCGCGCTGGATCGATTGCACGGTGGATTCGATATCCACCACGACGCCGCGCTTGAGACCGCGCGATTCATGCGAACCGATGCCGATGACTTCGATCGGGCTGCCCGGCGAATACTCGCCCACCAGCGCCACCACCTTGGAGGTGCCGATATCGAGGCCGACGATCAGCGATTTATCACCCTTGCGATTCATGTCCTGTCCTGCGTCTGCTTTGTTGCCGGCGGCGGGGTTCCCCAGCTCAGCGTGAAACCATTGGTATAGCGAAGGTCGGCGCGCACGATCGGCACCTGGGTGCGGGTCAGCTGCGGCAGCACGCGCACGAAGCGGCCAAGGCGCGAACGGGCGTCACTGCGGCCGACGATGACCTCGGTACCGTTGTCCAGCGCCAGCGACCAGCTGCCGCGTGCATCCATCACCACCTTGTGCACGTCCACGCCGGCCGGCGCGAACAGTGCACGCGAATCGTTGTAGAGCTCGACCACTTCCTGGGTCATCGCATCCGGGCCGTCCAGCTCGGGCAGTGGCGCATGCTCCAGGCCCTGCGGTACCGCGAACAGGCGGCCCTGCTCGGACAGCAGGCGATCCTTGCCCCACCGCGCGAACGGCTTGTGCTCGACAATGGTCACTTCCAGCACGTCCGGCCACTGCTTGCGCACCTGTGCGCTCTCCACCCACGGCAGTTTTTCCACTGCCGATTGCGCGTCCTGCAGCTCGACCGCGAAATAGCCCGAGCGTGCATATGGCAGCAGGGTCTTCTGCAGCTGCTCGGCCGGCACACGCTTGAACTCGCCGTGCACGCGCAGCTTGGCCAGCGGCCAGCGCTCGGTGAGCACCCAGCCGTTGAGCACCGCCACCACCGGCAACGCCACCAGGGCGATGGCCAGCAACCAGGCGAGCATGCGCAGGATCGCGTTCATCGCGCGCCCTCCCCCGCGGTGCAGGCACGCGGGACCAAGGCCAACCGCATCGCGGCAGCGTGGTCACGGCGCATCGGCAGCGCGGTCTGCATCATTCGCCGTTGGCCTCCTTGAAGCCTTCGGTTGCCACGTGCTGGGCAACGGCACCGATGTCACCGGCACCCATCATCAGCAGCAGGTCGCCGTCCTGCAGTACGTCCGGCAGCACCGAAGTCAGGTCGCTGGCATGGCCAACCACCACCGGCTCGCTGCGGCCGCGCGCACGGATGGCACGTGCCAGCGACTTGGAATCGGCACCGGGGATCGGCGCTTCGCCAGCCGGGTAAACCTCGCTCAGCACCAGTGCGTCCACTTCCGACAACACGGCGGCAAAGGCATCGAACTGATCGCGGGTACGGCTGTAACGGTGCGGCTGGAAGGCCACCACCAGGCGCTTGTCCGGCCAGCCGCCACGGGCAGCGGCAAACACCGCTTCCAGCTCGCGCGGGTGATGGCCGTAGTCGTCGATCACGCGTACCTTGGCACCCTTGTGGGTGGTCACTTCGCCCAGGTCGTTGAAGCGACGGCCGACGCCCTCGAACTTTTCCAGCGCGGTGGCAATGGTTTCCGGCGACACGCCCAGCTGCCAGGCAACCGCAGCAGCGGCCAGCGCATTGAGCACGTTGTGCTTGCCCGGCAGGGCCAGCGTGACCGGTACGCTGCTGCCTTCGGGCAGGCGCAGGGTGAAGCGCATGCGCGGACCGTCCTGCACCACGTCTTCGGCGCGCACGTCGGCATTGCTGCTCAGGCCGTAGCTCATCACGTGACGCGGGGTCTTGGCGGCCAGCGCAGCCACTTCCGGGTCATCGATGCACAGCACCGCCAGACCGTAGAACGGCAAGCGCTGCAGGAACTCGGCGAACGCTGCCTGCACACGGGCGAAGTCGTTGCCGTAGTTCTCCAGATGGTCGGCATCGATATTGGTGATCACCGCGACCAGCGGGTTCAGGCGCAGGAAGCTGCCATCGCTTTCGTCGGCCTCGGCCACCAGCCACTGGCCACCGCCCAGCTTGGCGTTGGCACCGGCCGCCAGCAACTGCCCACCGATCACGAAGGTCGGGTCCAGCTTGCCTTCGCTCAGGATGGCTGCGGTCAGCGAGGTGGTGGTGGTCTTGCCGTGGGTACCTGCGACGGCGATACCGCGACGGAAACGCATCAGTTCGGCCAGCATCGCCGCGCGCGGCATGATCGGAATGCGCTGGCTGCGGGCTTCCATCAGCTCGGGGTTGTCCTCACGGATGGCGCTGGAGACCACGATGCAGTCGGTGCCCAGCACGTTCGCCGCGGAGTGGCCACGCATCACCCGTGCACCCAGACGGCTCAAGCGGCGGGTTGCGGCATTGTCGGCATTGTCCGAGCCGGAAACTTCATAGCCCAGGGTCAGCATGACTTCGGCAATGCCGCTCATGCCTGTACCGCCGATGCCGACGAAGTGCACGCGCGGGAAGGCGCGGACCAGATCCGTGGTGTCATGGAGGCGGCGGATCATTGTTTGCCTCCGGCGAGAATGGGGAATTGGGAATTGGGAATGGAGGTAGCTGCAACGTTGAGCTGCATGCCTCCTTCGTTGCTGTTGGCGTTGCTGTTGTGCATTTGATCCTGCTTGTCTCGATTCCCCATTCCTGAATCGCCGTTCCCGGCTTCTTCCAGAATGATGTCTGCGATGCGTTCGGCCGCATCGACCTTGGCCAACCCACGCGCGGCTTGCGCCATCTGCATGCGGTGGCCGGGAGTGTTTGCCAGCGTGCGCAGCACGCCTTCCAGGTTGGTCGCCAGCGCGTCGTCCTGCTTGAGCAGTTCGGCGGCACCGCGTTCGACCAGGTATTCGGCATTGCGGGTCTGGTGGTCATCGACCGCGGCGGCAAACGGCACCAGCACGCTGCCGATACCCACCGCACACAGTTCAGCCAGGGTGGAGGCACCGGACCGGCATACCACCAGATCGGCCCAGGCATAAGCCGCGGCCATGTCCTTGATGAACATGTCCACGCGCCCTTCCACGCCTGCATCGCGGTAGGCCTGCAGGGCCTCTGCGTGCAGCTTCTCGCCGCACTGGTGCCAGACCTCGATGGCAACGTTGCCGGCCAGCGCAGCCAGCGCCTTGGGCATGGCGTTGTTCAGTGCGCGCGCGCCTTGGCTGCCGCCCAGCACCAGTACCCGCATCGGACCACTGCGGCCAGCCAGACGCTGTTCCGGCGGCGGCAATGCGGCGATCTCTGCACGCACCGGGTTGCCCACTACTTCTTCCCTGCCACCGGCAAAGCTGCCCGGGAAGCCGGTCAGCAGACGGCGTGCGAAGCGTGACAGGATGCGGTTGGTCATGCCCGGGGCGCGGTTCTGCTCATGCACCAGCAGCGGCAGGCCGTGCAGGCGCGCGGCCATGCCGCCCGGGCCGGAGGCAAAGCCACCGAAGGCCACCACTGCACGCGGCTGGCGATCACGCAGTACATAACCGGCGCTGCGGATGGCGCGCAGCACACGTACCGGTGCGCCCAGCAGGGCCAGCTTGCCTTTGCCGCGCAGGCCGGAGATGGCCAGCGTGTCAACGTGGATGTCGTGTTGCGGCACCAGGCGGGTTTCCATCCCACCGTCGGAACCGAGCCAGGTGACCGGGATGCCGCGCGCGCGCAGCACCTTGGCCACGGCCAGGCCCGGGAAGATGTGACCACCGGTGCCACCGGCCATGATCATCACCGGGCGCAGGTCCTGCTGGGCGTTCGGGCCGGCCATCAGGCAATCCTCCCGAAGGTCGGCTCGACCCGCTGCTGCATGCGGCTGGTGCCACGTGCGGCGCTGTTCTGCATCGCCGCGGCGATCGCCGTGGCGGTGGTTGCTTCCACCGGCTCTGCGCTATCGCTGTCAGCCAGCGGCGCATCGGCCACGTCGATGTCCTCGCGCACTTCCTGGCGGCGCACGGCGCGGTTGTATTCGTAGGACACGCGCAGCAGCAGGCCCATCGCCACGCACGTCATCATCACGCTGGAACCGCCCGAGGAGATCAACGGCAGGGTCAGGCCCTTGGTCGGCAGCATGCCCAGGTTGACGCCGATGGAGACGAAGGTCTGCAGGCTGATCCACAGCGCGATGCCGAAGGCGATGTAACCGGCAAAATGGCGGCGCATCTCGATGCAGCGCATGCCCAGCCAGAAGGCACGGCCGACCAGCAGCGCGTACAGGCCGATGATGCCGCAGACGCCCACGAAGCCCAGTTCCTCGGCGATCACCGAGAAGATGAAGTCGGTATGTGACTCGGGCAGGTAGTTGAGCTTCTGGATCGAAGCACCCAGGCCCACCCCGCTCCATTCGCCGCGGCCGATGGCCATCAGCGCGTTGGACAACTGGTAGCCGGAACCGAGCTGGTCCTGCCACGGATCCATGAAGGAGGTGACGCGACGCATGCGGTAGGGCTCAAAGATCACCAGCGCGACCAGCCCCGGCAGCAGCAACAGCACCGGCAGGATGATGCGCTTGATCTGCGCACCACCGAGCACCAGCATGCAGGTGGTGATGCCCAGCAGCAGCATCGACGAGCCGAAATCAGGCTGCATCAGCAGCAGCACAACCAGCACGCCAACCACGCCAACCGGCTTGAGCATGGCCTGCCAGGTGGCGTTGACCTCGTCACGGAAACGCACCAGGTAGCTGGACAGCCACACGATGTACAGCACCTTGACCGCTTCCACGGTCTGGAACTTGGAGAAGCCCAGGTTGATCCAGCGCTGCGCACCGTTGACGCTGCTGCCCAGGCCGGGGATGAACACCACGATCAGCAGTGCGAAGCAGCCCAGCAGCAGCAGCTGGTTGTACTTCTCGATCTCCTTCAGCTCCACGCGCATGGCCACGCCCGCCAGCACCACGCCGATGGCGATGAAGATCAGGTGGCGGGTGAGGTAATAGAACGGACTCTGCGTCAGCGCGATGGAGCTGGAAGCCACCATCACGATCCCAAGCGAAGCCAGCGCCACGGCGGCGCCCAGCAGCCACTTGTCGTAGCTGCCGCCAATGGCTTCAAGCCGGGTTGCCTGACGCGAGTAATCGTCCATCAGCGCACCTTGAGGGTAGCCAGACCGATCAACACCAGCACCACCGAGATGATCCAGAAGCGCACGATCACGCGCGGCTCCGGCCAGCCCTTCAGCTCGAAGTGGTGATGGATCGGTGCCATGCGGAACACGCGCTTGCCAGTGAGCTTGAACGAAGCCACCTGGATCATCACCGACAGGGTTTCAATCACGAACACGCCACCCATGATCACCAGCACCAGTTCCTGGCGCACGATCACCGCGATGGTGCCGAGCACCGCACCCAGCGCCAGCGCGCCGACATCGCCCATGAACACCATGGCCGGGTAGGTGTTGAACCACAGAAAGCCCAGCCCCGCGCCAGCGATGGCCGCGCAGATGATGACCAGCTCACCTGCGCCCGGGATCTGCGGGATCTGCAGGTAGCTGGAGAACACCGCGTTGCCCGAGGCATAGGCGAACACACCCAGCGCGCAGGCCACCAGCACGGTAGGCATGATCGCCAGCCCATCCAGGCCATCGGTCAGGTTGACCGCGTTGGAGAAACCGACGATCCAGAAATAGGCGATGGCGACGAAGCTGATGCCGGCCAGCGGCAGCGCGATCGACTTGAACATCGGGATGTAGAAGGTCAACTCGGCCGGCACCGTCGCGGTCTTGTACAGGAACAGGCCGGCAGCCAGGCCGAAGATCGACTGCAGCAGGTACTTCCAGCGCGACTTCAGGCCGTTGGGGTCACGCTTGGCGATCTTGATCCAGTCGTCGTACCAGCCAATGGCGCCGAAGCACAGCATCACCACCAGCACCAGCCAGACGTAGCGGTTGCGCAGGTCACCCCACAGCAGCACCGAAACCAGCACCGTGGTCAGGATCAAGCCACCGCCCATGGTTGGCGTACCGGCCTTGGAGAAATGCGACTGCGGGCCATCCTTGCGGATCGGCTGGCCACCCTTGAGCTGGGCCAGGCGGCGGATCGCCATCGGCCCCAACCACAACGACAACGACAGCGCCGTCAGCGCAGCGAGGATGCCGCGGAAGGTGATGTAGTTGAACAACCGGAACAGGCCGTCCAACTGCTGCAGCCAACGGGCCAACTCAAGCAACATGTGTACTTTCCTCTCCGCGCTGCAGCAGCGCGTTTACGATCTTGTCCATGGCGCTGCCGCGCGAGCCCTTGACCAGGCAACGCACGCCAGCATGAAGTTCGGTTTGCAAAGCGGCAGCCAGCGCGGCATGGGAGTCGAAATGACGGCCGCCTTCGCCGAACGCTGCCGAAGCCGCTGCACTCAGCGGGCCCAGCGTGTACAGGCGCTTGAGGCCGGCTTCGCGGGCGCGCTGGCCGGCCTGCGCGTGCAGTGCCTGCGCCTCCGGGCCCAGCTCACGCATGTCACCCAGCACCAGCCAACCCTCGCCCTTGCCAGCGGCCAGCGCGGTGATCGCCGCTGCCAGTGAACCCGGGTTGGCGTTGTAACTGTCATCGACCAGCACCGCGCCGCTGTCCAGCACGTGTGCCACCTGCCGACCAGCAACCGGACGCGCCTGCGCCAGGCCTTCGGCCACCAACGGCAGTGCAATACCTGCCGCCAGCGCCATCGAGGCAGCAGCCAATGCGTTGAGTACGTTATGGCGGCCCGGCAACTGCAGCATCACCTCGGCATTGCCGTGCGGCGTGCGCAGCTGGAAGCGCGCTGCTGCCTCGTCCAGCACGATATTGGTGGCGGTAACGTCGGCGCTGACTTCCAGGCCGAAGCGGATCACCTGATGCGCGCCAGCACGCACCGCGAAATACGGCGAGAACGCATCGTCGGCATTGACCACCGCAACACCGCCATCGCGCAGGTCGTCGTAGACGGCTGCCTTGGTGTTGGCGATCTCCAGCAGGCTACCCATGCGTTCCAGATGTGCCGGGGCGACGTTGTTGACGATGGACACGTCCGGCGTGGCGATGGCGGTCAGGTAGGCGATATCGCCCGGCTTGCCGGTACCCATCTCGTAGATGGCGTAGTCGGCGTCTTCCGGCGCATCGATCACCGCCAGCGGCAGGCCGATCTCGTTGTTGCGATTGCCCGGCGTGGCGTGGACATGCTGGCCCAGTACCGCGGCCGCGTGCTGCATCACCGCCAACAGCAGGTTCTTGACGCTGGTTTTGCCGTTGCTGCCGGTAATGGCGAACACGCGGGTAGCGCGCTGCTGCTGCATTGCTGCTGCAATCTTCGCCAGCGCCAGTTCGGTATTGGGGACCACGACCTGCGGCACGTCCAGGGGCAACAGGCGATCCACCAGCAAGGCGCTGGCGCCCTGCTCGACCGCGTTGGCTGCAAAGTCGTGGCCATCGAAGCGTTCACCGCGCAGGGCGACGTACAGGCTGCCCGCCGCCAGCGTGCGCGTGTCATTGCTGACCGCATCGATGCTGGCGTCGTCGCCGTGGATTTCACCGCCGGCCCAATGCGCGATCAGCGACAGTGGTGTGCGCTTCATGGACGCACCTCCGCAGCAGCGGAACGGCGCGCCTGCAGCGCACGCGATGCCACATCGGTGTCATCGAAAGGATGTTTGATACCTGCAATCTCCTGATAGGGCTCGTGGCCCTTGCCGGCGATCAATACGATGTCGCCGGCACCCGCCTGTGCCACCGCAGCGTCGATGGCGCGGGCGCGATCACGCACCACGTTCACCTGCGCAGGCGACACGAAGCCGGCCATGATGTCGGCGACGATCACATCGCCATCCTCGCCACGCGGATTGTCGTCGGTGACGAACACCACGTCAGCCAATTCCTCTGCCACTGCCGCCATCTGCGGACGCTTGCCGGTATCGCGCTCGCCACCGCAACCGAACACGCACAGCAGGCGGCCATCCAGGTGACCATGCAGGCTGCGCAGCGCCTGTTCCAGCGCGTCGGGTGTGTGGGCGTAATCGATGACCACGGTCGGCTCGCCCTGACCGCCAAGGCGGTTCATGCGGCCACGGATCGGCTGCAGCTGGCCCAGCACCTTGGCGATGTTGGCGCTGGTTTCGCCCAGACCATGCAGCGCACCGGCCACGGCCAGCAGGTTGTCGACGTTGAAGCGGCCCAACAGCGGCGAGCGCAGCGCATGGCGCTCGTCGCCGATGACCAGATCGAAGCCCAGGCCCTGCCCGTCCAGCACCAGCTTCTCGGCGCGGATGGTGGCGCCAGCCTGACCGGTCGAGCTCAGGCCAATGGCCTGCACGTCGGCTGCCAGCGTGGTGATCAGCTCGCGGCCAAAGGCGTCGTCCAGGTTGATCGCCGCAGCCTTCAGGCCCGGACGATGGAACAACTTGGCCTTGGCCGCGCCATAGGCCTGCATGTCGCCGTGGTAGTCAAGATGGTCACGGGTGAGGTTGGTAAACACCGCCACGTCGTAGTGCACGGCATCAACGCGGCCCTGGTCCAGTGCGTGCGAGCTGACTTCCATCGCCACCGCCTTGGCGCCGCCATCGCGCAGCTGGGCCAGTACTTCATGCATCTGCAGCACCAGCGGCGTGGTGAAGCCGGTCGGCACCACATCGCCGTACAGGCCAACACCCAGCGTGCCGATCGAGCCACTGGGCGTGCCCAGCAGATGCCAGGCCTGACCAAGCAACTGCACGGTCGAGGTCTTGCCGTTGGTGCCGGTGACGCCAACCATGGTCATCGCCCGCGAGGGCTGGCCGTGGAACTGGTCGGCCATCGCGCCCATGCGCGAACGCAGGCCGGGCACGGCGATGGCATCGACCGGTGCCGGCAGCTCCGCCGGAGCCGGCGGATCAAACAGGATTGCGGCCGCGCCGGCAGCCTTGGCCTGCTCAACAAACCCAAGACCATGCGCGCCAAAGCCGGCGATGGCCACAAACGCATCACCGGCGCGCACATGGCGCGAGTCCAGCACCAGTCCCTTGATCTGCGGATCGTTGGCCAGGGCCAGATCCGGCAGCAACTGTGACAACTTCATCGTACGACTCACTGGCGCACCCCCGTTGCGGCGGGCGCGGGTGCGGCCACCGTCGGCAGTGCAGCGTCAAATTCGGCGGCGGCATTGGGCTCCACCGCATCCTGGGGAACCGGCAGCACCGCAGGGTTGCTGATCGGGCGGCCGCCCACCTTGCCTGCGGCCTGTGCCGCCAACCAGGACTGGATGTCATCCGGCGGCACGTCCATCAGGCGCAGCGTGCCTTCCATCACGTGATGGAACACCGGCGCCGAGACCAGGCCACCGTACTGCAGCGAGCCCTGCGGGTCGTTGACCACGATCACCGCGGCATAGCGCGGCGCCGTGGCCGGCACCACGCCGGCAAACAGCAGGTTGTAGTGGCCACGCTCATAACCATTGGGGCCGTTCTTGCGCGCGGTACCGGTCTTGCCGGCCACGTGATAGCCCAGGATGGCCGCCTGCTTGGCGCCGCCCTGGGTAACCACGGTTTCCATCATGCGCACCACTTCGTGCGCCACTTCCGGGTCGATGACCTGGCGCGCCTCGTTGCGCTGACCCTTGACGAAGGTCGGCTGGATCACCTGCCCACCATTGGCCAGCGCAGAGTACGCCTGGGCGATCTGCAACGGCGTTACCGACAGGCCGTAGCCGTAGGACATGGTGGTCTTGGTGGTGCCGTACCAGCTCGGGCTGCCCGGGCGTGCGACCACGCCGGACGATTCACCGGGGAAGCCGCTGTTCGGGGCAACGCCGTAGCCGAAGCCACGTACCGAATCGTAGAAGGTCTGGTCCGGGATGCGCGCGACGATCTTGGCCGCACCGATATTGGAACTGCGGGTGATCACGCCAGTAACGTTGAGCACGCCGTTGTTACGCGGCACGTCGCGGATGGTGTAACGGCCCAGCGACATGTAGCCCGGGTTGGTGTCGATGACCGTGTCCGGCGTCACCACATGGTTCTGCAACGCGGTGGCAATGGTCAACGGCTTCATCGTCGAACCGGGCTCGACCAGGTCGGTGACGGCGCGGTTGCGGCGCGTATCCGGGGTGGCGCCACTGACCGAATTGGGGTTGTAGGTCGGCAGGTTGGCCATGGCCATCACTTCGCCGGTGGCCACGTCCATGATCACGATCGAGCCGCCCGCCGCCTTGTTGGCGGTGACTGCGTTGCGCAGCTCACGCATCGCCAGGAACTGGATGCGGCGATCGATGCTCAGTGTCAGGTCCTTGCCCGGCTCGGCCGGACGCACCAGATCGATGCTCTCCACGATCGCGCCCTTGCGGTCGCGGATCACGCGCTTGGCGCCAGGCTTGCCGCGCAGCCATTCGTCGAAGGCCAGCTCCAGGCCTTCCTGGCCGCGGTCATCGATGTTGGTGAAACCCAGCACGTGCGCCATCGCCTCACCCTGCGGGTAATAGCGACGGAACTCGCGCTGCGAGAATACGCCCGGGATCTTCAGTGCCACCACCTGCTCGGCCACGTCCGGATTCATCCGGCGGCGCAGGTACATGAATTCCTTGTCGGCCTTCTGGGTCAGCTTGGCGGTGAGCTCGTCCACCGGCAGCGACAGCGCCTGGGCCAGCTGCGGGATGTGTTCGGGCGCGCGCAGCAGTTCCTGCGGGTTGACCCAGATCGAGGCCACCGGCGTGGACACCGCCACCGGCTCGCCGTTGCGGTCGGTGATCATGCCGCGCGAGGTCGCAATGGGCACTTCACGCAGGTAACGTGCCTCGCCTTCGCGCTGGTAGAAATCGTTGTTGATCAGCTGCACATAGGCCGCACGCCCAACCAGCGTCACCGCGCACAGGCCCAGGCCCACCGCAACCATTGTCATGCGGTTGCGCAGGTTGAACTGGGTGCGGGTGCGGTTGCGGCCGTGCTTGCTCATGGGCGGATCACCACGATGTCAGCAGCTTCCGGAAACTTCATGCCCAGGCGGCCACGTGCTTCCTGGTCCACGCGCGTGGCCTGGGCCAGGGTGGCCTGCTCCAGCTGCAGGCGGCCGAACTCGATATTGAGCTCATCGCGCGCATGCTCGAGCTTGGACAGCTCGACGAACAGCTGGCGGTGCCGATGGCGCATGAACACCACACCGATCGCCGAGGCGATGGTGCAGGCCAGCAGCACGATCAGCAGCAAGCGGCTCATGCGGCCACCTCACGCTTCTGCGCGACACGCAGCACCGCGCTGCGTGCGCGCGGGTTCATGGCCAGTTCGTCGTCTTCAGCCTTGATGGCGCCGCCGATCAGGTCCAGGGTCGGTACGAAGGCCTGCACTTCCGGCAGCCGGCGATTGGTCGGCGGTGCCTTGGCATGGCGGTTCATGAACTGCTTGACGATGCGGTCTTCCAGCGAGTGGAAGCTGATCACCGCCAACCGGCCACCGGGCTTGAGCCGCGCCATCGCCGCGTCCAGGCCGGCCTCGAGGTCGGCCAGTTCGCGGTTGATGTGAATGCGGATGGCCTGGAAGCTGCGCGTGGCCGGATGGATCTTGTCCTTGCCACGCGGCATCACCGAGGCGATCAGTTCGGCCAGCTCGGCAGTACGCGTGAACGGCTGCTTCTCGCGGCGGGCAACGATGGCGCGGGCGATGCGGCGGCTCTGCCGCTCATCGCCATAGGTGAACAGTACATCGGCGATTTCGCGGTCTTCGGCACGGTTCAACCACTGCGCGGCGCTTTCGCCCGAATCCGGGTCCATGCGCATGTCCAGTGGGCCGTCCTTGCCGAAGCTGAAACCACGCTCGGCCACGTCCAGCTGCGGCGAGGACACGCCCAGGTCGAACAGCACGCCGTCCAGACCGGCAGCGGTCTCGCTCCAATCCAGCAGATCGGCAAAACTGCCGCGATAGATAGAGACACGGCCATCCGGCGCGAAATCGCGCTCGGCCACGGCAATGGCCTCGGGGTCCTTGTCCATCACCAGCAGGCGCCCTTCCGGGCCGAGCTGGCGCAGCACGCCGCCAGCGTGACCGCCACGACCGAACGTGCCATCCAGATAAGTACCGTTTTCGATCACCCTCAGGCCGTCAAGGACCTGGGTGTACAGCACCGGCAGGTGAGCCGCCGGCGGCTGCGACACCGGAGGGTGACCGGCCTGCGCTTCACCGCGCACCCGGGCACCCCGGCTCACAACTTCAGATCGAGAAGCCCATCGCCCAGATCCTCGTCAGACAACGTCTGCTGGATCAGTGCGCGATGCGCTTGCTCGCTCCACAATTCGAACTTGTCCCCCATGCCCATCAGCACTGCTTTCTTCTCGATGCCCACCGCGCTGCGGTGACTGGACGGCAGGCTGATACGGCCATTGCCATCCAGTTCCAGATGGGCGGCCGAGCCGACAAGCTTCTGCTGCAGGGTGCGTACTACACGCTGGGTATTGGGCTTTGCCATTACGTCGTCCCGCACCCGCTCCCACTCCTGCTCTGAGTACAACCACAAGCAGCCTGCTTCAAACGGGTTGTAGGTGAGTACGAGGCGATTGCCGCTGGCACGCGCGACCAGGTCGCGATAGGCGGTTGGCACCGCCATGCGTCCCTTGTCGTCAACCGTGATGGCAGTCTCGCCCTGGAACACGCCTATGGCACCCGTTTGTCAGTTTCCACTTGGGAAGTTATTGAACCACGAAAAACCACAAAAAACCCGGTTTTCCCTCTGATGCCCACCTTAGCAGCGGGCCATGGCTTGTCAACAACTTTCCGCACACAAAATCGCCATTCGCATCAATGGTTTGCGCCAATGTTTAGAGAGTTGTTCAAGGTTTATCCACAAGTTGCTGTTTCGTCTCAAATTTTGAGATTCGTAGGAAATTCAGGGGTGTAGAGGTGGCGTGAAAACCGGGTCGCAACCCAGCCGCCATTCAGCCGCAGATGGCCGACAAGCGCGCAAAACGGCACACTTCGTGCATGTGCCTTGTCGCCCTCGCTTGGAAGACCCACCCGCACTGGCGCCTGCTCATGGCCGGCAACCGTGACGAATTCCACGCCCGCCCCACCTCCCCCTTGCAGCGCTGGCCTGCCCCTCACGACAACGTGATTGCCGGTCGCGACCTGCGTTCGGGCGGCAGTTGGATGGGCGTGAATCTGCACGGACAGGCGGGCGTGGTCACCAATGTGCGTGACCCAAACGCCACTGCAGGCGGGCCTTCGCGCGGCGAACTGATCGCCAGCTACCTGGCTGGTGGACAGCCGGCCACGGACTATGCCGACACCTTGGCCAGCCGGGCGCCGGCGTTCGCGCCGTTCAATCTATTGGTCGCCGACGCTGAAAGCTGCAGCTATCTGGGCAACCACCCGCAGGCCCGGCAGGATCTGGCGCCAGGCGTGCATGGCATGTCCAACGGCGCACTGGATGCCCCCTGGCCCAAGACCCGGCGCCTGATGGGCGTGCTTGAGGGTTGGCTGGCTGCAGGCAGTGACGACCTGGAGCCGCTTTGGGCGGCGCTGGCTGATGAGCAACAGGCTACGGATGCAGAGCTGCCCGCTACCGGGATCTCACTGGAGTGGGAACGACATCTCTCCAGCGCCTTCATCCGTGGGACCGACTATGGCACCCGCGCCAGCACCATCGTGGCGATCGATCAGGATGGCGGCGGTTTCATCCATGAGCGACGGTTCGGGCCGGAGGGTGTGTATCTGGGGGAAACGCGCATGGAAATTGGAAAGGAAGGCTTTGGCTCCTAGCCCCGTCCCTTGGCCGAAGCTTGATCCCCTCCCTTTCGCCGCAGGCGAAGCGGAGGGTTAGGGAGGGGTGCTTTGGCTTTGGCTTTGGCTTTGGCTTTGGCTTCGGCTTTGGCCTTGGCCCACAGCCAAAGCAAGGTCAAAAGCTCCCTCCATCCGCCCTTCGGGCACCTTCCCCCGCAGGCGGGAGAAGGGAAAGAAAACAGCAAGGCAAGAGCAACAGCCAAAGCTGCAGCAAAAGCCAGAGCCAGCGCCAATGCCAGAGCCAGAGCCAGAGCCAGAGCCAGAGCCAGAGCAAAAGTAAAAGCAAAAGCCACAATCAGAGCCAGTGCAGGAGCGGAAACCAGAGCAAAAGCCACAGCCACGCTCCTCCACGCCACGATGCGCAGCGAGCCAAGCAAAAAATCCGAAGAGCAACAGCCCCCTTTAGTAAAGGGGGCGCGCCGACAGGCGCGGGGAATTGGAGGGCAGAGGCCCGGGGCCCAAAGTTTTGCCTTGCAAAACTTTGGGGCTTTTTCTGCCCGGCGGGCAGAAAAAGCGGCGGAGCCGGCCGATAAGCCGGGTTTTGTCGTGGACAGTCATTCCTCTAGGCGCTGCGTCACCGCAACGCTCAAGCAACCTACCCGGACCCGACGCGGGCCACGCCATTAGGTCCCTATTTGGTCTTGCTCCAGGTGGGGTTTGCCGTGCCGGTCTGTTGCCAGACTCGCGGTGCGCTCTTACCGCACCATTTCACCCTTACCGGCCTCCCGAAAGAGACGTAGGCGGTATCTTTCTGTTGCACTTTCCGTCGGCTCGCGCCGCCCAGGCGTTACCTGGCACCTTGCCCTGTGGAGCCCGGACTTTCCTCGGCATTCCCGAAGGAATGACGCGACTGTCTGGCCGACTCCGCCGCGTGTATTGTCGCACGTCCAACACCTCAACGGCCGATCATTTCATTCAGCCGCAAGCGTCTGGTAACGCAACGGCCGCACGCCGGCGTCGGTGAATGACAGCAACCATCCCTCGTGCAGGATGTCGATCTGCTGGAAATCCGCGTGCGCGCCACCGTCGCGCAACTGCTGCGACAAGGCATCCAGCGCTGCCAGCGCCCAGTTACGCAGCACCGCCGGGTCCGCGTCCTCGACAAAGGCCACCGTCGGCAGCGGCCAGTTGTCATACAGCAACAGCACGTTGCGGGCCTGCCGCGCATAGCCAGGCTTGTGCAGCACCTGGCGCTTCTTCTCCACCGCCCAGCGCATCACTTCCACCCATAGCCGCTCGGGCTCATCGCCCGCCCATGGACTGCCTTCATAGGTGTCAGCCAACAACTGGCGCAGCAATGGGCTATCCCATTCGGCACGTGCCTCCTCAGCGCGGTGCTGCGGCACCGGCCGCACCCAGCCGGAGTTGATGCCATTCAACTTGGCCTGCACCTGCTTGAAGGCCTTAGGCACCACTTCCATGCATTCCACGCCAATCCGGTCAGGGCCGACATCCAGCATGAAATCCGGGCTTTCTCGCTTGCGCACCCGCAGCGGATAGACCAGCTCCGACGCCCAGGCATTCAACCAGCGCACCATCATCCAGCGCTCGCGCTGGATCTTGACCTGGCCACCGGTACCACCGGCCAACGGCTGCTCGCGCAGGTCCAGTTGCCGACGCAGGCTGGCGGCATCGGCCGCCGCCCACATCGCCTCAGTCGTTGCTGCCCTGTCCATACAAGGCCTTGCGCGGCGCGCCGCTCAGTTCGGCCGCCAGCTTGGCAGCGGTTGAAGGCGGCAGGTGCTCGTTCAATTTGGCGTAAAGGCGACGGCCTTCGGCAATCCTGGCCTGCTCATCGTCGCCAGCACCCTGCACCATCACCACGAACTCGCCCTTGCGCTGGTTGTCATCGGCCAGCACCTTGGCCAGCAATTGCTCCAGACTGCCATCGAGCACAGTCTCGAACAGCTTGGTCAGCTCACGCGCCACCACCGCCGGCCGCTCGGCACCGAACGCAGCCACCATGTCGGCCAGCGATTCGGCGATTCGGTGCGAAGACTCGTAGAACACCAAGGTGCCGGTCTCGGCCGCCAGTTTGTTGAGCCGCTCGCGGCGGGCCGCGCCCTTGGCCGGCAGGAAGCCTTCAAATACGAAGCGATCACTGGGCAATCCGGCCACGCTCAAGGCAGCAATTGCCGCGCAGGCACCTGGGATTGGGCTGACTCTGACCCCCGCCGCACGCGCCGCACGGACCAGGCGGAAGCCCGGGTCACTGACCAACGGGGTGCCGGCATCGCTGACCACCGCCAGCGATTCACCGCCCAGCAGGCGCGACACCACCCGCTCGGCCATCGCCTCTTCATTGTGGTCATGCAGGGCTACCAGGGGCTTGCTGATGCCAAAGTGCGACAGTAACTGGCCGGTATGGCGGGTGTCTTCGGCGCAGATGGCGGCCACCGAACGCAGCACCTCCTGCGCACGCGGACTCAGATCGGCCAGGTTGCCGATCGGCGTGGCAACGACATACAAGGTGGCAGCAGCAGTACTCATCATCGGTATTTCCGTGGGCCAAGGGTAGAATCCTACCGTTTCCCCCGCCCGGCACTGCCGCGCCCTGTCGAACGGACCTCAAATGAACAAGCCAGTCGCACGGATTTCCGCCCTGTCATTGTCGATGCTGCTGTTCGTCGGCTGCGCCACCACCAGCGTTGCCCCGACCAGTACCCCCGCCCAGCAGGCGGCCATCGCCCTGCTTGAACAGGGCAAGCCGCGCGAAGCGGCCCAGCAACTTGAAGCCGAAGCTGCGCTGGTGCGTGGGGCGGGCAAGTCGCAGTTGCTGGCCGACGCCGCCTTTGCCTGGCACGAAGCCAAGGACGATGCCCGCGCGCGCATGCTGATGACCCAGGTGCAGCAGCGCCAGCTCAGCGGCGCCAGCCGCCAGCGCTTCCAACTGTTGCAGGCCGAGCTGGCCGTGGCTGACAAACAGCCGGTCGCTGCGCTGCAGGCGCTGACCGAAAACCCCACGCAGCTGCCCACTGCCCTGCATGCGCGCTGGTACCTGGCCCGCGCCCAGGCCCTGGAAGCCAATGGCGATGCCTTCAATGCCGCCGCTGACCGTGCCCGCGCCGGCGTGCTGCTCAGCGGTGCCGAGCGCACCGACAACCAACGCGCCATCACCCGCCTGCTGGCCGGGCTGGATGACGCCACCCTCGGCACCCGCACTGCGGCCCTGCCGGCAGGCGACCCCCTGTACAACCATGCCGGCCGCGCCCTTATCGCACGTGGTCTGCCGCTGCCCCGTCCGTTCGACCGCGATGCTGCCTGGCAACTGGACACCGGCAAGCGCCCGGCCGCCGATGCCGATGGCTACCGCCCGCCGGTGAAGATGGCCGTGCTGCTGCCGCTCAGCGGCAACCTGGCCACCGCCGCCGCGCCGGTGCGCGACGGCCTGTTGGCCGGCTACTACGGCGAGACCCGGCGTCGCCCGCAGATCGACTTCATCGACACCAAGGGCAATGCCGCCGGTGCCATTGCCGCCTATGACAAGGCCGTGGCGGCGGGCGCCGATTTCGTGGTCGGGCCGCTTGGCCGCGACGAAGTCGATGCCTTGTTCCAGCGCCAGCAGTTGCAGGTGCCATTGCTGGCCCTGAACCGCGGCAAGGACACCCCGCCGGCCGGCAGCGCCGGGTTCTCGCTGGCCCCGGAGGACGACGGCATCATGGCCGCCGAGTACCTGCTGGGCCGCGAGCGCGGCAATGTGCTGGTGATCGCCAGCAATGACGAAACCGGCCGCCGCGCGAGCACGGCATTCAAGGAGCGCTTCGGCGAGCGCGGCGGCAAGGTTGCCGCCACCATCACCGTCAGCGACACCCCGGCCGATATCGGCGCCCAGCTGCGCCAGGCGGCCGGTGTGGATGCGGTATTGCTGGCGGTAAAGGGCAACCAGGCACGTGCGCTGGCGCCGCAGCTGGCGCTGGCCGGGCTGAGCGCGGTGACCCGGGTTGGCACCTCGCAGCTGGTCGCCAACACCGGCAAGGCCGATGAAGACATGGCTCTGGACGGTATCGCCTTCCCCAGCGAAACCTGGACCTCGCGTGGTGTTGCCGGGCTGCCGGCAGCCAGCAGCCTGGCCAGCAGCCTGCCCACCGCCCGCGGTGGCGCGGCACGCCTGTTCGCTTTCGGCTATGACGCCTGGAAGATCACCGCCTATCTGGAGAAGCTGGCCAACAGCACCGGGGCCGGCCTGAGCGGCGCCACCGGCACCCTGCACCTGGACGGCTTCGGCAATGTGCTGCGCACCCCGGCCTGGTCCACCTTCAGTGGCGGTCACCCGGTCGCGATTGGTGATGGTCGCTGAGCAGGCGCAACGCGGTGCGGCAGTGGAAACTGCCGCCCGCGCCCTGCTGGAACAGGCGGGCCTGCAGTGGCGCGCCGCCAATGTGCGTTTCCGCGGTGGCGAGCTGGACCTGGTGATGCATGACCCGGGCAGCGACTGCCTGGTATTTGTCGAAGTCCGCTATCGCCGCGACAGCCGCTTTGGCGGCGGTGCCGTATCGGTGGATGCAGGCAAACGGCGCAAGCTGATCACCGCTGCCCTACTCTATCTGGCCCACCATCCCGCCCTGGCCGAGCGCCCCTGCCGTTTTGACGTGGTCGAGGCCAGCGGCGAACCGCCACGTCTGAACTGGATCCGCGACGCCTTCCGCGCTGACGATTGTTGATGCCCAGTGTTTTCACCCATGCAGCGGTGCCGCTGGCACTGTGGTACGCCAGCGAACGCGGGCGCGTCTCCGGCCGACTGCTCGCCGCCGGGGTTGCCGCGGCCATGCTGCCCGATGCCGATGTGCTGGCCTTTGCCCTGCACATCCCCTATGCCGATGCCTTCGGCCATCGCGGCGCCAGCCATTCCCTGCTGTTTGCCGGGCTGCTTGCGGCGCTGGCACTGGCCTTTGCGCGCCAACTGCGGGCTGGCCGCCTGCAGGCACTGGCCTTCGTCTTCCTCTGCGCGCTTTCGCACCCGCTGCTGGATGCACTCACGTCCGGCGGGCTGGGGGTGGCGCTGTGGTGGCCCTGGAGCGAGCAGCGCCTGTTCGCGCCTTGGCGCCCCATCCGGGTGTCGCCGTTCGCCAACAACTTTTTCAGCGCGCGCGGCCTGCAGACCGTGCTGTCCGAACTGCGCTGGGTGTGGCTGCCGCTGGCGCTGGCCTGCATGGGCTGGAAGGTGATTCAATCCCCTCGGGGCAGGCGCACTGCCGCCGACACGTGACAACACCGGGGGAACCGATGCACCTGCGTTTGCTCAAACCTGCAGCCCTGCTGCTGTGCCTGGCAATACCGTTCACCACCGCCCATGCCGATGAAGGAAAGCCCCCTCAGGGAGAGTTTCCACCGCCCGGAACACTGGGCAACACCTTGCGTGGCGAACCGGTGGATCTGGCACAACGGCGCGGCAAGGTGGTGATCATGACCTTCTGGGCCAGCTGGTGCGGCCCTTGTCTGCGCGAACTGCCGGTGCTGGCACGGATACAGCAGGTGGCAGGCAAGGACGCGCTGGAGGTGATCGCCGTCAACTGGGACGAACCACGCGCGCAGGTGGTCGAGTTTGCCCGCCGCAACCGCAAGCTGGACCTTGAATACGTGATCGACCCCAAGGGCAAGAGTGCCGAACGCTATGGAGTGAAGGCCATCCCGCGCATGTTCGTGCTGGACGGTGAAGGGCGTATCCAGGCCGTTCACAGCGGCTACTCGCAGGAGGCGCTGCCCGGGATCCTGGAACAGGTGGTCGCCCTGCTGCCCGAAGACGTGCGCATGCGACCCTCGCAGATGTCGGCCAACCAACGCGGCAAGTGACACGGCCTACAATAGGCCGGTGATGACCCCTCTCCCCGACGCATTCGATCAGGCCCTGGCGCAGCTGCTGGGCGATGGCTGGCGCACCGACACCGCAGCCCTGCAGGCGCATGCGCAGGACAACTCCTGGCGCCACGCGCTGCCACTGGGCGTGGCCCTGCCCAGCTCCGCCGAGCAGGTACAGGCCATTGTCCGCCTCTGCCGCAACCATGCGGTCCCACTGGTCGGGCGTGGTGCCGGCACCGGCACCACCGGTGCGGCCGTACCCAGCGCTGGCGGCATCGTGCTCTCGTTCGCACGCATGAACCGCATCCTCGACATCCGCGCTGGCGACCGCTGCGCGGTGGTGCAGCCGGGCGTGCTCAATGGCGACCTCCAGCAGGCGCTGCAGCCCCACGGGCTGTTCTGGCCGCCCGACCCGTCCAGTGCCGACATCTGCAGCATCGGCGGCAACCTGGCCTGCAACGCCGGTGGCCCACGCGCGGTGAAGTACGGCACCAGCCGCGACAACGTGCTCGGGCTGGTGGCGGTGACCGGTACCGGCGAGCTGATCCGCTGCGGCGGCGCCTATACCAAGGACGCCACCGGCTACGACCTGACCCACTTGATCGTCGGCAGCGAAGGCACCCTGGCCCTGATCGTGGAAGCCACCCTCAAGCTCTCGCCGCGCCCACGCAGCCAGGCCGGCCTGCGCGTGCTCTACCGCGATGCGGAAGCGGCGGCGGCGGCGGTGTCGCGGGTGATGGCACAGCCGGTCACCCCCACCACCCTGGAATTCATGGACGCCCGCAGCCTGCAGCTGTTGCGCCACAACGGCGCGCAGGTGCCCGAAGCAGGCGCCATGCTGCTGATCGATGCCGAAGGCGACGACGACACCCTGCCCTATCTGCTCAACGCCCTGGCCGAGGCCGCCGAAGGCGACGGCATGCTGGCACTGGACGTGGCCAGCGACGGCAGTGCACGCGACAAGCTGTGGGCGGCCCGCCGTGCCCTGTCACCCGCGCTCAGAACAATCGCGCCCGGCAAGATCAACGAGGACGTAGTGGTACCGGTGTCGCGGATCCCGGCATTGGTGGAAGGCGTGCAGCGGCTGTCGGCCGAGTCCGGCCTGCCGATCGTCACCTTCGGCCATGCCGGCAACGGCAACCTGCACGTCAACATCCTCTACCACCCGGATGACGCCAGCGAGAACGCGCGTGCCCATGCTGCCCTGCCCAAGGTATTCGCGCTGACCCTGGCGCTGGGCGGCACGCTGTCTGGCGAGCACGGCATCGGTGTGGCCAAGCGCGATTTCATGACGCAGGCGTTCTCGGCCGACACGCTGTCGACGATGTGGGCCATCAAGCAGGCGCTGGACCCGGACGGCATCCTCAATCCGGGCAAGGTACTGCCCCCCGTTTGAGCGGCCTGGGCTGCCGCGCCGTTGGCACCCCGTGATGCCGGGCCGTTCGCCGGTTGCGGGGGTGCCGGCGTCGCGGCTCAGGCCACGGCTTCGGCGTAACGGCAGGACAGCAGGGCCTTGACCAGGAAATCGACCTGGTTGGCCTCGCGCGCATCCACCCACATCACCGGCAGGCGATGGCCTTCGCTGGCCAGTGCATTGCGAAAATCGGTGAAGCTGAAATCCGGCTGGCGGTCCTGGCAGGTCACGCCCACGGCGAAGCACGCCTCCGGCGCGAGCGCGCGGAAGCGCGCCAACAACGTCACCGTACTTGGCAGCGCGCGCGGGTTGAGTGCGCTCACAAGTACGATCACGCCGATTGCACCCTCGGCCACGATCGGCCACATGAAGTCCAGGTAGGCCTGGCCCGGCACGCCATAGACATGCAGCAGTTCGCCGTCGCCCAATTCAATGGAGCTGTAATCCAGCGCCACCGTGGTGTGCGACTTGTCCTCGAATGCCTCCAGCGCCGCTTCGTCGCTGATCGGCATTTCAGTACTGATCGGCTCCATGTCCGAGATCGACCGGATCGCAGTCGTTTTACCCGCACCCATTTCACCGACAAAAACCAACTTGGTTGCCATAGCCGTCAGACCTGAAGCCCCTTGGAAAAGTTGAGCCCGAATCGCTTGGCGATACGTGAGAAGAAACCGGAGACCTTGCCGCCGCTGGCGCGCGGAGCGCCACTGCCGCTACCACTGGTGTCCAGCAGCCCGGTACAGGCCGCCGCCGCCATGATACGGGCAATGTCGTCCAGCGAGGTGCCGGTGGCAAGTGCCAGCTGATCCGGCCGCCACGGGCGGATCATCAGCGCCGCCATCGGCAACAGCCAATGGGTGGGCAGCTTGCCGGTTTCCACCTCTGGCCAACCGCGCAACTGGGCCAGGCCCTGCATGTCCTGCACAAGCAATGGCTCGACGCTCAGGCTGGCCGCCCGCCAGCAGAAATCCTCGAAGGCATGCTGGCTGACCGCGTCGGCCAGGCACTCCTCCACGCCACCGCCCTCACTGAGCAGGGACAAAGTCCAGCCCGGCTCGGTAGCAGCTTTCAGGAAGTTCTCGTAGGGAATATCGCGCAGCAGGGTAATGCGGCGCTGCGGCGCATCCACCATCACCCGCACCAGGCCCAGGTGCAGCAGACTGGGTTTGCCCTTGGCGTCGGACAGGCTGCGGAACAGGGTGCGCGGCAGAAAACGCTCGCCCCCTCCTTCGGCCTGCTGCAGCAGCTCGCGCAGCTGCTGGAAAATCTCGCGCACGCTGGCGCCGTAGGCCACGCCCGGTATGGGCAGGCCGGCCAACACCTTGCGGGTCACCGCCAGTACCGGCAGGCCCTTGGCACCGGCCTCGCGCAGCACCTGCTGGCCTTTGCCATCGTCGATGCTGGCCACCAGCAGATCCACCTTCTGGTGTTTCCACTCCTGCACGTCGGCCTGGATGTACTCGGCCATCAGCAACGAGCTGGCGACTTTCAGCCGCATCATGTGCAGCACATCCAGCCCCTGGCATCCAATCACGGCAGTGGAGATCTTGCGGGCAGGTGCGCTCATCATGTCAACCGGAACAGGGTCCTTGGCTCAGCGGCCGCGTTGCTGCCCATGCAGGGCAGCAACGCGCTCCTCGATTATTTGAAATCGAGGGTCTGTTCGAACGACTTCAGCTCGTGGCGGGCCAGCGCAAGGTTGGCGCGCGTGCGGTCCAGCACCACGTACAGGAACAGGTCCTGGTTGCTTTCCAGCGGGCGGATCAGGTGGTACTGCTTGGTCAGGGTGATCAGGATGTCCTCGATCGCCTCGGTGATGCCCAGCGAGGCGGCAACGCGACGCTTGGCGCGCACCACTTCGGTGTTGCCGGCAGCGGCAACTTCCAGGTTGATCGGGCCGCCGCCCAGCATGCCCAGGGCCATGCCGCTGTCGCTGTCGACCAGCGCTGCGCCAACGAAGCCCGCGATTTCATTCAGTTTGTCCAGCTTGACGTTACCAGCCATGTTTCACTCCATGTATCCAGTGGTTGATTCCAGAAACGCGCCTGTCCCCAGACAGGTCACGTGATGCCAGGTGCAGACTTGCCTGCGCTCGCCCGCTGCGCGGACAAGCCGGGCCATGTGAGCACGCAGGGGTTACAACAAGGATTTACAGCAGGGGCTTGATGCGGGCCGCAGCATCACGGGCCACATACAGCAGGATCGCCAGCGAGGTATCGGCATGGCCCAGCGCAGCAAGCGTATAGGTGCGGTCCGCAGCAACACGCACCAGCACCATGCTGCCCTGGGAGGTGGACATGGTCACGTAGTCGGCCGTGGTCAGGCCCAGTTCGCGCGACAAGGTTTCCCCAAGCGTCAGGAACGAGTTGCTCATTGCCGACAGGCGTCGTGGATCAAGTCTGTTCTGCGAGCGATGGGCTATCGCCCGGCCGTCACCAGTGGAAACCAGCAGCATTGAAATGCCGCTGTTGGCGTTGATGGCAGTGTCCAGTTCCTTGTCCAGCGCGACATTGTCCACGCTGACGGAGGGCTGGCCCACATCCCCCATCTTTGCCCTCACTTTTTCCAGTGTTGCCATTTCCACTAGCCAAGCCCCCTGTTTGCTGCCGCGTACTGCAAGCGATGCCTGCATTAAAACGCGACATGGATCACGGTCGAGATCATAAATATGAATTCGTGGACACGGTGTGAACGGCGGCTCCCCACGCCGCTGCCTGAGTTGACCTACGATGTTTCAACCCGGGAAATGGTTGAAACCTCCCTTGCCAGCGGACTGCGACACGCCCTCCTCATTACGCAGGTGGACCCCACTTCCGTCTCGAATATAGCCAATACGTGCAGCCCGAACTGCAACGCAGGACATGCTTTCGCGTACCTGTTCGCGCAGCGCCGCAGGCGCGGTGAAACACAGTTCGTAATCATCACCGGCAGTCGCGCGCAGCGCGCGGAAGGCCACCTCATGCCCGCCGACGGCCGCCGCCGTCGATACCGGCAGCGCGCGCTCAAGCAACTCGGCAGCCACCTGGCTGCGTTCGCAGATATGCCCCAGGTCGGCCAGCAGGCCATCGGACACATCCACTGCCGCACTGGCAATGCCACGCAATGCCAGGCCGGCCTGCACCCGTGGCGTAGGCCGGGCCAGACGCAGGCGCAGCTGCTCCAGGGACGCATCGTGCGCAGGCCGCGATACATCCAGCAGCCCCTGTTGCCAGAGCGCCAGTGCCAACCCGGCTTCGCCGGGCACGCCGGTCACCCAGATATCGTCACCGGCGCGTGCACCATCGCGGCGCAACGCTGTGCCTGCCGGCACCTGCCCCATCGCAGTGACCGACAAGGACAACGGGCCACGCGTGGTGTCGCCACCGATCAGGGCGATGCCATGTGCATCGGCCAAAGCGAAGAAGCCTTCGGCAAAGGCATCCACCCAGCCCGGCGAGGCATCGGGCAGCGACAATGACAAGGTGCACCAGCTTGGCTGGGCGCCCATCGCAGCCAGGTCGGACAGGTTCACCGCCAGGGTTTTCCAACCTATGTCCGCGGCGGGGGTCTGCTGCGGAAAATGCACGCCGGCATTGAGCGTATCGGCGGTGACCACCAGTTGCTGGCCGGGTTGCGGCTGCAGCAGGGCGGCGTCGTCACCAATGCCCAGGGCAATGTCGGCACGGGCACCGGTGCGGCGGCGGATACGTTCGATCAGACCGAACTCGTCAAGGCTCACTTCAACTCCCATAAACGACAACGCCGGTGCCGATGATGCCGGCCCCGGCGTTGCATGCAAGCATCCAGCGGCCTGGGCCGCCCTGGGCTTACTGGTTGGACTCGGTCTTGCGCCACTCCACGGCGGCACGATCCAGCACGCCGTTGACGTAGGTATGGCCATGCTCGGAGCCAAAACGCTTGGCGGTTTCGATGGCCTCGTTGATCACTACACGGTAGGGCACGTCCAGGCGGTAACGCAGCTCGTAGGCGGCCACGCGCAGCACCGCGCGCTCGATGGCATCCACTTCTTCCACCGCACGGTCGACGAACGGGGCCAGCGCCTCGTCCAGGTCACGGCGGTTGTCCAGCACGCCGCGCAGCAGGCTTTCGAAGTAGGCCAGGTCGGCGATTTCGTGCGCCTGTTCGTGGGCAAATTGGGCCAGCAGCGACTCGGCGTTGCCACCGGAGATCTGCCAGGCATAGATGGCCTGCAGGGCGCGGCGGCGTGCGCGCGAACGCAGCACCGGATCAATGCCGTCGCGACGGACCGGCTTTCCGGCAGGCTTGCCGTTGTTCTTGTTGTTCATGGCAGCTGCTCCAGAAGATTGACCATTTCCAATGCCGCCAAGGCGGCTTCCTCACCCTTGTTGCCGTGGCTGCCGCCGGCGCGGGCCTCGGCGTCTTCCACCCGCTCCACTGCCAGCACGCCATTGAGCACCGGCACGCCGAAATCCAGCTGGGCCCGCATCAGGCCTTCGGCACAGCGGTCGGCGACGTGCTCGTAGTGGCGGGTATCGCCACGGATCACGCAGCCCAGGGTGATGATCGCGGCATGGTGGCCGGCGGCGGCCAGGCGGGCGGCGACCAGGGGGATTTCCCAGGCACCGGGCACGCGCACCACGTCGATGGCGTCCTCGCCGATGCCGTTACCGGCCAGGCTCTGGCGTGCGCCGGCCACCAGCACATCGGTGATGCGGGCATTCCAGCGGCTGGCAATGATGGCAAAGCGGGCCGAACCGGCCGGGCGGAGGTCGCCTTCGTAGTGGCTCATGGGGGTGTGGGGATCCAAAAGGTGGGTAAGTTTAACGTGTACACGCTGTGTGGGTGCTGTCGAGTGGCGGGGAGCGAGTGAAGAGGAGTGAGGAGTGAGAAGGGCGGCCTAATCGCCCCTGATACCGCGAGGTGCCGAGCCCCGCTTGGCAAAGCCCGCAACCCGTTCTTTCTCACTCCTCACTCCTCTTCACTCACTCCTGCCTCAAAAGCCCCCGATCATCCCTGCAAAGCGACCGTTTCGACGATTTCCAGGCCGTAACCGGCCAGGCCGATCTGCCGGCGCGGGGTCCCGAGCACACGCAGCTTGCCCAGGCCCAGGTCCGACAGGATCTGGGCGCCGGCACCGTTGCGGCGCCACTGGCCCACGTCCTTGTCCTTGCCCGGGATGACCGGCGCCGGCTGCTGGCGCAGGCGGGCCAGCAGCGCGTTGGTATCGCGCGGTGCCGACAGCACCACCATCACGCCAGCACCTGCGGCATCAATGGCGCGCAGCGCATCGGTACTGGCCACGCCAAAGTCATCACGCCGCCAATGCAGCAGGTCGGCCAAGGGATTCTCCACCTGCACCCGCACCAGGGTCGGCGTGTCCTTGTCCGGGGTGCCGCGGACCAGCGCGAAATGCAGGTCATTGGCGATGCGGTCACGGTAGGTAACCAGCTTGAAAGCGCCGAACTCGGTGTCGATCTCGCGCTCGTCCACACGCTCAACGGTGTGCTCGGTGGCCAGTCGGTAGGCGATCAGGTCGGCGATGGAGCCCATCTTCAAGCCGTGCTCGCGGGCGAACACTTCCAGCTCGGGGCGGCGCGCCATGCTGCCATCCGGGTTGAGGATTTCCACCAGCACGCCAGCCGGCTCCAGCCCGGCCAGCATGGCCAGGTCGACGCCAGCTTCGGTGTGCCCGGCGCGGGTCAACACGCCGCCCGGCTGGGCGATCAGCGGGAAGATATGACCCGGCTGGTGCAGGTCCGACGGCTTGGCATTGGCCTTCACCGCGGTGCGGATGGTGTGGGCCCGGTCATGCGCGGAGATGCCGGTGGTCACGCCTTCGGCGGCCTCGATGCTGACCGTGAAGTTGGTCTGGAACTGCGCGGTATTGGCCTGCACCATCGGCGCCAGGCCCAGATCGGCGGCACGGGTGCGGGTCAGCGGCAGGCACACCAGGCCACGGCCGTGGGTGACCATGAAATTGATGTCCGACGGCTTGACCAGCTCGGCGGCCATGATCAGGTCGCCTTCGTTCTCGCGGTCCTCGTCATCGACGATGACCACCATGCGACCGGCGCGGATCTCTTCCAACAGTTCGGGAACGGGGGCGAAATTCATTGTGCGGCTCCTTGGCCCAGCAGGCGCTCCACGTAGCGGGCGACCAGATCGATTTCCAGATTCACCGCACTGCCCACGCCGGTGGCGGAGAACGCGGTATTGGCAACGGTGTGCGGGATCAGCGCCACTTCAAAGCCTTCGTCATCGGCTTCGTTGACGGTGAGGCTGACGCCATCCACGCAGATCGAGCCCTTCTTGGCGATGTATTTGAGCAGCGCCTTGGGCGCGGCGAAGCGCCAGCGCAGGGCGCGCGCGTCCTCGTGGATGGACAGCACCTTGCCGAGGCCATCGACGTGGCCGCTGACCAGGTGGCCGCCGAGGCGGTCGGTCGGGCGCATGGCACGTTCCAGGTTGATCACCGCACCTTCGGCGAGGCCGCCGAGCGTGGTCAGGTCCAGGGTTTCGGTTGAGGCATCGGCCTTGAAGCTGCTGCCGTCGAAGTCGATGACGGTCAGGCAGACACCGTTGACGGCAATGCTCTCGCCCATCTGCACCTGTTCGAACGGCAGGTTGCCGACGTTGAAGGTGAAGCGGACATCGCCGCCGATGGGTTCGCGTGCGGCCAGACGGCCGACGCCTTCGATGATTCCAGTAAACACTAACGTTCTCCGCGATATGTGAGCGAAAAACGCCGCAAGGCAAACAGGCGCACGGACCCCACGAGGGGCCCGAAACACCGTCTTCTTTCATCCGGACTATGACCGTCGGCTCCGGCATCTGACCGGATCTGCTGACCTCCGGCCGGGCATCCGTACGCATGTACGGCCCTGGCTGGAGCGCTCGCGGGCTCATGCAGCTCCGCTACGCGGGCCTGCACCTACCGCCGGTGGGGAATTGCACCCCGCCCTGAAGACGTTTGTGAGTGCCGGCGAACCGGCGGGCTGATTGTAACAGCGCCACCCCTGTGAAGGCCTGGACCGGGCTGAACAAGTGCTTCCCATCGATGGAACAGGCGCCCGGTAGTGCCGACCCATGCTCGGCAGAGGC
>DKPB01000038.1:137063-141016 GCA_002471015.1 Stenotrophomonas sp. UBA7346
GAGCCATGCTCGGCAGAGGCATTGCCGGGAGAGCGCTTGCCGAGCATGGCTCGGCACTACATGGGGCGTTCCCGCTGCCGGATTTGGCCCAGAATCAACGGGGTTGCACCGGCCGCAGCTGCAGGCGCAGATCAGCGCCAACCATGCGGGCATCGCCCATCTCCAGCGGCACCGCCTGCGCCATGTTGTCGATGCCCAGCCCCGCCAATAGCGGACGTGCGGCGTCGCCCATCAGCAACGGGGCCACATATAGCAGCAGCTCGTCAACCAGCCCGGCCTTCACCAGCGCGCCACACAGGGTCGGCCCGGCTTCGACATGCACCTCATTGATGCCGCGTGCCGCCAGCTCCGCAAGCACCGCAGGCAGATCCAGGCGTCCGTCGGCAAGCACCGGGCACGCCAGGAATTCTGCCCCCGCCAGTACCGGTGGGATGGCTGCCGGCCCATGCACATACAGGGTGGGTGCGCCCTCTGAGCGCACCCGTTCACAGCCCAAGGTGCGCAAGCGCGCATCCAGCACTACCCGCAGCGGTGGCAGGAATGCACCGCTGTCCGGGCGGGCGGTCAATTGTGGGTCGTCGGCCAGGACCGTAGCGGCCCCGGTCAGTATCGCGCCGGCCCTGGCGCGCCAACGCTGCACATCCGCACGCGCCGCCTCACCGGTGATCCATTTCGATTCACCATTGGCCATGGCGGTACGCCCGTCCAGGCTGCCCGCCAGCTTCACCCGCACGAACGGACGGCCGCGCTCGATGCGCGACAGAAAGCCCTGGTTTAGCTGGCGCGCCTGTGCCTCCATCAAACCCACGTCCACCGTGATGCCTGCCTGCCGCAGCAGCGCGAAGCCACCGCCATCCACGTCAGGAAAAGGATCGGCCATCGCCGCCACCACCCGCCCCACCCCGGCCTCGATCAAGGCCAGCGCACACGGCGGGGTACGCCCGTAATGGGCGCAGGGCTCCAGGGTGACGTAGGCGGTGGCGC
The DNA here is from genome assembly GCA_002471015.1 of Stenotrophomonas sp. UBA7346. Lineage (GTDB taxonomy): Bacteria > Pseudomonadota > Gammaproteobacteria > Xanthomonadales > Xanthomonadaceae > Stenotrophomonas. The sequence goes on from DKPB01000038.1 coordinate 138,048, forward strand.
CGCGCGCGCGCGCGCCGGCATGGCGCAACGCGAACACCTCGGCATGCGGCCCACCCGCCTGTTGATGCCAGCCTTCCCCCACCACTTCGCCGCCATGGGCAATGACACAACCCACCATGGGATTGGGACGGGTGGTCCAGGCGGCGCGCTCGGCCAGGCGCAGCGCGCGCGCCATCAGCAGGTGGTCGGTGGCGGTGAATTGGCTCATCAGCAAACCTCGTTACGTAAGCAACCCGCAGCCAGTTGCGGGCAGAGCAACAGTGTAGGTGCCAGACCAGGGACACCGACAGCAAAAGGCCGCTAGCCGCCGCCGGTATCCAGCGCCATTACAGTAATGGCCAACGGGCCAAGCTGAAGTTCGGCATGCACGCGCCAGCCCAGGCTGCGGTACCAGCCCACCATCGGTGCCTCGCAATACAGGTACAGCTGCGCCACCCCAAGTACCGCTGCCTGGGCCACGCACTGGGCCACCAACGCCGCTCCCACGCCCTTGCCGCGCGCCGCTGGGCTGACATAGAGCGAAGCCAGCCATGGCGACCACCCGCGGATCTGCTCATGGTCGTCGTGCAACAGGCTGACCGAACCCAACCAGTCATCCCCTTCCATCGCCAGCCAGCTGCAGGGGATGTCATCGCGCTGCTGCCCGGCGAGCTCGGCCTCGGCCTGGGCCACGGTCCAATCGGGCAACAGCGTGCCGAACGCCTGTACATGGGCCCGTGCGATTGCCGGCAGCAAGTCACGCCGGTCCTGCAGATTGATGATCTTCATCCGGTCCAGCCAAGGCAGCCATGATTGATGGCCCGCGGCGTCAGGGCACTAGCGGCTTTCACGCTGGAACACGCCCACGCCCATGGCGTACAGAAGCGGACCATCCGCCCCCTGCTGCAGCACCATGCCCATCGTGGCCGACTCGCACATGCGCAGCGCGCAGGCGTCGAACAGCACCTGGTAACTGGGCCGCAGCGGGGCCTGCAACGGCAGCCGCAGCGGCGCGTCCACACCTGGGAACTGCAGACGCACCCCCGTCACCGCCTGCCCCGGTGGTGGTGACGGGAAGCGATAGGTATTTCCACCCGACAACCTGCTTTCAGCGGCCAGCTCGCCACCTGCCAACTCCAGCACCACCTGCACACCTTCACTGGCCACACCGGTGAGGGGGTCAAGCAAACTCACATACAGCGGCCTGCCAGCTTCGTGCGTGGCTGCCAGCTGCGCCTGCAACGTGTCACGCGCATCCTGGTCGCTGCGACCCTCAGGCTCCGGATGGGCCTGTTGCAGGTCGGCCAGCAGCTGCTGCAATTGCGCGCGCTCTGCCGAGCGGGCTTCGTATGGCACCAGTTGCACGGCATCGGCCGGATCATCCTGCGGCACCAGCACTACCATGCCGTCCTGCAACGACCAGGTTCCTTTTGAGCTGCGCTGCATTGGCGGCTGGGTCAGCTGCATCGAATAGCGGCCCTCCTCGCCCAGTCGCAGCATCGAGCCGGCATAGGTGCCGTCCTGTACCCGGTAAGCCGCGGCCAGCGCCTGTGGCGCACAGGCATCGTCCGCACAGGGCAAGGCGGGCGCCTCACCCGATTCCAGCAGGGCAACCGCAGCCGCCGCCTGTTCGGCCGCCCGTCGGGCCTGGCCTGCGGCATCTTCATGGTTGGTGGGTTCCTGCGCCTGCACGGCCAAGGCCAGGCACAACGCCGCAACGGCAAGACCGCTGCGGGACAACCACTTTTCCTTCGCTCGCATCGCCGTCCCTGTCCTTACCTGTCCTTACCTGTCCTTACCTGCCCTTACCTGCCTTACTACCTGCCACCGCGCCTGTCAGCGCTTGCCGCTTCTGCCTGACCGCGCATCGTCGGGCTGCGCCCGTTCCAACAGCGGCAGCTGGCCCTCATCACTGGAATGATCACGTTCCAGCTTCTCGATCTCGTCGCGGAAATCGGCCACGTCCTCGAAGCTGCGGTACACCGATGCAAAGCGCACATAGCCGACGTGGTCGATCTTGCGCAGCTCATCCATCACGAAGCCGCCGACCTTGATCGACGGCACTTCGCGCTCGCCGCACATACGCAGTTGGTGCACCACTGCGCGCACTGCCGCCTCGATGCGTTCTTCGGACACTGGCCGCTTCTGCAGCGCGCGGTCAAAGCCAACCCGCAGCTTGCGCGCATCAAAGGCTTCGCGGCCGCCGTCACTCTTGACGATGACCGGCAGCTTGAGCTCGATGGTTTCCAGCGTGCTGAAGCGCTCGCCACAGGCTTCGCAGCCACGGCGGCGGCGGATGGTGGCGCCATCCTCGGAGACGCGCGAGTCGATCACGCGGGTATCGGTGTGCTGGCAGAACGGGCAATGCATGTTTCAAGCCTTGGACATCAGGCGCCGCGCAGGCGACGTGGAAAACCTGTAACGCAGATACAACAAACCCCGGGCCGGGGCAAGCGCCCGACCCGGGGTAATGCGCTCAGTTCAGGGCACGACGGGCGCCACGGACCGCTGGCACCGGCTGTCGATCAGCCATAAACCGGGTACTTGCGGCACTGCGCGCTGACCGCATCACGCACGCGGGCGATGACAGCTTCATCGGCCGGTGCATCCAGCACGTCGGCAATCCAGCCTGCCAGCGCCACGCAGTCTTCTTCCTGGTAACCGCGGGTGGTGATGGCCGGGGTGCCCAGGCGCAGGCCCGAGGTCACGAACGGCGAACGCGGGTCGTTCGGCACCGAGTTCTTGTTGACGGTGATGTGGGCCTTGCCGAGTGCGGCTTCCGCGTCCTTGCCGGACACGTCCTTGCCGATCATGTCCACCAGCATCAGGTGGTTCTGGGTGCCACCGGAGACGATCTTGTAACCGCGCGCGATCAGCGTGGTGGCCATCGCCTGGGCGTTCTTCACCACCTGCTGCTGGTAGGCCTTGAACTCCGGCTCCAGCGCTTCCTTGAAGGCCACGGCCTTGGCGGCGATGACGTGCATCAGCGG
>DKPB01000033.1 GCA_002471015.1 Stenotrophomonas sp. UBA7346
GGCTTTTCGAATCTGTCAACAGCTCAAAGCGAGGTGGAGACTTCAAACTTTCCTCTCCGCTGCGCCCCTTGCGAGGCCCCTGCGTCGGGGGAGGGAAAGTATGTGCTTCTTTGCGGCCTTTGTGAAGGGGGTGTGCACGATTTTTTGCAACTTTCGTTCACTTGGGCTGCGGGAGCCTCCGAAACCCCGCACACACACCTTATAATTGTGCGGCGCCAACGTATGGCGCTCCCTGCGAGCCACAAGGACGCGGGCGCGTGGAAAACCGGTAACGGAGCCCTCCTCCCAATCCACCCGACTGCATGCAACGCGCCGACGCCCGATGGACAGACAGCTCCGGGCTCACAGGCCGCTCTTGCCCTATAAGGACGGAGGGCCTGCAAACCCGGCTTGCAGCGTCAAACAGCCGCAACCAGTAGAACGCGGGCGAAGGTGCGCTTGCCCACCTGCAACAAGCCTTCAAAACCCGGCTGCAGTACGGTCTGTGCGTCATCGACCACTTCGCCATCCACCTTCACCGCACGCTCCTTGAGCTTGCGCGAGGCCTCCGAATTGCTCGGTGTCAGGCCAGCAGCGGTCAGCAGCGCACCGATGCGCAGGCCTTCGGCCGGCACGGTCACCTCCTGCAGCGGCAACTGGGTGATGTCGCCCTGGCCGGTGACGGCTGCATTCCAGCCGGCGATGGCCTGTTCGGCAGCATCGGCGTCATGGAAGCGGGTGGTCAGCTCACGCGCCAGCCGCAGCTTGATCTCACGCGGGTTGATCTTGCCGGCCTCGACGTCGGCACGCAGCTGCTTGGCCTCGTCAATGGAGATATCGAAGCTGAGCAGGTCGATCCAGCGCCACATCAAGGTGTCGTCGACCTTCATGGTCTTGGTGACGATGTCGATGGCCGGCTCGCTGATGCCGATGTAGTTGCCCAGCGATTTGGACATCTTGTTGACGCCGTCCAGGCCTTCCAGCAACGGCATGGTCAGCACGATCTGCGGCTTCTGCCCGTGGTGCTCCTGCAGGCCGCGGCCCATCAGCAGGTTGAACTTCTGGTCGGTGCCGCCGAGCTCGACATCGGCCTCCAGCGCCACCGAGTCGTAGCCCTGTACCAGCGGGTAGAGGAACTCGTGGATGGCGATGGACTGCTGGGCGGCATAGCGCTTGGCGAAGTCATCGCGCTCGAGCATGCGGGCGACGGTGTGCTGGCCGGCCAGGCGGATCATGTCGGCCGCGCTCATCTTGCCGAACCATTCCGAGTTGAAGCGGACTTCGGTCTTTTCACGGTCCAGCACCTTGAACACCTGCTCTTCATAGGTGCGTGCATTGGCCAGCACGTCTTCGCGGCTGAGCGGCTTGCGGGTCAGGCTTTTGCCGGACGGGTCGCCGATCATGCCGGTGAAGTCGCCGATCAGGAAAATGACCTGATGGCCGAGGTCCTGGAACTGGCGCAGCTTGTTCAGCAATACGGTGTGGCCCAGGTGCAGGTCGGGGGCGGTGGGGTCGAAGCCGGCCTTCACACGCAGCGGGCGACCGCTTTCCAGACGCTGGCGCAGTTCATCCACTTTGAGGATTTCGTCGGCTCCGCGGCCGATCAGGGCAAGGGCTTCATCAATCGAGGACACGCTAAAACTCCCGGCTTCGCCGTCAAATACATGAATGGTGTTAAGTACAAGTTAACCACGCCAGGAGATTGAAAAGCCATGCGGCTCAATGGTTTGACGCGGTATTGATAGGTGTCTATGTTAACCGCGTTTGGGCCCGCGATCCGGGCCGGCCAGAGAACTGAGCGATGCCACAACCCGATCATGGCCCCGCGCGCAAGCAGCGCTTCCAGGAACGCCTCAATGTCCTGCACGACACCGCCCTGCATCGGAAGCTGAAAGAACATCTGCCGGCCGCGTTCAACGAACGCTGGACGCGGCGGCATTGGATCCACGCCAGCCTGTTCGTCACCATTGGCGCGTTGGCGGCCACCATTGTTCCCGGCTTTTCCAACGCAATCGACACCCCCCTGCCCGCCTCGCACTCGACGTTGGCGCTGCCGTTGCCGCCGCTGTCACTGGCACGCCGTGGCGAAACACCGGGCGACAGCTGGCAGATCCTGCGCGTACAGCGTGGCCAGACCCTGAGCGATCTGTTCGAGTCCGCCGGCGTCCCTGCCACCACCATGCAACGCGTGCTTGACCACCCCGGTACCCGCGACGTGCTGACCAAGCTGCGCCCGGGCACCGAGATCGCCTTCGACCTGCCGGTCAACGGCACCCTGCGCACCATCCGCTTTGATCGCGACGCCGACCACCGCGTGGAACTGAGCCTGCAGGGCGAGCAGATCCGCGAGAAAGTCAGCGAGCGCGCCACCAGCACCCGCACCGTGGTTGCCAGTGGTGAGATCACCAGTTCGCTGTACAACGCCGCACGCCGTGCCGGCCTGTCGCCGTCAGCCATCGCCACGATGACCGACGAGATCTTCAAGTACGACATCGACTTCTCCAAGGACCTGCAGCCGGGCGACCGCTTCAGCGTGGTGATGGACGAGACCTGGCGCGAAGGCGAGCGCATCGATACCAGCAAGATCCTGGCGGCAACCTTCCAGACTGGCGGCAAGACCTATACCGGCTTCCGCTTTGATCGCAACGGCAAGTCGGAATACTTCGACATCAATGGCCGCTCGCTGAAGAAGAGCTTCATCCGCTCACCCATCCAGTTCGCGCGCCTGAGCTCGAACTTCGGTACCCGCCGCCATCCGATCCTCGGCACCATGCGCACCCACAAGGGTGTGGATTACGCCGCGCGCACCGGCACCCCGATCATGGCCGCCGGCGATGCCCGCGTGCAGTTCGCCGGCACCCAGCGCGGTTACGGCAACGTGGTGATCCTCGACCACGGCAGCGGCCACACCACGCTGTACGGGCATATGTCACGGCTGGGGCCCTACCGTGCCGGCCAGCGGGTGGCCCAGGGCCAGGTAATCGGCTACGTGGGCTCCACCGGCATGTCCACCGGCCCTCACCTGCATTACGAATTCCGCGTCAATGGCGTGCACCGCAACCCGCTGTCGGTGACCATGCCGCCGCCGCAGCCTTTGCAGGGTGCCGATCTGGCCGCCTTCCGCGCGCAGACCGCGCCGGCGATGGCGCGCATCAAGGGCATGGAAGAGCTGATCTACGCCGATGCCGCCGACAAGAAGCCGGCCGCTACGCAGACCGCAGCTGCCGAACCGGCAGCAGGCGGCAAGCGCGGCTGAGCCGGCGCGACACCGTTGACGATACGGGCAGGGAGCTTGAAGCTTCCCTGCCCGTTTCTTTTTTGGCCCCTGCAATGACGTCTGTTGATCCCCTGCTGCCCCTGTTCCTTGGCCTGATGTCCGGCACCAGCGCCGACGGCATCGATGCGGCGCTGGTGCAGTTCCCGCAGGACGGCGGTTGTCGTTTCGTGCACGGCCACACCCACCCTTGGGACCCGGCCACGCGTGAGGCTTTGATCGCGCTGGGCCAGGGGGCGGAGCCGACGTCGATGGATGCTCTGGGGCAATTGGATGCGACCGTGGGCAGCACGTTCGCCGCCGCCGCTAACCACCTGCTGGAACACGCCGGGGTACAGCGCGCGCAGGTGCAGGCGATAGGCTCGCATGGCCAGACCATCCGTCACCGGCCGCTGAGCACGCCGGCTTTCACCTGGCAGATCGGCGATGCCAACCGCATTGCCGAGCTGACCGGCATCACCACCGTTGCCGACTTCCGCCGCCGCGATGTGGCTGCTGGCGGCCATGGCGCGCCGCTGATGCCGGCCTTCCATCTGGCGATGCTGGGCAGCGCCGACGAAGACCGTGCGGTGCTCAATCTGGGCGGCATCGCCAACCTGAGTCTGATTGCCCGCGACGGCAGCATCCGCGGTTTCGACACCGGCCCGGCCAACGCCTTGCTCGATGGCTGGTGCCAACGCCATCTGGGCCATCCCTACGATGCCGACGGCGCCTTCGCGGCCAGTGGGCGTGTGGATGAGGCCCTGCTGGCGCGGCTGCTGGCCGAGCCGTGGTTTGCGCTGCCGCCGCCGAAGAGTACCGGCCGCGAGCAGTTCCACCTGGAATGGGTGGCCGCGCAACTGCCCGCCGATGCGCTGGCACCGGCCGATGTGCAGGCCACGCTGCTGGAACTGACTGCCGCCACGATGGCCGATGCGCTGCTGACGCAGCTGCCGGGCGCACGCCGGTTGCTGGTCTGCGGTGGCGGCGTGCGCAACCCGCAGCTGCTGCTGCGGCTGCAGGCGCGTTTGCCGGGCGTCGTCATCGGGTCCAGCGCCGAACATGGGCTGGACCCGGATTATATGGAAGCCATGGGCTTTGCCTGGCTGGCGCGCGAAACCCTGGCTGGCCGCCCCGGCAACCTGCCCAGCGTGAGTGGCGCGCGTGGGCCGAGAATTCTGGGCGCGATTCATTTGGCGTGAGGCGCTGGTGGTAGGCGGCAGTGCCGAGACATGCTCGGCAGGGGCTTTACCGGGAACGCTCCAGCGTAGTGCCGAACCATGCGCGGCAGAGGCTTTATCGGGAAGGCTCCAGCCGAGCATGGCTCGGCTCTACAAGTTGGATTGTGCCGGGAAGGCTCCCGCCGAGCATGGCTCGACTCTACAGTTCTCAGATGTCGCTGCCGGTTGGTAGCGCCTGCAGGGCCTTGATGGCCTCGGACAGGACATCCACTTCGGGCTCCTCGAATCCACCGCGCACATGATGTTCGCTGGCGAACAAGCCTTGTTCCAGCAACGCCAGGCAGGTTTCCTCGCGGGTCCAGCCACGCGCCACCGACAGGCGGCGGATGCGCTCCATCAGCAGCGGATCGATATCACGCAGAGTCACGTCAGCCATGTGCACCACACTACTGTCGGTGAATCCCCCCGGCGGCATCATCAACGACACCGCCGGAGGATTCAATCGGCGCGCGGGATCAACCAGCGCGCGACAGCTGGGTAGTGGCATCGACCTCGCGGCGCAGCCACCAGGCCATCACCAGCCCCGGTACCCCCACCACCACGGACACCAGGAAGAACACCTGCCAGCCATAGGCATCGGCCAGCACCCCGGCGAACGGACCAACAAATACCCGGCCCAAGGTCGCAAATGCGGACAGCAAGGCATAGTGCGTGGCCGAGAAGCGCGTTCCACACAGGCCACTGAGCAACGCCACGAAGGCCGCAGTACCCATGCCCCCGGCAAAATTGTCCAGGCTCAGCGCAAACAGCAGCAGCCCATCCATCGGCGTGGGGTGATCCAGATGAACGATCAACAGGTTGAACGCCGGCACTTCAACCGTGCCCCAGGCCCCGGCCCCTTCCCGCGCCAGCAGGTAAAAGCCCAGGTTGGAAACCAGTTGCAGCACACCAAAGGCGATAACTGCGGTGGACAAGCGCAGACGCAGCAGAAAGAAACCACCAACGATGGCTCCCACGATCGTCATCAGCAGGCCGATAGTCTTGTTGGCCAGGCCCACTTCGGCCTGGCTGAAGCCCATGCCCTTTAGCAGGAACGGCGTGGACAGACTCAGGGCGAAGGCATCGCCCACCTTGTAAAGCACCACCAGCGCCAGGAAGGCACCCGCCCCGCGCATACCAAAATAGCTGCGCAATGAGGCATTGAGCGTCTCGAACGGCACCCAGCGGGTGATGCCCAAGCCCAATGCCATAGCAGCGGCGATCTGGGTGACGACAAACACCAGCCGCACCCAGCGATCCGTGCTGTCCGGATCCAGACCGAACAATACCAACGCCTGATGGGCCAACCAGGCCCCCAGCGCCACGCCGGCCACCAGCGCGAGGAAACCACGCAGTTCTGCCCCCGCCTTGGACACCGGCGCCTTGAAACGCTCCGGCAGCTTCGGCATCAACAGCAGCGCCAGCACGCCCACCACCACAGACAAGCCCGCCATCACCCGGTACACCTGCGGCCAGCTCTGCCACTGCTCGGCCCATATCAGGGTGATGCCACCGGACAGCACCATCGCCAGGCGATAGCCAAGCACGGTAAGGGAACCGCCCAAGCCGCGCTCTGCCGGAGCCAACAGATCCGTGCGGTAGGCATCGATCACCACATCCAGCGTGGCCGACAGGCACGCCACCAGCACCGCCACCGAAGCAAACAGCGCCAGGTTGCGCGAGGGCGACAGCGTACTCATCACCGTCAATGCCGCGCCCAAGGCGAACAGCATCAACACGATCCAGCCACGCCGGCGCCCCAGCCCCGGCAGGTCGAAGCGATCGATCAACGGCGCCCACAGGAACTTGAACGTGTAGGGGATACCGATCAGCGACAGGAAGCCGAGCGTGACCAGATCCAGTCCGTCCACAGTCAGCCATGCCTGCATGGCGCCACCGGTCAGTGCCAACGGCAAGCCGGAGGCAAAGCCGAGCAGCAGGATCACGAACAGCCGGCGCAGGCGCTGCAGCCCGGCCGGCGGGGCCTCTGCTACCGCTTCACTCACAAGTCGTAGTCCACGGTGAACGGGGCGTGGTCGGAAAAGCGCTGCCCGGTATAGATCGAACTGCCGCGCAGGCGTTCACGCAGGCCGGGGGTGACGAACTGGTAGTCGATGCGCCAACCCACGTTGTTGGCGCGGGCCGCGTCACGGTTGCTCCACCAGGTGTAGTCCTGGCCTTCGGGGTGCAGCGCGCGGTAGGCGTCCACCCAGCCGCGGCCCTTGGCCGTGTCGGTCAGTTCGGCCTGGTCGGCGCAAAAACCGTTCATCCAGTCGCGCTCCTCGGGCAGGCAGCCGGAGTTCTTCTGGTTGGACTTCCAGTTCTTGATGTCCAGCGCGCTACGCACGATGTTCCAGTCGCCGCACAGCACGTAGTCGCGGCCGCTGGCCAGCCACTCGTCCAGGATCGGCTTGAGCCACTCCATCACCTCGAACTTGAAGCCCTGCCGCAGCTCGCCCGACGACCCGGACGGGATGTAGAACGACACCACGCTCAGGTTGCCAAAACGCGCCTCGATATAGCGGCCTTCGTCATCGAACGGTGCCCAGCCCAGCGCGGTACGCACCTCGTCGGGCTCACGACGGCTCCAGATCGCCACGCCGCTGTAGCCCTTCTTGGTGATGGCGTCGCGGTAGAAGCAGTGGTGGCCGTCCGGGCGGAACAGCGCGTCGGTCAGCTGCGACTCCTGCGCCTTGGTCTCCTGGATGCAGAGCACATCGGTCTGCTGGCCCAGGAACCACTCGCTGAAGCCCTTGGTGGTGGCCGAACGGATGCCGTTGGCGTTGAAACTGGTAATACGCATGAAGTACCGCTGGTGAAAGCTCAGGATCGGCACAGCATACCGCCAGCGCCAGCCCCCAGGCGTCGATGGGGCCCCCTTGCGGCATGCCCGGTCCCTCCGGTGCCAGCATTCCCGGACAGCCGATACCCGGGGCCCAGCATTCGCCGTGGCCATGCTTTAACCTAGGCACCTCAATAAACGACAAGAAACCGTATTTTCATGAGTGACCACCGTTCCCGTTTCCTGCAGCTGGCGCTGAACGCCGACGCCCTGCGCTTTGGCCAGTTCACCCTCAAGTCCGGCCGCGTGAGCCCGTATTTCTTCAATGCCGGCCGTTTTGACACCGGCCTGGCCCTGGCCCAGCTGGGCAACTGCTACGCCGATGCCATCGACGACGCCGGCATTGCCTTCGACCAGCTGTTCGGCCCGGCCTACAAGGGCATCCCGCTGGCCACCGCGATTGCCTGCGAGTTCTCGCACCGCGGCCGCAACCTGCCGCTGACCTTCAACCGCAAGGAAGCCAAGGACCACGGCGAAGGCGGCACCCTGATCGGCGCCGACATGGCCGGCAAGCGCATCCTGATCATCGACGACGTGATCACCGCCGGCACCGCCATCCGCGAGGCCCTGGCCATCATCCGCGAGGCCAAGGGCATCCCGGCCGGCATCGTGGTGGCCCTGGACCGCCAGGAGATCGCCTCGGAGGACGACCGCCGTTCCGCCGCCCAGGCCGTGTCGGCCGAAACCGGCATCCCGGTGATCGCCGTGGCCAATCTGGCCGACCTGCTTGCATTCGCCTCCGGGAACCCGGAACTTGTCGGCTATCGCGAACCGTTGCTGGCCTACCGTGGCCACTACGGGAGCAATCCGACAGGCTGATAGCAGGGGGCTGCCAAGGTGTCGAATCCGTCAAAAACCACAGCGACGATGCTGCTGATGCTGGCAACGCTGGCTGTACCGGCGCTGGCACAGAACAAGCCGTCCGATCCTGGCAAAAAGCTGTATTGCTGGGACCAGGGCGGCGAGCGCATCTGCTCGGACACCTTGCCGCAGGATGCGGTGAACAAGGCCCGCGACGAGTTCAACGCACGCAGCGGCACCCGCAGTGCCGCCGTGCAGCGCGCGCTCACCGCCGAGGAACGCGCCGAGGTGGCGCTGACCGAGGCCCAGGCACAGGTGGATGCCGCTGCTGCGGAAACCCGCAAGCGCACCGAGCAGGCCATGCTGTCCACCTATGGCAGTGAAGACGCCCTGCGGCGGGTGTTTGCCGAGCGCACCGCCATTGTCGACAACAACATCAAGACCGCGGCCTACAACGTCACCAGCCTGCGCGAGGCGCTTTCCAGCCAGCTGCAATCGGCAGGCAACAAGGAGCTGGCCGGGCAGCGAATAGCGGACAAGCAGGCCCAGGACATCCGCCAGCGGCACAACGAGTTGCTTGCGCAGCTGCGGCTGCAGACGGCCTTCCAGCAGCAGCGGGTGGCCCTGGAGGCGGAGATCGCCGAGTCGTTGGCCCGCTACCGTGAGCTGAAGGGGATTGCTGCGCCGGCTGATGCCGCCACCGCTCCGGCCCTGCCAGCGCAGAACCTGCCAAGGGCTGAAGGGTAGTGCCGAGCCATGCTCGGCAGGGCTCTCCCGATAAGTTGTCGGATTCAGAATGAAAGCGGCCTCCGGGCCGCTTTTTGTTTGAAAGCTCCCCTCATCCGCCCCCCGCCT
>DKPB01000039.1 GCA_002471015.1 Stenotrophomonas sp. UBA7346
CTGATCGAAATCCTCGCGCGCAACCAGGCGCACCTGAAGGCTGATGATGTCGATCTGGCGGTGAAGTCCTTGCTGGAAATGATGGGCGGGTCGCTGTCCTCGGGTGATCGCATCGAGATCCGGGGTTTTGGTAGTTTTTCCCTGCATTACCGTCCGCCACGCCTGGGCCGCAACCCGAAGACGGGTGAATCGGTCGCGCTGCCGGGCAAGCATGTGCCGCACTTCAAGCCGGGCAAGGAGCTGCGCGAGCGCGTCAGCTCGGTGGTGCCGCTGGAAAGCGATCCGGCCTGAGCCGTTGATGCCGCATTGGCGGCGATTCATGCTGCGGTTTCATGTCCGCACCGGTAAGCTAAAGGCTGTTTCCACGGAGTCAGCCGGCCATGAAGGTCTTTCGTCTATTGATCCTGCTGGCCGTATTGGTCGGTGGTCTGGTGGTGGGGTCGCTGAACTCCGAGCCCATCAAGATCAGCCTGGCCTTCTGGGTGCTCGAGACCACCTCGGGTATTGCCATCATCGCCTCGCTGTTATTGGGTGCCCTGGTCGGTGGCGGTCTGGTCATGGCGTCGCTGGTGGTTCCCATGTACGCCAAGCTGCGCCGCGCCAACAAGGCGGCCCTGACCGCAACCCCGGAACCGGTGACGCCGGTACAGACTCCTTCACCTTTTGACGGGCGCTGATCACAGATGGCTTTTATCAGTGAGTGGTTCTGGTTCTTCCTGTTCCTGCCGATTGCAGCACTCAGTGGCTGGGTGATCGGCCGCCGCGGTGGCCAGCGGCATAGCGAGAACCAGGTCAGCCGCCTTTCCAGTACCTATTTCCGTGGCCTGAACTATCTGCTCAATGAGCAGCCTGACAAGGCGATCGAGCTGTTCCTGCACATTGCCGAGCTGGACAAGGAAACCTTTGAAACCCAGGTGGCGCTGGGGCATCTGTTCCGCCGCCGCGGTGAAGTGGACCGCGCCATCCGTTTGCACCAGGGGCTGGTGAACCGCAATGACCTCAGCGACGCCCAGCGCGTGCAGGCATTGTTGGCCCTGGGTGAGGACTACATGAAGTCGGGTCTGCTGGACCGGGCCGAAACGGTGTTTACCGAGCTGGCGCAACTGGACCAGCGTGCGCCGCAGGCGCTCAAGCACCTGATCAGCATCTACCAGGCCGAGCGTGACTGGGAGAAGGCGATCGAGAATGCCACCCGCTACGAGGCGGTCACTGACGAGCCCATGGGCAAGCTGATCGGGCAGTTCGAGTGCGAGCTGGCTGAGCGCTACCGTGCTGCCGGGCGGTTGGAAGATGCGCGCGCGGCGATCAACCGTGCCAATGCCGCCGATGCGATGAGCGTGCGTGCCGGCATCATCGAGGGGCGCCTGGAAAGCGACTTCGGCAATGATGAGGCGGCAGTGCGGGCATTCGAACGGGCTGCGCGCAACGATCCGGACTATCTGCCGGAGATCCTGCCGCAGCTGCTCAAGAACTACCGCAACGTCGGTGACATTGCCGGTGCCCGTGCCTTCCTGGCCGAGATGACCGAGCACTACCGTGGCATCGCGCCGGTGTTGGCGTTGACCCGGTTGATGGAAGAGCAGGAAGGGCCGGCGCCGGCGCGCGCGTATCTGGGGCGCCAGCTGAAGGATCGCCCCTCGGTGCGTGGTGAGTCCGCACTGATCGACCTGACACTGGCCGAGGGGGCCGATCCGGTTGCGACCCTGCAGGATCTGAAGCACATCACCGACCAGTTGCTGGTGCGTAATCCGGCGTACCGCTGCACCCGCTGCGGATTTGGTGCGCGCACCCACCACTGGCAGTGCCCGAGCTGCAAGGAGTGGGGTACGGTCAAGCCATTGCTGAATTTCGCGGTGCTCTGACCGGTGCTGTCGAGCTTTCCTTGGCTGCTGGTGATCTGCGCAGTGGGGGCGGTGGTTACCTGGGCTGCGATCCGATACGCGCGGCGACGGCAGTTGTTTGACCTGCCTGGCGAACGCCGCAGCCATCGTGTTTCCACCCCGCGCGGTGGCGGTGTCGGCATCGTTGTTTCCCAGCTGCTGGCCTGCGTGCTGGGGGGGATCTGGCTGCCGCAGGCGGCACTGACCCTGACGGCTTTTGCGCTGGGCTTGCTGCTGGTTGCGGGTATTGGCTGGTGGGACGACCACAAGCCGTTGCCCGCCTTGCCACGTCTGTTCATACATCTGCTGGCAGGGCTGCTGCTTGGCTGGTTGGTCTGGCAGGGCACGGGCAGCCTCTGGAAGGCGCTGTTGTGCGCATTGTTGGGTGTGTCCTTGATCAACATCTGGAACTTCATGGATGGGATCAACGGGCTGGCCAGCACCCAGGCCATCATCGTGGGGATTGGGGTGGGGCTGTTGCTGCCGGCGCCCTATGCGCTGGCTGCTTGGAGCTTGGTGGCCGGCTGTGCGGGTTTCCTGCCCTTCAACTTTCCGCGTGCCCGCATCTTCATGGGCGATGTCGGCAGTGGTGCGCTGGGGTATCTGGTCGCGGGCCTGCTGGCGCTGGGGATCAGCGTCACCGATGTTGCGCTGCCGTTGTGGCTGATGTTGCCCACAGCTTTTTTCATAGATGCCGGTCTCACCTTGTTGGGGCGGATGGCACGTGGTGAATCCTGGATGCAGGCGCATACACAGCATCTTTACCAGGTATGGGTAAAGAATGAACGTAGCCATGTTTTTGTGACATTCCTGTACGCCCTGTTCAGCATTGTCGGGGCTATACTCGCTGCGCTGTTTTCAGGGCTTCCTCCGGAGTGGGGGTGGGCAGGGGGTGTTACGTGGGTAGCCGTGGGTACGGCGGCCTGGTTCCTTCTGCGCGCGAGGGCGTATCAACCAGGATGATCAAGATGTCGGGCGAGCATAGAGACAGCACCAACGGTGGCGGCGCGCGTTATGCGGTGATGCTGCACGATCTGGTAATGGTCTGGCTGTGTTGGCAGGGCCTGTTCATGGCGCGTTATGCCCTGCTCGATCACTCGCCGCAGTTGCCCTTGTTCTCGCTTGACGTGGCCATTGTGCTTGGCCTGCAGGCGCTGGCCTTCGGCAAGGTAGGCCTGTACCGCGGCCTGTGGCGCTTTGCCAGCGTTGCAGACCTGATCAACATCTTCAAAGCCTGCTTCATCGGGTTGCTGGCCATCGTTGTGGTCTTCAGCTACCGGCGCTTGGAAGGTATTCCAATGTCGGTGTTGGTGGTCTATCCGTTCGCCTTGTCCGCGTTGCTGGGAACGCCCCGGTTGCTTTACCGGGCCTGGAAGGATTATCAGGCCGTCAACTCGGACGCCCGCGCAAGGCGTGTGCTGGTGCTGGGTGCCGGCTTGGCGGCGGAAACCCTGGTCAAGGACCTGCGCCGCTCGGGGACCTATGTGCCGGTCGGTCTGCTGGATGACTCGCCGGCGCTGCAGGGCGCGAACCTGCATGGCGCGCCCATTCTCGGCACGCTGTCCGATGTGGTAACCGTGGCCAAGGAAGTGGATGCCAAGTTGCTGGTGATTGCCATTCCCACACTGGATGCGGCGGGCATGCAGCGGGTGGTGGGTTTGTGCGAGGCAACGGGGCTGCCGTTCCGTACCGTTCCCAGGCTCAGTGATGTGCTGGAGGGCAGCTCGCTGCCCGGCCAGTTGAAGGAAGTAGCGATCGAGGACCTGTTGGGTCGCAAGGCCATCCTGCCGGACTGGGGGTTGCTGCGTGGCTGGTTGCGCGGTCGCACCGTGCTGGTTACCGGCGGCGGCGGTTCGATCGGCTCGGAGCTGTGTCGACAATGTGCCCGCCACGGGGTGGCGGAGGTCGTTGTGCTGGAGATCAGCGAGTTGCTGATGATCAACATCCAGGCCGAGCTGCGACGTAACTTTCCCGAATTGAGGGTCAGTGGCGTACTGGGCGATTGCGGCGACCCCGCCGTGGTCCGGCACGTACTGGACACCTATCGCCCGGATACGGTGTTCCACGCGGCTGCCTACAAGCAGGTGCCCCTGCTGGAGAATCAGCTGCGCGAGGCGGTGCGCAACAACACCCTGGCGACGGAGTGTGTGGCCAGTGCCTGCGTGGAGCGTGGGGTGGAGAACTTCGTGTTCATCTCCACCGACAAGGCAGTGGATCCGGTCAATGCGCTCGGCGCCAGCAAGCGCTACGCCGAAATGATCTGCCAGAGCTTGAACAAGCGCCCCGGCAACACCCGTTTTGTCACGGTGCGCTTCGGCAATGTGCTGGGATCGGTTGGCAGCGTGGTGCCCTTGTTCCGCGAGCAGATCAGCAAAGGGGGGCCGGTTACTGTGACCCATCCTGATGTGACGCGCTATTTCATGACGATCCCGGAAGCCTGCCTGCTGATTCTGCAGGCGGCCGCGTCCTCGTCGCGCGGTGCCATCTATATGCTGGACATGGGCGAGCCCGTGCTGATCCGGCACCTGGCCGAACAGTTGATCCGGTTGGCCGGCAAGGTGCCTGGCGTTGATATCCCGATTGTCTATACCGGCCTGCGCGCGGGTGAAAAGCTTCACGAAACCTTGTTCTACGCGGACGAGAATTGCCACCCCACTTCGCATCCGAAGGTGCTGGAAGCGGGGCCGCGCGAGTTCTCGGTAGACAAGGTGTTGGCCAATGTGGCCGAGTTGAGGGCGGCGGTTGCCTCCTATGATGTGGCGGCGCTGCACGCGATCCTGCGCAGTACCGTTCCTGAATTCCTGCCACTGGATGTGCCGGCGGCGCGCAACACCGGGGCCAAGGCCAATATCGTCCCATTCCCCTCGAAGGAAGCTGGAAGGAATTATTGATGCAAGCACGTATAAAGAAGGCGGTCTTTCCTGTTGCGGGTCTTGGTACCCGGTTTCTGCCGGCGACCAAGACCGTGCCAAAGGAAATGTTGCCGATCATTGACCGGCCGCTGATCCAGTACGCGGTTGATGAGGCGATCGAGGCCGGTTGCGACACGTTGATCTTCATCACCAACCGCTACAAGCATGCGGTTGCTGATTATTTCGACAAGGCCTACGAGCTGGAGCAGAAGCTCGAGCGCGCCGGCAAGCAGGAGCAGTTGGAGCTGATCCGGCATGTGCTGCCCAAGGGCGTGCGCGCGGTGTTCGTGACCCAGACCGAGGCGCTGGGGCTGGGCCATGCGGTGCTGTGTGCCAAGGCGATCGTCGGCAACGAGCCCTTTGCGGTGCTGCTGCCGGATGACCTGATCTGGAACCGCGGCGACGGCGCGCTCAAGCAGATGGCTGATCTTAACGCTGTCACCGGCGCCAGCGTCATTGCGGTGGAAGACGTGCCGCACGACAAGACCGGCAGCTATGGCATCGTCGCGACCGACAGGTTCGATGGCCGCAAGGGGCATATCACCCAGATCGTTGAGAAGCCGAAGCCGGAAGACGCGCCCAGTGATCTGGCGGTGGTGGGGCGCTACGTGCTCAGCCCGAAGATCTTCGAGTTGCTGGAAGCAACCGGTACCGGTGCCGGTGGCGAGATCCAGCTGACCGACGCGATTGCGCAGCTGCTCCAGACCGAGCAGGTGGATGCGTACCGTTTCGAGGGCACGCGCTTTGACTGTGGCACCCATCTGGGGTTGATCGAAGCGACCGTGCGCTTTGCGCTGGAGAACGAGAAGCTGGCCGGGCCGGCACGGGCGGCCATGCAGAAGATGCTGGCGGAGTAAGCGCTGCGAGCATTCTGTAAGCAGATGTCGTCTGTCAGTTGTGTAGATTGGAAAAGCAGCCGCCAGGCTGCTTTTCTGTTTCTGGCCCCGGGGGGTTGCAAGTAGAACGGAGCGCAAAGCTCCCCCTCTCCCCACCCCCTCTCCCGCAAGGGGAGAGGGGCTTGAGTCGCTGCGAGCGCAGGCATTCCCAGCAACTGCAGCTGTAGCCCTCTCCCCTTGCGGGAGAGGGGTTGGGAGAGAGGGGCTCTTCGCGATGAGCCCAAAAAAGAAGGCGGCCCTCAGGCCGCCTTCTTCAATAAACAGCGCAGCAGATCGCTTACAGCGATTCGAAAATACCTGCAGCGCCCATGCCGGTACCGATGCACATGGTCACCATGCCGTACTTCTGCTGGCGACGGCGCAGGCCGTGCAACAGGGTGGCGGTACGGATCGCGCCGGTGGCACCCAGCGGGTGGCCCAGGGCGATGGCGCCGCCCAGCGGGTTGACCTTGGAGGGGTCCAGGCCGCAATCGCGGATCACCGCCAGCGACTGCGCGGCAAAGGCCTCATTGAGTTCGATCCAGTCCAGCTGGTCCTGGCTCAGGCCAGCCTGCTTCAATGCCTTCGGGATGGCCGCGATCGGGCCGATGCCCATCACTTCCGGGCGCACGCCGGCGACCGAGAAGCTGACGAAGCGGGCCAGCGGGGTCAGGCCGTAGTCCTTGATCGCCTGCTCGGAGGCCAGCAGCACCGCACCGGCACCGTCGCTCATCTGTGAGGAATTGCCTGCAGTCACCGAACCGCCGAACTGGCCATTGCGGAACACCGGGCGCAGCTTGGCCAGGCCTTCGGCGGACGAATCCAGGCGCGGGCCTTCGTCGGTATCGGCCAGCTTGTTGCGGGTGATGATGCGCTTGCCATCAGCCAGGTCAGGCAGGTGCGAGACGATGTCGTAGGGGCTGATCTCGTCCTTGAACTCGCCGTTCTGGATCGCAGCGATCGCCTTCTGGTGCGAGGCCAGGGCGAAGGCGTCCTGCTCCTCGCGCGAGACCTTCCATTCCTCGGCGACCTTCTCGGCGGTGATGCCCATGCCGTAGGCAATGGCGACGTGGTCGTTGTCGAACACGCTAGGTGCCATCGCGATCTTGTTGCCCATCATCGGCACCATCGACATCGACTCGGTACCGCCGGCCAGCATCAGGTCGCTGTTGCCCAGGCGGATCTGGTCAGCCGCCATCGCCACGGCCTGCAGGCCGGACGAGCAGAAGCGGTTCACCGTCTGCGCGGCGATGGTGTTGGGCAGGCCAGCCAGCAGCACGCCGATGCGCGCCACGTTCATGCCTTGCTCGGCTTCGGGCATGGCGCAGCCGATGATGGCGTCGTCGATGCGGTTGACGTCCACGCCCGGGGCCTGTGCGACCACGGAACGGAGCACATGGGCGAGCATGTCGTCCGGGCGGGTGTTGCGGAACATGCCCTTGGGCGCCTTGCCAACCGGGGTGCGGGTGGCGGCGACGATGTAGGCGTCCTGGATTTGCTTGGTCACGTTGCTTTCTCCGAAAGCCGGGGATCGGGAGTGGGGAATGGGGAATCGACAAGGCGGTTCCACGAAGTCCGACGCATTCCTGTTCTCCGGCAAAAAATTGTGGAGGAGGGGAGTCGGGCGTGGCTGTTGCCATTCCCGACTCCCGGTTCCCTATTCCCGTTGATCAGTTCCGCAGCGGCTTGCCGGTGGTCAGCATGTGCGCGATGCGGGCCTGGGTCTTTTCCTGCTGGGCCAGTTCGACGAAGTGCTTGCGCTCCAGCGTCAGCAGCCACTCCTCGTCGACCACGCTGTTGCGATCAACCTTGCCGCCGCACAGCACGGTGGCGATGCGCTCGGCGATCTCGTAGTCGTAGGGGCTGATGAAGCGGCCTTCCAGCATGTTGACCAGCATCATCTTGAAGGTGGCAATGCCAACGTCGCCGGCCACGCGGATGCGGCGCGCCGGCAGCGGCGGACGGTAGCCGCCTTCGGCCAGCGCGGTGACCTCGGCCTTGGCGATGTGCAGCAGCTCGAAGCTGTTGAACACGATCTTGTCGGTGCCGCGCATCAGGCCCAGTTCCTTGGCGTTGACCGCCGAGTTGGAGACCTTGGCCATGGCCACGGTTTCGAAGGTCTTCTTCAGCTCGGCGAACACGTCGCCGTCCGGACCGGCCGCCTGCGAGGCACGCACGGCGATTTCCTTCAGGCCGCCACCGGCCGGCAGCAAGCCGACGCCGGCTTCCACCAGACCGATGTAGCTTTCCAGTGCCGCCACCGACTTGGCCGCATGCATCTGGAATTCGCAGCCGCCGCCCAGCGCCAGGCCGCGCACCGCGGTGACTACCGGCACGGTGGCGTACTTGATGCGCTGGCTGGTGCGTTGGAAGTTGGCAACCATCGCCTCGAATTCGGCGAACTTGCCGGCCTTCAACGCGCCCAGGGCGCCGGACAGATCGGCACCGGCGGAGAAGGGCTCCTTGTTCTGCCAGATCACCACGCCCTTGAACTGCTTCTCGGCCAGGCCGATCGCGTGCTGGATGCCGTCCAATACCTGGTCGGAGACGGTGTTCATCTTGGTCTTGAAGCTGATGACGCCGATGCCGTCACCGTCGGTCCACAGGCGGATGCCGTCGTTCTCGAACACGGTTTCGCCCTGCGCGAACTTCTCACCCAGCAGTGCATCCGGGAAGCGCTGGCGCTGGTACACCGGCAGCGAGGAGCGCGGCACCAGGGCATTCTGCGTCGGGCTGTAGCTGCCTTCGGCGGCATGCACGCCATCACGGCCGTCCAGCACCCAGGCCGGCAGCGGGGCATTGCTCATGCTCTTGCCGGCGGCGATGTCGTCGGCGATCCACTGTGCCACCTGCTTCCAGCCAGCGGCCTGCCAGGTTTCGAACGGGCCCAAGGACCAGCCATAGCCCCAGCGGATGGCCAGGTCGACGTCGCGCGCGGTTTCGGCGATATCGGCGAGGTGGTAGGCGCTGTAATGGAACAGGTCGCGGAACGTCGCCCACAGGAACTGTGCGTGCGGGTGCTGGCTTTCGCGCAGCTTGGCGAACTTCTCGGCCGGGTTCTTGATCTTCAGGATCTCGACCACTTCCGGCGCGGCGACGCGGTCAGCCGGACGGTAGTCCTGCTTCTCAAGGTCGATGACCATGATGTCCTTGCCAACCTTGCGGAAGATGCCGGCGCCGGTCTTCTGGCCCAGCGCGCCCTTGCTGATCAGTGCGCCCAGCCAAGCCGGCGCATTGAAGTATTTGTGCCACGGGTCGTCGGGCAGGGTGTCGCCCATGGTCTTGATGACGTGGGCCATGGTGTCCAGGCCGACCACGTCGGAGGTGCGGTAGGTGGCCGACTTCGGGCGCCCGACCAGCGGGCCGGTCAGGCCATCCACCTCGTCAAAGCCCAGCCCGAACTGCTGGGTGTGGTGGATGGTGGACAGGATCGAGAACACGCCGATGCGGTTGCCGATGAAGTTCGGGGTGTCCTTGGCATAGACCACGCCCTTGCCCAGGTTGGTGGTCAGGAAGGTTTCCAGGCCTTCCAGCACGGCCTTGTCGGTGGTCTTGGCCGGGATCAGCTCGGCCAGGTGCATGTAGCGCGGCGGGTTGAAGAAATGCACGCCGCTGAAGCGGTGGCGCAGTTCTTCCGGCAGCACGTCGGCCAGCTTGTTGATGCCCAGGCCCGAGGTGTTGGAGGCCAGTACCGCGTGTTCGTTCACGAACGGCGCGATCTTCTTGTACAGGTCCTGCTTCCAGTCCATCCGTTCGGCGATGGCTTCGATGATCAGGTCGCAGTCGCGCAGCTGCTCCAGGCCGGAGTCGTAATTGGCCGGGGTGATGGCTTCGGCCAGCGCCTTGCTGGCCAGCGGGGCCGGGCTCAGCTTGCCCAGGTTGGCAATGGCCTTGAGCACGATGCCGTCGGCAGGACCTTCCTTGGCGGCCAGGTCGAACAACACCGTGTCGACGCCGGCATTGGTCAGGTGGGCGGCGATCTGCGCACCCATGACGCCTGCGCCCAGGACGGCGGCGCGGCGGACAAGCAGGGAATTGGACATATCGATAAACCTTTGGTCTGCGATGACGGTTGGATCAGGGAACGGCGGGGGAGGCCGGGGTGCGCACGCTGGCGCGGAACCCGGCTTCGGCGAAATGGATCAATTCCTGTGCGGCCTTGCGGCGATGCTCGGCCTCGCTGATGTTGTGTGGGCGCTTGATCAGTCCGAAATCGGCCATGGCGTAGGTCAGGGAACCGGCCAGGAAGTCCAGGCGCCAGTACAGCTCTTCCTTGCTCAGGCCCGGCACACAGGCGCCGATGGCCTTGCCGAACTCGCGCAGCACGTGGCCGTAGTGGTCGGACAGGAACTTGCGCAGGTTGTCGTTCTTTTCGGCATAGGCGCGGGCGATGACGCGGACGAAGGCGCCGCCACTCTGGCGGTCCTGGGCCAGCGCCAGGGCCGGCTCGACGAAGGCGGCCAGCACGGCGCGCAGGTCACCGGGCTGGGTGCTGCGGGCCTGTTCCAGCTGGCCCAGGCGGGCGGCGGTCATCTCGTCCATGCGGCGGCGGAACACTTCATTGACCAGGTTGTCCTTGGACCCGAAGTGGTAGTTGACCGCGGCGATGTTTACGTCCGCGTGACTGGTCACCTGACGCAGGGAGGTGCCGGCAAAGCCGTACTGGGCGAACAGTTCCTCGGCCGCGCCGAGGATGCGGTCCTTGGTGGAGAAGCTGGCGGGTTTGCCCATGGCTGGCTCAATCAATCAAACGATTGTTTGGATCCTACGCCCGTCGTCTCGTTCAGGTCATGCTGCTATGCAGCATCATTCATCTGGCGCTGTGCAAAGGCCGGGGTCACCCGGTAGAATTAGCCACCGCAATTCAGGCTAAGCCCGCGTCCGCACGCGGGTTTTTTAATGTACCCTCGGGCCAGCCGGCCCATTACCGGAGAATTCCCATGGCGCTGGAGCGCACCCTTTCCATCATCAAGCCCGACGCCGTTGCAAAGAACGTGATCGGCGAAATCTACGCCCGCTTCGAAAAGGCCGGCCTGAAGGTCGTGGCTGCCAAGTACAAGCAGCTCTCGCGCCGTGAAGCCGAAGGCTTCTACGCCGTGCACCGCGAGCGTCCGTTCTTCAACGCCCTGGTCGAGTTCATGATCTCCGGCCCGGTGATGATCCAGGCCCTGGAAGGCGAGAACGCCGTGCTGGCGCACCGCGACCTGCTGGGCGCCACCAACCCGAAGGACGCTGCTCCGGGCACCATCCGCGCCGATTTCGCTGATTCGATCGACGCCAACGCCGCCCACGGTTCGGATTCGGTCGAGAACGCAGCCATCGAAGTGGCCTACTTCTTCGCCGCCACCGAAGTGGTTTCGCGCTAAGTAGAGGTTGAAGTCGTGAACGAGGTCGTACAGTCACCCGCCATCCAGCCGTTGCCGAAAACGGCAGCCACCGGCGGCAAGCAGAACCTGCTCGACCTTGATCGCGCGGGCCTGGAAAAGTTCTTCGTCGAAACCCTCGGCGAGCAGAAGTTCCGTGCCCATCAGGTGATGAAGTGGATCCACCATCGCTACGTCACCGATTTCGACCAGATGACCGACCTCGGCAAGTCGCTGCGCGCCAAGCTGCAGCAGCATGCCGAGGTCGTCGTCCCGAACATCGTGTTTGACAAGCCCTCCGTCGACGGCACCCACAAGTGGCTGCTGGCGATGGGCGTGGATGGCAAGAACGCCATCGAAACCGTCTACATCCCCGACAAGACCCGCGGCACGCTGTGCGTGTCCTCGCAGGTCGGTTGTGCGTTGAACTGCACGTTCTGCTCAACCGCGACCCAGGGCTTCAATCGCAACCTCAGCACTGCCGAAATCATCGGCCAGGTGTGGATCGCCGCCCGTCATCTGGGCAATGTGCCGCACCAGATGCGCCGCCTCACCAATGTGGTGATGATGGGCATGGGCGAGCCCCTGATGAACTTCGACAACGTCATCCGCGCGATGAGCATCATGCGCGATGACCTGGGTTACGGCCTGGCCAACAAGCGCGTGACCCTGTCCACCTCCGGCCTGGTGCCGCAGATCGATCGCCTGTCGGTCGAGAGCGATGTGTCGCTGGCGGTGTCGCTGCACGCGCCGAACGACGAGCTGCGTGAGACGCTGGTGCCGCTCAACAAGAAATACCCGATTGCCGAGTTGATGGCCTCCTGCGCGCGCTACCTGCGCGGCAACAAGAAGCGCGACTCGGTAACCTTTGAATACACCTTGATGAAGGGCATCAACGACCAGCCCGAGCACGCCCGCCAGTTGGCGCGGCTGATGCGCCAGTTCGACAACGCGGTGCAGGCCAAGGATTCGGGCAAGGTCAACCTGATTCCGTTCAATCCGTTCCCGGGCACGCGCTATGAGCGCTCGGACGAGGAACAGATCCGTGCGTTCCAGAAGATCCTGCTCGACTCGCAGGTGCTGACCATGGTGCGTCGCACCCGCGGCGACGATATTGACGCCGCCTGCGGCCAGCTCAAGGGGCAGGTGATGGATCGCACCCGTCGCCAGGCCGAGTTCAACAAAACCCTCAAATCACTGGATGCCGGGGATGCGCTGGTCTAAGTACCTGCTGCTGTTGGTGGTGCTGTGCCTGCTGGTGGTTGGGTGCAGGCGTGATGTTCGTATTGGCGGTATCACGGGTAGGCAGAAAGTTGGCCCTGACTACAGTCTGCGCGACGACCCGCAGGCGCGCGTGCGGATGCAGTACCGTGAGTACCTGCGTCTGGCCGGCGACCGCGTTGGAAGAAACAATCTTGCCGAGGCCATGAAGTTTGCCCGCTCGGCGGAAAAGCTGGATTCACGCTCGCCGGACGCCTTCACCATGCAGGCGGTGATCGAGGGTGCGGGCGGTAACGTCGAGGCGGCCGGAGCGCTGTACCGGAAGGCTGCCGAGCTGGCGCCACAGCGTGCCGATGTGCTGAGCAATTATGGCGCCTGGTTGTGCGGCAACGGCCATCCTGCCGAATCCCTGGTCTGGTTTGACCGGGCGCTGGCCGACCCCCAGGGCAATGCCAGGGCGGCTTCGCTGGCCAATGCCGGCGGCTGTGCACTGGGTGCCGGGCAGAACGAACGTGCCGAGCAGAACCTGCGGGAGGCGCTGGAACTTGCGCCGGACAACGCCTATGCATTGGAATCGATGACCCGCAACGAGGTCCTGCATGGGCGCTATTTCGAGGCCCGGGCCTTCTATCAGCGGCGCCTGGCGGCTGCGCCGGCCACGGTTTCCGTGTTACAACTTGCCATTCAGATTGAAGAGCGACTCGGCGACAGGACGGCAGCCGGTCGATTCCAGCAGCGGTTGCGCGAGGAGTTTCCCTCGGGCGCGACCTTGAATCCCCAAGGCTGACGCATTGTGATCAATGATCCGGGTGTAAATGCTTTAGATGGTGCGGTGGGATGCGGCGAGCAGCTGCGCAAGGCCCGCGAAGCGGCAGGTTTGTCGCTGGAGCAGGTGGCCTCGCAACTGCGCATGCCAGTACAGGTGGTGACGGCGCTGGAGGCCGAGCACTGGGATCGGCTGGGGGCGCCGGTGTTCGTGCGCGGGCAGCTGCGCAGTTACGCGCGCCTGCTCAATGTCGATCTGGGTGACCTGCTGGCCCAGGCCGGTATCGCGCCGGTGGTGCCGCCAACCCTGGTCAGTCATACCCATACGCCGCGGGCACGGCGGGTTGCCGAGAGCCTCGGCCGCCGCGCGGTCTATGTGGTCATCACCGCGGTGTTGGCCGTGCCGGTGTGGTACGTGATCAGTGGCAACTCCAACAGCCAGCCGCCGAGCACTGCCTCCCTGGATGAAGTGCCTGCACCGGTGGCTGATGCCATGCCGGCAGTGGCGCCTGCAAGTGCGCCCCAGCGCACGCCACCTGCTGACAACGGTCCGTATCTGGCGTCCATGGCGCCGGCCCGGCCGATCGCCGCCGCCGCTACCCCCGGCGCGGCGCTGGTTCTGGATTTCAAGGGCGACAGCTGGGTCAATATCCTGGCGCCGGACGGTGCCACGGTTGAAAAGGCGCTGGTCCGCGCTGGCGAAAGCCGCAGCTTCACTGCCGGGCAGGTTGGCAGCATGGTGCTGGGCAATGCAGCTGAAGTGGAGGTTAAACAGGCCTCCGGGGCGGTGGATCTGGCCCCGTACAAGCGCGGCAATGTGGCCCGCTTTACGGTATCCTCTGACGGTTCCGTGGCGCCGGTTTCACACTGAAGCAAGGCGTTGATCAATACAACAAGGCTCCCCGCAGGGCGGAGCGAGAGTACGCATGGCGATTGACGACCTGCTCGACGAGCACGAACAAGGCGAACGTGTCCGCACGTGGCTGCGCAAGAATGGCGCCGGTATCTTCGGCGGAATAGTCCTCGGTATTGGCGCCATCGCCGGCTGGCAGTGGTGGCAGAAAGAGCAGGTAGGCAAGCTGGCTGAGGCCAACGCCCGCTATGAGGCGGTCTCGCGCAGCCTGCAGTCCAAGAAACTGGACGAGGCGGCCAAGGAGGTCGCGGCGCTGGAAGGCGGCAAGGCCGGTATTTATGCCGACCTGGCGTCGCTTGAGCTGGCCAAGGCCCAGGTCGAGGCGGGCAAGAGCGAAGATGCCATCAAGACGCTGCAGGCGCTGAAGACCGAGGGCGAGTTCAAGGCCCTGATCGATCAGCGCATCGCGCGCCTGTTCATCGAAACCGGCAAGCCGCAGGACGCACTGGCGCTGCTGGGTACGGCAGACGACAGCGCCGGGCTGGAAGTGCGCGGGGACGCGCAGCTGGCGTTGGGCAAGCGCGATGAGGCCCGCGACTCCTATAGCCAAGCGTTGGCCAAGCTGGATGTGGCAGCACCGCAGCGCCGTCTGCTGGAAACCAAATTGATGGATGCCGGCGGCACCGTGGCCGACCCTGCAGCGGAGAACAAGTAATGAAGCTCAAGCAAGTAGCAGGCGTTGTGCTGGTGGCGATGGCCCTGACCGGTTGTTCGACCGTCAAGGGTTGGTTTGCCGGTAAGGATGCCGAGGCGAAGAAAGCGCTGGAGCCGGCCGAGCTGGTCAAGTTCGAGCCGACCGTGAACGTCAGCAAGCTGTGGTCGGCCAACGTCGGCAAGGGCGAGGGCCGTGTCGGCGTGCGCCAGGGTCCGGCGGTCGCCGATGGCCGCGTCTACGCGGCGGCGCTGCTGGGTGGCGTGCATGCGCTGGATCTGCAGACCGGCAAGCAGGTGTGGGAATACAGCCCCGCCAAGGAAAAGAAAAAGCCCAAGCTGCGCCTGTCCGGTGGTCCGGGGGTGGGTGAAGGCCTGGTGGTGATTGGTACGCTGGACGGCCAGGTGATCGCTCTGGATGCCAGCAATGGCGCCGAAAAGTGGAAGGCCAAGGTGCCGGGTGAAGTGATCGCTGCCCCCGCCGTTGCCCAGGGCCTGGTGTTCGTGCGCAGCAACGATGGCCGTACCACGGCCCTGGATGCGGCCACCGGCGAGCAGCGCTGGTTCAACAGCCAGGAACTGCCTTCACTGACGGTGCGCGGCAATGCACCGGTGGTGGCCGGCCCGGGCGTGCTGTTCATCGGCAACGACGACGGCACCCTCAGCGCGCTGGCCATGCAGGACGGCCGTCCGTTGTGGGAACAGATGGTGGGTACGCCGGAAGGCCGTACCGAGCTGGAGCGCATGGCCGACATCGACGGTGCGCCGGTGCTGGAAGGCAACGCGCTGTACGTGAGCAGCTTCAAGAACCAGACCATGGCCATCGAAGGCCCGACCGGTCGCCCGATGTGGACGCGTGACCACGGCGGCGCCGGTGGTGTGGCGGTGTCGTCCGGCAATGTGGTGGTGACCGACGGCAAGGGTGTTGTGTACGGGCTGGACAAGAGTTCCGGCTCGGCAATGTGGTCGCAGCAGGCGCTGGCGCGCCGCTCGTTGACCGGTGCTGCCATCCAGGGCGACTACGCCGTGGTTGGCGATTACAAGGGATATCTGCATTGGCTGCGGTTGAGCGATGGTGAATTGGCAGCGCGTGAGAAGAGCGGTGGTGATGCTCTGCTGGCGCAGCCGCTCGTCGCTGACGGCATCCTGCTGGTGCAGAACGTAGATGGGAAGCTGACCGCATTCCGGTTGGCCCAATAAGGAGTTGACGCGATGCTGCCTTTGGTCGCCCTGGTTGGACGGCCGAACGTCGGCAAGTCCACGATTTTCAATGCGCTGACGCGTACGCGCGATGCGCTGGTCCATGACCAGCCCGGGGTAACCCGTGATCGCAACTACGGCGTTTGCCGCACGGACGAGGACAATCCCTTCCTGCTCGTGGATACCGGCGGTATTGCCGGTGAAGAGGAAGGGCTGGCCGGCGCCACCGCGCGCCAGGCCCGAGCCGCCGCCGGTGAGGCGGATCTGATCGTATTTGTTGTTGACGCGCGTGATGGCACGTCGGCCCTGGATGACGAGATCCTGTCTTGGCTGCGCAAGCTTGCGCGGCCGACGCTGCTGTTGATCAACAAGATCGACGGTACGGACGAACATGCCGTTCGTTCGGAATTTGCCCGTTATGGGTTCAGCGAGATGTTGATGATCTCTGCCGCGCACCGGCAGGGCATCGATGACCTGGTTGATGAGATCGTCGAGCGCCTGCCGGAAGAAGGCACCGCCGAGACGCTGGACAACGACCCGGACCGTATCCGCATTGCCTTTGTCGGCCGCCCCAACGTGGGCAAGTCGACGCTGGTCAACCGCATCCTCGGCGAGGAGCGGATGATCGCCTCCGAAGTGCCCGGCACCACGCGTGATTCGATCGCGGTGGATCTGGAGCGCGACGGGCACCTCTATCGCCTGATCGACACCGCCGGCCTGCGCCGCAAGTCGCGCGTGGACGAGGTGGTGGAGAAGTTCAGCGTGGTCAAGACGCTGCGCTCGATCGAACAGTGCCAGGTGGCGGTGCTGATGCTGGACGCGCATGAAGGCGTGACCGATCAGGACGCCAGTGTGCTGGGTGCCGTGCTCGACGCCGGCCGGGCGCTGGTCATCGCGATCAACAAGTGGGACGGCCTGAGCGAGTACCAGAAGGAGCAGGCTGAAACCCTGCTGTCGCTGAAGCTGGGCTTCGTGCCGTGGGCGGAGAACGTGCGCATCTCGGCCATGCATGGCTCGGGCCTGCGTGAGCTGTTCCGCGCCGTGCACCGTGCACATGCCTCGGCCAACCACGAGTTCAGCACCGCCGAGGTCAACAAGGCGCTGGAAATCGCCTACGAGGCCAACCCGCCGCCGAGCATCCGCGGGCATGTGTCCAAGCTGCGGTACGTGCACCCGGGCGGTAGCAACCCGCCGACCTTCATCGTGCACGGGACGCGCCTGAAGGAGCTGCCGGATTCGTACAAGCGCTACCTGGAAAACTTCTTCCGCAAGCGTTTCAAGCTGGTGGGTACGCCGGTGACCTTCCTGTTCCGTGAGGGTGCCAACCCCTACGAGGGCAAGAAGAATGTGTTGACCGACCGCCAGGTCAAGGCCAAGCGGCGCCTGATGAAGCACGTCAAGGGCAGGAAGTGATTCCGGCCCGGGGCACGGGTCAAATGTGCTGAATGGTGCAAGCAGAAGCGGCCGAAGGGCCGCTTCTGCTTTTTGTGCGTTTTGCGCTTGGGGCGGTCATGGCGCTCGATCTGCTCAAGGCTTCCAGGAAACAGTCGCGTCGTCCCCGCGCAGGTGGAAACTGCTCTTGCTCCCAAGGGTGAGGTGCGGAAGCCATTGGATGGAGCGGAGGTGGCGGTCAAAGCCGGGTCATGGCCAGAACAGAGCCAGAGCCAGAGCCAAGGCCGGAGCCGGAGCCGGAGCCGGAGCGATTCCCGCCTGCGCGGGAATGACGGGCATAAAGAGCGACAGCCGAAGCCAAAGTCAAAGCCAAAGCCAAAGCCAAAGCAGAGTCAAAGCCAAAGCAGAGTCAAAGCCAGAGTCAATGGCAATGGCAATGGCAATGGCTTTTCTGCCTTTGGTTCCCGTTTGGTCGATAATCAACGCATGAGCATCCGCGAACTCACCCCGCAACAGGCCCGTGTACGCCATGCTGAAGGCGCCGTGTTGATCGATGTGCGGGAAGCGCACGAGCGCGCCGGGGGTATGGCCGAGGGCGCCATCGGCATTGCCAAGGCAACGTTGCTGGCCGCGCCCGCCCAGCATCTGCCCTCCCACACGCGCGAGATCGTGCTGATCTGCCAGAGCGGCAAGCGTTCGGCCGATGCGGCGCAGGCGCTGCAGGCGGCTGGTTACAGCCATCTGGCTTCGGTGGTTGGCGGCACTGTCGCCTGGCGAGCTGCGCGACTGCCCCTGGTCCAACCGCTGCTGGACGCTGCCGGCCGCGATTTCTACGACCGCTATTCACGGCATCTGCTGTTGCCGCAGGTGGGCGAGGCCGGCCAGCGTCGGCTGCAGGCGGCTACTGTGCTGGTGGTGGGGGCGGGTGGCTTGGGTGCACCGGCGGCGTTCTACCTGGCAGCGGCCGGGGTAGGGCGGCTGCGCATCGTCGATGATGATGTGGTGGAACGCAGCAACCTGCAGCGGCAGATCATCCATGCCGATGCGGCATTGGGTGCGCCCAAGGTGGCGTCGGCTCGCGAGCGCCTGCTGGCGTTGAATCCGCACATCCAGGTCGAGGCAGTCGCTGAACGGGTCAGCTCGGCCAATGTGGATGCCCTGTTGCAGGGCGTGGATGTGGTGCTGGATGGTTCGGACAACTTCCCGTTGCGCTACCTGCTCAACGATGCCTGCATCCAGCACGCCAAGCCCTTGGTGTACGCGGCTATCGAGCGCTTCGATGGTCAGGTGAGCGTGTTCGATGCCGGTCGGCAGCGCGGTGTGGCGCCGTGCTATCGCTGCCTTTTCCCGGAGCCACCGCCGCCGGAGTTCGCGCCCAATTGCTCCGAGGCCGGTGTGCTCGGTGTGTTGCCCGGCCTGGCGGGGGTGATGCAGGCAACCGAGGTGCTCAAGCTGTTGTTGGGCATAGGCGAACCGCTGGTCGGGCGTCTGCTGCGGTTCGATGCGTTGCAGATGCATTTCCGCGAAACCCGCATCAGTCCGGATCCTGCTTGTCCATTATGTGCGCCGGACCGGACTTTCCCGGGGTACATCGACTACGCGGCGTTCTGTTCACATAGCGCCTGAGTGGATTGTCGCCGGCGGTGACCGGTTCTGCACGGTTTTTGTTTTATCGTGCGGGCAGGCAATCACAAGGCGGTGCGGCATGTCGGCGGAGTCCTCGACGGAACTGGTAAAGGTAGTAGCGCTGCTCGGCGCCGCGGTGGTGGCTGTGCCGCTGTTCCGGCGATTGGGGCTGGGTTCGGTGCTGGGCTACTTCGTTGCCGGCCTGGCCATCGGCCCGTTCGGTTTTGGCTGGTTCTCCGATCCGCAGGCCATCCTGCATGTGGCTGAACTGGGCGTGGTGATGTTCCTGTTCGTGATCGGCCTGGAGATGCGGCCCTCGCATCTGTGGAGCCTGCGCGGCGAGATCTTCGGGCTGGGCACGGCGCAGATCGTTACCTGTGCGCTGGTGCTCACCGGGGTGGCGATGGTGTTCGGCTACCGCCCGCAGATCGCCTTCATTGCCGCCGCCGGTTTCGTGCTGACCTCCACTGCGGTGGTGATGCAGCTGCTGGGCGAACGCGGTGACCTGACCCTGCCATCGGGGCAGAAGATCGTCTCCATCCTGTTGTTCGAGGATCTGCTGATCGTGCCGCTGCTGGCGGTGGTGGCGTGGATGGCGCCGGCCCAGGCAGGGGCACACGAGGGCTCGCGCTGGTTGAGCATCGCCATCGGTGCGGGCGCGATTGTCGGCCTGGTGCTGGTGGGGCGCTATCTGCTCAATCCGCTGTTCCGCATCCTCGCTGCTGCCAAGGCGCGCGAGGTGATGACGGCCGCTGCCTTGCTGGTGGTGTTGGGGGCGGCCTTGCTGATGCAGCTGGGTGGCTTGTCGATGGCGATGGGCGCTTTCCTGGCCGGCGTGCTGCTGTCCGAGTCCACCTTTCGGCACCAGATCGAGGCCGACATCGAGCCCTTCCGCGGCATCCTGTTGGGGCTGTTTTTCCTCAGCGTGGGCATGGCGTTGGATCTATCGGTGGTGGCGGCCAACTGGACGCTGATCGCGCTGCTGGTCCCTGCCATGATGCTGGCCAAGGCACTATGCATCTACGCCGTAGCGCGGGTGATGGGCAGTGATCATCGGCAGGCGCTGGATCGTGGTGTATTGATGGCCCAGGGCGGCGAGTTCGCCTTTGTCCTGTTCGCCGCTGCGGCAAGCGCCGGCGTCATTGATGCCAAGGTCAATGCCAATCTCACCGCAGTGGTGGTGCTGTCGATGGCGCTGACCCCGCTGTGCATGCTGGTCTATCGCCTGCTGGTGAGCGAAGCCGAGGTATCTGCCGATGGCGTGGATGCCGCCGATGGCCTCAGCGGCAGTGTGCTGGTGATCGGGTTTGGCCGCTTTGGCCAGGTGTCGAGTCAATCCTTGCTGGCGCGTGATGTGGACGTGACCATCATCGACAACGACATCGAGATGATCCGCAGCGCGGCGCGGTTCGGGTTCAAGATCTATTACGGCGACGGTACCCGTCTGGACGTACTGCGCGCTTCTGGTGCGGAAACCGCCCGCGCCATCGCGGTCTGCGTGGATGACCGCGGCGCCGCCGATCGCATCGTCGAACTGGTGCACCACGAGTTTCCGCAGGCCAAGCTGCTGGTGCGCTCGTACGACCGCGAGCATTCGCTGGCGCTGATCCATGCCGGGGTCGATTTCCAGATCCGCGAAACCTTCGAATCGGCCGTGGAGTTCGGGCGCGCGGCGCTGCTGCAGCTGGGTGTGGACGAGGATGAGGCCGAGGTGGTGGCGCGCGAGATACGCCGCCGTGATGCGGAGCGTTTCGAGCTGGAGATGGCAGGCGGTGGCCTGCAGGCCGGCACCGGCATGCTCTACGGCAATACTGCGGGCGCGCCCCACCCGACGCCCTTCACGCCCCCCCGGCGTGAATCCCGTCCGCTCAATCCCGATGCGATTGCGGGTGCGGAAGAGGGTCCGGCGCCCGGTTCCGGGCCTTCCTGACCAGGGCAAGGTGTGGCGCTGGCCGTAATCAGGGACAATAGCGGTCCCCGCATTCACCGCCACGCCCCATGACTGTCCTTGCCGACGCCTCCGCCCAGACCTCCCGCATCCTCGATGGCCGCCGTATCGCAGAGGAACTGCTCGACGATTTGAAGGTGCGCGTCGACGCCCGCCTGGCCGCTGGCGATAGCCGCCCGGGTCTGGCGGTGGTACTGGTTGGGGGCGACCCGGCGTCGGCGGTGTATGTGCGCAACAAGCGCCGTGCCGCCGAAAAGGTGGGCATCGAAGCGTTCGACTACGACCTGCCGGCCGGCACCAGCGAGGCAGAACTGCTGGACCTGATCGACCAGCTGAACGCCGACCCCAAGATCCATGGCATCCTGATCCAGCTGCCACTGCCGGGCATTCCCGACGCCAACCGGCTGATCCAGCGCATCGATCCACGCAAGGACGTGGACGGCTTCCATCCGCAGAACGTAGGCCATCTGGTGCTGCGCGAGTTCGGGCTGCGTCCGTGCACGCCGCGCGGCATCACCACCTTGCTGGGCCACACCGACCAGCCGGTGCGTGGCCGCAACGCGACGATTGTCGGCGTCAGCAACCATGTTGGTCGGCCGATGGGGCTGGAACTGCTGATCGCAGGCTGCACTGTCACCAGTTGCCACAAGTTCACTCCCAAGGATGTGCTGGAGCAGGCCGTGCGCAACGCCGATATCCTGGTGGTGGCGGTCGGCATTCCGCAGCTGATCCCGGGTGAATGGGTGAAGCAGGGGGCCGTGGTGATCGACGTGGGCATCAACCGCCTGGACGACGGCCGCCTGGTGGGCGATGTCGGCTTCGAGGCAGCTGCCCAGCGTGCCAGCTGGATCACCCCGGTGCCGGGTGGCGTCGGCCCGATGACGGTCGCGACCTTGATGCAGAACACCATCGAAGCAGCCGAAGCGGCGCGCTGAAGCGTCGAGATGGCGGGGTAGGGCGCGCAGCTGCAAAGCTGAAGAGCGACCCCTCCCCAGCCCTCCCCTTGGCTGCGCCAAAGGGAGGGGTGTAGTGCCGAGCCATGCTCGGCAGGGGCTTTCCAAGCCAAAGCTCGACGCTCGCCAGAACTTACCGCTGGCAGCACCGAAGGAAGCAGGTGGTAGTGCCGAGCCATGCTCGGCAGCCGCATTGCAGGTAAAGCCCCTGCCGAGCATGGCTCGGCACTACATCGGGAGCAGTATCCCTGAATGCCTCCACGCCAGCGCGACACAGCGTCGCAGGCGCCCCCTGACATTGGCCGCCGAATAAGGGTAAAATGTCGCGCTTCCCCACATATACCGGGCACGCCGATGCTGCGCATCCAGGCTGAAGCACTAACGTACGACGACGTTTCCCTCGTCCCCGCTCATTCCATCGTCCTGCCGAAGGACGTCGACCTCGGAACGCGGTTGACCCGCGACCTGCGGTTGAAGCTGCCGATCGTCTCGGCTGCCATGGACACCGTCACCGAAGCCCGTCTTGCCATCGCCATGGCGCAGATCGGCGGCATCGGCATTCTGCACAAGAATCTGACCGTCGAGCAGCAGGCCGCCGAAGTGGCCAAGGTCAAGAAGTTCGAGTCCGGCGTGATCCGCGACCCGATCACCGTTGGCCCGGAAACGACAATCCGCGACGTGCTGGCGCTGACCCGCGCGCACAACATCTCCGGCGTGCCGGTAGTGGGCGGCGACGGCCAGCTGGCCGGCATCGTCACCCACCGCGACATGCGCTTTGAAACCGAACTGGACGATCCGGTCCGCCACATCATGACCAAGAAGGATCGCCTGGTCACGGTGAAGGAAGGCGCGGCCTCGGACGAAGTCCTGTCGCTGCTGCACAAGAACCGCATCGAAAAAGTCCTGGTGGTCAACGACGCGTTCGAGCTGCGTGGCCTGATCACGGTCAAGGACATCCAGAAGAAGACCGACAACCCCAACGCCGCCAAGGACGCCGCAACGCGCCTGCTGGTCGGTGCTGCGGTTGGCGTCGGTGGCGACACCGATCGCCGCGTCGAGGCGCTGGTGGCTGCCGGCGTGGACGTGCTGGTGGTTGATACCGCCCACGGCCACTCGCAGGGCGTGCTGGACCGCGTGCGTTGGGTGAAGAGCAACTTCCCGAACGTGCAGGTCGTCGGCGGCAACATCTGCACCGGCGAAGCGGCCCTGGCCCTGCTGGATTGCGGCGCCGATGCGGTCAAGGTGGGTATCGGCCCGGGCTCGATCTGCACCACCCGCGTGGTCGCCGGTGTCGGCGTGCCGCAGATCACCGCGATCGACCTGGTTGCCGAAGCGCTGCAGGACCGCATCCCGCTGATCGCCGACGGTGGCATCCGTTACTCCGGTGATATCGGCAAGGCACTGGCTGCCGGCGCATCGACGGTGATGATCGGAGGCCTGTTGGCCGGTACCGAGGAATCGCCGGGCGAAACCGAACTGTTCCAGGGCCGCTCCTACAAGAGCTACCGTGGCATGGGTTCGCTGGCCGCGATGGAAAAGGGTTCCAAGGACCGTTATTTCCAGGACGCCGCCACCGCCGACAAGCTGGTGCCGGAAGGCATCGAAGGCCGTGTGCCGTACCGCGGCCCGGTCGGCGGCATCATCCACCAGCTCATCGGCGGCCTGCGCGCCACCATGGGTTACGTGGGGTGCGCCACCATCGAAGAAATGCGCACCAAGCCGAACTTCGTCAAGATCAGCGGTGCCGGCCAACGTGAGAGCCACGTCCACGACGTGCAGATCACCAAAGAGCCGCCGAACTACCGCGCTTGAAGCGGGAGTGAGTGAAGAGGAGTGAGGAGCGAGAACAAGCTCCGAGCTCCTCTTCTTCTATACAGCGCCGGCGCTGCCGCTTTTTCTCACTTGTCACTCCTGTCTACTCACTTCTCGCTCATGACCAACATCCATAACGACAAGATCCTCATCCTCGATTTCGGCGCACAGTACACGCAGCTGATCGCGCGTCGCATCCGCGAGTTCGGTGTGTACTGCGAAATCTGGGCATGGGACCACGATCCGGCGGAGATCGCCGCGTTCGGCGCCAAGGGCATCATCCTGTCCGGCGGGCCGGAAACCACCACGCTGCCCGGCGCACCGGCCGCGCCGCAGGAAGTGTTCGACAGCGGCTTGCCGCTGCTGGGCATCTGCTACGGCCTGCAGACCATGGCCAAGCAGCTCGGCGGCGGCACCGAAGCTGCTGACCAGCGTGAGTTCGGCCATGCCGAGGTGAAGCTGCAGGGCAACGACGCGCTGCTCGGCGGCCTGTCCGACCACAACGGCGAGCCGCGCCTGGATGTGTGGATGAGCCACGGCGACCACGTCACCCACGTGCCGCCGGGCTTCACCATCACTGCCGTCACCGACCGCATCCCGGTGGCCGCGATGGCCAACGAAGACAAGCGTTGGTACGGCGTGCAGTTCCACCCGGAAGTAACCCACACCAAGCAGGGCTCGGCCCTGCTCAAGCGCTTCGTCACCGATATCTGCGGCTGCGCAACGCTGTGGACTGCCGCCAACATCATCGACGACCAGATCGCCCGCGTGCGCGAGCAGGTTGGCAGCGATGAAGTGATCCTCGGCCTGTCCGGCGGCGTCGATTCCTCGGTGGTCGCAGCGCTGCTGCACAAGGCCATCGGAACGCAGCTGACCTGCGTGTTCGTCGACACCGGCCTGCTGCGCTTCCAGGAAGGCGACCAGGTCATGCAGATGATGGCCGAGAACATGGGCGTGAAGGTCGTGCGCGTGAATGCGGCCGACCGTTATTTCAAGGCCCTGGAAGGCGTCAGCGATCCGGAAGCCAAGCGCAAGATCATCGGCAACCTGTTCGTCGAGATCTTCGACGAAGAGTCGAACAAGCTCAGCAACGCCAAGTGGCTGGCACAGGGCACCATCTATCCGGACGTGATCGAGTCGGCCGGCAGCAAGACCGGCAAGGCGCACGTCATCAAGAGCCACCACAATGTGGGCGGCCTGCCGGAAGACATGAAGCTCAAGCTGGTCGAGCCGCTGCGCGAGCTGTTTAAGGACGAAGTGCGTCGCCTCGGCGTCGAACTCGGCCTGCCGCGCGCCATGGTCTACCGCCACCCGTTCCCGGGCCCGGGCCTGGGCGTGCGCATCCTCGGCGAAGTGAAGCGCGAGTACGCCGAGCTGCTGGGCAAGGCCGATGCGATCTTCATCGAGGAACTGCGTGCAGCTGATCTGTACGACAAGACCAGCCAGGCGTTTGCCGTGTTCCTGCCGGTCAAGTCGGTGGGCGTGGTGGGCGATGCACGTGCCTACGAGTGGGTGATCGCATTGCGTGCGGTCGAAACCATCGACTTCATGACCGCGCACTGGGCGCATCTGCCGTACGACTTCCTCGGCCGCGTGTCCAACCGCATCATCAACGAGCTGCGTGGCGTCTCGCGCGTGGTCTACGACATCTCCGGCAAGCCGCCGGCGACGATCGAGTGGGAATGAGTTGAACAACAAGGGCGCCTAAAGGCGCCCTTGTTGTTTGCGCGGTTGTTGCAAACGCAGGTGCTGCCTGGCAGATAAGGCGCAATGGGCACGTTGGCTCAGCGAAACGTCACGTTGATCGTTGCCGCAGCGTTGAACCTGCCCAGTGCAGGTGTCTTGCTGAGCCACTTCAGAGAGGCCAGAAAGTCGTAGCGCATCAGGTCGCCATTGATCAGCCCCAGCTGCACGTTGGTGTTCATCGAGATATAGCTGGTGGGTGCGGTAGCGCGTGACAACAGGATGCCGAAGCCGCTGGTATAGGCAGGCAGAATGGTGGTGCCGTCAACAAGCGGATTCGCCGTGGTGAAACTGGCAACCAGCATGCGGCTGTCACATTCGTTGCCTGCGGTGGAGTGGCTGAGATCCACCTGCACCTGGAACGGCACACTCTTCTGCACCAGGCCAACACGTGCCTCTGAAGAAGCCACGCGGCCAAAATCAATGGTGCTGCCGGCGTTGGCCACCACTGTGATGATGGGGTTGCAGGCAATGAAACGAATGTTTCCAAGGCCGGAGATGGCAGCGCGGAAGTTGGAGTTGGGAATGGCGTTCAACCCGTTTACCCCATCGACCTGGAATAGATCGAAATCTCCAGCGTTGATGATCTGGCCGTTGGCCGGTGGCGGGCTGCCGGTCGCGCGGATGTAGGCGGAGAACGTCACGGTAACAATCAGCGAGGTGGCGCAGTTGCTCCCGCCGGCGTTGTTCCAATAGAGCTTGCAGTTCTCCTTGTTGGCGGGGGGCGAGGTGGCCGGGCCGATCCATAAACGGGGCTGCCCGCCGCTGGCGCGATGGTCCACCGAATTGACAGTGACACCCAACTCAAGCGAGGGGTGCAACTGGGCCATGGCGCGTGTTGGATCCCAGTAGAGAAATGCATCCTCGCCACCAGGTTCCCCCTGCGCATCCACACAGCGGAACGTAACGGTGTACTGCTCCGAGCGCCACAGCAACCTGCCGCGGATCGCGTCCCCCCAGGACACCTGGATCTGTCCCGGCAAGGTGATCACCTGTTTGATCGATTGCGTCGCGGCTTCCTTGCAGGAAAGCGCCCAAGCCGATGGGGTGGCGATGATCGACAGCAGCGCCAGCAACAGTGCATGCAGCGTGGCTATTTTCATGATTGCTCGCTTTGCTGGTTTCCGGTAATCGGCAGGCATTGCAGGTGGATATGTTGGTAGCCGGGTTGTGCAGGCGATGGGTGTTCCACAGAAGGCAGTGCGAGCGACAACGCACAGCTCTCCTCTGGACGTTCTCCCCAGCGTGCAATCAGGTGTTCGCCGTGCTGCACGCCCGTGACAAACAGGTCACCTGAGGGGCCGGCGATGCCCCGGCTCTGGCCGCTGGAATCAAACACACTTGCACCCAGGGGTATTGGCGTGCCGTCCTGTCGCAGGGCGTGGATCATCAGGCTCAAGCCCCTGCGCGTCCTGAACTGCACACGGGTGAGCGCCCCGGCCGTTGGAATGACGTTGGCCACCGTCTTGCTGACATCGATGCCTGCATCCAGATCATCGGTACGCAGGGCGAGCGTGTTGCGTGTATAGGCAGTGAGGCCCGTGCTGATCGCATAGCCATGCTTGTTCAAGCGTGTACCAGGGTTGTTCTGCAGGCCGATACCTGCGCCATCCTCTGCCTGCACCAGAACATTGGTGCGTTGCAGTGACTGCGCCAAGGTCAGCCCGCCAGCATGCAGGACAACACCACCGCTGCCTTCCCAGTTGAGTTGGCGATAGCCTTCGGCGTGGGTCAGTGTGGCGCTGGCAATCCCGTAACGTCCGCCATATTGGGCGTTGGCAGAAAGACTGTTGCCGCTGTCGTCATGCCCCAAGGCTGCGCCATAGCTCAGGCGTGCATCGGCAAGCGCAACGCCGTTGATGCCAAGGTGGTGCGTGTTGCCGCCACGCGTTGAATGTGAATGCGACGTACCAAGGGCGTAGCGACTTTGGCCGATTCCATCCAGGGGCAAGTTCAGGGTAAGTCCAAGCAGTCTGTCGTCACCATACGTCGCGGTTCTGCTGTCGCGCAGGAACAGGCCGATGTTCATTGGCCCCAAGCGCCCGTTCAAGCCGAGGTGCAGGTTGCGTACACTGCCGTTGATTCCCCAATACCGTTGCTGGGTGTAGCTGGCATTTACCGAGAGTGTGTTGCCCATGCGTTGATGCAGGGAAGCTTCCAGTCGGCTGCGCTTGTTGTGATAGCGCTCCGGCGAGAACGGTGGTTGTGAGGTCTCCATCGGACTGGAAGGATTGCCGGTTGCAGGCCACGCATGCGTATCGGCAAGCGAAATGTAACTGTCTTTCCGCCACTGCGCGCGTTCAAGCGCAGCATCGTTGAAGTCGTAGTATCCGGCGGTGGAGTAGCGGTGGCCCAGCAGCCGCAGCTCGGTGCCCTGGTTGTTGAGGGACTTGGAATAAAGGAACCGGTAACTCTGGCCGCTGCGGAGCAGGCCTGTAGAAGTGCGGGTGCGGGCATGTGTGACATCAACCGATGCCGAACCGAATGAACCCAGGCCCTGGGCCAGGCCGAAGGCTACCGCCTTGTAATTTTTCCCGATCAGCAGGCCTGCCTGCGGAGTGGTATTGGACGCCAGGCCCCAGCTGGCAGTGGCTTGGGCAAAGCCGGGGTGGTGGTTTCCATACGCAGCCCTCATGCTGCCGAGATTGAGCTCGTACTGGAACAGGCCGGGCCGGAGCATCGATTGCACGGCGGAGAAAGGCTGGTTGTAGTGCTGCCGGCTGCCGTCCGATTCGATCACCGTCACCTCCAGTTGGCCGCTCATGCGGTTGGGCACGATGTCGTCGATCTCGAACGGTCCAGCGGCAACGCTCGACGATTGGATCAGGTTTCCGTCCTGGCGGATCTCGATGCGCGCATTGCTGGCGGCGATGCCCCGGATGATCGGCGCGTAGCTGCGTTGGCTGTAGGGGAGCATCTGCTCGTCCGTGCGCAGTTGTGCGCCACGAAAGCGCACACTGTCGAACAGGCCTTGGGAGGTATACGTATCCCCTGCTATCAGTCGGCTGTTCGATGAATTGAAGTCAGTCTCAGCGCGGAATCCCCGCGATCGCCAATGGGAAGCCAGGCCACTGGCGTCGGTGATGGAGAGCACGTGGCGCAGGCGCCAACTGCCCAGGTTCAAGCCGCTGTTGATCGAAGCGAAGAAGTAGTCGCTGCCAGCACGCCCGCTTCGGTTGGTATGGGAGCCGCTGATACGGTAGTCGAGCAACAGCGCATTGATGCCCTGATCGCGCAGGGCAGGGGGAATGTAGCCCTTGGGCTGCCGCTGCAGGTAGAGCTGTGGAACGGTGATATCCAGGCGTTGCTGGTTGCCGTTGTAGCTGACATGCGCACCGGGCAGCTCGCTGGCGAGGTCAACGCAGCCGATCTGCGTCGCAGTTGCCGTCGGCAGGCGTATCCCCAGGGTCTGCAACGAAGCCCGCTGTAGACAGGGCAGAGTGGTTTGATCCACTGCGTCGACGAAGCTTATGTCCTCGCGCGCGGTTTCAACGCCGTTGAGGTAAACGGTGAAGGGATAGACACCTGGCAGTACGTTGCCTGCCGTACGCAGTACAGCGATGTCCTGATTGCGTGCCTGGCCCCGCAGAAAATCGAGGTTGAATTGCGGCTCAGCCGCCAGCTTTCCTGCGCATAAGATGCCAATCGCCATCGCCAAAGGCCGGGTATGAGGGACAGCACGCCCCCTCCGCGCCGTGTCGCGGATAGTGCTCAACATGATGATTTCACCTGCGTTGTGAAGCGGATCAGCGCTCGATGGCTGCTTCGTCCACCTCGGTTACTCCGCCGTGGTCATTGATGTAGGCAAAACGCAGTGTGTCGCCCGGGGGATGGCCCAATTGCGACAGCGGCAACGCGAAAGACTGCCCGGGCGCGATCATGTCCAGGTCGATTCGTTTGCGTGGACCGGCGCTTGCCTGGCCTTGAACGTGGACAAAGGTGATATGCAGCGGTCCTGGATTGGAGACGACCAACGTGTCATTGCGCAGCTGCCAGCGCAGGCTGCGAATGTTTGCATCAAGTGTGGTGCGTAGACCTTTGGGACGGTAAAAGAGCTTCACCCGGGTGCGTATGGCAACCTGGAGTACGTTGCTGTCCTGTGTGCGCGGCGGGATCTCCTGCACGTTGATCCAGAACAGCGACTCCCTGTCGGCTGGTAGGCCGGTGCCGGAATGGATAACACGCAGTACTGCTTCCTCGCCAGCTGCAAGACGCATCAGCGGGGGCGTGATGGTGATGGGCAGGTTGGCGGGCATGGAGGAGGCGTCGCCGCGGTCAAGCCAGGCCTGCGCCATGTACGGCAATGTGCCTTTGTTTGACAGTGCCAGCGACGCAGAAGCAGCGCTCCCGTCATAGATGACGCGGGTGGCCTGCACATGCAATGCCGCCTGCGCTGGCGCGGATAGGAGCAGGCCGAGCCCAAGCACTGTTGTCGCAAGCCATCGCAGATGGGTGGGGGAATGGTCGTCCATGGCAATCAGGAAGTGGGGCGTTTCTGTTGGAAGCAGTGGGGCTGCGTAACGGCCCCACTGCACGGATCAGCGGTACTCGATGGAGAACTCGGAGCTGGCGTTGGCCTCACCGGCAGTGACCGACTGCAGGAAAGACTTGTAGCGCGCCTTGAGGTGTACGGTTGCAAGACCATCGGCACCGACGG
Source organism: Stenotrophomonas sp. UBA7346 (assembly GCA_002471015.1). Classification (GTDB taxonomy): domain Bacteria; phylum Pseudomonadota; class Gammaproteobacteria; order Xanthomonadales; family Xanthomonadaceae; genus Stenotrophomonas. Next base: position 29,912 of record DKPB01000039.1, read on the forward strand.
AAACCAGGGCGGAGTCGGTGATCTCCTGGTTGATGGGAAAAATCTTGTCGTTGTTGTCGAGGATCTCGATGCCAACACCGGTGGCGGTGCTTACCGCGAGCAGATCAGGATGGCCGGTTGGGGTGATGCCATCAAAGCGGATCGTGTAGGTGCCCGGCTCGCAGTTCTCCAGGCCGATATTGAAGGCCTTGGATGCGGAGGTGTCGCCCACGTTCTTGAACAGCGTGGTGGGGTAACGTCCGATCACTACCGTCTGGTCGCGGCTGGCGGTGGTGACGTCGCAGGTGGACTGGACGATTTCACCAGTGAAGTTGATCGTGCCGGTTGCCGCGTCGGCAGAACGAGGGGCCAGGGCAGGAGCTGCCACAAGCAAGGTCAGCAAAGGCAGAACAGGGCTGATGCGGGTATTCATGGATACATCCTTGGTTTTTGGGTGAGAGATATCGGACAGTTGCATTGCGCCAAGCAACGGCGGGGAGGCAGACCGCTGGCGTGACGTTATCCAGGCCGCTGCCAAGCGCGCCGGTTGTAAGGCAAGGCACACGGCATGGCCTCCTTGTGATCCGGTTGGATCATTGGAAAGTTGCGTTCATGCCGGGGAAGGACTTTCGAGTCTGGCCGATGGGGTGTTTGACGGGCCGCAGCGTGCTCGGACTGCGGTGAGCTTGTAGCGACAACCTGATTCCCTGGTTGCGTTGCGTTCCTCCTTGGCGATGACTTTATGCGCGCGCTTCACGCATTGATGTAGGACGACTCTTAAAGCGCCGGAAGCACGCTCTGCATCAGCGCAAAAGGACTGGAAAGATGGTTGTGAAAGAGGGCCGCCTGTGCGGCGGGTTGTCTGCGGGTGACGGGGAAAGGCATGCAGCCGCGAACGTGGTTGCTGTGCCGTCACAGCAATAGCGTGCGGGGGAATGATCTGAATGGGTGCCTTGAAGGTGAGGCGCGAGGCTGTGCCCAGGTGATCGCACCCTCTTACGACCAGCCCCCGGCCAGCGGTAGCCAAGCGGCGACCGCCGGTAGCGGTTTTTCACTTCCGCGCCGCGACGGCTGGGGCATCATGGCCGTGCCAGCCGGATTGGCGACCGTGCAGTAATCGGGGGTGGTCGGATGCATAGGGACGATGGGTTTCGGACAGGGCAAACCGAGCGTTTGGCGGATCTGTACGTGCAGTTGCAGGCAGTACTGGATGCGTTGCCGCAGATGGCGGCGATGGTGCACGACGGCGTGCCGGTACAGGTCAATGCTTTGTGGCGGCAGTTCTTTGGCGGTGAGGCCGTTCTGGAGAGCTCGCTGGATTGGCTGATGCGGGTGCACGGGGAAGACCGGGCCTTGGCCCTGGCGCAATGGCGCAGCTTTCTGGACCTGGGGCACGTGCCTGCATTCGAGTGCCGCCTGCGCGATGACACCGGCACAGATCGGTGGTTCGAGATCCGCCTGGGCAGCCCTGGTACCAAGGTGCCGTTGCGTGCGGTGACCATGACCGATGTCAGCGACCGCCACCAGCTGCGGCAGCGCATGGAGCACAGCCTGCATCAACAGGACCGCATGCTGGACGCGAGCTCGGATTGCATCAAGCTGATCAATCTGGACGGTACGCTGCAACACATGAATCGTGCCGGCTGCCTTGCCCTGGGGGTGCCGGTAGACGAACGCGAGTTCGGCATGCAATGGCTGGAACTGTTGCCTGCCGACAACCGTGCCAGGGGGCGAAGAGCGTTGTTGCAGGCTGGCCGGGGGCAGCCTGCGCGCTTCGCTGGCAAGAGCCTGCTGCATGGGCAGAGCCCGCAGTTCTGGGACAACATCCTGACGCCGATGCTGGACAGCACTGGCGAAGTAAGTGCCATCCTGTGCGTATCGCGCGATATCACCCGCCAGCAGGAGGCCGAACAACGTCTGCGTGTTGCCTCGGAGATCGATGAGCTGACCGGCCTGCCCAACCGACGCTCCTTCAATCGGCGCCTGCGCACCAGCCTGCAGCGTCACCGGCTGCGTGACGGCTTGCTGGGCTTGATGATCATCGACCTGGATCACTTCAAGCACGTCAACGACACGTTGGGGCATCCGGCCGGTGATCACCTGCTGCGGGTACTGGCCAAGCGCTTGTCGCAACTGGTGCCCGAAGGCACGCTGGTAGCCCGGCTGGGCGGCGATGAATTCGCCATCGTGCTGGAGGACATGGTCGACGCGCGGGCACTGGAGGGGGAGGCGCTGCGTATCAGCACCCTGACCGACTGCACGGTGAGCTATGCCGGGCAGGTGATCAACACCGGCATGAGCATCGGCTGCGCCCAGTTTCCCGGCGATGCCCGCGATACGGCCGATCTGCTCAAGGCCGCCGATACCGCGCTCAATGACCTCAAGGCCAATGGTCGCGGCGGGGTGAAGCAGTTCAGCCGGCGCTTGATGGCCATCGCCGAGCGTGCGGCCAGCCAGCGCCTGATGGCGCGGCAGCTGGTCAGCGAGGGCGGGGTGGTGCCGCACTACCAGCCCAAGGTGAACCTGCAGGACGGCAGTACGGTGGGCTATGAAGCCCTGCTGCGCTGGTCGCGCATCAGTGGTGCGGAGGTTGGAGAGGATTGCCGGCTGGACGAGGCCTTCCGTGACTACGAACTGGCCTCGCGGCTGGCCGAATTGATGCATGAACAGGTGCTCAGCGATATCGCACTGTGGCAGGCGCAGGGCCTGCAGGTATTGCCGGTGGCGATCAACGTGGCACCGGTGGAGTTCCTGCGTGATGATTTCGCCGAAAAACTGCTCGACAAGCTGCACCGCTTCGAGGTGGATCCGGCACTGGTGGAGCTGGAAGTCACCGAGCAGGTATTGACCGACCGTGGCTCAGCCTTTGTCGCGCGTGCGCTGGGTGTGCTGAAGGCGGCCGGCGTGCGCATTGCGCTGGACGATTTTGGTACCGGGCATTCGTCGTTGGCCCATCTGCGTGACTATCCGATTGATGTGTTGAAGATCGATCGCAGTTTTGTCGCGCGCATGGTGGCCGAACCGTCCATCCGCAGCATCGTCGAGGCGGTGGCCAAGCTGGCAATCAGCCTGCAGCTGGAACTGGTGGCCGAGGGTGTGGAAAACCCAGGGCAGCGTGAGATGTTGCTGGATGCGGGTTACTGCGTGGGCCAGGGTTTTCTGTATGACCGCGCGGTGGACGCCCAGCAGGTCGCGCAACGGCTGCAGCGGCCGCGCCGGGCATGGCTGGCCTAGGGCGACGGCACACCCGCGGCGTGCTGCTCGGCAACCAGCGCCAGCCAGGCCTGGGCAGCGGCCGATAGAAAGCCGCCACGGCGCCAGGCCAGTGCCATTTTCCAGTCCAGCTCCGGTTCGTCCAGAGGAACCAGCACCACATCTGGGCGGCGTCGCGCCTGGGCAATCATCCGTGGCAGCATCGCAACCCCCAGGCCGGCAGCTACCAGCGCCACGATGAAGTCCGGTTGCGCGCTGCGGCTGGCCTCGCGCGGGGTGAAGCCGCGGGCCATGCAGGCCTGGATGATGCGCCTGTTGAGCATGAAGCCCTTTTCGAACAGTACGAACGGGACCTCGGCCAGGTCCTGCAGGTGCAGCCCGGGGCGGTTGGCCAAAGGATGCCCGGCAGGTAGCAGGGCGACCAGGGGCTCGGTGCGGACCGGTTGCCAGTCCAGGTCGTTGGCCACCGGCAGCAGGCTGGCGGCCAGCTCGATCTCGCCGGCGCGCAGGCTTTCCTCCAGGTCTTCGCTGCCGCGCTCGAGCACATGCAGCTCGATCTGCGGGTAGCGTTGCCGGAACCGGGCGAATACCGGCGCGAACAATACATCGCTGCCCAGCGAAGCCAGGCCCAGGTGCAGTTCGCCACGTTGCAGGCCGCGCAATTCCTGCAGCTCGCGCAGCATGTCCTCGCGCTCGCCCAGCAGGGCCAGCGCACGGCGGTAGACGATCTGGCCGGCAGGGGTCAGGCGCACGCCGTGGCGCGAGCGCTCCAGCAGCACCTCACCCAGTTCGTCTTCCAGTTGCCGCACGGCTTTGCTGAGGGTGGGTTGGGTGGCGTAGACGGCTTCGGCCGCAGCGGAAAAGCCGTCGTGTCGCACCACCTCGACCAGCATGCGCAATTGCCGGATATCCATTCTGTTCTGGAATCCATTGAATGAAATGAATTCATTTTAATAATGGATCGGGGCGGCGTACATAGGAGGCATGGAAATGTTCCTGCTCTCCCTGCGCCGCAGCCGCCTGAACCTCAAGCGGTGGTTGCGGCGCAGTACCTGGTTGCAGATCGGCCTGTTGGTGACGGTATGGTTGCTGGCCGATACGCTGATGCGGTACCTGGGCGTGCCGGTGCCGGGCGGCATCGTCGGCCTGTTCGTGCTGTTGCTGGCGTTTGCCCTGCACTGGCTGTCGCCGCGCTCCTTCGCGCAGGGCGCGCAGTGGTTGCTGGCCGAGATGCTGCTGTTCTTCGTGCCGGCGGCGATGATCCTGCTGGACAACCGGCAGATGTTCGGCTGGTTGGGGGTCAAGCTGCTGGCAGTGGTGGTGGGCGGCACCGTGCTGGTGATGGCAGCGACCGCGCTCACCGTGGAATGGCTGTTCCGCAGGAGCCAGCTGCATGAGCGTTGAAGCCCTCATCACCCATCCGGCGCAGCTTCTGTGGCCGGTGTTCTGGGCGGTGGTAACGGTGGCCGCCTATGTGCTGGCCAAGCAGGCGTATCTACGCGTGCGTCGTGGCTGGGCATCGCCACTGATCACCGCGCCGCTGGCGCTGCTGCTGCTGGCCTTGCTGCTGCATGCCAACTACCACGACTACCTGCGCGGCACGCACTGGCTGATGGCCATGCTGGGCCCGGCCACGGTGGCCTTCGCGGTACCCATTTACCAGCAGCGGGCGCTGATTGCCCGCCATTGGAAGGTGCTGGGTGCCGGGGTTCTGGTTGGCAGTGGCACCGCCATCCTCGCGGCCTGGTTGATGGCCAGTGCACTGCATCTTTCGCCGGAGTTGCGCCTGAGCCTGGCGCCGCGCTCGGTGACCACGCCGTTCGCAATGGATGTATCCGGTCGCATTGGTGGCATTCCCGAGCTGACGGCGGTATTCGTCATCATCACCGGCATCTGTGGCTCGTTGTGTGGGCAGATCCTGCTCAAGCTGTTGCCGGTGCGCAGCGCGATGGCGCGCGGTGCCCTGTTCGGCATGGGCGCACATGGCATGGGCGTGGCCAAGGCGCGCGAACTGGGTGAAAGCGAAGGCGCCATCGCCGGCCTGGTGATGGTGATGGCCGGCTTGTTGAACGTGGCGGCAGCACCCTTGTTGGCGGCGCTGTTATAACGGCGCCGCTATTCGCCGGGCTTGGCCGCGGACACCGGCGCGTGGGTGGCCGCCTTGCGTGACAACACCGCTTCGCGGTGGGCGATGTAGGCATTGGACGCAAGGATGATCAACGCGCCTATCACCGTCCAGCGGTCCAGGGTTTCGCCGAACAGCAGCCAGCCCATCACCACCACCAGCGGCAGCTGGGTGAAGCTGATCGGGGTGAGCGCGGAGACCTCGCCCAGCTTCAGGGCGCGGGTCCACAGCAGCTGGCCGATGGTGCCCAGCACGCCGGTAGCCGCCAGCCACAACCAGGCGATACCGGTCGGCCACACCCAGACAAACAAGGCCGGGATCAGCGACAGCGGTACCCAGAACACATAGGTGTAGAACACCACCGTGTCCGGGCCATCCACGCGGGTGAGCTGCTTGATCTGGATCGCCACCAGCGCGCTGAGCACCGCGGCCAGCACCGCGATCAGGCTGCCCGCCTCGAAGCCATGCGAGCCGGGGCGCACGATGACCAGCACGCCGATGAAGCCGGCAATCACCGCCGCCCAACGCCGGAAGCGCACCTTCTCGCCCAGCCACAGCACCGCGGCAATGGTGACGAACAAGGGGGTGGAATAGGACAGCGAAATGGCCTGCGACAAGGGCAGATGGCCCACCGCCCAGAACCCGCACAGCATCGATGCCAGGCCGATCGCACTGCGCAGCAGGTACCGCGGCAGCTGCCGGGTGCGCAGCGGCGCATGGCCGGGGCGGACCAGCATCGGCAACAGTGCCAGCAGGCCAAAGCTGTTGCGGAAGAACGCGACTTCCTGCGTAGGTACATAGCGGGTGGCAAGGCGGATGGCCACCGCCATCAGGCCAAAGGCCATGGCGCTGCCGAACATCAGCAGCGCCGCGCGCATGGCAACCGATCGGACCGGGGCGGGGGCTGCGTTCACCAGCGGGCGCCGATCAGCCGCGGCTCCGGTTCGATCGGCACGCCGAACTTCTCCAGCACGGCCGCCGAGACCTTGCGCGCGAACGCCAGAAGTTCAGCACCGCTGGCATTGCCATGGTTGACCAGTACCAGTGCGTGGTTCGGTGATACCCCGGCATCGCCGTCGCGCTGACCCTTGAAGCCGGCGGCCTCGATCATCCATGCCGCCGACACCTTGCGGTGGCGGTCATCATCGGCCGGGAACACCGGCAGGGCGGGGTAGTGCTGCAACAGCACGTCTACCTGCTCGTTGGGCAGGATCGGGTTCTTGAAGAAGCTGCCCGCATTGCCCAGAACATCCGGGTCAGGCAGTTTGCGGCGACGGATGGCAATCACCGCGTTGGCCACATCGGCCGCCACCGGCTGCTCGATGCCCATGGCGGTCAGCTCCTCGCCAATGCCGGCATAGTCCAGGCGCAGGGCATGCAGCAGCGGCAGGCGGAACTCCACGGCGGTGATCAGGTAGCGGTCGGGCTCATGCTTGAACAGGCTGTCGCGGTAGGCGAAGTTGCAGGCCGCGTGGTCCAGCCGCACCCACTGCTGCGTGTGCTGGTCCCAGGCCTCGACGGTCTGGATGAACTCACCCACCTGGGCGCCATAGGCACCAATGTTCTGGATGGGGGCGGCACCTACCGTGCCCGGGATCAGTGCCAGGTTTTCCAGCCCGGACAGGCCTTCGCGCAACGACCACATCACAAACTCGTGCCAGACAACGCCGGCACCGGCGCGCACCAGGGTGTGATCGGCGCGGTGTTCCAGCGCGGTGATCTGGCGGTTGTTGAACACCAGTACCACGTCCTCGGGGTCGGCGGCCAACAACACATTGCTGCCGCTGCCCAGCACCAGCAGCGGTGCATCGGCAATGGCTGCCAGTGCTTCGGGCAGCGCGTTGGCGTCGTTGATGTGCAGCAGACGCCGGGCATGCGCGGGGACGTGAAAGGTATTGAGCGGCTGTAGTGCGGCGTTTTCAGTCAGGGACCAGGCGGGGACAACAGTGGTCATAGCGGGGCGACGGCGCCTCCCGACGGCGATTCACGGCGGCGGCGGATGGCGTCCACGCAGTCGCCGATCAGGCTTGGGCCTCGGTAGATCAGGCCGCTGTACACCTGCACCAGCGAGGCCCCGGCGGCCATCTTGGCCACGGCGTCGGCACCGGAGCTGATGCCGCCCACGCCGATCAGTGGCACCGACTCGGGCAGGCGCGCACGCAGGCGGCGCAGCACCAGGGTGGATTGGCCAAGCAGCGGTGCCCCTGACAGGCCGCCGATCTCCTTGGCGACCGGGTGGGCGTCCACGCCCGGTCGGGCGATGGTGGTGTTGGTGGCGATGACACCGTCCACGCCCAGCTCACCGAGCACGCGGGCGGCCGCGTCGATGTCGCGATCGCTCAGGTCCGGTGCCACCTTGACCAGCATCGGCACGCGCTTGCCATGCTTGGCCGCCAGTTGCTCCTGTGCTTCACGCAGCCCGGCCACCAGGCGCCGCAGGGCCTGTTCTTCCTGCAGTTCGCGCAGGCCGGCGGTATTGGGCGAGGAGATGTTGACGGTGATGTAATCGGCCAGCGGATAGACCTTTTCCATGCAGGTCAGGTAATCGGACAGCGCATCCTCGTTGGGCGTGTCCTTGTTCTTGCCGATGTTGATGCCCAGCGGGCCGGGGCGGCGTTTGACCGCTTCGACATTCTTCACCAGCGCATCCACGCCCAGGTTGTTGAAACCCATGCGGTTGATGATGGCGCCGTGCGCCGGCAGGCGGAACAGGCGCGGCTTGGGGCTGCCGGCCTGCGGACGCGGCGTGATGGTGCCGATTTCGACGTAGCCGAAGCCCAGTGCGAACAGCCCCTCGATGTGCTCGCCGTTCTTGTCCAGGCCAGCGGCCAGGCCAACCGGATTGGGGAAATCCAGGCCAAAGGCCTTGGTCGGCAGTGGCGTGATGCGGCCGGCCAGCAACGGCGTGGTGCCGGTGCGCCAGGCCAGGTCCAGCGCGGAAAGGCCCAGGCCATGCGCGCGCTCGGCGTCCAGGGTGAAGAGGAAGGGGCGGGCTATCGAATACATAAGCTCAAGTCAGCGTGCCGATGAAGGCGCGGGTCTGGTACGCAAATGCGACCTTGCCATCCACGGCATGGTCGGCAAACAACTGGCGCAATGCATCCAGCATCGCGGCGTGACGGGGATGGCCCGCCTGCGGCGCATACGAGGAGGACAGCAGGCGGCCCTGCAAGCCGTCGTGGTCAAGGTACTGCACGTTGGGAAAGCTGGCGATGCCGCGCAGCCCATTGCCGAACCAGGTGCGCATTTCCTCGTCGCTCTGGTAGCGCTCGGCGACCTCGGTGTAGTCGGTACCGTAATCGATCAGCAGCCGCTCGTACGCTTCCAGGAAGGCCGAGCCCTGCAGCAGGCGCGAGTTCCAGTAGACCAGGGCCAGGCCGCCGGGGCGCAGGGTGCGTGCCCATTCCTGGCGCACCGCTGCGGTGTCGAACCAATGGAAGGCCTGTGCGGCGCTGACCAGATCCACGCTGTCGTCGGGCAGGGTGGTGTGCTCGGCGGTGCCATCCAGCAACTGCAACTGCGGGAACTGTGGCAGCAGCCAGTGCGCCGCAGCCTCGCGCATCGGCGCGTTGGGCTCGATGGCGATCACCGGATGGCCGGCTTCAAGAAACATGCGGGTGGAAATGCCGGTGCCGGCGCCGACATCAGCGACCAGAGCATCGGCGCCTACGCCGATGTCATGGTGCAGCCAGTCGATCAATGCGGGCGGATAACCCGGCCGGTACCGCACGTAGTCGGCAACGCGGCTGCTGAAGCGTTGGGTGGCGTCGAGCCGGCTCATGCGGCGCTCACGAGTTCAAGGCGGCGATCCACGCCAGGCCACCAAAGAACACGACGAACACCACGACCACCAATACCCACATCGCTACCGACAGCCAGCCCAGCACCAGGCCGGTGACGGCCAGGCCGTCGCCATCGAGCTGGCCGTTGCTGCGGCGGATCTCGGCACGGCCCATGTGGCCGAAGATGATGGCCGCAAGGCTGCCGAGGAAGGGCAGCAGGGTCCAGCCGAGGATGCCGGCAACCAGGGCGACGATGGCATAGCTGCTGGTCTGGCGGGGTGCGGGTACGCTCATCGGGAACTCCTTTTCAGCTGTGGAAAGCCCCACTCGCACAAACGGGAGCGGGGACGGAGGGGGGGGCAGCCCTTGGGCTGCGTGCCCATGCATCGCCCCGGCCATGGCCGGGGCTGCACCATTACAGATCGAACTTGATGCCCTGGGCCAGCGGCAGCGAGTCGGAGTAGTTGATGGTGTTGGTCTGGCGGCGCATATAGACCTTCCATGCATCCGAGCCGGACTCGCGGCCACCGCCGGTGTCCTTCTCGCCACCGAAGGCGCCACCGATTTCCGCACCGGACGTGCCGATGTTGATGTTGGCGATGCCGCAGTCGCTGCCGGCTGCCGACAGGAACTTCTCGGCGGTCTTCAGGTTCTGGGTAAAGATCGACGAGGACAGGCCCTGCGGCACGCCGTTCTGCATGTCGATGGCTTCGTCCAGGGTGCTGTACTTCATCACGTACAGAATCGGTGCGAAGGTCTCGTGCTGGACGATCTCATCACTGTTCTTCAGGCCGGTGACAATCGCCGGCAGCACGAAGTTGCCGGCACGGTCGATGGCGGTGCCGCCGGTCTCGACGGTGCCACCGGCAGCCTTGGCCTTGGCGATCGAGGCCAGGAACTGCTGCACAGCTTCCGGGCTGTTCAACGGGCCCATCAGGTTGGCGGCGTCGGTCGGGTCACCGATCTTGCCTTCGACCTGCTTGTACGCCTTGATCAGCGTGGCCAGCACGTTGTCGTAGATGGATTCATGCACGATCAGGCGGCGGGTGGTGGTGCAGCGCTGGCCGGCGGTGCCGACGGCGCCGAACACGATGCCCGGCACGGCCAGCTTCTGGTCGGCGGTCTCGTCCATGATGATGGCGTTGTTGCCGCCCAGTTCCAGCAGGCAGCGGCCCAGGCGCTGGGCAACCTTCTGGTTGACGGTGCGGCCGACCTGGGTGGAACCGGTGAAGGAAATCAGCGGCACGCGGCGGTCGTCGACCATCTTTTCCGACAATGCGGTGCCTGCGTCGTTGATCAGGAAGAACAGGTCCGGGAAGCCGCCGTCCTTCAGCGCGTCATTGCAGATCTTCATCGTGGCAATGGCGGTCAGCGGGGTCTTGTTGGACGGCTTCCAGATGCAGATATCGCCGCAGATGGCGGCCAGGAACGCATTCCAGCTCCACACCGCGACCGGGAAGTTGAAGGCCGAGATGATGCCGACCAGACCCAGCGGGTGGTACTGCTCGTACATGCGGTGGCCCGGGCGCTCGGAATGCATGGTGTAGCCGTACAGCATGCGGCTCTGGCCCA
>DKPB01000067.1 GCA_002471015.1 Stenotrophomonas sp. UBA7346
CATCTTGGCGCTGGTGCCCAGCTCCAGGATCGGGAACAGGTCGGTGAGGTAGTCACGCAGCACGTTGCCGGTTACCGAGATGGTGTCCTGGCCCTTACGGATGCGCTCCAGCGACACCGCGGTAGCTTCTTCCGGCGACAGGATGCGGATGTCCAGGCCGTTGGTGTCGTGGTCCTTGAGGTACTTCTCGACCTTGGCGATCACCTGCGCATCGTGGGCGCGCTTGCTGTCCAGCCAGAACAGCGCCGGGGTATTGCTCAGGCGGGCGCGGCTGACGGCCAGCTTCACCCAGTCCTGGATCGGCGCGTCCTTGGTCTGGCACATGCGCCAGATGTCACCGGCTTCGACAGCGTGTTCGAACACGACATTGCCGGCCTCGTCGGTGACCTTGACCACGCCATCGGCAGCAATCTGGAAGGTCTTGTCGTGCGAGCCGTATTCCTCAGCCTTCTGCGCCATCAGGCCGACGTTCGGCACCGAGCCCATGGTGGCCGGGTTGAACGCGCCGTGTGCCTTGCAGTCGTCGATGACGGCCTGGTACACGCCGGCGTAGCAGCGGTCGGGAATGATGGCCTTGGTGTCCTGCAGCTTGCCTTCGGCGTTCCACATCTTGCCGGAGTCACGGATCATCGCCGGCATCGAGGCGTCGACGATCACGTCCGACGGCACGTGCAGGTTGGTGATGCCCTTGTCCGAGTTGACCATGGCCACGGCCGGGCGCTTGGCGTACTCGGCGGCGATGTCGGCCTTGATCGCTTCCTGCTCGGCTTCCGGCAGCTGCGACAGGCGTGCGTACAGGTCGCCGATGCCGTTGTTGGCATCAAAACCCACCTGCTTGAGCGTATCGGCGTGCTTGGCCAGCACGTCCTTGTAGAACTCCTCGACCACGACGCCGAACATGATCGGATCGGAGACCTTCATCATGGTCGCCTTCAGGTGCAGCGAGAACAGCACGCCCTGCGCCTTGGCATCAGCAATCTGTGCATCGACGAAGGCAGCCAGCGCCTTGCGGTTCATCACCGCGGCATCGACGATCTCGCCGGCCTTGACCGCGGTCTTTTCCTTCAGCACGACGGTGTTGCCGTCGTTCTGCACCAGCGCGATCTTCAGGCTGCCGGCGTTGGCGATGGTGGCAGACTTCTCGCTGCCGTAGAAGTCACCGCCGTCCATGTGCGCGACATGCGACTTGGAGTCGGCGGTCCAGGCGCCCATGCGGTGCGGGTGCTTGCGCGCGTAGTTCTTCACCGACAGCGGTGCACGACGGTCGGAATTGCCTTCGCGCAGCACCGGGTTGACCGCGCTGCCCTTGATCTTGTCGTAGCGCGCCTTGATGTCGCGCGAGACGTCGTCGGTGGGTGCGTCCGGGTAGTTCGGCAGGATGAAGCCCTGGTCCTGCAGTTCCTTGATCGCGGCCTTGAGCTGCGGCACCGAGGCCGACACGTTCGGCAGCTTGATGATGTTGGCTTCCGGCTTGGTGGCCAGTTCGCCCAGTTCGGCCAGGTCATCGCTGATCTTCTGGTCGTCCTTCAGGAAATCCGGGAACTGCGACAGGATGCGGCCGGACAGCGAGATGTCGCGGGTTTCGACGGCAATGCCGGCGGTCGCGGTAAAGGCATCGACGATCGGCAGCAGCGACTGCGTGGCCAGGAACGGAGCTTCGTCGGTGAGCGTGTAGATGATCTTCGGCGTATTCGACATGGGGGCAAAAACTCTCTTGCTGACGGATGCGTGACAGGATGGCAGCGGCGTTGAAGCAGGCAGTCGGCCATCCAGTGGGCCAGCGCACTCGTCCCTACCCGGCTGCCGAGTGGGAAACCTCTGCATTGTCGCGTTTTCAGGCGGGGCGGGCAAAAAAAACCATACGCAAAGGTAGGGAACAGTGCGTGCCAGCCTGCCGCAGAACGGCGCAGGCCTTGTGCTGGCTTGGCTGGCGGCGGCACGCCCGTTGCCAGTCTCAACTGCAACGGTTGCTGCTGTCACCAACACCCGCCCGACACTGCGCAAAACCGGCGCAGCAGACATAAAAAAGGCGCAGCCTCGCGGCTGCGCCCATGCGTTTCACCGGCGGGAGAGAGTTGCGCCGGTGGACGCCCTACCTCACTTGACCTCGAACTGCTGCGGCATGCCAGCCGCCTTGCCGTCGACAGTGACCTCGGCGGTGTACTTGCCGGCCGGCCAACCCGAGGGCTTGGTGAATTCGATGTTGGTGGTTTCCGCCGCCGTGGTGTTGAGCGCGACCGACTGTTCGCCAGCAACCTGGCCATCCTGATAGGTCAGCTTGGCTGCCACGTTTGCATTGGTGGCGGTGCCATCGGTCTTGATCGAAACGATGATCTTGTCCTTGGCAGCCAAGGTCGCAAGCGGTGCAACCGTCTTGTCGGCGGCGGCAGTGTTGCCCACGGTCACCGAGGTCACCGTCACGGCCGGCGCTGCCGGGGTCGGTTCCGGAACCGGGGCCGGGGCCGGGGTGCTGGCGGCCGGCGGCGGGGTGGTCACCGCCTCTTCCTTCTTCTTGCAGCCGACCAGGGCTACGGCACCCACTACGGCGATCATCAGGGCACTGCTGAGCGAAGTCTTCTTCATGGATTGCTCCGGTAAAAGTTGGGAATGAACAGCGCAGCTTCCGAAAGGGATCAACCCTGGCGCGCGGGAATCTTCAGGCTCTGCCCCGGGAAAATCTTGTCCGGGTCATCGAGCACATCCCGGTTGGCCTCGAAGATCTGCTTCCACGCATTGGCATCGCCAAGCAGGTTCTTGGCGATCTTCGACAGGTTGTCGCCCTTCTGCACCGTGTACTGCTGTTCGCCGACGATCTCCGCAGTGGTATCCACCTTGGCCGTGACGTCGGAAAAATCTGCCTTCGGCGCAACCTCGGCGGTGGTATCCACCTTGGAGGTCACATCCGAAAAATCTGCCTTCTTGTCGGTACTGCTCATCCAGGTTGCTCCTCCGTGGCTGGCAGCAACGATGGCACGACGCCTGTTAAGGTTTCATCGCGCCAACGTAAAAACCGACGTACGCAGCTGAATGTTTATTGACGCAGATCGCGGATTGCCGGGCTGGCGCCGAAACCCGGGGTCGCCCGGCGCGGATTGATGTCCAGGCCGCCGCGGCGGGTATAACGCGCCTCCACCTCCAGCTGGGTAGGCCGGCAGCACTGCAACAGCTCATTGAAGATCCGCTCCACGCACTGCTCGTGGAACTCGGCGTGGTCGCGGTAGCTGACCAGGTAGCGCAGCAGGCCCTCGCGATCGATGCGCGGCCCCCGGTAGCGGATGCTGACGCTGGCCCAGTCAGGCTGGCCGGTCACCGGGCAGTTGGACTTGAGCAGGGCCGAATGCAGGGTTTCGGCCACTTCGCCGCCGCCATCGGCCAGCAGATAGCCGGCGTCGGGCGGGCCGTAACAGTCGATGTCCACGTCCAGGTGGTCGATGGACTGGCCCGGAGCGGGCAGCATCGGCGGCAGGCCAAACTCGATCGCTACATCGGCACCGGCACAGGCCGACAGGTCGGTGGCGATACGCTCGCGCACCGCCTCGGGGCGGTTGAAACGGCTGCTGTTGAGCGAATTCAGGTACAGCTTGAGCGACTTGGACTCGATCAGGTTCGGTGAGGTCGCCGGCACCCGGATGGTGGCGGTCGCCACGCAGGGCTTGCCGCGCGCGTCCAGCCACCCCAGCTCATAGGCATGCCAGCGGTCCTCACCGACGAACGGCAGCTCGCCGTCCAGCCCGATCTCGGCGCGGGCGCCGGCGCGGGGAATGGGGAACAGCAGACTGGCGTCGTACTGGCGGGGGTAATCGACCTCGCGGCCGAGGCTGGAATCTTGGGGAGTGTTCATCGAGGCAATTGTAATTGCCCCTGCTTGAGCGCCGGATATACCAGAACTGCTTTTCGACAGTACGCAGCGGCTCCAAGCAGCTTCAGTTCAGCAGCCGCGACCACCACGACCTGCCCGATCTGGCCTGGGGGAATTCTTCCGTCTGCAGGCGCATCACCTGACGTTCCGGATCGAGCGCCGAGCGACCATAGACCACCCGGATCCGCTCTTCAGCGGTCGCGCCGAGGGTGTCGCCATCAGCGATCACCATGCCGTTCTCGATCAGGTAATCAACGATGCCGGTGAGGCGGCTGAACACCTCCTGCGCACCGTCTCCGGTTTCGGGGATTTCGATGTCCATCAACCCCAGCATGTCCATGCCGCGGGTGTGGCCGGTCATCACGCCGTCCGGGCGTGCACCCACGTTGATCGCCACCCAGGCAATCGGCATCGGTCCGGGCAGGCTGGCCTGGGCCAACTCACGGAACAGGGCCGGCAACACCACATGGTTGGCGCTGCCCAGGTAGACCGCCTGGATGCTGCCGGACACGGCCACCGCCGAGGCCAGCACGCGGCTGAGCAGTGCGGCCTGGGCGACCAGATCGGCGTCCTGGCCGTCATCACTGAACCGCATCACCGTGACAATGGTATGCGCTGCGTAATCCACCGGGGCCGGCGTGGCCTCCGGCCATAGCCGGCTATGCGCGCAGATCTGGTCAATGTCATCGCCGATCTGCACCGGGATCGGCATCAAAGCGATCAGGTAATCCCCGTACTCCAGGCACTGCATCGGCGAATCGTCATCGTCGGCATCCGCGGCCGTGTCGGCTTCGGCGCGTGCGTCGCCCAACCGCAGCAACGACGGGTCCAGGTCGGGCCAGTCGCTGTGCATCTGCGCCAGCAGGGTTTCGGCGGTGAACGCGGGGTCGAGCTGCGATTGCAGCAACATGGCCAAGCTGGCGCCCATGGGGCTGTCCTTCTTCCTTGCAGGGGCCCGTGACACTACCGGGACTCAACCCGGCTTGCCACCGTGCAGGTAATCGAGCGAGACCTGCAGCAGCGCGCGCAAGCCCACGTCCAGTGCCTTTTCGTCCAGCAGAAACTTGGGCGAGTGGTTGCTGGGCGCGGTGGCCGGATCGATGCCGGCACCGGTGGAGCCGACGAAGAAGAACATCGCCGGCACCTGCTGTGCGTACAGCGAGAAATCCTCCGAGCCCATCTGCAGTGGCGGCTCATAGACATTGGTCTTGCCCACCACCGCCTGCAGGCTGGGCAGCATGCGCGCAGTCAGTGCAGGATCGTTGACGGTCGCCGGGTTGCCATCGTTCTCGTAGATGTCGGTGACGGCGGTGGCACCATGGGCAGCAGCGGTGTGCTCGGCGACATTGCGCAGGTCGGCAAAGATCTGCTTGCGCATGTCCGGGTCGAAGGTGCGGATGGTGCCCACCATCTCCACCGAATCGGGAATGATGTTGTAGCGGATACCACCCTTGATCGCTCCGAATGTCAGCACTGCCGGCTGCTTGGACAGGTTGGCGCGACGGCTGACGATGGTCTGCGCGGTACCTATCAGATCGGAGGCCGCAACAATCGGATCAACGCCGTTCCACGGTGCCGAGCCATGCGTCTGGCGACCGTTGACGGTGATGCCGAAGCGATCGGAAGCCGCCATCAGCGGCCCGCCGCGCACGGCGATCTGGCCCGCCTGCACACTGGAGAACACGTGCAGGCCAAACACCGCCTCCGGCTTGAAGTCCTTGAACAGGCCTTCCTTCAGCATCAGGTCGGCACCGCCCTGCTCCGGCGGCGGCGCGCCTTCCTCGGCCGGCTGGAAGATCAACATCACTTCCCCGGGCAGCTTGTCGCGCATCGCGACCAAAGCGTCGGCCACGCCCAGCAGGGTTGCGGTGTGCGCATCGTGGCCACAGGCATGCATCACCCCGACCTGCTCGCCGCGGTATTCGGCGGTGGCCTTGGAGGCGAACGGCAGGCCGGTCTGTTCGGTGACCGGCAATGCGTCCATGTCCGCGCGCAGGGCGATCTTCGGGCCGGGCAGGCCGCCCTTGATGATGGCGACCACGCCGTGCACCGCCACGCCGGTCTTCGGACTCAGACCCATCGCGCGCAGGCGCTCAGCGACCTTGGCCGCGGTGCGTTCTTCGCGATTGGAGAGTTCCGGATGAGCGTGGAAGTCGCGACGCCAATCCACCACCTGCTGCTGCAGGCGAGTGGCGGCTGCCGCCACCTCCGGCCGCTGTGCGGCATCCTGGCCCTGCGCCAACGGGGCAAGTGCGCAAAGCATGGCAGTCAGCAACACGGTCTTGCGGGCCATCGGCAACGCTCCTTCCTATCGTGGATGGAGAGAATGTAGGCCAATCGTGGGGTAAGCAGCCAGCAGCGGTGGACAGGCGCGCTGCAGGTAAAGCGGAACCGCCCGCTTGGGTAGTGCCGAGCCATGCTCGGCAAGGGCTGTCCCCGCACCCCATGTGCGTGCACCATCGGAGCGGGGGCCGGCGGTCGTTCCGACGGGCTTGCCGGCGCGGTTGATGCCGCGCCCACAACATTCCCGTGGGTTGATGTAGTCACGGGAACGCCCCTTGCCGAGCATGGCTCGGCACTACGAAACCGCGTCAACCGATGCGTCGATGGAACGTTCATCACCTGCACGGGTCTGTATGCGTGGCCCATCGGTCATGCCTCCATGACCACAGGTGCAGGGGTATCCTCTGCGCCTTGCTTGCCCTCCCCTACCGGTTGCTCAGGAGTTTCCGCATGTCGCGTTTCTGGAAGATCGTACTGCTGGTCATCGCAGTGCTGCTTGTGGCCCTCATCGGCTACCGGGTGATGGGCGGGGGCAAGCAGGCCGGCGGCAACCCCCCCAGTGGTCAGGGACAGGGGCGCGGCGCGGATGCCGACAAGGATCCGGTGCCGGTCACCGCCGTGGCGGCCGAACAGAAGGATGTGCCGGTTTATGTGACCGCACAGGGCACGGTCACCGCCTTCAACACTGTCACCGTCAGCCCACAGGTCGGCGGCGAACTGCTGAGCGTCAACTTCCGCGAAGGGCAGGCCGTCAAGAAGGGTGAGCTGCTGGCGCAGATCGACCCGCGCACCTTCCAGGCGGCCTATGACCAGGCCGTGGCCAGCAAACGCCAGAACCAGGCCCTGCTGGCCACCGCCCAATCCAACTACGAACGTTCCAACTCGCCCGAGTACCGGCAGTTCGTGGCCCAGACCGACCTGACCACCCTGCGCAACCAGGTCACCCAGTACCAGGCCGCCGTCGCCGCGGCACAGGCCTCGGCCGACCAGGCCAAGGTGCAGTTGGACTACACCCGCATCACCTCGCCGATCAGCGGCACCACCGGCATCCGCGCGGTGGACCCCGGCAATGTGGTCAGTGCCGGCAGCCAGATCGTCACCATCACCCAGCTGCAGCCGGTCTACGTGCTGTTCAACCTGCCCGAGCAGCAGTTGGATGCCGTGCGCAGCGCACAGGCTGCAGGGCCGTTGCAGACCGCCACCCTGGACCGGGCTGGCGGCAGCGTGGTCAACGACGAGGGCAAGCTGCAGGTGGTGGACAACCAGATCAGCAGCAGCAGCGGCACCTTCCGCCTGCGCGCCGAGTTCCCCAATGCCGACGCGGCATTGTGGCCCGGCCAGTTCGTCAACGTGCGGATGAAGCTCAACGAGCTGCCCGGCGCCGTGGTGGTACCGGCCGAAGCCGTGCAACGTGGCAGCAACGGCGATTTCGTCTACCTGATCAAGCCCGACAACACCGTGACCCTGCGCGATGTGGTGCAGAGCGGCCAGGTGGATGACACCCATGTGGTGATCGGCAAGGGCCTGCAGGCCGGCGACAAGGTGGTCACGGAAGGTCAGTTCCGGTTGAAGGAAGGCAGCAAGGTCAACGCCCTGGCACCGGGCCAGGCACCGCCGGCACCCACCGAGGAACAGCTCAAGGCGGCCAGCCAGAAGGGCAGCCGTGGTGGACGGGGTGGCCCGCCGCGCTGACGCGCAGGCCGCCACCCACCTCCCCTCCCCCGCATCAGGAATACACCGTGGGCTTCTCGACTCTTTTCATCCGCCGCCCGATCGCCACCTCGCTGTTGATGGTCGGGTTGATGCTGCTGGGCATCCTTGGCTACCAGCGTCTGCCGGTAGCGGCCCTGCCCGAGATCGAGGCGCCCAGCCTGGTGGTGACCACCCAGTACCCCGGTGCCAGCGCGCAGACCATGGCGTCACTGGTGACCACGCCGCTGGAGCGGCAGCTGGGCCAGATCTCGGGCCTGGACATGATGACCTCCGACTCCTCGGCGGGCCTGTCCAGCATCGTGCTGCAGTTCTCGATGGAACGCGACATCGACACCGCCGCGCAGGACGTGCAGGCGGCGATCCGCCAGGCCACCCTGCCCAGCTCGCTGCCCTACCAGCCGGTCTACAACCGGGTGAACCCGGCCGATGCGCCGATCCTGACCCTCAAGCTGTCCTCCGACACGCGGGCCCTGCGCGAGGTCAACGACCTGGCCGATTCGATCCTGGCCCAGCGCCTGTCGCAGACCGACGGTGTGGGCCTGGTCTCCATTGCCGGCAACGTGCGCCCGGCCGTGCGCATCCAGGTAAACCCGGCGCAGCTGGCCAACATGGGCATGACCCTGGAAGACCTGCGCAGCGCGCTCACCCAGGCCAACGTCAACGCCCCCAAGGGTTCGCTCAACGGCAAGACCCAGAGCTACACGCTGTCCACCAATGACCAGCTCAGTGACGCGGCCGACTACAACGATGTGATCGTGCGCTACCAGAACGGCGCGCCGGTGCGGTTGCGCGATGTGGCCAGCGTGGTCGACGGCGTGGAGAACGACCAGATCGCGGCCTGGGCCGATGGCAAGCCGGCGGTGCTGCTGGAAGTGCGCCGCCAACCCGGCGCCAACATCGTCAAGACGGTGGAGAACATCCGCCAGCTGCTGCCCAGCCTGCAGGGCATGCTGCCGGCCGACGTCAAGCTGGAAGTGTTCTCCGACCGCACCGTCACCATCCGCGCCTCGGTGCATGACGTGCAGTTCACCCTGGTGCTCACCATCTGCCTGGTGGTGGCGGTGATCTTCGTGTTCCTGCGCCGCTTGTGGGCCACGGTGATCCCGTCGGTGGCGGTGCCGTTGTCGCTGATGGGCACGTTCGGGGTGATGGCCTTCGCCGGCATGTCGCTGGACAACCTGTCGCTGATGGCACTGACCGTGGCCACCGGCTTCGTGGTCGACGATGCGATCGTGATGATCGAGAACATCGTGCGCTACATCGAGAAGGGCAAGGACGGCCCGGAGGCGGCAGAGATCGGCTCGCGCGAGATCGGCTTCACCGTGCTGTCGCTGACCGTGTCACTGATCGCGGTGTTCCTGCCGCTGATCCTGATGCCCGGCGTCACCGGCCGCCTGTTCCATGAGTTCGCCTGGGTGCTGACGATCGCGGTCTCGATCTCGATGCTGATCTCGCTGACGCTCACCCCGATGATGTGCGCCTACCTGCTCAAGCCCGACGCACTGCCCGAGGGCGACGACGCGCACGAACGGGCCGCGGCCGAAGGCCGCAGCAACCTGTGGACGCGCATCGTGCACCTGTACGAGCGCACCCTGGACTGGGTGCTGCGCCACCAGCCCCTGACCCTGACCATCGCCCTGGCCTCGGTCGCACTGACCGTGCTGCTGTACATGCTGATCCCCAAGGGCCTGCTGCCCGACCAGGACACCGGCATGGTCACCGGCGTGGTCATCGCCGACCAGAACGTGGCCTTCGACCAGATGCAGCAGCGCACCCAGGCGGTAGCCGCCGCACTGCAGGGTGACGCCGCGGTCAGCGGCATTGCCGCCTATATCGGCGCTGGCAGCATGAACCCCACCCTCAACCAGGGCCAGCTGAGCATCGTGCTCAAGGACCGCGGTGATCGCGACGGGCTGGACGTGATCCTGCCGCGCCTGCAGGCCGCCGCCGCGCATATCCCCGGCATCGCCCTGTACCTGAAACCGGTGCAGGACGTGACCCTGGACACGCGCGTGGCCGCCACCGCCTACCAGTTCTCGCTGTCAGACATGGACAGCACCGAGCTGGCCGCGCAGACCGAGCGCGTCACCGATGCGCTGCGCCGCCTGCCCGAACTGGCCGACGTCGACAACAACCTGGCAAATCACGGCCGCGCCCTGCACGTGGAAGTGGACCGCGACAAAGCCAGCCGTTACGGCGTGCCGATGCAGACCATCGACGACACGCTGTACGACGCCTATGGGCAGCGCCAGATCTCGACCATCTTCACCCAGCTCAACCAGTACCGCGTGGTGCTGGAAGTGGCACCGGAGTTCCGTACCGCCGATGCGCTGATGAACCAGCTGGCGATCGGCAGCAACGGCAGCGGCACGCTCAGCGGCAGCAATGCCACCACCCTGGGCCAGGTGAGCTCCAGCAACTCGTCCACCGCCACCGGCATCGGCAACAGCAATACCGGCATCGCCCTGGGCGGCGGCGGCAGCATCCCGCTGTCGGCCATCGCCACCGCCACCCAGGGCAGCGCACCGTTGATCGTCAGCCACCAGCAGCAGCTGCCGTCGGCGACCATCTCGTTCAATCTGGCCCCGGGCTACTCGCTGTCCGAAGGCGTGGATGCCATCAACAAGGCCGTGGCCGAGCTGCAGCTGCCCGAGCAGATGCAGGCACAGTTCATCGGCACGGCGGCCGAGTTCTCCAGCAGCCAGACCGACGTGATCCTGTTGCTGCTGGCCGCCATCGCGGTGATCTACATCGTGCTGGGTGTGCTGTACGAAAGCTGGATCCACCCGCTGACCATCATCTCGACCCTGCCGCCTGCCGGCGTGGGCGCGCTGCTGGCGCTGTACCTGTGCGGCATGAGCCTGTCGGTGGACGGCATCGTCGGCATCGTGCTGCTGATCGGCATCGTCAAGAAGAACGCGATCATGATGATCGACTTCGCGCTGGATGCGCAGCGCGCGGGCGCCAATGCCCATGATGCGATCCGCCGTGCCTGCCTGCTGCGCTTCCGCCCGATCATGATGACCACCGCGGCGGCCATGCTCGGCGCGCTGCCGCTGGCACTGGGCACCGGTATCGGTTCGGAACTGCGACGCCCGCTCGGCGTGGCCATCGTCGGCGGCCTGCTGCTGTCGCAGCTGGTCACCCTGTACACCACGCCGGTGATCTACCTGTACTTCGAGCGCATGTCGCAGTGGGCGGCCAAGCGCCGCGAGCAACGTGCGGCCGCCCGCCTGCAGACGGCACGGTAAGCGCGGATGAACATCTCCGCGCCGTTCATCAAACGCCCCATCGGCATCACCCTGCTGGCCATCGGCCTGTTCTTCGCCGGCCTGGTCTGCTACCTGCGGCTGGGCGTTGCCGCCCTGCCCAACCTGTCGATCCCGGTGATCTTCGTGCAGGCCTCCAACACCGGTGCCGATGCCGACACCATGGCATCCACGGTCACCGCGCCGCTGGAACGCCACCTCGGCCAGGTGCCTGGTATCGACACCATGCGTTCGAGCAGCAGCGACGGTCGCAGCATGGTGTTCCTGATGTTCAACACCAGCCGCGACATCGATGCCGCCGCCCAGGACGTGCAGGCGGCGATCAACGCGGCCATGGCCGATCTGCCGGCCGGCATCAACACGCCCACCTACCAGAAAGCCAACCCCAACGATGACCCGGTCATCGCGCTGGCGCTGACCTCGGACACGCAGTCGGTGGCCGAGCTGTACAACACCGCCGACTCGCTGCTGGCGCAGCGCCTGCGGCAGCTGCCCGGTGTGTCGCAGGTGGATATCGCCGGTGCCTCCACCCCGGCGGTACGGGTGGACCTCAACCTGCGCGCGATGACCGCTTTGGGGCTGAGCCCGGACGACCTGCGCAACGCCATGCGCGCGGCCAACGTCGCCTCGCCGTTGGGTTTCCTCAGCGATGGCCGCAGCCAGACCGCCATCGTCCTCAACGACCAGATCCGCAAGGCCGCGGATTTCGCCAACGTGGCCATTTCCACCCACGATGGCGCGGTGGTGCGGCTGAAGGATGTGGCCGAGGTCTATGACGGCCAGCAGGATGCCTACCAGGCCGCCTGGTTCAACGGCAAACGCGGCGTGCTGATGTATGTCTACCTGCGCAGCGGCGACAACCTGGTGGCCACGGTGGACCGGGTGAAGGCAGCCATACCGTCGCTGTCGGGCTATCTGGATGCCGGCACCACGCTGACCCCGTACTTCGACCGCACCCCGACCATCCGCGCCTCGCTGGCGGAGGTGCAGATCACCCTGGTGATCAGCCTGGCCATGGTGATCCTGACCATGGCCCTGTTCCTGCGCCGGCTGGCGCCCACCCTGATCGCGGCGGTGACGGTGCCGTTGTCGCTGGCCGGTGCCGCGCTGGTGATGACCTGGCTGGGCTTCACCCTCAACAACCTCACCCTGCTGGCACTGGTGATCGCGATTGGCTTCGTCGTCGACGACGCCATCGTGGTGATCGAGAACATCATGCGCCACCTGGACGAAGGCATGCCGCGCAGGCAGGCGGCGATGGCCGGCGCACGCGAGATCGGCTTCACCATCGTCTCGATCACCGCCTCGCTGATCGCGGTGTTCCTGCCGATCATCTTTGCCCAGGGCATGCTGGGGGCGTTCTTCCGCGAGTTCACCCTCACCCTGGTGGCGGCAATCGTGGTGTCGGCGGTGGTTTCGCTGACCCTTACCCCGGCACTGTGCGCGCGCTTCCTGCACCCGCATGCCGAGGGCGCCCGCGACACCCGCACCAACCGCGTGCTGGATCGCCTGCACGAAGGCATGCTGCGGGTCTACACGGTAGCGCTGGATTTCTCGCTGCGGCACGCGCTGCTGCTGTCGCTGACGCCGTTGCTGCTGATCGTGGCGACCTTCTTCCTGGCGGGTGCGGTGGGCAAGGGTTCGTTCCCGGAACAGGACACCGGCCTGATCTGGGGCCGTGCCAGTTCCAGCGCCACCGTGTCCTTCCAGGAAATGACCGAGCGCCAGCGCCGTCTCAGCGACATGTTCCTGGCCGACCCGGCGGTGAAAATGGTGGGCGCGCGGCTGGGCTCCAGCCGCCAGGGCAGCAGCGCCCAGTTCAACATCGAGCTGCGCACCGAGAAGGAAGGCCGCCGCGAGCCTACCAATGTGGTGGTGACACGGCTCAGCACCAAGGCCGCGCAGTTCCCCGACCTGGACGTGCGCCTGCGGGCAATCCAGGACCTGCCCTCCGATGGCGGCGGTGGCGGCTCGCAGGGTGCGCAGAACCGCGTCACCCTGCAGGGCAACGACGCCGGCCAGTTGGCCGAGTGGCTGCCAAAGGTGGTGACCGCGTTGAAACAGCATCCGCAGCTGCGGGACGTGGGCTCGGACGTGGACAAGGGCGGGTTGATGCAGAAGATCGTCATCGACCGCGAGAAGGCTTCGCGCCTGGGCGTCACCATCGGCGCGATCGACGGCGCGCTGTACGGCGCCTTCGGCCAACGCCAGATCTCCACCATCTATGCCGACCTCAACCAGTACGGCGTGGTGGTCAATGCCCTGCCAAGCCAGACCGGCAGCCCGGCGGCAATCGAGGATCTGTACGTGCCCTCCAAGAGCGGGCAGATGATCCCGCTCACCGCCCTGGCGCATCAGGAGCCCGGCTTGGCACCGTCACAGGTGACGCACCAGAACCAATACACGGTGATGGACCTGAGCTACAACCTGGCACCTGGCGTGAGCAGTGGCGAGGGCGACGCCATCGTCAAATCGGTGATCGAGGGCATGCGCCTGCCCGGCGATATCCGCCAGGCCGCGCCAGGTGGCTTCCGCCAGGCAATGGATCCGAGTGCAATGCTGATGCTGATCATCGCCGCGATCGCCACGGTCTATATCGTGCTGGGCATGCTGTACGAAAACCTGGTGCACCCGGTGACGATCCTGTCGACGCTGCCAGCAGCAGGCATGGGCGCGTTGCTGGCGCTGTGGATCACCAACACCGACCTGTCGGTGATCTCGATGATCGCGCTGGTGTTGCTTATCGGCATCGTCAAGAAGAACGCCATCATGATGATCGATTTCGCGCTGGTGGCGCAGCGCGAGCACGGCAAGTCCCCCGCCGATGCCGCGCGCGAGGCCTGCGTGGTGCGCTTCCGGCCAATCATGATGACGACGATGGTGGCGATCCTGGCCGCCTTGCCGTTGGCGATCGGCCTGGGCGAAGGTTCCGAGCTGCGCCGTCCGCTGGGCATCGCGATGATCGGCGGCCTGTTGATCTCGCAGAGCCTGACCCTGTTGAGCACACCGGCCCTGTACGTGATCTTCTCCTGCCTGCAGCAGCATTGGCGCAACTGGCGTGCGCGCAGCAAGGAACGCAAACGGCTGCGCAAACTGGCGCGCGCTTGACGGCTGGCACCGGCTTGGGCGGTCGGTGCCTGCTGTACTTTTGCCGAAATGCCTTCAGCCACCAGGTAGCCCGGGTAAGCGCAGCGCACCCGGGGCTGTTGGCGCGCAGTCGGCAGCATCCCGGTTACCAAGTTCCCGGGTGCGCTGCGCTTACCCGGGCTACGTGGATGCTGCTTGCCCACGCAACTCGCAACATGCGCCCCGAAGCAGGCAGAAGCGCCCTTCCTCTGCCACAGGCAGGGAATTCGGCAGAGCACGGTAGTACTAAACCCGCCCTCCCTTGCCTATCGCAATGGGGAAGAAGAAATCACATCCGTGGCCGACCATCGCTGTCAGAACAGGCAGCACCCATCACAGCACATCAATCCAATGCTGATGCATCGCGGGCCGGTGACTCCACCAGTCCCTGCCCTGCCTTCACCAACTGGATGAACTGCGCCCGCTCCCCTTCCGGATCGTCACCGCGCGCGTCGCGGGCCATCAGGATGATCTGTTCCCAGCTCCAACCCGGCATCCGCTCACCGCCACGCAATGCATCGGCGAAACCTGCCACTGCCGAGGCAAACCTCAACGACTCACCCGGCGTCGCCCGCAATGTGCTGGCCAGCACCGGCTGGCGGATCAACGCACTGTTGTCCTGCCCCGGCAGCTTGTAGCGCAGGCGCACATCGGCCACTTCATCGGCATGGGCCGACGTCGGCGCCGGCTTGTCGCCATAGCGCAAGGCCGGCAGCTGCTCGGCACCGCTGCCCACCGGCACGATCTCGTACAACGCCGTCACTTCATGGCCGGGGCCGATGTCACCGGCGTCCACCTTGTCGTTGGCGAAATCCTCGTTGTTGAGCACACGGTTCTCATAACCGATCAAACGGTACTCGGCCACCCGCGCCGGATTGAACTCCACCTGGATCTTCACGTCGCGCGCAATCGTGAACAAGGTGCTGCCCATCTCCCGCACCAGCACCCGCCGCGCCTCGGACAGGCTGTCGATATAGGCATGGTTGCCATCGCCAACATCGGCCAGACGCTCAGCCATCGCATCGTTGTAGTTGCCGGCGCCAAACCCCAGCGTGGTCAGCGCGATGCCACTCTTGCGGCGGTCCGCCACCAGCGTCTCCAGCGCTTGCCGGTTGGCCACGCCCACGTTGAAATCGCCATCGGTGGCCAGAATCACCCGGTTGGCACCGCCTTCGACAAAGGATTGCCGCGCCATCGCATAGGCCAGTTCGATGCCCGCGCCGCCATTGGTGCTGCCACCGGCCTGCAGCTTCTCCAGCGCCGCCAGTATCTTGCCGTGCTGGTCGCCGGAGGTGGGCTCCAGCACCAGCCCTGCCGAGCCTGCATAGGTGACGATGGCCACCTTGTCCTGCGCGCGCAGCTGTGGCACCAGCTGGGCGAAGGCGCGCTTGAGCAGGGGCAGCTTGTCCGGCGAGTACATCGACCCCGAGGTGTCGATCAGGAACACGAGGTTCATCGCGGGCAGACTGGCGCGCGATTGTTCATAGCCCTTGATGCCGATCATCAACACCTGCCTGCGTGCATCCCACGGTGCCTTGGCAAGTTCGGTATGCACACGGAACGGCACCGACTTGTCGGTGGGGACCGCATAGCCGTAATTGAAGTAGTTGATGAACTCTTCCGCACGCACCGCATCCGCCGGAGGGCGAACGCCCGCTTCCAGCATGCGACGCACATTACTGTAACTGCCGGTATCCACATCCACCGAAAACGTTGAAACCGGCTGCTCGGTGGTGCGCTTGACCGGGTTATCGGCGGGGCGCTCGTAGACCTCGGTATTGACGTCCGGCGCCAACACACTGCCGGTGACGACCACCGCCCCCGGGGCCGCACTGCGAAACAGCATGGGTGCCTGCGGGGCGGGCGGAGCGGGCGGCGAAGGGGGTGTTACGTAGTCGTAAGCCGGGGCCTGCGCCACCTTGTGGGAACAAGCGGCCGACACCGCCGTTATCAGTACCAGCACTACACAAGCCTGCAACCGCATGGGCCAACTCCTTGCCTCGGGATGGGCGGAGCATAACGCCCCGCCCCCTCCCTGCGGCAAGCGCCGGCCTCAGCCGCGCAGGCTGTCCAACGACTCGGCCTGCAGGCGCTCGTAAATGGCGAACTCATCGCTGACGTTGGCACCCAGCGCCTGCTCGAAGGCATCGCGGTTGGCACGTGCGGCATAGGCGCGCTGCTCATCGCCACCGAGGTTGGACTGGAAGATGCCTGCGGCACTGACCGGCAGGAAGTCCTCGTAGATGATCGGGTCTGCAGTGGCCAGGCCCTGTTCGATCAATACCTCGGCAGGCAGCGCACGTTGCTGGGCAGTGGCAGCGCGGCCGGCATCGGTCAGGCGATAGCGGTAGTAGCCCAGGCCTTCGCGGCGCAGCACCGCATGCGTGTCCGGGAATGCGGCAAAGGCGTCCTGCAGGCGTTGCATGTAATCGCCCCCGGTGCTGCCGGCACCGCCACGGGCTTCGGCCAGCAGGGCGTCGTACAGTGCGCGCCCCTTGGGCGTGAGCGCCAGGCCACGCTGCTCGATCTCACCAAAGCGTGCGGTATGGGTGCCGGCTTCGTTGTCGGCGCCGGAGGGGAAGTGCACCATCTCCTCCAATGCCTTGAAGCTGGTCTGGCGCAGCAGGATGGCGCAGTCACGGCGCGGCGGGCCTTCAATCACCGCCTTCGCAGCCAGCCCACGCTCATGCATTGCCGCCTGTGCGGCATCGATGTCCAGCGTGCGCGGGGTGAGGTGGTTGATGTGCGGACCGCGGAAGCTGACCACGTCCGCCACCAGCCGATGCGCGCCATGCAACGCATGGTAGGTCTGCAAGGACACCGTTGCCTCGTTGTGCCAGCGGAAGGTTTCCAGCGACTCGACGACAAAGCGCCAGGCATCGTCCTCGCTCAAGCCGCCCTCGCGTTCGCACTGGTCGATCAACTGCAGCGCGCCCGGGGTGAAGATGTTGCGCCGGGCCAGGATCTCGGCCGCCTGCGCGCGCAGCGCCGCATCCTCGATCAGTTCCAGCCGCAGCAGCGAGGTGAACACGCGGAACGGATTGCGGTTCAGCGACTCCCCATCCACCGGGCGGAAGGCAGTGGAATGCACCGGCACGCCGGCCACCGACAGGTCGTAATAACCCACCGGCTGCATGCCCATCACCGCGAACAGGCGACGCAGGGTGGACAGCTCCTCGGCAGTACCCACGCGGATGGCGCCGTGACGTTCCACGTCCAGGCGATCGCGCTCACCACTGCGCTGCATCTGCTCGGCCAGTGCCGGCTGTGCGGCCAGCACCTGTTCGTTGATCGCCCCCACCAGTTCCACCAGGGTGCCGTACAGCGGCACTTCGGTGCGGTACATGTGCGACATCGCCTGCGAGAACAGGCTGCGGATATGGTCGGGCGATACGAAACGGTCGGCGGTCATGACAGGGCGCGCTGGCGCGGAATCGAAGGAGCCGCCATTCTCGCCCGGAACCCGGTGCCTCGCCTATCCATCACCAGCAATTGCCTGCCGGGTTCAGCCGCCAGCGGCCTGGCGCGCGGCTGCGTCCCGCTTGTCGCGGTCGCCCAGCTGGCGTTGCAGCAGAGCGTCCAGGCTGATCGGCCGGTCCCAGTGGTCGTAGCTGGCGACGATGGCGTGGCGCAATGCGCGCCACTGCAGGTTTTCGGCCGGTGGCTGCAGGCTGTCGACGACCGCCTTCCAACCCGCACCGGGCAACTGGCTGCGGGCGCGCACCAAGGCCCGGCAGCCCTGCTTGCTGACATGGCCCCAGAAGCAGGCGAAATAGACGTCCGCAGGCGTCCAGCCATGGCTGTCCATCAAGGCCTGCACATAGCCCGGCCGCGCGCCGGCATAGCGCGTCAGCTCATCGATGAAGGCATCCGGATAGCGCGCTGCGTAGGCATTGATATCCGCCAGCTGGCGGTCCACCCAGGCATCGCCGGTGCCGGCGTCTGCCGTCGGCGCTTCCGCCACCGCAGCGGGCCGGGGTTGTGCGGCAAGCGGCAGCGGCCCGGCAGCCAGCAGCACGCCGACCCACAGGCCAAACCGTGCCGGCAGGCAACACGCGGGCGGCAGCCGGCGCTGCATCTCAGCGACCCTGCGCAGCAGCCTGCGCCGCCACGGCACGCACGGCTTCGGGCCACTGGTGGGCCGTATCGGCATGGTGCAGACGGGGTTCGTTGTCGGACACACCGTGCTCGGCTTCGTGCGCCCAGGTCATCGCATAGGGGGTGTGGATGCCCCAGCCGCCGAGGCCCAGCACCGGCTCGATATCCGAACGCAGCGAATTGCCCACCATGATGAAACGCTCGGCCGGGATATTGAACTCGGCCAGCACCTTGGCATAGGTGTTCTGATCCTTCTCCGAGACGATCTCGATGCGCGGAAACAGATCCAGCAGGCCGGAGCGTTCGATCTTCTGTTCCTGATGGAACAGGTCGCCCTTGGTGATCAACACCACCGGGAACTCGGCGGCGATGGCGGCCACCGCGTCCCGTACACCGTCGATGACATCCACCGGGTGCTCCAGGGTACGCCGGCCAATCTCGACGATCTGGCGCAGGTCATGGGCGGAGATCTTTTCGTCGGTGAGCTCGATGGCGGCTTCCAGCATCGACAAGGTCATGCCCTTGGCGCCGTAACCAAACACACCGAGATTGCGCCGCTGCACCTTGAGCAGGTGCTGGGCGGTGCCTGCATCATGCAGGTCGATGTAATTGCCCAGGATCTGGCCAAACTCGTGCTCGGCCTTCTGGTAATAGTCTTCGCTCTTCCAGAGCGTGTCATCGCCGTCGAAGCCGACCAGGCTGATGGCGGAGGGGGAGGTGTGAGTAGTCATGCCGCACAGGATAGCAACCTGCCCTGCGCTTACACATTGCCGGAGCCGGTCATGCCGCTGGCAGCGTGGGGCCAACAAGGAGCCGGAACCTGACCAGAGCCGCCTAGCGGCCCGGGCGCAGGGGATGGGAGGGGCCCATGGCAAGCGACCCCGCCCATCCCGCTCGGTGATGGCTTATTTCTGCTGGGTGGCCGCGAAGGCGCGGTATTCCTCCACGGTCAGCTTGCCGTCCTTGTCGGCATCGGCCTGGTCGAACACCTGTGCCAGGCCTGCGTTGGCGGTGGCTTCGGTCTTGCTGATGCTGCCGTCACCGTCGGTGTCCACGCTGGCCCAGCTCTGCCCACCCTGGGCCGCTGCGGAGGCTTCCGCCGCGCTGGCCGAGGCATCGGCGGCGGCGTCCTGCGCCTGTGCTGCAGACTGCTGGGCCTGCTGTGCCTGCGCCTGCGCCGTTGCGGCCTGGTCCTGCGCGTCCTGGGCCATGACCGGTGCGGCCAAGGCAGAACCCACGATGGCAACCAGGGCGAACAG
Organism: Stenotrophomonas sp. UBA7346; assembly: GCA_002471015.1. Taxonomy (GTDB): domain Bacteria; phylum Pseudomonadota; class Gammaproteobacteria; order Xanthomonadales; family Xanthomonadaceae; genus Stenotrophomonas. Next base: position 19,608 of record DKPB01000067.1, read on the forward strand.
CGGAGTGCGATTACGAATGCTCATCAGGTCTTCCTCGTCTGTTGTGGAAAGCGCGGTGTTTTCCGCACGGCCCCACCCTGACAAGCTGCAACTGAATCGCACATCTGCCGCAGATCGGCGGCAAACACGGTGTTAACCACTTAAACGCTCGCTCCCGCTAGGCGGCAGTTAGCCACGGGTGAAGTGATCGTAAGCACGGAATTCAAGTGTTCCGCCCAGCGCCACTATTGCGAGGAACAACGGTGATTAAGCACCACCGGTGGTGTCTTTTCCTGCTTCCCTGGAACTGAACAACCACCAACCCAGGCCGACACCACTCAACACGCCGATCAACTCCAGCAGCACGCGGGTGCCCAACTGGTCCGGATCATGGATGCTGGCCAAGGCCAACCGCGCATACAGCGGCGACTCCAACCGCACCATGCCCAGCGAGAACAGCTTCCAGCTGTCCACTCCGGCACCGATGGCGGCGCCCAGCAGGCAGGCAAAGCCGATCACGTGGCCATGCGACAGACCAGCGCGCCGCCCCAACCGCCACAGCAGCGCGAACACGGCAAAGCCGATCGCCAAGGCGATGAGGCCCGCTTCCAGCGAGCCCAACAGGCCGTAGTGCAGAACCAGATTCATTGGCGCGGATGAAGTCCTGATGGGGCAGCGCAGTCTACCTGCCCCTGCCCTGCCTAGCGCACGGGGAAATCGTAAGACATGCCGGGCGTGGGTTCGGGTTTGAACGTGTAATGCCACCACTCCATCGGATAGTTAGCAAACCCCTGTGCCTGCATGGCATCCAGCAGCAACTGCCGATTCTGCTTCTGTACGCCGCTGATCTGCGGGTTGGCGGTATGCGCCAAGGGATCGAAACGGTCGAAGCCGGTGCCCATGTCCAGCGCCGTGCAACTGCCCGCACGGCAATCCAGCACGCCAAGATCCACCGTTGCCGCGCGGCTGTGGCCCGAGATTTCAGCGATGTAGCCGTCCAGCAGCTGGCGCTTGTCGACGTTGGGGTAATAGCGTGGCTTGGCGATCTGGTCGTTGGCGTCGTGCACCCAGGCCACGAAGGCCTGCACCGCGTGCACCGGCCGATAGCAGTCAAACACCCGCAGCCGGTAACCCTGCGCCCGCAGGCCGCGTTGTACCCGCGCCAATGCCTGCGCCACCGGCTGCAGCAGGTAGCAGCGCGGGGCTTCGTAACCGGGCACTACCCGTCCGGTGAAGTTGTCGCTGCCCGCATAGCGGATATCCAGCGCGATATCCGGCGCCAAGGTGGTGACATCGACGATGCCGGCCTGTGCCGGTGACGTTGCAGGCGACACCTGCACCTGCTGCGCCAGCAGTGGCAGCGGCAGTGCGACCAGCAGGCCAAGCAGGGTGCTAGCGGCAGTCGCCATGGCGTTGGAATTCCAGGTCGGGGTAGTCATAGCTGAAGTCGATATCCGGGTCGATGGCACGCAGGTGCAGCAACGGGCGCTGTGCATCGCCTGCAAACTCCAGCCAGGCATCGGCATCCTCGCCCAGGCCCTGCCAGGCCACATACCAGCGCTCGTCCGCACGCATCACCTGCCCGCTCATGCGCGGCGATTTGGCTGACACAAACTGCAGCTTGCCATCACGCGGGCACAGCGTCACCTCACCAAACCAGGGGTCGCGCCAGATGCCGGCCCTGTCACCGAACTCGGCCACAGTTGCCGGACGGGCCGTGGGCAAGGAAGGCCGCACATGGCCGGCCGAACGCCGTTGTACAGCGGCCTGCTCCATCAGCCCGGCGTAGTGCAGCACATCATGCTGCTGCGCTGGCGCCGTGTAGTGCTTGAGCATGGCCTGCATCAAGGCGGTGCGGGCTTCCTCGCCTTCGCCATTGATCAACATCACCACGCCGGTTTTCATATCCGGTAGCAGCGCCAGCGAGGAGTACATGCCGGACAGTGTGCCAGTGTGGGCCACCTTCCACTGGCCATCCATGTCGGACAGCCGCCAGCCATACCCATAGGCATGGAAGTGGGTGTTATCCCAATCGCGCAGGCGTTGGCTGATCGGCATCGGCATATGCGCCGTCCACAGTGCCTGGCGTTGCGTGGCATCCAGCCAGCCGGGAGCCTGCGGCGGGTCTAGCAACACCTGCATCCAGCGCAACATGTCGTTGAGGCTGCAGCGCACACCGCCGGCAGCCATCGAGGGGAAATCGCTGACCTGTGCAGGATCGCGTTCGGCAGCGATATTGCGGTTGCCATCGCGCTGATGCGGCCGGGCGATATTGCCCACAGCCGCCGCTGACCATGCACCTACCTGGCAGCGCTGCATGCCCAGCGGCTGGAAGATCTCCTCGCGCACCAACTGTGCGTATGGCTTGCCGCCTGCAGCAGCGGCGACTTCGCCGGCCACCACATACATGAGGTTGTCGTAGGCGTACTCGCTACGGAAGCTGCCAGTCGGCTTCAGATGCGCCAAGCCGGCAATGATGTCGTTGCGATCAAAGTTGTTCGGTTCGGGCCACAGCATCAGATCGCCCGCGCCCAGGCCGAGCCCGCTGTTGTGGATCAACAGATCGCGCACCTGCATGTTGCGCGTCACCCACGGGTCCTGCATGCGGAACTCCGGCAGGTGCCTGGTGACCGGATCCTCCCAGCGCAGCTTGCCGGCCTGTACCAGCCGTGCCAGCACCGCGGCGGTCATCGCCTTGGTGTTGGAGGCGATCTTGAACAGGCTGTCGTCGTTGACTGCTGCTCCCTCGCCAGCGGCCAGTTCACCGCGGGTGCCACGGTAGACGACCTTGCCGTCTTCGATCACGCCCATGACGATGCCGGGGAGGTGGTAGTGCTGCACGGCCTGGTCGAGCAGGGTGTCGAAGCGTGCCACGTTCGTCTTCTCAACGCTCGCGGCCTGTAGCGATCCACTCAACACGATGCCAGCCGCCAACAACCAGTTCCTCATTCTCACCATCACTCCTCCAAAAAGAACGGCCCGCCGAAGCGGGCCGTTCTCACAAGCTACATCAGAAATTCCAAGTGACGACCAACTGTGCGTAACGCGGCGTCTGCCAACGCGTGCCGGTTCCATACAAGCCACGAATCACGCCGGGGCCCTTCTCGTAGCGTGCGCGTTGATTGATGACGACCTGATCATTGAGCAGGTTGAAAACAGACAGGCGGACCTTCAAGTCGACGTCTTCCACCGGCAACGTCCAGGTGACATTTGCACCAAGATTGTAAATCCACGGCATGCGCCCGCCAGAGCCGCGGCCCGCGTACACGAACTCGCGCTGATCCCACGTTCCTTGGCAGTTATTCACACAATGCCAGAACGAGCCACCACCTGAGCCTTCAGTCACGAAGCTGCCCGCACCGATGCTGTCGTCCGGCCATGCAACACCAAGCGCGGTAACCGGACCGCCGGAAAGCGCGGTGAAAGTGCTGCCGAACTCCCACATAGAGTTCAACTTATAACTACCGCGCAACTTGATCTGGTGCCGGTGGTCGTTGAACAACGGACCGTAATCCTGGTTGTTGGCCGGGTGATCCCAGTGCTGGACCATGCCGGTGTCACCGTAGTTCGTATCCGAGTTGACCGGGCCCTCGTGATTGCCCTCGGACTTGGACCACAAATAAGACGCGTTGAACGCCCATTTGTCGTCCCATGCACGATCAATCTGGACCTCGATTGCCTTGTAGGTCCGCTTCGGCTTGGAGTAGCCCATGATCTTGTTGCTACCACCGGCCATATAGCCTTCCTTGGACGTGTCGATGGTTACCCACCCGTCCTGCGCGCAACCCAGTTCCGTTGTCCCCCAAAGGGTGAGTTTCTCGCCAGGGTTGGCAATCGGCCACAGCGTATCGTGGCGGACACCGCACAACGCATTGATGCGCATATCATCCATGGTATTGGCCATGCGACGGTAAGTTGCGTTGACGCCCCACGACCACTCCTGGTTGATCATCTGCTGATAGCCAAGAATCGCTTCGTCCTGGTAAACCGCATCCAGATCGCGGCTCACGCTCTGCCGCAGATCATCAACCGGCAAATTGTAGGAATCATCGACCGGACCAATCTGCGCACCAAGAACGGGCTGCATGTAACCCGAGCCGGTGATCGGGTTGGATGCTGCGCTCCATCCATTCAATGCGTAGAAGGTGCGTTCATCCGTCAAACCGCCAGCAAAGTTGTAGTTGATGATGTTGGTAACCGGCAGATAGTAGCGACCGAGGTTACCGAACAGTTTCGATCCGCCATCACCCCTCATGTCCCAACTGAAACCGAAACGCGGCGAGACCAGCTTATCCATCTTGATGAAGCTGGCACCAGCCGCTGTCTTGTTGTCAAAGCCATCTACACGAACGCCAAGATTCAAGATGAAGTTGGGCGTTACGTTCCAGACATCTTCCAGATAGTAGGCATTTGCTGTCGTCTCAAAGACACCACCGTCAACGCGACGGCGCCCCATCACGATGGCATCGACGCCCGCCGGCACAGTTGATCCGTTGTCCAAGATCGCCCCAGGAGCAGCAGCCATCACCGTATAGCGCATACCTGTTGGACCCGGATAATGCGTGGTCCGATCAGTGGTCATTTCTTCACGGTCAAGCCCGAAACGCAACAGGTGATCGCCCAACTGCCATTCAAAGTCGAGACGGCCGACCTTGCGCTCGTCATGGTGATCGACCACGGAGGTCGAGCCGCTCGGATGGCAGCTGACGGCGGGCTTGCCCATAGCGTTGTAAACGTTGTTGTAGCTGGAATCGATAAGCACCTGCGAACACTGAAGATCAGCCGATGATGCACTTAGCGCTTGGCTGCGATTGATGCCGTACATCGCCTTCGCGGTGAAATTCTCACCAAAGTGACCTGTGTAAGTCAGCGACCCATTCTTGCCGCCCCCTTCATCGACACCGCTACCTTTGGCGTCGCCCACGGTGGATGTGTCGAAGTCGTATTGGTTGGTGTCGGTATCGGTACTTGCCTCATCGGAGAACGCCAGCAACTCAAGCCGGTGATCATCGCTGATGTTCCAGTCGATCTTGGCACCCCAGAAGCCGTTGTCGGCCTTGGCTCGGGACCACTCCGTGCCCGCGCTGTTGGTGCTGCCATAGGCACCTTGCCGTTGCTCGTACATGCCGAAGAAGAACAACTTGTCCTTCACCAACGGGCCGGACGCCCAGACATTTGCTTTCATGAAGCTGTCGGTATCGTGGCTGGCTTTGTAGACAGAAGATGCCGGAATACCGTCACCATCAACGCGATCAAACTGGTGATCATCCGCCCTGGAACGCCACGCAGAGGGCTCGAAGGTCAGCTCCATGCCGCTCTTGAATTCATTGCTGCCCGAGCGGGTCACCGCATTGATGACACCACCCGTACTGCGCCCGAACTCCACCGAGTAGCCGCCGGTCTTGACCTGGAACTCCTGGAAGAAAGCGAACGGCGCGCTGGAGAAGCTTTGCCTACGATAGAAATCTGTAACGTTCAGGCCGTTGATGAAGGCCGAATTCTCTGCAACCGAGGAACCACCAAAAGAGAGGCCGCCCAGAGAAGAGTTGCCACCAATCACTCCCGGTGCGAGCAACGCCACGGAGCCCATGCTCTGATCCACCGGTAGACGGGCGAGGTCTTCACGCGAAACATTGGTTGCTGTTTCGGTGGAGCTTACGTCTACACGATTGACGACTCGGTTACCTACGACCTGCACCGAATCCAGCGTCACCGCACCGCCCGCGCCACCACCGCCGAGGTTGACGGTTGTAGTGCCACCGAGCGAAACGTTTACTGCGAGCGGCTCTTTGTCGGTCTGGCCGTCGCGCTTGACCTGCAGGCTGTAGTCACCCACCGGCAACTGGCTCAGGCGGTACGCACCATCGGCGCCGACCGTGACCGTGCGGGTTAGACCCGTGCCCTTGTTGACGATGGTGATCTGGTCACCGCTATTGGCCCGGCCAGCAATCGCACCGGTCGCACTTTGTGCCATTACGGCCGGCGCAAATGCCCCCAGGCATGCACCCAATGCGACGGTCAACGCCGCCTTTTTCAACATTTTCCTGTTCATCCCCTGCTCTCTCCTGCAGATGTAAATCGGTAAGTAAAACAACGGTTACCACGTGCTATTACTTGGACTCCGGCGCCAGAACCTGCGACTGGAAGTCGTATTGCCACTGGTTGAAGTAAAGGTTCCCCCCTTCCCACTCAACCTCACCTCGTTGCAGATCAACGGTCTCCGAGCGGAAGTGCTGCTTGGCAGGCACGAACGCGCGTGAGTAGTCATCGTTGAACGTGATGCGGTAGGCATCCAGCCCGCCGAAATAGAAATCCCGCTGCTCGGGCTGCTCACTGTCCAATGCGCCCGTGCTTACATCCATCGGCACCCAGCCGTAGGGCGCAAGATAGAGCGCGCCCCAATCGTGCAGGTTGTTGTAGCCAACCTCGTTATCCGAATAGACCATGCCCGACTGCCAACGCGCCGGAATGCCATTCATGCGCAGCAGCGAAATCAGCAGCAAGGTCTGCTGCCCGCAATCGGCATGGCCTGCATGCAACGCATAGTCGGAGATGTTGCTGATCGTCGAGTATTCGCGGGCCCCGCCCCACGGAATCGCATCCACCGCATCAAACAACTTCTTGGCGATGCGATAAGGGTTGGTTTCATTGCCTACGGCCCTGCGCGAGAACTCGCGCAGGGCCGGGGTGAACACCACATGCGGTGCGCGCTCGGCCAGGTAGGGGGCCAGCGCGGGATCCCGCGGTGTCGGCTGCACCTTGTCCGGATCGATGATGAAGCGACGCGCGGAAATCGTCAGCTCATAGCTCACCGAGAACTCGGTCGGCGTGCCGGCGACGGCCTTGCGTTCGAGATAGGCCGTGCGCTGCAAGGTATCTTCCGGCGCAATCTGCGCGCCCTGCGGCACGCTGCCCAGCCATTGGATGTTGTCCTGCTGGCCTGGTATCGAGCGCGGATACGGCAGCCACGCCCGTACCGTTTTTCCCGCCGGCACTGCATCGGCATCCACCGTGATGGACTGGGTGATCCGCACCCGCCGCGGGCTGATGCTGGTCTGGCCGCCCTGCTCGGATGCCTTGATCACCTCGATATGGTGCGAACCCAGCCGCTCGTAGGGGCCGGGCCGGGAAACACGCTTGTCCGGCGGCCGCCGATTGGAGGCCTCGGCACTGAACAGGAACAGATTGTTCGGCGCACGCTTGAACCAGCGACGCTGGCCATCGATGTCCAGGTGTTCGATCAGGCCCGCGTCATCCCAGGCCTTGAACTCCTCGTCGCGAAGATCCGGCACCGACTTGCGCACGGCGGCCTTGGCCTGCGCCTCATCGAGGGTGAAATCCAGGCGGATGCGACGCATGCGCTCCTGCTGGAACAGATAGGCCGCACGCGTATCGGCGTCCAGTCCGGGGGCCTTCAGCGCCTTGTCGATCTCGGTCTGGGCACCAGCAAAGTCACCCCCATCCACGCGCGCCACAAGCTCGGGCAACGGCTTCAACGGGGCTTCACCGGCATGTACGGCCCAAGCCAGCCCCACGCACAATGCAGCGCACAGGACCTTGCGTGCGGACGGAATACGGGCAAAGCAGGCAGAATCGGCGGTTGATGCCACGGCAACACTTCCACGTGCAGGGTGGTTACAGCTGTGTAACACGCACCCAGCACCCGGTCAATAATTTATTCTTGCTTTAATGGAAGAAAGGAATAAATATTCCAGAGCATCACTGAGGGGAGCTACCCAATGCCTGCCATGCCGTCGCCATCCCAGCGCCTAGCGCCGTTGTCCCGGGCGCTGATCCTCGCCGCCGCGCTGTGCGCGGGCCCGGTGTTTGCGCTGTCCCCGCCGGCCAGCCCGGCACCTGCCAGCTATGCCGGCATCATTGGCCTGGAAGATGGCCTGCTGGCACCGCAGCCCTGGATCGCCAAGCTGCCCAATGCCAACACGCTGATCCTGGACCGCGCCGCGATCCAGGCGCAGAACACGCGCATGCGCCAGCTGGACGGCTCCATCATCGATCTGCGGGCCTTGCCGGCACTACTGCCACAAGTACTGGTCCGCGAGCACATCGCCGGCATTTCCAAGGCCCCCACCCGCACCCTGTACGACGTGCAGGGCAAGCAGGTCAGCGCCGCCCAGCTGCAGGCGGTGACCGCCAACCTGGGCCTGGATGCGATCCCGGCCACGCGCCCGATCCAGTACGGCCTGGTGGTACACCGCGCCGCGCTGCGCGCGTTCCCTACCGAGCTGCGCGTGTTCAGCAGCCAGGGCGATACCGATATCGACCGCTTCCAGGAGTCGGCACTGTTCCCCGGGGACGCGGTCGCGGTGCTGCACGAGAGCGCCGACGGCAAGTGGGTGTTTGTTGCCAGTGAGCGCTACGCCGCCTGGATGGAAAAGCGCTTTGTCGGCGTCGGCAGTGCCGAGCAGGTATTCGGCTACGGTGCCACCGGCCCGTACCGGGTGATCACCGCCGGCAAGGCGTTCACCGCGCATACCCCGGAAGAACCGCGCGTCTCCGACCTGCAGCTGGAAATGGGCGTGCGCGTACCGGTACTGGCGGATTGGCCGGTGATGGATCCAGTCAACGGCCAGCAGGCGCATGCCGGCCACGTGATCCAGCTGCCGGTGCGCAATGACGATGGCAGCCTGGCGCTGGTGCCGGCCCTGCTGCCGCGCTCGCAGGAATCGTCCAGCGATTACCTGCCGCTGACCCAGGCCAACCTGATCACCCAGGCCTTCAAGTTCCTTGGCGAACGCTATGGCTGGGGCCATTCTTATGACACCCGCGATTGCAGCGGCTTCGTGTCGGAGATCTACCGCAGCTTCGGCGTGTTGCTGCCGCGCAATACCAGCGCGCAGGCGATCAGCCCGGCGCTGGACCGCCTGCCGTTCACCGACAAGGACGGCAAGGCCACGCGCAACGAGGCCATTGCCAAGCTGCAGGTGGGTGACCTGATCTACATCCCCGGCCACGTGATGATGATGCTGGGCGAAGCCAACGGCATGACCTGGGTGATCCACGATACCTCCGGCGGCAGCTGGTTCGACGGCAGCGGCAAGCCCGTGCATGCCAGTCTCAACGGCGTCTCGGTGACCCCGCTGCAGCCGATGATGGCCAGCGACACCGCCAGCTACATCGACCGCATGACCAACATCCAGCGCATCCGCCTGCAAGACACCAAATGAAGATCACCGACATCGAACTGGGCATGCTCCGCGTGCCGCTGAAAACCCCGTTCAAGACCGCGCTGCGCACCGTGGAAACGGTGGAGGACATCGTGGTGCTGGTGCGCACCGACACCGGCCATACCGGCTACGGCGAGGCGCCGGCCACCGCGGTGATCACCGGTGACACCCATGGCTCGATCATCGAAGCCATCAACACCTTCATCAAGCCGCGCCTGATCGGCGAGGACATCAGCAACCTCAACCGCATCTGCGGGCTCATCCAGGGTGCGATGGAGCGCAACACCAGCGCCAAGGCGGCGGTGGAAATCGCCATCTACGACCTGTGGGCGCAGCTGCACAAGGCACCGCTGTACCAGATGCTGGGCGGTGGCGACCCGGTGATCACCACCGACATCACCATCAGCGTGGACTACATCGACAAGATGGTGGCCGATTCGCTGTCGGCGCTGGACCGTGGCTTCGAGTCGCTGAAGATCAAGGTGGGCAAGGATATCGGCCTGGACATCGAGCGGGTCAAGGCCATCCATGCCGCGGTCGAAGGCCGCGCCCTGCTGCGCCTGGACGCCAACCAGGGCTGGACCGCCAAGCAGGCGGTGTATGCCATGAACGTGCTGGAGAACGCCGGCGTGGTGCTGGAACTGCTGGAGCAGCCGGTGAAGGCGGCGGACATCGCCGGCATGAAGTACGTCACCGAGCGCGTCAACACGCCGGTGATGGCCGATGAGAGCGTGTTCAGTCCGCACCAGGTATTCGACCTGATCCAGCAAGGCGCAGCCGACATCATCAACATCAAGCTGATGAAGACCGGCGGCATTTCCAATGCGATCAAGATTGCCGATATCGCCTCGTTGTACGGTGTGCCGTGCATGATCGGCTGCATGCTGGAATCCAGCATCAGCGTGGCCGCAGCGGTGCACCTGGGCGTGGCCAAGTCCGGCGCGATCAGCAAGGTGGACCTGGACGGCCCCTCGCTGAGCCAGTTCAACCCGGTGGTGGGTGGTGTGATCTTCAACGAATCGGAGATCAGCATCACCGACGCCCCCGGCCTGGGCATCGTCGAGGTCCGCGGGCTGGAGATGATCAAGCCGTGATCACGCAGGCGGCGGCAACCGTTCTCTCCCCGGTTGCCGCCGCCGTGGTCGCGCATGGTGAAACGACTGACACAGCGCCGGCAATGCCCGGCGCTGTTTTGTTTTGGGCAGGGGCAACAGCGCCCACGCAAGCAATCGCTTCCGCTTCGGCTCCGGCCCCCTCCCTTGCGCGCAGCGCAAAGAAGGGTTGTGGAGGGGCAGCTAACGCCTTTGCTGCTGCTTCAGCCCCCTCCCTTGCGCGCAGCGCAGGGGAGGGTTGGGGAGGGGTAGCTTCTGCTTCTGCTTCGGCTGTTGCTGCTACCCCAGCTTTTGATCCACCGGTCCCCTTCTGCAGCGACGGAGCTGGCAGAGCAACAGCAAAAGCCAGGGCAACTGCGGAAGCTACCCCTCCCCAACCCTCCCCTGCACTGCGTGCAAGGGAGGGAGCTGAAGCAACAGCAGTTCCTTCGCCGTACATCCCCGCTCCTGCCCCGCCTTACGCTTCCCACTTACCGCATTGCTCTGCGCGCAAAACAACTCACCTACTCTTGCTCCCCTTGCTAGCACTTTCCCTTAAAGTCTTCGGCAGATAGCCATCCCAACGTCCATGCCACCTCTGGTAAAAATCCGCTCCGAACGCGAACAGATGTCGGCCATCGAACGTCGCATCGCCGATTTCATCCTCGACAACGCCCACCTGCTGCGCGACTACTCCTCGCAGCAACTGGCCAACGCCCTGGATATCAGCCAGTCCAGCGTGGTCAAGTTCAGCCAGAAACTGGGCTTCAAGGGTTATCCGGACCTGAAATACTCGGTCGGCGCCGCCGTTGCCGCCGCCGGTAACGGTGAAAGCACGCGTTGGCCGCCCGAGGACCAACCCGGCGGCTACCTGCTGGTCGCCGAAACCCTGCGCCGCGCCAAGCTGGCCGCCGAAGAAGAAACCATGGCCGCCAATGCGCAGGCCGACGTCGAAGCCGTCATCGCCCTGGTCGATACCGCGCCCAAGGTCTTCGTCTATGGCCTGGGCGACGACGGCCTGTACGCCCGCGAGTTCGCCATGCGTCTGTCGCTGCTGGGCTTCCTTACCGTGCAGCACGCCGACCCCATCCTGATGACCGCCAACCTGGCCGCCGCACGGCCCGGCGATGTGCTGCTGGTGTTCTCCGAGTTTGGCAAGCTGCCGCAGCTGTGGCAGCTCTCCCGTCAGTTCCAGGAGGTTGGCGGCAAGGTGGTGTCCATCACCCGCCACACCGCCAACCCGCTGCGCGCACATGCAGATGCCGCCTTGGCCATCTGCGCGCATGACCCGCAACCGCCCATTGCCCAGCTGCTCTACCGCAGCTCGCTGCAATACCTGCTGGATTTCGTGTTCGTGCTGCTCTGCCAGGCCAACCCCGACAGGCAGCGGCAGCTGGCCATGAACCAGGAACGCATCCAGCAACTGATCGACAACTGAGCCAGGACTCTTCGCCATGCCCCGCTTCCTCCAGCGCCACTCCCGCCAGCTGCTCGGCTGCCTGCTGCTGATCGCCGCGCCCATCGCCGCAGCCGCCACGCCCCTGCAGGAAGCTCAGCAGCTGATCGTCGTCACCGCCCCCGGCTGGGACGCAACGCAGGGGCACCTGCAGGCCTTCGAACGCGGCGCACACGGCTGGCAGGCGCATGGCGAAGGCTTCGACGTCGCCCTTGGCCGCAACGGCAGTGCCTGGGGCCTCGGCCTGCACACCCCTCAGCAGGCCGGCCCGCACAAGCGGGAAGGCGATGGCCGCAGCCCGGCCGGCATCTTCGGCATCGGCCCGGCATTCGGCTATGCCGACCACATCCGCAGCCAGATGCCGTACCAGCCGATGCTGGCCAGCAGCTACTGCATGGATGTGCCAGCCTCGCCGCTGTACAACCAGATCGTCGATGCCCACAAGGTGGGCGAAGCCGCGGTTGAAGGCTCCACCGAGGCCATGCGACTGGACCTGCACAACAAGGGCGACCGCCGCTACCGCGAAGGCTTCGTCATCGAACACAACGCTTCGGCGGTGCCCGGCCAGGGCAGCTGCATCTTCGCCCATCTGTGGCGCCAGCCTGGCGAAGCCACCGCCGGTTGCACGGCGATGGCGCCCGAGCGCATGTCCGCCCTGCTGGAATGGCTGTCGCCGCAGGCCAAGCCGCTGTTCGTGCTGCTGCCGCAGGCCGAGTACCAGCGCCTGCAACACGACTGGGAACTGCCGCTGCTTGCGGACACTGCCCATTGAGCATTTGCCAGGTTCCGGGCATCTTCCCCTTTCTCCTGCCGAACACCCACTAGATGACCGCCAGCGCACCCGCAAAATCTTCCAAGGTCTCCGCACCGGTCAAGGTGTTGATCGCGCTGGTGCTCGCCGCCATCGTCGGGCTGGCATTGACCGCCTATGACCAGGCGCTGGCGCTGAAGATCGCCGACGTGCTGCGCCCGATCGGCCGGCTCTGGCTCAATGCGCTGCAGATGACGGTGGTGCCGCTGGTGACCGCCCTGGTCATCGTTGGCGTCAACACCGCCAGCAATGCCGCCGCCTCCGGCCGTACCGCGCGCAATGCCATCATCGTGTTCCTGGTGCTGCTGGTAGGTTCGGCAGCGTTCTCGGCGGTGATCACCCCGCTGCTGCTGGACCTGCTGCCACGCGACGCCGACAACATCCAGGCCTTCCGCGACGCGTTGCGCTCACCGGCCACCGCCGCCACCCCGCCCAGCGCCGCGCAATGGATCAGCTCGCTGATTCCCAGCAATGCGCTGGCCGCGGCCGCCTCCAGTGCGATGCTGCCGCTGGTCGCCTTCGCCATGTTCTTCGGCTTTGCCTTGAGCCGGCAGGAACCCGACCGCCGCGAGCGCATCCTCGACATCATCCGCATCATCGCCGACACCATGATCACCATCGTGCGCTGGGTGCTGTGGGCGGCGCCGGTCGGCGTGTTCGCGCTGGTTTTCGTGGTCTGCGCCGAGGTCGGCATGAGCATCCTCGGCGTGCTGGGCTATTACATCGTGCTGATGTGCGTGATCTACATCCTGATCACCCTGCTGCTCTACGTGGTCGCCCGCTTCGCCGCCGGTGAACCGTTCGGCCGCTTTGCGCGTGCGCTGGTGCCGGTGCAGGTGATTGCCGGCAGCACGCAGTCCTCGCTGGCCTCGCTGCCGGCCATGATCGACAGCGCGCGCAACCGCCTGGGCTATCCGCCGGCGCTCACCTCGCTGGTGCTGCCGATGGCGGTATCACTGTTCCGCATCACCAGCCCGGCGCAGTACATCGCCGTGGCGAGCTTCATTGCCTGGCTGTACGGCATCGACGTGCATGCCTCGCAATATGCGGTGGCGGTACTGCTGGCCGCGGCCATCAGCATGGGCTCGACCGGCCTGCCCGGCCAGGCCAACTTCATGACCAACAACATGCCGATCACCCAGAGCCTGGGCCTGCCGGTGGAACCGCTGGGTGTGCTGCTGGCGGTGGATACCATCCCCGATGTGTTCTGCACCATCGGCAATGCCACTGGCGGCGTCACCGCCACCGGCATCGTCGCCCGGCATACGGTGAACCACCCGGAGCCGGATCAAAGCAGCGACAGCTGATTGCCTGCAGCCACTCCCACCCGCGCGGGGATGGGAGTGGCGTTCAATCAGTCCTGCGGCGGCAGCGGCGGGGTGCCGTAAGCCGCATCGGCGGCCATCACGTCACGGGTATTCTTCTGCACGGCGACAGCGCCAAACAGCGACAGGGCAAACGACATGCCGTAAAAGCCCTTCTCGCTCAGCAGCAGGGTCGCGTTCCACAGCCCCACCAGCAACAACAACAGCGCGCACAGCAGAGCGAACCAGCACAGGCTGTAATACAGGCTGCTCACCGGGATGTTTTCCAGCCGGTCACGCACGCTCTTCTGCAGCGATACCGCCGAGAACAGCCCGAACAGCAGCAGGGTCAGGTAATAGCCTTTCTCATTGAGCAGCATCTCGGCGTTGAACAGGCCGACCAGGTAAGCCACCGCCCCCAGCAACAATGCCGTCCAAGCGGAGGCGATGAACGCGGCGGAGGGACGATTGATCTGTTGTTTGCTCATGAAAACTCCTTTTTTGCAGGTGCAGGGGACCCAGAATCCGCGGGCGCTCGGCCGCTACGGTAAGCGATTCCATGTGGTAGTCCCATCCCCCCGGAACAGGCAGCATCGGCCATCATGGTGTAAAACCCTGCACTGGTATCGCCTACCGTTTCTGGAGACCTCCATGCCCCGCACCCTCCTGCTCAGCATGAGCCTTGCCCTTGCTCCCGTCCTGTTCACCAGCGCCTGTGCCGCGGATCCGGACCCTGCCGCCGAAGCAGCGGTAAAGCCGGCGCAGTGGCCATTCACCGCCACTGAAGCCGCACGCTTCAACGAGCCCTGGGCAATGACCTTCCTGCCCGATGGCAGCCTGCTGGTCACCGAGAAAGGCGGCAAGCTGGTCCGCTTCGATCCGGCCAGCGGCAAGCGCGGCAACATCAGCGGCGTGCCCACCGTGGCCTATGGCGGCCAGGGCGGCTTTGGCGACGTTGTTGTTCATCCACACTTCGCCAGCAACGGCCTGGTCTATTACAGCTATGCCGAAGACGGCGCGGACGACACCCGTGGCGCGGCCGTGGCCCGGGCCAAGCTGGTCTTGAATGCCGACGGCAGCGGCCAGCTGACGGATGCGCAGGTGATCTGGCGGCAGACCCCCAAGGTCAGCGGCCGTGGTCACTACGGTCACCGCCTCGCCTTCGGCCCGGATGGCAAGCTGTGGATCAGTTCCAGCGAACGGCAGAAGTTCGACCCGGCGCAGGACATGAAGACCAACCTGGGCAAGATCATCCGCCTCAACGACGATGGCAGCGTGCCGGCCGACAATCCGTTCGTGGCACAGGGCTCACCGGCTGACCAGGTGTGGTCGCTGGGCCATCGCAGCGTGTTGGGCCTGGCCTTCGACGGCAACGGCAAGCTGTGGGAGCACGAGATGGGTCCCAAGGGCGGCGATGAGCTGAACCTGATCCAGCGCGGCGGCAACTACGGTTATCCCATCGTCTCCAACGGTGACCACTACGACGGCCGCCCCATTCCGGACCACGACACCCGCCCGGACTTCATCGCCCCGGTAGTGACCTGGCGCCAGGTGATTTCACCGGCGGGCTTCATCATCTACAACGGTGCACTGTTCCCGCAGTGGCAGGGCAGCGGTTTCATTGGCGGGCTGTCGTCCAAGTCGTTGGTGCGCGTTGCCTTTGACGGCGACAAGGCCCACGAAGCCGAACGCTTCGACATGGGCAACCGCATCCGCGAAGTGGAACAAGGCCCCGATGGCGCGCTCTGGCTGCTGGAAGACGGCAGCAACGGTCGCCTGCTAAAGCTGACCCCCAAAGCAGACTGACCCACCCGGTAGTGCCGAGCCATGTTCGGCAAGGGCCTTACCGGCACCGCGCTTTGCCGAGCATGGCTCGGCACTACGCTGCGGTGTTGCCCGCTCGCAGCCGCACTGCCAGTCCTATCGCCTGCACCAGGCCATAGCAGACCAGGGCCGCCGCCAAGGCCAGGGTCAATGGACTGGCATTACCCATCCCCGGCCCCATGCCCTGGCTGAACGCACCGGCATACCAGCGCCAGGCCAGGCGCCCGATCAGCAGCACCGCCAACGCACCGCCGATCCACGGATTGGGCGTATAGCCCGGCGCACCATCACGCGTACTGATCACGGTGTGTTTGAGCGCGAACCCGCCCAGCCCCACGCCAGCAAACGAACCTGCAACAACACCCCAAATCACATGCGGGACATATACCGCCGCAAGCACCAACATCGCGCTGACCAGCGACAGGATGCCGATGCGGATGCCATTGCGGACCGGCCGCCAGGCTTGCCAACCGAAGTGTCGGCGGATGCGCCGGTAGTAGAGCCAACCGAAACCAGCGGTCATCAACCAGGGCATGTAGACAGGCAATGCTGCAGGCATGGAACGTCCACCGTGATGTAGAAGCAGCGTGAGCCGCGAACCAAGGTAATGCCGAGCCATGCTCGGCAGCGGCCTTGTCGACAGGCGTCATCCTGCAATGCCAAACCAGTCTCGGCAAGCGGCATGCCGGGCAGACCCCGGCCCAGCCCTGCTCCCTCCCGTTGGCGCAGCCAAGGGGAGGGTTGGGGAGGGGCTGGCCTTTCGCTGGTAAGGCCCCTGCCGAGCATGGCTCGGCACTACCGCCCTGCTCCCTCCCTTTGGCGTAGCCAAGGGGAAGGTTGGAGAGGGGTTGGTCTTTTGCTGGTAAAGCCTCTGCCGAGCATGGCTCGGCACTACCGCCCGCTCCCTCCCTTTGGCGCAGCCAAGGGGAGGGGTGGGGAGGGGTCGTCTTTCGCTGGTAACGCCCCTGCCGAGCATGGCTCGGCACTACCGCCCTGCCCCCTCCCTTTGGGGAAGAAGGCTGGGGAGGGGTCGTCTTTCGCTGGTAAAGCCTCTGCCGAGCATGGCTCGGCACTACCGCGCAGCTCCCTCCCTTTGGCGCAGCCAAGGGGAGGGCTGGGGAGGGGTGGCCTTTCGCGGGGAAGGCCACTGCCGAGCATGGCTCGGCACTACATTGGATCCGGGTCAGGGGCCGAGCAACTCAAAGCTGACCGCCTCGCCACTCACCGACGAGGCACAGACCCAGATATCAAACAGACCGGGTTCGGCGCTGTATTGGCCGTCCACGCCGGTGAATGCCAGCTGCTGGCGATCCAGACGGAATTCCACCTCCGTCGATTCCCCCGCAGCCAGCGCGATCTTGCGGAACGCCTTCAACTCACGCACCGGCCGCACCCGGCTGGCGACGCGATCATGCACATACAGCTGCACTACCTCCTCACCGGCCACCGCGCTGACATTGCGCACGCTGGTGCGGATCAGCAGCTCGCCATCCCAATCCAGTTGCGGGGCGCTCAAACGCGGTGACGCATATGCGAAGCGCGCATACCCCAGGCCATGACCGAACGCGTACAGCGCCGCATTCGGCACCTCGCGCCAGCGCGATTTGAACTCCGACATGCCCGGCAGTTCCGGGCGCCCGCTACGCGGATGGTTGTAGAAATACGGCTGCTGGCCCGAGGCCTGTGGAAAGCTCACCGGCAGGCGCGCCGAAGGGCTGTAGTCGCCGAACAGGATATCGGCCAATGCATGACCGTTCTGCGTGCCCAGATACCAGGTGACCGCGATGGCCTGCGCCTCGCGTACCGCCCCCTGCAGGGCCAGCGCGCGGCCGTTGCGCAACAGCACCACCATTGGCGTGCCGGTTGCGGCCACCGCCTCGGCCAAGGCCTGCTGTGGGGGCGGCAAGATAATCTCCACCCGCGACTGTGCTTCACCGCTGTAACGCTGCGGTTCGCCCACGGCCAGCACCACCACGTCGGCAAGCCGTGCGGCAGCGACAGCAGCTTCGATGCCGCCCTCCACGGGCGCCTCCAGCGCACAGCCCGCCACCACATCCAGTGCCGCGGCATCGCCGATGGCTGCGCGCATACCGTTTTCCAGAGTGACATAGCGCGACTTGTCGCCGAACAGGGTCCAGCAACCTTCGATGTTGTCACGGTCCTGCACGAACGGGCCGATCAGCGCGATCTTCTGCCCCTGCTTCTTCAAGGGCAGCAGGTCGCCGTCATTCTTCAGCAGTACCACCGAGCGGCGCGCGGCATCGCGTGCCAGCGCATCGTGCTCGGCGATATGGGATTGATCCGCCTCGCGTGCGGGGTCCAGGGAGCGGTACGGGTTGTCGAACAGGCCGATGGCCTGCTTCAGGCGCAGGATGCGCCGCACCGATTCGTCCAGCACGGCCATCGGCACCTCGCCGGCATGCACCAGCCCGGCCAGGTGCTGGTCGTAGAAGCCGCTCTGCATGCTCAGGTCGAGCCCGGCCAGGAAGGCCTTGCGGGTGGCATCGACTTCATCGGCGGCGTAGCCGTGGGCGATCAGCTCCATGTCCGCGGTGTAATCGGATACCACCACGCCCTCGAATTTCCATTCGCTGCGCAGCAGATCGGTCAACAGCGCGCGGTTGGCGCTGGCGGGCACACCATTGATGTCGTTGAAGGCGCTCATCAGCGACAGCGCGCCGGCATCCAGCGCGGCCTTGAACGGCGGCAGGTGCACATCGCGCAGGGTCTGCGGCGAGATGTCCACCTGGGCGTACTCCATGCCTGCCGCCACCGCGCCATAGGCGGCGAAATGCTTGGGCGTGGCCAGCAGCGCATCCTCGGCGGTCAGGTCCTCGCCCTGGAAACCACGCACGCGCGCCGCGGCAAATTCGCAGCCCAGCACCACGTCCTCGCCGGCGCCCTCGGCACCCCGGCCCCAACGCTGGTCGCGGGCGATGTCCACCGCCGGTGCGTAGGTCCAGTGGATGCCGGCAGCGGTGGCCTCTACTGCCGTGGCGCGGGCGGTGCGGCGAGCCAACTCGGGCTCGAAGCTGGCAGCCTCGCCCAGCGGAATCGGGAACACCGTGCGCATGCCGTGGATAACGTCCGAGGCAAGGATCACCGGGATGCCCAGGCGGCTTTCTTCCAGCGCCACCTGCTGGATGCGCCGGCCCAACTCGGCACCAACGCCGTTGAACAATGAGCCGACCCGGCCTGCGCGTACCTGTTCCAGCACCTGCTCGGCATTGCGTACGTTGGCTTCCGGGTTCACGTCAGGCGCGAACGGGCGGACCATGTCGGCAAACACGCTGAGCTGGCCGACTTTTTCGTCGACGGTCATGCGGGAAATCAGGGATTCAATGCGGTCGGGGGACACCGGCTGGCCTTCATGGAAACGCTTTCAAGCCGGTGATTCTAGCGCCATGGATGTTAAGCCGCTGGGGCTGGAGGCTTGCTGGGGAGGCCCTTGCCGAGCATGGCTCGGCACCACCGTTCTGCTCCCTGCCTTTGGCGCAGCCAAGGGGAGGGTTGGGGAGGGGTTGGCCTTTCGCTGGGCAAGCCCCTGCCGAGCATGGCTCGGCACTACCGATCTGCTCCCTCCCTTTGGCCTAGCCAAGGGGAGGGTTGGGGAGGGGTCGATTTT
>DKPB01000042.1:0-418 GCA_002471015.1 Stenotrophomonas sp. UBA7346
GGTTTTGTGGCCAACCCGGCGACT
Source organism: Stenotrophomonas sp. UBA7346 (assembly GCA_002471015.1). Lineage (GTDB taxonomy): Bacteria > Pseudomonadota > Gammaproteobacteria > Xanthomonadales > Xanthomonadaceae > Stenotrophomonas. The sequence goes on from DKPB01000042.1 coordinate 25, forward strand.
CCGGTGTTCTCGGTCGGCGGCACCTTTGCCGTGTCGGCGACGGGCGGTGCTTCGGGCGAGCCGGTGGTGTTTGCTTCGACCACGCCGAGCGTGTGCACGGTGAGTGGCTCTACGGTGACGATGGTCAACGCAGGCAGCTGTGCGCTGACCGCCGACCAGGCAGGCAACAGCAACTACAGCGCGGCGCCGCAGCAAGCCCTGAGCGTCACGATTGGGTCGGCCACGCAGGTGATCACTGCTTTCATCGCCACTCCGACGAACCCGGTGTTCTCGGTCGGCGGTACGTTTGCCGTGTCGGCAACCGGCGGTGCTTCGGGCGAGCCGGTGGTGTTTGCTTCGACCACGCCTGGCATATGTACTGTTGCCGGTTCCTCGGTGACGATGGTCAGTGCGG
>DKPB01000042.1:614-3863 GCA_002471015.1 Stenotrophomonas sp. UBA7346
AGGCAACAGCAACTACAGCGCAGCCCCGCAGGAAACCTTGAGCGTCACGATTGGTGCGGCGACGCAGGTGATCACCTTCGCTGCGCAGAGCGGACAGAGCTTTGTCAGTGGTAGCAGCTTCGCGCTGAATCCGCTGGCCACGGTCAGCAGCGGTTTGGCGGTGACCTACAGTAGCCAGTCGCCGGCAGTGTGTTCGATCAACGGCAGTACCGTGACGATGCTGTCGGCCGGCAATTGCGTCATTGCTGCCGATCAGGCCGGTGACAACAACTACGCCGCCGCCAAGCAGGAAACGCAGATCATCAGCATTGGACGGGCGGCGCAGAGCATCCGCAATTTCGTCGCCAATCCGGCGGAGCCGGTGTATGCGGCCGGCGGCAGTTTCGCACTCGATGCGGAGGCGGGCGCTTCTGCCGAACCGTTGCTGTTTGCTTCCTCCACGCCGAGCACCTGTACGGTGAATGGCTCCACGGTGACGATGGTTGCTGCGGGTACCTGTTCGTTGACCGCCGACCAGGCCGGCAATGCCAACTATTCGGCGGCTGTACAGGCGAAGTTGGATGTCGTTATCGGCAAGGCCGCGCCGGTGCTGTCGTGGCTGGGCGACCTGCACAAGCAGCGTGAGGACGGCAACTTCGACCTGCCCGACCCGAGCAGCAACGCCTCAGGTGCGTTCCACTTCAGCAGCAGTGACACTCGCGTGGCACGCATCGATGGCCGCACGGTCACCTTGCTGGCAGCGGGCACGGTGACGTTGACGGCAACGCAGGCAGCAACTGCCAACTTCGTCGAAGGCATGGTGAGCCTGCAGCTGACGGTGAATGATCGTCCTGACCCGACACGCGACCCGGGTGTGATTGCGGGGGTGCAGGCGCAAGTGGATGCCAGCCTGCGTTTCGTGCAGGCGCAGCAGGACAATATCCGCTCGCGCTTGAGCCAGTTGCGGCATGGTGGCAATGCGTCTTCGCAGGCAATGTCGTTGAACCTGCAGGGCGGCATGGGCCAGCAGGGCCTGGCGCTGAATGCCGGGCAGGTGGGCGCGCCTGCGCCGAAGCTGCCGGCGGGCTGGGGGTTCTGGAGTGCCGGTGCCATCCAGTGGGGCCAGCGTGACGCACGTAGCAATGCAGAGGGATCTTCGTTCCGTACCGACGGTATCAGCGTTGGCGTGGATCGCCGCTTCGGTGAAAGCACCACGTTGGGCTTTGCCGGAGGCTACGGTTGGAATGACACCGACTTCGACACCGTGGGTTCGGCATTGGATTCGCGGCAGAAGTCGTTGGCGCTGTACGGCAACTGGCACAGCCGCGCATGGTTCATCGACGGCCTGCTGGGCTGGGGACAACTGGATTTCGACATCCGCCGTCGCAGCAACGAGGTCAATGCTTCGGCGGTTGCCTCACGTGAAGGCCAGCAAGGCTATGCCTCGTTGAGCTTGGGCTACGATCATCAGGGCGAGACCGGCACACTGACCGGTTATGGTCGCCTGGATGCCAGCCGTACTGCCCTGCAGGCCTACCGTGAGCATGGCTTGGGTGACTACGACCTGCAGTACCGCCGGCAGATCCTGGACAGCAGTACCGCAGCGCTGGGTGTGGAAGGGCGTTACCTGTTCCGCACCGCGCGGGCTTCGGTGCGGCCGTCGTGGATGCTGGAGTGGCGGCAGGCCTTGCGCAGCAACGGCGATGCCGCGCTGAACTATGTGGTAGCGCCCAATGACAGCGACTACCTGCTGGGCGTTCGCAGTTATAACGACAACACGTTGGCCTTTGGCGGCGGCGTGGAATTTGGCTTCCGCAGCGGCTGGACGATGGCGTTGCAGTTCCGTCGGGAACAGGCCAGCGACCTGTTCGCCAACAGCTTCGGCCTGCGTCTGAGCTACGGCCAGCAAGCGCCGGTCCTGGATGCCGAACAGCTGTGGTGGCGCGAAAGTGGTTTGACCCGCCCGCAGTTGGAAGCCACACCAGCGCAGGGCAGGTAAGCGCTCACGCCGGCCTCTCCGGTCCCGTAACAGGGCCGGAGAGGGCGTGCGAGGAGCCTGGGAGCATAGCTTGAGCGCAAGGCGGCTGCCGACTGAACCGGTTTGATTCCTGTCATATGCTGGCGACAGAAGGTTTGTTAAGGTGTAATTCTGACCTCTAGACTGTTGCCGCTGCGGCGAATTCAGCTTTAGATGAAGGTTTGGCAACAAAAACAGAACGCTGGAACTTTTTCTGTACTGAGCAGTCCAATAGTTCGACTGCTAAGATGAGGTCCTATGAACCTGAACACCTCCACTGCCCTTGTGGCAAACAATCTCCCGATTCCCAGTGCGCTCGGTTCGCTGGACGCCTACATCGGTGCCGTGCACCAGATCCCGGTGCTGTCGGTCGATGAGGAACAGGAACTGTCGCGTCGCTTCCGTGACGAGCAGGATCTGAACGCCGCGCGTGAGCTGGTGCATTCGCACCTGCGCTTCGTGGTGCACGTGGCCCGCGGTTACAACGGCTACGGCCTGCAGCTGGGCGACCTGATCCAGGAAGGCAACATCGGCCTGATGAAGGCGGTCAAGCGCTTCGACCCGGACATGGGCGTACGCCTGGTCTCCTTCGCGGTGCACTGGATCCGTGCCGAGATGCACGAGTTCATCCTCAAGAACTGGCGCATCGTCAAGGTCGCCACGACCAAGGCGCAGCGCAAGCTGTTCTTCAACCTGCGCAAGTCCAAGACCCGCCTGGGCTGGATGAACGCCGCCGAGGTCAGCGCCGTCGCCAAGGATCTGAACGTCTCCGAGCGTGAAGTGATGGAGATGGAATCGCGCCTGTCCGGTCGTGACATCGGTTTTGATGCGCCGTCGGATGAAGACGACGATCATGCGCCGCCGTCGCCGGCAGCGTACCTGGTCGCCCGCGATGAAGACCCGTCGCAGGCCTATGAGCGTGAGGACAGCGAAGACAACCAGCTGAGCCTGTTGCGCGAAGGCCTGGCCAAGCTCGACCAGCGTTCGCGTGACATCATCGCCCGCCGTTGGCTGGATGCCGACAGCAAGGTGACGCTGCAGGAACTGGCAGACGAGTACGGCGTATCGGCCGAACGCATCCGCCAGATCGAGGCGAATGCGCTGAAGAAGATGAAGGCATTGTTCGCCGCCTGAGCAAGGCCGCAACGATGAACGCCAAAGGCCCGGGGAAACCCGGGCCTTTTTTGTAGTGCCGAGCCATGCTCGGCAAGAGGCGTCATGCACGAATCAATCCGTTGTAGTGCCGAGCCATG
>DKPB01000058.1 GCA_002471015.1 Stenotrophomonas sp. UBA7346
CCCTCGCGGGAGAGGGGAGCAAAAGCAAATGATGTGAGTTCCAGCATTGCCGGCACTCGCGCGGACCAAAGCCCCTCTCCCCTCGCGGGAGAGGGGAGCAACAGCAAATGATGCGAGTTCCAGCATTGCCGGCGCTCGCGCAGACCAAAGCCCCTCTCCCCTCGCGGGAGAGGGGTTGGGGAGAGGGGGAAAGCTCTCACCCCACACAACAACAACCCAAGGGAACCCACCCCCATGTCCCACGTCCCCCAGATCAAGATCCCGGCCACCTATATGCGCGGCGGCACCTCCAAAGGCGTGTTCTTCCGCCTGGAAGACCTGCCGGCCAGCGCACAGCAGCCGGGCCCGGCACGTGATCATCTATTGCAACGGGTGATCGGTTCGCCAGATCCCTATGCCAAGCAAACCGATGGCATGGGCGGCGCCACCTCCAGCACCAGCAAGTGCGTGATCATCTCGCCCAGCAGCAAGCCCGATCACGACGTGGACTACCTGTACGGCCAGGTGTCCATCGATACCAACTTCGTCGACTGGTCCGGCAACTGCGGCAACCTGTCGACCGGCGCGGGCGCGTTCGCGCTGCATGCAGGCTACGTCGATCCGGCACGCGTGCCCGAGAACGGCATCTGCGCGGTGCGCATCTGGCAGGCCAACATCAACAAGACCATTATCGCCCATGTGCCCATCACCAACGGTCAGGTGCAGGAAACCGGTGACTTCGAACTGGACGGTGTCACCTTCCCGGCCGCCGAGATCGTGCTGGAGTTCATCGACCCGGCCGACGAGGGCGAAGGTGAGGGCGGTGGCGCGATGTTCCCCACCGGCAACCTGGTCGATGAGCTTGATGTGCCCGGCGTGGGCACGCTGCAGGCGACGATGATCACTGCTGGCATTCCCACGGTGTTCGTCAACGCGCAGGACATCGGCTACACCGGTGCCGAGCTGCAACCCGCCATCAACGATGACAAGGCGGCGCTGGCAAAGCTCGAGGCAATCCGTGTTGCCGGCGCGCTGCGCATGGGCCTGATCAAGACCCCTGAAGAGGCGCTCAAGCGCCAGCACACGCCCAAGGTCGCCTTCGTCGCGCCGCCGCAGGACTATCTGTCCAGCGGCAACAAGCAGATCCACGCCGGCGACATCGACCTCAATGCCCGCGCCATGTCGATGGGCAAGTTGCACCACGCGATGATGGGCACGGCCTCGGTCGCCATCGCCACGGCAGCGGCCGTGCCGGGCACCCTGGTCAACCTCGCCGCCGGTGGTGGACAGCGCGATGCAGTGCGCTTTGGCCATCCGTCCGGCACGCTCCGCGTCGGTGCCGCGGTCGAATCGGTGGATGGCCAATGGACCGTCACCAAGGCAGTGATGAGCCGCAGTGCGCGCATCCTGATGGAAGGCTGGGTACGCGCGCCGGGTGATGCGTTCTGACTGAACAGGTGTGGCTTCCGCCAGGGCGGGCCTGGCTTTGCCAACCCGGGTGGAACACATCCCCGACGTCGATGGGACGGGTTGATCCGTAAAATGAACCGCCTCTCGTCATTGGCGGCACACCAATGTCAAACCCTGTTTGCGCGCCTGCGCCCAGCTCGCGCTGGCTGTTGCCGGTGCTGGCGTTGCTGTCGGCGGTGGCACCGCTTGCCACCGACATGTACCTGCCCTCCCTGCCACGCATGGCACATGACCTGGGCACCAGTGCGTCCGGCATCCAGCTCACCCTGACTGCTTTTCTCGCCGGTGTGGCCAGTGGCCAGTTGGTGATTGGTCCCCTCTCCGATGGCATGGGCCGGCGGCGTCCTTTGCTTGTCGGTACGGTGCTGTGCCTGTTGGCCAGCATTGCCTGCGCGTTGAGCGGTGGCGTGGAGATGCTGATCGCCGCGCGCTTCCTGCAGGGTTTCAGCGGTGGCGCCGGTGTGGTGCTGGCAAGAGCCATCATTGCCGATACCAGCAGCGGTGCCACTGCGGCCAAACGCATGAGCCTGATGATGGTGATCGGCGGCCTGGCACCGGTGCTGGCGCCACTGATCGGCGGGCTGGTTGCCAGTGTGGCCGGGTGGCGGGCAGTGATGTGGGTGATCGTCGCCCTGGTGGCGCTGATGTATATGGGCGTGCTGCTGGTGGTGGGGGAAACCCTGCCTGCGTCTGCAAGGCAGGGCGGTGGCCTGCGCGGGATGCTCGGCAATGCCGGCAAGGTGCTGGGCACGCCGCGCTATGTCGGCTTCGCCCTGACCATGGTGTTCGCGTTCGCGGCCATGTTTTCCTATATCTCCGCCTCGCCCTTCGTCCTGCAGAACGTGATCGGCCTGAGCGAGAAGCAGTATGCGATTGCCTTCGGCTGCAACGCGCTAGGCCTGATGCTGGGCAACATCGTCAATGTGCGCTTGGCGGGCAAGGTGGCGCCGCGCCGCCTGTTGAGTATTGGCGTCAGCGGACTGTTGTTGATGACAACGGTACTGGTGGTCCTGGCCTTGGCCGGCATGCCGCGTTGGCCGGCGCTGCTGGCGCTGTGGCTGGTGATGCCTTGCCTGGGCCTGACTTACGGCAATGCGGTGGCGCTGGCCTTGGCCGAGGTCCGCGCCCATGCGGGTGCGGGCTCCGCCTTCATCGGGACGTTCCAGTTCCTGGGCGGTGCCCTGGTGGCGCCGTTGGTTGGCCTGGGCGGGGACCACGATGCCCGGCCCATGGCTTTCACCATGCTGTTGCTGGCGGGCTGCGCGGCCATCGCGCTGTTCAGGACATTGCGGCTGCGCGACGCCTGAATGTTGGCGGGATCCTCGCACGGGGCTGGGTATACTCGGGCGATCTGCTGGAGGACGCCATGGATAACAGGATGTCGGTGGGCAAGCGCTGGGCCGCAGTCGCCTTGATGGCGCTGGCCCTGGTTGCAGGATGCAAGCGCAATGAGAGCGGGCAGTTGCCCGGGGCCAGCGGGGAGGCGATCAAGACCACGCAGGAAGAGGTCAAGGGCTTCGCCATGCTGCGCGCCTATCCGGACCAGAAGAGCGGCGACGGCCTGGCGCTGGCGGTGGAGTTCTCGCGGCCGCTGGTCGGCACCCAGGATTTCGACAAGCTGCTGCGCTTCGAGGAGAAGGTCGGCAACGAGGACAGCAGCTGGTCGCTGTCCGACGGCGGCAAGACCCTGCGCTATCCCTATGTGGAGGCGGCCAAGGAATACACCCTGATCATCTCCGCCGACCTGCTGGCTGCTGACGGCAACCGGCTGGGCAGCGAGGTCAAGCAGAAGGTGTTCACCGGCGAGCTGGACCCGGCGGTGGGGTTTGCCTCGCAGGGCAGTGTGCTGCCGGCCAAGGACAGCCGCGGCCTGCCGGTGGTGTCGGTGAACGTGCCGGAGGTGGACGTCGAGTTCCTGCGCGTGCGCGAGAAGGACCTGCCTACCTTCTTCAGCCAGTACCAGCGCGGCGGCCGCCGCGGCAGCTGGGAGCTGGACAGCGAGTACGGCGACAACACCCCGCTGAACCAGCTGGCCGAGCCGGTCTACGTCAACCGCTTCGTGCTGGGCGGCAAGCAGAACGAGCGCGTGCTGACCTACCTGCCGATCCAGGACGTCAAGGAACTGCAGCAGCCGGGCCTGTACTTCGCGGTGATGAAGCGCACCGGCAGCTTCGACAACGAGTTTGATACCGCCTTCTTCACCGTCAGCGATATCGGCCTGCACACCCGGGCCTACAAGGACAAGCTGTTCGTGCATACCGCTTCGCTGGCCGACGGCGCGCCGGCCAAGAAGGTCGAGCTGAAGGTCATCGACGGCAAGGGCGAGGTCATCCTCAAGGGCCAGACCGATGCCAATGGCAACGCCCTGCTGAACTACACGCTGGATGCGGCGCATGTGCTGGTGGCCAGCAGTGGCAGCGACACCACCATGCTGCCGTTCAACCAGCCGGCGCTGGACCTGAGTGAGTTCGCCGTGGCCGGCCGCCAGAACGCGAATTTCGATGTCTTCGCCTGGTCCGGACGTGACCTTTACCGCCCGGGCGAAACAGTGCGCATCTCCGCGCTGCTGCGCGACAACGACGGCAAGACCCTGGCCGGGCCGGCTACCGGCGGTCAGCCGGTGTTCCTGCGGCTCAAGCAGCCCGATGGCAAGACCTTCCGCGAGACCCGCCTGCAGCCGGGCGAGCAGGGCTATTTCGCGTTCGAGCAGACCATCCCGGTGGAGGCGCCTACCGGCCGCTGGACGGTGGAGTTCCGTACCGACCCGGGCAGCAAGGAAGCGGTGCAGGGCATGACCCTGCGCATCGAGGAATTTCTGCCCGAGCGCATGAAGCTGGACCTGGACAGCGCGCAGAAAACGCTCAAGCCCGGCGAGGCCCTGCAGCTGCAGGCCGATGCGGCCTACCTGTATGGCGCGCCGGCCGACGGCAACCGCTTCACCGCACGCTTGGCGGTGGCGGTGGAGCAGCATCCGGTGGAGGCCATGCCGGGCTGGTTCTTCGGCGACCCGACCGTGCAGTTGCCGCGCGAAGCCAATGACGTGATCGATACCACCCTGCCCAAGGACGGCAAGCTCCGCCAGGACGTCGCCCTGCCAGCCGAGGCAGGCAAGGCCACCACCGTGGCCGCGCTGCTGTCCGGCAGCGTCTATGAGACCGGCGGCCGTACCGTTACCCGCACCCTGAAGCGGGTGATGTGGCCGGCGCCGGTTCTGGTGGCCGTGCGTCCCCTGTTCAACGACGCCGATGGTGCCGATGCCAATGCGAACGCGCGCTTCGAGCTGATGCGGGTGGACGCCGAGGGCAAGCCGCAGCCGGCCAAGGGCCTGAAGGTCACCCTGGTGCGCGAACTGCGCGACTACCACTGGACCTATACCGACAACCGCTGGGATTACGACTTCACCCGCCGTTTCGAGAACAAGGAAACCCGCACCATCGATGCCGGGACCACTGCGGCCCGTTTCGATTTCCCGGTGGAGTGGGGCGAGTACCGGGTGGACGTGTTCGACCCGGCCACCGGCCTGACCATGCGCTATCCGTTCCGCGCCGGCTGGAGCTGGAACGACGACAACCGTGGCCTGGATGCGCGCCCGGACAAGGTCAAGCTGTCGCTGGACAAGGCGGGTTACCGTGCCGGCGATACCGTCAAGGTCACGCTGACCCCGCCGCATGCCGGCCGTGGCCTGCTGATGGTGGAAAGCGACCACATGCTGTACGTGCAGGATATCGATGCCAAGCCGGGCAGCACCTTTGAAATCCCGGTCACCAAGGACTGGGAGCGGCACGATGTCTACATCACCGCATTGGTATTCCGCGGCGGCACCGCCCCCAGCAAGATCACCCCGGCGCGTGCCGTGGGCGTGGCGCATGTGCCGATGGACCGCCGCGACCGCCGCGTTGCGGTCGGTTTGATCGCGCCCAAGCAGATGCGTCCGGAGCAGCCGATGACGGTGACCGTCAGCGCGCCGGAACTGGCCGGCAAGCCGGCGCACGTCACGGTGTCGGCGGTGGACGTGGGCATTCTCAACATCACCCGCTTCCCGGTGCCGGATGCACCGGCGCATTTCTTCGCACAGCGCCGCCTTGGCGTGGATGCCTATGACATCTACGGCCGGGTGATCGAGAGCTTCGAGGGCAATAGCGGCAAGCTGAAGTTCGGTGGCGACATGGCCTTGGCGGCCTTGCCGCAGGCCAAGCGGCCGACCGCGCGGGTGCAGACCGTGGACCTGTTCTCCGGGCCGGTGGCGTTGGACGCCAAGGGCAATGCGCGGGTACGCCTGCAGGTACCGGATTTCAACGGCACCCTGCGCGTCTCGGCGCTGGTCTACTCGGCCGACCGTTACGGCAACCGTGACGTGGAAACGCTGGTGCGCGCGCCAATCCTGGCCGAAGCCAGCATGCCGCGGGTGATGGCGCCGGGGGACCGCAGCACGGTGACCCTGGACGTGCAGAACTTCACCGGCAAGCCCGGCGAATTTGCCGTGCGGGTGGACGGTGAAGGTCCGCTGGGCATCGCCGAGGCAAGCCGCAAGGTGCAGCTTGGCGTGGATGCCAAGAGCACCCTGAGCTTCCCGCTTAGCGCGCAGGAAGGCTATAGCGTGGCCAAGGTGCGGGTGCGGGTGGATGGCAATGGCTTCAAGGTGGACCGGCGCTATGACCTGCCAGTGCGCGCGGCCTGGCCGTCGGTGCTGCGCTCGCAGACCCGCACCCTGGACCCGCTGGTACCGGTCAACCTGGACAGCAGTTTCGCCAACGGCCTGATGGACGGTTCGGTCAATGCCCGCATGCTGGTCAGCGCGCTGCCGCCCATCCCGTTCGCGTCTGCCTTGCAGGGTGCATTGAACTACCCCTATGGCTGTGCCGAGCAGACCACCAGCAAGGGCTATGCGGCGCTGATGCTGGATGAGGCCACCTCGGCCATGCTGGGTGCCGATGGCCTGGATGCCAAGACCCGCCGCGAGCGCATGGAGGGCGCGTTCGGGCGGCTGGCCTCGATGCAGGTGGCCAACGGCAACTTCTCGATGTGGGGCGACGACGACTACATCAACCCGGCATTGACGCCGTATGTCGCCGAGTTCCTGCTCGACGCCAAGGACGCCGGTTTTGCGGTGCCGGAGAACGTGCTGCAGAAGGCCTTGAACCGCATCAGCGAAGACCTGCTCAGTGGCGGCAACCAGTTCTACGGCAGTGATCGCCGCGACGGTTTGAAGTTCGCCAACCAGGCCTATTCCGGCTACGTGCTGGCACGGGTCAACCGCGCGCCGCTGGGTACGCTGCGCACGCTGTGGGACAACGAACGCAGCAAGGCGGTGACCGGCCTGTCGCTGGTGCACCTGGGCGCGGCGCTGGCAATCCAGGGCGACAGCAAGCGCGGCCAGGCGGCGATTGCCGCGGGCTTTGCCAAGTCCAGCGCGGACCGTCCGGAGTACTTTGGCGACTATGGCACCCGCCTGCGCGATGAGGCCTTGATGATCGCGCTGCTGCACGAGCGCGGCCTGTCCAAGCCGGAGTACGACGCGCGTGTGATCGATCTGGGCCGCACGCTGGATGTGCGTCGCGGCAACGGCCTGATGTGGCTGAGCACGCAGGAACAGGTGGCGCTGGCGCGTCTGGGCAAGGCCTTGATGGCCAACCAGAAGAAGCTGGTGTCCGGTGAGCTTGCGGTCGGCGACAAGGTCGAGAGCATTGATGCCCGCAAGGCATTCGGTCGCGTGTTCGACATGGCGCAGCTGGCACAGGGCGTGCGGTTCTCGCCGCAGGGCGAGGCCCCGATGTTCGCCAGCCTCGACGTTGCCGGCATTCCGCGCCAGCCGCCGGCGCCGGACAACAGCGTGATCGGCATCGAGCGCGCGTGGTTCGGCACCGACGGCAAGCCGTGGACGCCGCGGCCGTTGAAGGAAGGCGAGGCCTTGATCGTGCGGCTCAGCGTCACTTCCAATTCGAACATGCCCGATGCCTTGATCACCGACCTGCTGCCCGCCGGGCTGGAGATCGAGAACTTCAACCTGGGCGATGCCAAGCAGTGGGCTGACGTGGTGGTGGGCGAGGTGCAGATCAGCGACCGTTCGCGCGCCGCCGACGTCAAGCACGAGGAGTTCCGCGATGACCGCTACGTGGCGGCGCTGAAGCTGTCGCGTGGTAGCACCGCGCACGTGTTCTACCTGGTGCGTGCGGTCACCCCGGGCACCTACATGGTGCCGCCGCCGCTGGCCGAGGACATGTACCGGCCCGACCTGCGCGGCGTGGGCCGGGCCAACCCCAGCACGATCACGGTGGTGCAGCCGTAGTCGGCTCCTGCTCCCTCCCTTTGCCAACGGCAAGGGGAGGGCTGGGGAGGGGTAAGCTCTCCCCGACCAAGTCATTCCGCCGCAGCGGCACAGTCAGCAATCGCGGCGCCCTGCTCCCTCCCTTTGCCGAAGGCAAGGGGAGGGTTGGGGAGGGGTAAGCTCTCCCACGGCCAAGCCAATCCGCCCCAGCCCCCCAGCTCACGTTTGAAGAATCGTCCCCAGTGAAAGCGCGCTTCCCCAGGCTGAAACCTCTTGGCTCCCGCCTGCGCGCCGTGTTCACCCTCCGCAACCTGCGCTGGGCGCTTGCCGCACTGCTGACCTTGCTGTTGGTGCTGGACCTGGCATTTCCCTTGCCGCTGCCGAAATCGCGCGACACCAGCACGCTAGTCGTTGCCGCTGACGGCACGCCGTTGCGTGCCTTCGCCGACGCCGAAGGGGTGTGGCGCTATCCGGCCGATGCAAAGACCATTTCGCCGCTCTACCTGCAGGCGCTGCTGACCTACGAGGACCGCTGGTTCTGGCGCCATCCCGGCATCAACCCCTGGGCGCTGCTGCGGGCCGGCAAGCAGATGCTGCTGGAACGGCGCATCGTGTCCGGTGGTTCCACCCTGACCATGCAGGTCGCGCGCATCCTCGATCCGCATACGCGCACGCCCTGGGGCAAGCTCAAGCAGTTGCTGCGGGCGCTGCAACTGGAAGTGCACCTGAGCAAGGCGCAGATCCTCGATCTTTACCTGGAACGCGCGCCCTACGGCGGCACCATCGAAGGCGTGGAAGCGGCCAGCTGGGCCTACCTGGGCAAGTCGGCCACCCACCTGTCACAGGCCGAGGCCGCCTTGCTGGCGGTGCTGCCGCAGTCCCCCAGCCGGCTGCGCCCGGATCGGCACCCCGAGGCCGCGCAGCGCGCCCGCGACAAGGTGTTGGCGCGCATGGCCGAGCTGGGCGTGTGGTCGGACGAGGAGGTCGCCGATGCGCGGGTTGAATCGGTGGTCGCGCGTTCGCTGCAGCAGCCCCTGCATGCCGCCTTGCTGGCGCAGCGCCTGCGCAGTGCCCAGCCACGCGTGGCGCAGATCGAGACGACCATCGACAGCGGCCTGCAACGTACGCTGGAAGAGCGCGTGGCCGCGTATTTCTCGCAGTTGCCCGAGCGCACCTCGGCGGCCTTGCTGGTGATGGACAACCGCACCCTGGAGGCGCGCGCCTATGTTGGCTCGGTCAGTTTCGGCGACAAGGCGCGGCTGGGGCATGTGGACATGGTGCAGGCCTGGCGTTCGCCCGGTTCCACGCTCAAGCCCTTCCTGTATGGCATGGCCCTGGACGATGGCCTGATCCATTCGGAAAGCCTGATCGTCGACGCGCCGCAGAGCTTCGGTGGTTATCGGCCGGGGAACTTTGATGCGGCGTTCAACGGGCCGGTCGGCGCGGCCACGGCATTGCGTTTGTCCTTGAACGTGCCGTCGGTGGATCTGCTGGACCGGGTTGGGCCGGCGCGCTTTGCCGCGCGGCTGGGCAATGCCGGCATCAATCTGCGTTTTCCACGGGGCACCCAGCCCAGCCTGGCCTTGATCCTGGGCGGTACCGGCGCACGCCTGGAGGACCTGGTTGGCGCGTTTTCGGCCTTGAACCGAGACGGCATCGCCGGCCGCGTGCGGTATACGCCCGAGGACCCGCGCATCGAACGCCGCTTGGTCTCGCCGGGCGCGGCATGGATCGTGCGCGACATACTCGAATCCAATCCGCGCCCCGGTTATGGCGTGGGCACCTTCGATACCGGCAACCGCCCGCGCGTTGCCTGGAAGACCGGCACCAGCTACGGCTACCGCGATGCCTGGGCGATAGGCAGTACCCGCACCTATACCGTCGGGGTCTGGGTTGGACGCCCGGACGGCACGCCCTTGCCCGGCCAGTACGGTGCGGTGACCGCCTTGCCGTTGATGTTCGAGGTGATCGACAGCCTGCCGCGACAGGCCGGTGACAATGCGGTGCGCGCGCGGCCAGACAGCGTCAGCGAGGTCGAGATCTGCTGGCCGCTGGGCATTGCCGCCGCGCAGACCCCGCCGGCCATGTGCCAGCGTCGCTTCCCCGCCTGGGTGCTGGAGGGCGTGGTGCCGCCCAGCTTCCCCGAACGTGAGGCACGGCTGTGGCAATCCGGGCGCCTGCGTTTCCAGGTGGATGCAACAACCGGCCAACGCGTGTCCCCCGGCTGTGAGGGGCATGCGCGGGTTGAAGATCGCGAGATCGCCAGGTGGCCGGCATTGGCTTCACCGTGGCTAAGCGTCGCCCAGCGGCAGGCACAGGCGCTGCCGCCCTTGGCGGCGGACTGTGCAGACGACGGCCGGCAGTCGGACGGTGTGCTGCATATCGAAGGCCTCAATGACCTGGCCACGCTGGCCCGCCCGCCGGGCGCGCAGCACGGCCCGCGCCTGCAGTTGCGTGCGCTGGGCAGCGAGGCGACGATCGAATGGTTGCTGGATGGCCGCTGGATTGCCCAGACCCAGGGCACGCGCGGCTTCACCCGTGATTTCAACGACGCCGGCGAACACACGCTGACCGCGCTGGCCGCCGACGGCGCCTGGACCCGCGTGCGCTTCCGCGTGGTGAACTAGAAAGCCGGTAGTGCCGAGCCATG
>DKPB01000060.1 GCA_002471015.1 Stenotrophomonas sp. UBA7346
CCTTCGCTGCGCGAAAGGGAGTGGACTAAAGCTACTGCCCTGCGCCGAAGCGGTAGGTCACACCCAACATCGGGCCCGACAACGACACATCCAGTCGTTTGCCCTTGTCGCGGTAATCCAGGTGCTGATGGCGGTAGCCCATCGACACGAACAGCTTGTCCGTTGCCTGGTAATTGGCCAGCGCCAACAATTGCCAGGTGCTGTCCGAGCCCACGCCAAAGCCGCCTACGTCCACATAGGCAATGCTGCTCCAACGCGGGCTCAAGGCCTGCCGCCAGCGCACGCCGGCAATCGGGTCGACGAAGCTGGAATCCGAACGCGCCGATACCAGCCCGGGCACGTCCACCGCCGCACTGATATCCCAGTAACGGATACCCGCCAGCAGATCGATGCCGGTGCGCTCCTCTGCCATCCACGCATAGCCGGCAGTCAGCGTCGCCGAGGTCTGGCGCACCTTGACGTTGGCCGCCAGGCCGATCGGCAGCGGGGTGGAATCGGAGGTGGATGCATGGGTGAAATCCGCCTGCAGCACGAAATCACCCCGACGCGCGGTGCCGGTGATAAAGGCTGCCGCGTCCAGGCTGTCCATCAGCTCGGAGAAGGATTTGTCCACGTCCGCCGTCGGCGCGCTGCGGAACGGCCTGACCTGGCCTTCCATGCCGCTCATCCACACATAGGGCGTGGCCTGGAAGCGCCAGCTGTCATCACTGGCACTCTCGGCCTGGGCCAGCGGCGGCGCCAGCAAAAGCGCTGCCAGCAACGCCGGCAGGCGCTTGAATCTGAATTGCTTGTTCATTGGAACTCCGGGTAACGCATGCCCGCTTGCCGGGCATGCGTTCGGTATACGCGGGTGGTGCTCAGACGCCGAGGAAACGGAACGGCTTGGTTTCCTTGAACTGGGCGTTGGCCTCGCCGGCATAGATGTTGCGTGCCTGCTCACCCAGGTCCAAGCGCTTGACCTTGCCGCTGTTGGCGCCGAAGTCGATCTTCTTCAGGTCCACCCAGAACACGTTGGTGCTCAGCGCCGACTCGAAGTAGTAGCGCTTGCGCGACTGGTCGGACACCGTGCGCCAGCGGGTGGAGGAGATATTGGGCTCGCCCGGGGTGGTGATGCCATAAGGCACCGATACGTTGCGGATCACGCCGAACACGCTGGCGGTGGACTCCACCGGATCGGTCGATTTGGGGATGGCGTCGATGTAGAACGCAGCGCGCGCGAAGCGGTCGGAGGCGCGGTTGGTGCCCGGCAGCATCACCGTGCCGCCAATCTGCCGCCAGTAGCTTTCCAGCGCCAGCTGCTCCTCGAAGATCGGCGAGTTGGTCATCACCTTGTAGTCGCGGCTGTGGTGGATGACCTGCTTGCCCTTGATGTACTCGATGATCGCGCTGTCGCCACTGGCATCGGACAAGGACAGGTGCAATGTGGCCAGGCGCTGCTCGCCCGGTGCGGCGTCGCTGACCAGGGTGAAGGGCTCGTCGGCCAGCGCCTTGACCGCTTCGTCCACGGTGGCGAAGTTGTCCAGCATGTACTGGGTCCACACCGAGATGGCCAGGCCCGGCTTGCCGCTGTTGCGCTCGGGGTACTCGGACTCGGCCAGCCACAGCAGGTTGGCGACCAGGCCGGCCTCGTTCATGCCGTCGGTGGTGGCGATGTCGTAGGCACTGGCGATGACGCTGCCATAGCGCGAGGTCCACTTGAGCGTGTCGGCACCGGTTTCGCCGGTGCGCTGCATGCCACGCGGGAACATCCACAGGTGGGTGCCGGTGTCGACCTTGTAGTCCATCGAGCGGCCAGTGAAGATTTCATCGCCGGCACCGTGGTAGACGAAGCGGGTGCAGGCATCGGCATCGTGTTGTACGCCGAGCATGCCGATGCAGGCGGTGGCGCAGGCGGCGAGGAGGGATCGCTTGACTGACTTCATGGGTGTTGCCTCCGTGGCTGGACCGGTTCAGTAATGCAATCCGCAGGATCTTAGCAGCCATTCATTTTTCGTCTAAGACGCAGTTGGCAATCCCGGCAAGGGGCGGGCGTACAGCGGGGGCGCTGCTATGCTGGCCGCAACCACACCCGGTCGCACACATCAGATGATCACCATGCCTGCCTTTCCCCCCCGCCTGCGCACGCTGCGCCTGCCCGCCTGCATGTTGTTGGCGCTTACGCTGGGCGGTTGCCTCACCGCACCGGGCCCAACCGTGGCCGGCGACGGCCGCTGCAGTGATGCCAGCCTGCAATGGGCGGTGGGCCTGCCCGGCGATGAGGCCAATATGCGCCGCTTGGCCAAGGAAAGCGGCGCTGGCCTGGTCAATCCGATCACGCCGACCACGATTGTGTCGCGCGATATTCGCCAGGATCGTCTGCGCGTGTACATGGACGCGGACAATGTGATTACGGCGGTTCGCTGCGAGTGAGTTTTGTGGGGTGTTTTGGGTGGAGCGCTTTGAAGCCTGAAGTGCAGAAGCTTGCCCTCACCCCTACCCCTCTCCCGCCAGCGGGAGAGGGGACTTGATCGGCGCGATTGTGCGGAACTGATGCAGCGCTGGCTTCGTTCCTGAAAAGCCGGCATCGCTTTGCTTTGCTTTGCCCCGCTCTGCTTTGCTCTGCTTTGCTCTGCCTTGCCCCGCTCTGCTCTGCTTTGCATTCCCCTCTCCCGCCAGCGGGAGAGGGGTAGGGGTGAGGGCAAGCCTTGGCCTTGGCTTTAGCTTTAGCTTTAGCTTTAGCTTTGGCTTTGGCTTTAGCTTTGGCTTTAGCTTTGGCCTTGGCTTTGGCCTTAGCTCTAGCTTTAGCCACGCCCCCTCCCAAACACCACACACACACAAAAGCAAAGGCCCGCCAATGGCGGGCCTTTGCTTTTTAGCTGCAACCTCGAACAACCCGGACGCGATTACTCGGCCTTCGGAATCGACGCTTCGGTGGTGATGCGGATCTTGACGTCATCGCTCACCGCCGGGGCATAGGCGCCCACGCCGAAGTCGCTGCGCTTGATGGTGGTGGTGGCATCAAAGCCCACCGACGGCACCTTCATCATCGGGTGCTCACCGGCACCATTGACAGTGACATCCAGCACCACCGGCTTGGTCTGGCCCTTGACGGTCAGGTCACCGGTCACGGTCAGCTTGTTGGTGCCGGCAGCTTCCACCTTGGTGCTCTTGAAGGTGGCAGTCGGGAACTTGGCGGCGTCGAAGAAATCAGCGCTGCGCAGGTGTTCGTCGAACTTGGCGGTGAAGCTGTTCAGGCCCGACAGCGGCAGGGTCACTTCCACGCTCGACTTGCTGACGTCGGCAGCGTCGTACACCAGGGTGCCATCGGCATTGCCGAAGTGGGCGGTCGGGTTGGAGAAGCCCATGTGGTTCCACTGCACCAGCACGTCGGTGTGGGTCGGGTCGAGCTTGTAGGTGCCGGCGGCAACCTGGATGGCAGCGGCTTCGCTGGCAGCCGGGGCGGCAGCAGCATCGGCCGGGGCAGCAGCGGTTTCAGCCGGGGCGGCAGCCGGAGCAGCGGTATCGGCCGGCTTGGAGCAGGCGGTGATGGCAGCGGCCAGGGCCAGCGGGAGCAGCAGCTTGGAAAGATTGGACATGGGAATTCTCCTGAAAGTGGGAAAACGGGATGAGGGCAGTTTCAACAGGCGGAGCTTCAGTCGCCGTGACGGAAACCGCCGGGACAACACTCAGACAATGCGTGCCGCTTCGTCGAAGGACAGGCGCGGCAGGCGCGGGAATACCGCCGACGGATCGCCATAGCCCAGGTTGACCAGGAAGTTGGACTTGATCGCGGTGCCGGCAAAGAACGCTTCGTCCACCTTGGCCGCATCGAAGCCCGACATCGGGCCTGCATCCAGGCCCAGCGCGCGCGCGGCGAGGATCAGGTAGGCGCCCTGCAGGGTGCCGTTGCGGAACGCCGCCTCGTGGCGACCTTCGCGCGGGCCGTCGAACCAGGCCTTGGCGTCGGTGTGCGGGAACAGGTAGGGCAGCTTTTCGTGGAAATCCTGGTCGAAACCGACAATCACCGTCACCGGCGCGGCCAAGGTCTTGGCCAGGTTGCCCTCGGACAGGGCCGGGGCCAGCTTCTGCTTGGCTTCAGCGGATTTGACGAACACGAACCGGGCCGGCGTGGAGTTGGCGGCGGTGGGCGCCCACTTCAGCAGGTCGTACAAGGCACGCAACTGGCTGTCCTCGACCGGGCGGTCCTGGAAGGCATTCTGCGTACGCGCGGTGCGGAACAGCTGGTCAAGCGCGGCATCGTTGAAGATGTCGGACATGGAAACTCCGTGGTGAATTGGCTACGGTCTCATGGCATTGCGCCGGAAAGCCCGGGACAATGGCATCGCCGATCTGAGCGCGCAGTGTAGAGCGCCTCGACTGTTGCAACACCACGCCTTATTGAAACGAATTAATGCCATACGCGAAACGATCGACGCTCCCCTGGACGATCACTGACGGCCGCGCCGGCAATGTGCGGCAGGCCGTGGCGCTGGCGTCGGCGCTGCGCCTGGGTGGCCAGCAGCGGCTGCAGCTGCAGCCGCAGGCGCCGTGGCGTTGGCTGTCCCCGCGCTTGCTGCCGGGCGCCGCCGGGGGCTTTGGCGAGGCTTTCCAGAACCTGGCCGGCACCGATCCGGGGCTGGCGATCGGCTGCGGCCGCCAGGCCGCCGCCGCCCTGCGGGTACTGGCCCAGCGCGGCACGCGCACGGTGCAGATCCTGGACCCGCGCATCAATCCGCGTCATTGGGACCTGCTGGTGGTGCCCGAGCACGACCGCCTGCGCGGTGCCAACGTGCTCACCCTGCTGGGCAGCCTCAATCCCGTCAGCGACGACTGGCTGGCCTGGGGCCGGGCTGCATTTTCCAGCTTCGAGCAGCTGCCCGGGCCGCGCACCGCCCTGCTGGTGGGCGGGCCCACCGACCACGCTCCATGGCAGGACGCCGACATCCAACCCCTGTTCCAGCAGTTGGCCGCGCGCATCCGCGCCGATGGCGGCAGCGTGCTGGCCACCACCTCGCGGCGCACCCCCAAGCCGGTGACACAGGCCCTGCTGGCGGCTTTTGACGATGTGCCCGGGGTGATCTGGAGCGATGGCGGCGACGGTTCCAACCCCTACGCCGGCCTGCTGGGCTGGGCCGACCGCATCGTCTGCACGCCGGATTCGGTGAACCTGCTGTCCGAGGCCTGTGCCACCCGGGTACCGGTAGGCGTACTGCTGGGCCAGCGCGCGCAGGGCCGCATGGCCCGCTTCCAACAGGCGCTGCGCGATCGCGGCCGGCTGCTGGTGGGCCTAGAGGCACTGGACGCGGACGTTACCCTACCGGTGGAGCCACTGCGGGAGACGGTGCGGATTGCCGATGAAGTCAGGGCGCGGTTGGGGCTGTAGGACGAGGGAGCGGCCGAGGGCTTCAGGTTTCGTCCTTATGCCGTCATTCCCGCGCAGGCGGGAATCGCCCTTGGCTTCCACACCCACATGTACTGAAGAAAGCAAAAGCAGGATCAAGGGCAAGAGCGATTCCCGCCTGCGCGGGAATGACGGTTTGAAAGCGGAGCATGCAGCGCCTCCCTTACCTTCTTCTCTCTCCTTCTTCTCTCTCCTTCTTCTCTCTCCTTCTTCTCTCTCCTTCCTCTCTCTTCATTTCCCTCCCCTTCTTTCCCTCTCCCCTGCCCCTAACAAATCTTTTGCAGGCGCCATGCAAGGATGCGCGCCGATGAAACCCCGCACCGTATTTCCGCTGGCCACTGCCCTGGCACTGGCCACGCTTACCGCACCGGCATTCGCGCAGCAGGCCTGCAGCCCGCGTTATCCGCCGCCCACCACTGTTGCCGCCATGTTCGACATGGCCGCCGTCACCGCCGATACGCTCGATGCCCTGCCCGATGTGGACGTGGCCATCGCCGCGCGTGGCGGCCAGGACCTGAGCAAGTACGGGCTGCGCCACAGCCACCTGGCCTTCCTGATGCGCAACGACGCCGGCAGCTGGGACGTGGTGCACCTGCTGAACCGCTGCAAGACCGACAACTCGGACCTGTACCGCGAGGGGCTGGTGAACCTGGTGGGCGAGAGCTCGATCACCACCGACCTGCGGGTTGGCATACCGACGCCCGAGGTGCGCGCGGCACTGAAGACCCTGCTCGCCGGTACCGCACCACAGGCACGGGCACTGCACGAGCCGCGCTACAGCATGCTGGCCTACCCCGGCAGCAGCCAGTATCAGAACTCCAACCAGTGGATCCTGGAAGTGACGGCGGCCGCCATGGCACAGGCCGCAGGCGAAACCGCACTGGCCGACCGCGATACCGCCCTGGCCTGGCTGAAACAGAAGGGTTACCTGCCCACCCGCATGCACATCGGCATCGGCAAACGGCTGGGCGCGCGTTTCTTTGCCGACAACGTGGCGGTCACCGACCACCCGGCCAGCGAGCGTATTTCCGGCAACTACTCGGTGGTGACGGTGGAGTCGGTGTTCGACTTCCTGCACCGCAGTGGCGCGCTGGAACGCGAGTTGGCCATCCCCCATCAAACCCCGGTGCCCGCCACCAGCAGCGCACCGTCCCCCGTACAACGACAGGAGTCCGCCCCATGAAGCACCTCATCAAAAGCAGCGCGCTCACCTTTGCCATCGCCGCCAGCCTCGGGCTGGGCGTGGCGCCGCGGCAGGCACAGGCCGACGGCTTCCAGCTCAACGGTTCGCAGGGTTCGGTGTTGGTGGCCGGCTCCAGCGTGGTGATGGTGGTGTCCGGCCCCATCTTCCTGTCCGCCGCCGGCGTGCGCGGTGCGGCCGAGATGTCCAAGGAATCCCGCGAGCGCCGCGAAGAAAAGCGCCGCATCAGTGCCGGTCCGCTACCGGACCTGGAAGTGAAGTCGGTGGACACCGCCGCCGACGGCGGCCGTCGTGTGGCCCTGGAAGATCCGGCCAACCCGGAAAACCACGCCACCCTGCAATGGCCCAAGCGCGAGGACGACCCGGCAGCCGGTTTCACCGTCGGCGAGAAGATTGCCTTCCAGCCCAGCCCGCAGGGTGCTGGCTGGATGCTGCGCAACCCCGCCGGTGCTGCGTTGGCCTTCGTCCCCACCATTGAAACGGTGGATGAAAGCCGTACCCGCACGCTGTGATCGCCACGGCCTGTTGATTGCTGAAGGACTACCGGATGAAAGCCCCGCTCCCCTTGTTGGCACGCTGCGCCTTGCTGGCCTGCCTGCTGCTGGTTGCACCCGCCTACGCGGCTGACACGCCTGATGGCACCGCGGCCAGCGCGCAGGCCTTGTCGGCCGGCAACACGATGCAGGTGTCCGTATCGGTATTCATGGCAGCGGGTGGCGCAGCCAGTAGCACTGACGGCGCGCGGCGCATGAGCAGCGACCGCCAGACCGCGCGGATCAGCACCGGACCGCTGCCGGACATGCGGGTCGAGACGATCACCCAGCAGGCTGACGGCGGCCGCAGCGTGGCGCTGGTCGATCCCGCAAATGCCGCCAACACCGCTCGTTTGCAGTGGCCGCAACGCGAGGACAGCCCGGCGGCGAACTTCGTGCAGGGCCAGACCGTGGCCTTCACCGCCAGCCCGCAAGGCGCGGGCTGGATGCTGCGCGCGGAAGACGGCGCGGTGCTGACCTTTGTGTCGGCGATTGAAGCGGCACCGGTGAGCGCTGGCGGGGAGCTTTGAAAGAATAAGCGGCCCTCGCCCCAACCCCGCCCTTGCGGTCCCGTAAACGGGAGAGGGGCTTTCTGAGCATGCCTATGTCCTGCTTCTGCGTGCGATGCGGGGCGTGAAGTGAGGTGGCTGCTTGAGCAGAAGCTTGAAACCTCCCTTCTCCCGCGTGAGGGGTTAAGAACAGGCGCTTACGAGCCAAAGGCTCGTGACTGTTCGTACGTCCCGCGTGCTACGTGGGACCGGGGCGCAGAGCGAGGTGCCCGGAGGGCACAACTTCTTAAGCAGAAGCCTCAAACCTCCCTTCTCCCGCGTGCGGGGTTGAGAACAGGCGCTTACGAGCCAAAGGCTCGTGACTGTTCGTACGTCCCGCGTGCTACGCGGGACCGGGGCGCGGAGCGAGGTGCCCGAAGGGCGGATGAGGGGGCTTTTGGCTTTTGGCTTTTGGCTTTTGGCTTTTGGCTTTTGGCTTTTGGCTTTTGGCTTTTGGCTTCTCGACGCTGGAGCGCCAGTAAACCCAGCTTCATGAGCAGAAGCTGCCCTCACCCCAACCCCTCTCCCGTAAACGGGAGAGGGGCTCAATCCGTTTGGGGGCTCAATCCGTTTGGGGGCTCAATCCGCTTGGGTGCTCAGTCCGCTTGCGGGCTCAGTCTGCTTGCTCTCAAGCACGCTTCACGCCTGCCTCGTTGACATCCACCTCGGCCTCAGCCGTTACACTAGGCGCCGACCTGCCCCCAGGGCACGTCCCCTCCCCTTCTCTATCGATGCAGTGCCCAACGGCGCTGCCTGTGCCCGTTCATGTCATCGCATCCGTCCATCCGCTTTGCCCCGCTTACCCCCACCTCGCTGCTGCTGGCAGTGCTGGCGATGGGGGCCGTGGTGCTGGGCTCGAACGTGCTGGTGCAGTACCCGATCAATGATTGGCTCACCTGGGGCGCTTTCAGCTACCCGGTCGCGTTCCTGGTCAGCAACCTGATCAACCGCCGCTTTGGCCCGCAGGCGGCACGCCGCGTTGCCTGGGCCGGTTTTGCGGCGGCGGTGGTACTGTCGGTGTGGATTGCCACGCCCCGCATCGCGGTGGCCTCGTGCTCGGCGTTCATCGTCGCGCAGCTGCTGGACATCACCGTGTTTGACCGGCTGCGCGCCGGCAACTGGTGGCGTGCACCGATGGTGGCCACCACCTGCAGCGCCACCGTCGATACCGCCATCTTCTGGTCCATCGCCTTTGCCGGCTCGCAGCTGCCGTGGGTCAGCTGGGCCGCAGGCGACCTGGCAGTGAAGCTGGCCATCGGCGTCTGCCTGCTGGCTCCGTTCCGCGCCCTGCTGTGGAAAATGGCGCCTTTGAAGGCAGGAACCAGAGGTTAGGAACTAGAAACCAGTAGAGCAGGAGCCAGGAGCTGCGACCCAGTGAACTGCGACTTCGCCCTCTCTACGTTGCGGGTTCCCTGATCTCTGGTTCCTGGCCTTTCGCCAGCGGGAAAGGCAGGCCCTGGGCAATTGCCGCCGCCGTGATGGCCGCGCAGGCAGCCTCGATTTCGGGTGTGGGCGTGGCGATGCGCGGGCGCCTGTCCAGGGTGCAGGACAGGCCCACGTCCAGCAGCGTGGCATGCGCGTCGTGCAGGGCCACCGCGGTATCGCCCGGCAACCAACCGGCGGCGGCCAGCGCGGCGATCAGGAACGGCGTCTCGCGCGGCTCGCATAGTGCCGGGTGATGCTGGGCCTGCGACAACACGCCGGTCTGCAGCACGAACTCCAGGTCCACCAGACCGCCTGCGCCCTGCTTCAGGTCCAGCCGCGCCGCGTCACTGCGGTCCAGCTCGGCCCGCATGCGCGCACGCATCTTCAGCACGTCACCGAACAAAGTGTCCTGGTCGCGCACGCGGCCCAGGGTGCTGCTGCGTACCTGCTCGAAATCGGCCAGCAGTGAGGCATCACCGGCCACCCCACGGGCACGCACCAGCGCCTGGTGCTCCCAGGTCCAGGCGCGCTCGCGCTGGTATTCGGTGTAGCTGGCCAGCGACGACACCAGCGCGCCCTTGCCACCGTCCGGGCGCAGCCGCACGTCGATGTCGTACAGGCGGCCGGCGGCAGTCACCGCACCAAGCAGGGCCATCACCTTCTGCGCCAGACGCGCGAACCAGCGGCCGGGGTCCAGCGGGCGCGGGCCGTCGCTGGCCTCTACGCCGGCCGGGCTGTCGTACAGGAACACCAGGTCCAGGTCCGAGCCGAACCCCAGCTCGACGCCGCCCAGGCTGCCGTAGCCGATGATCGCAAAGCGCCCGGCGGGGATTTCACCGTGGGCCTGGCGCATGTCGGCCAGCGCCATCTGCAATACCGTCACCACCACCGCATCGGCCAACTGCGCCAGCTGGCGGGTGCAATCCACCGCGCGTTGGCGGCCATCGTGGAAAGCCAGCGCCATGCGGAAGCTCAGCGCCAGGCGTACTTCGTTGAGCGCGCGCAGTGCGGCTTCCGGATCGTCGATAGCCAATGCGCTGGCGCAGGCATCGTGCATCTCCTGCGCCTCCGGCATGGGCCCGGCCACGCGCGTGTCCAGCAGCTCATCCAGCAGCAGCGGGAAGGCCACCAGCCGCTCGGACAGCAGGGCGCTGCGCGCCAACACGTTGACCAATCGCGTCAATGCGCTGGGTTGCTCGTCCAGCAGCGCCAGATAGCTGGTGCGGCGCAGGATGGCGGCCAGCAGGCCGAGCACGCGGCGCAGCGCGGCGTCAGGCTGGGGCGAGCGGGTGGCCGCGTGCAACAGCGCCGGCAGCACCCGGTCCAGGCGCGCGCGGGCGGTGTCGGACAGCGACTTCACCCCCAGCGACTGGGCAAACTCGCGCAGTGATTGGTCGGCGCCACTGGCATCGGCAAAACCGGCCTCGGCCAGCACCTCGGCACTGCCGCCATCGGGCAGCACACGCCAATAACTGGACAGCACATCCGGCGCGGCCTGGCCCTTGCGGGGGGCCAGCAGCGCGCCGAACTCGACGCCGACGCGCTGGCGCTGTTCGTTCAGGGCTATCAGCAGGGCTTCCCAATCGACATAACCCAGGCCGTGGGCGATGCGCGCGCGGTCCAGCGGATCATTGGGCAGGCAATGGGTCTGTGCATCACGCAGCATCTGCAGGCGGTTCTCGACGCGGCGCAGGAAGCGATAGGCCTGGATCAGGTCCTCGCCATCGCTGGCCGCCATCTGCCCGCCGTCGACCAGCGCGCGCAGTGCCGGCAACAAGCGGCGTTCGCGCAACGCAGATTCGCGGCCGCCACGGATCAACTGCAGTGCCTGGGCCAGGAATTCGATCTCGCGGATGCCGCCGGGGCCACGCTTGATGTCGTCCAGCCGGTCCTTGCGCGCAACCTCGGCGGTGATCGCCGCCTTCATCTCGCGCAGGCCGTCGAGCGCGGTGAAATCCAGGTAGCGGCGATAGACGAAGGGCCGCAGCGTCTCCAGCCAGGCCTCACCGGCAGCGATGTCGCCCGCCACCGCGCGCGCCTTGATCCAGGCGTAGCGCTCCCAGTCGCGGCCTTCGCGCTGGAAATACTGGTCCATGCCGGCAAACGACAGCGCCACCCGCCCGGCCGTGCCGAACGGGCGCAGGCGCAGGTCGACGCGGTGGCTGAAGCCTTCGGCGGTGGTTTCGTCCAGCAGCCGCGCCAGGCGCTGGCCAAGCCGGGCGAAATACTCCTCGGCGGCCAGCGGGCGGGCACCGTCGGACTCGCCGTTCTGCGGAAAGGCGTAGACCAGGTCGATGTCGGAGGAGAAGTTCAGCTCGCCGCCGCCGAGCTTGCCCAGCCCGAACACCACCAGCTGCTGTGCGCTGCCATCGGCGCCACGCACCACGCCGTGGCGGCTGGCGAACTCCTGCTCCAATGCCGTCAGGCCCAGCTGCAGACACTCTTCGGCCAGTTGGGTGGCGCCCGCCAGGGTGGCGTCGACGTCGTCCAGCCCCAGCAGGTCTCGCCAGATCAAGCGGGTGGAGGACGCTGCGCGGTAGCGGCGCAGCTGGCTGGGCCAGGCGGTGGGCTGCAGCAGGTCCAGCACCGGCAACGGTAGCGGCGCCGGATCCGGCTGGGCCAGCCGCTGCAGCAGCTCCGGTTGCCGGCACAGGGTATCGATGGCGAAGTCGCTGGTGATCGCCAATTGCCGCAGCGCCGCCTCGAACCCGGGCGCAGACGGCCATTGGGCAGGATCAGAGACGGCCAGCTTCAGCCGGGCCAGGGCACGATCACTGATGGGCTGAACAGATTCAGGTACTGCGGGGGCGGTTTGGCTCATCCGTGAATGATGGCATCTGCCGGCGCCGTTGGTCGCCATCTCCGGCGATCAGGCATTAAAAAAGCCCGCTGACAGCGAACTGTCAGCGGGCTTTGCTCCCTCCCCCACGTCGGGATGCAGGTCGATCCTGAGCGCAGAACGAACAACTTGCACGCTGCAGTGCAAAACAATACTGGGGAGTACAAGAGCACTGAAGCGGCAAAGACCATCCCACCAAGGTAGAACCCCCGTGTTCACGCCGATCCGCGATAATTGGCAGTCCCCACAAGAAACCGTAGTCGTCATGTCTGTCGAACGCATCCTGGACCCGCGCCTGCGCGACCGTATCGTTTCCGCCGAACAAGCCGCGGCGTTCATCCAACCCGGCGAAACCGTGGCCATGAGCGGCTTCACCGGTTCCGGCTATCCCAAGGCGGTGCCGCTGGCGCTGGCACAGCGCATTGAAGACGTGCACGCCGCAGGCCAGCCGTTCAAGATCAAGCTGATGACGGGCGCGTCGACCGCACCGGAACTGGATGGTGCGCTGGCCAAGGCCGATGCCATCGCCATGCGCATGCCGTTCCAGACCGACCCGGATGCACGCAAGCGCATCAACGAAGGCACGCTCGATTACATCGACATCCACCTTTCCCATGTCGCCCAGCACGTGTGGTTTGGTTTTTACGGTGAGATCGACACGGCGGTGATCGAAGTCTCGGCGATCCGCGAAGACGGTTCGCTGGTGCCCTCCACCTCGGTCGGCAACAACAAGACCTGGCTGGACCTGGCCAAGAAGGTGATCATCGAGGTCAACGAGTGGCAGCCCGCGGATATCGAGGGCATGCACGACATCTACTACGGCACCGCGCTACCGCCGCACCGCAAGCCGATCCCGCTGATCCATGCCAACGACCGCATCGGCCAGACCACGCTGAGCGTGGACCCGGACAAGATCGTGGCGGTGGTGCGCACCAACGGCCCGGACCGCAACAGCCCGTTCAAGCCGATCGATGAGGACAGCCGCCTGATCGCCGGCCACCTGATCGAGTTCCTCAAGCACGAAGTGGCCAAGGGCCGCCTGCCGGCCAACCTGCTGCCGTTGCAGTCGGGTGTGGGCAATATTCCCAATGCGGTGCTGGCCGGCCTGGCCGAAAGCGGCCTGCGCGGCCTGACCTCGTTCACCGAGGTGATCCAGGACGGCATGCTGGACCTGCTCAAGTCCGGCGTGCTGGATTACGCCTCGTGCACCGGTTTCGCGCTGAGCCCGGAGGCCAACGAGGAGTTCAAGCGCAACATCAAGTTCTACCGTGAGCGCATCATCATGCGCACGCAGGAGATCTCCAACCATCCGGAACTGGTGCGCCGCCTGGGCTGCATCGGCATGAACGGCATGATCGAGGTGGACCTGTACGGCAACGTCAATTCCACCCACGTGATGGGCAGCCGCATCATGAACGGCATCGGTGGTTCGGGTGACTTCACCCGCAACGGCTTCCTGTCCACCTTCCTGAGCCCGTCGACGGCCAAGGGCGGTTCGATCTCGGCGATCGTGCCGATGGTCAGCCACGTCGACCACACCGAGCACGACGTGTCGATCATCGTCACCGAGCAGGGCCTGGCCGATCTGCGCGGCCTGCCGCCGCGTGCGCGTGCGCGCCAGGTGATCGACAACTGTGCGCACCCGGATTACCGCGACCAGCTCAACGACTACTTCGACCGCGCCTGCCGCGACAGCTACGGCAAGCACACGCCGCATCTGTTGCCGGAGGCCCTGTCCTGGCACCAGCGCTACATCGACACCGGCAGCATGAAGGCCTGAGGCCAAACCTGTAGGGCCGAGCCATGCTCGGCAGGGGCTTTACCAGCGAAAAGCCGCCCTCACCCCAACCCCTCTCCCGTACACGGGAGAGGGGCTAAAGCTGAAGGCCTGAAGCTCCACCTGTAGTGCCGAGCCATGCTCGGCAGAGGCTTTACCAGGAAGGCCCGATCTGTAGTGCCGAGCCACGCTCGGCAGGGGCTTTACCGGGAAGGCCCCTGCCGAGCATGGCTCGGCACTACAAATGAAAACCCCGGCTTGCCCGGGGTTTTTGTTGCTGCACCGCCTGGCCGCTCCTAGGCGGTCTTGTCCTTGATCGTCGTGCTTGGCCCATTGCCCTTGACGCTGGTGATGCCCGCTTCGCGGCCGGCCTGGGAGGCATACATCTGGCTGCTGCCGATCACCTGGTGGTTGGCCGCCTTCAGATTGAAATGATGACGACCGTCACTGGCAGTCTTGCGCTCGTAGCGTGCCTCGTCGGGACTGTTCTTCTGCGCCGAGGCGATACCGCCTTCGGCTGCCGCGCGGGTGGTGTAACGCTCGCTGGTCAGGATGACCTCGGCGTTGCCTGCCTTGAGCACGAAGTAGTACTGCCCATCGCCGCTCTTATCCAACTCGTACCAACCTGCCATCGCAATACCCCACTTGAGGATGATGCCGGCACACCGCCGCCCTGCTCGCGCAGCCGCATGCGTGGCTGTTAGTCCGGCCTGCCGGACGTTGGAAGCCGCACGACATCACGGCTACGAGTCAGACTCTACCTCAATCCTCTGTCCGTTCCAGCCAGGCCAGCTTGCGGATACGGGGCAGCTGTTTGAGCTGCCACTCCGCCCGCGAGGCCGCTGAACGGTCGGCATAGGGGCGGCTGGCAAGGATGCGCAACGGCGGGTGCGCGCGCGTGTAACGTGCGCCCTTGCCAGCCATATGGGCCTGGAAGCGGGCTTCCACATCGGTGCTGATACCGGCGTAATAGCTGCCATCACGGCATTCCAGCAGGTACAGGAACCAGCTGCCTTTCAGGCCCGACACCCGGTTCCCCTTACAGGCTGGCCGCGTCGGCGATCTTGCACATGCCTTCACCCACTGCCTTGTTGGAGGTCAACTGGCCACCCTTGATGCTGAAACGTACCTCCACGCGGATGACCCCGCCATCCTGGCGGCGTACCGTGGTACGCAGCGGCACGGTGGAGCCGCCGCCACCGCGCACCGGGTTTTCGGCGGCGATGTAACCGGTGGTCTCATTCGGTGAAACACCAACCATGCCCTCGGCCTCGATCGCCGCCACGGTCTTGGCGAAGGCATCGGCGTAACTGATGCCTTCGTGGTCGGTGTGCACCAGGAACTGCTTGCCGGTGGTGAAACCCCCGCTCACCGACATGTTCTGCAGGCAGCCACTGCCCGAGTCGAAAACTTCCTTTTTGGCCAATGCCATGGTCGGCACCAGCAACAGCATCAGTGCCACGCTGCACGTACGGATACGCATCACTTTCTTCTCCCTAAGCGGTGATCTTGATTGGCTTCCTGCCGGGTGAGGCGTTCCCCTGGTACACAGCAGGCGGGGGCTCTTACGGCCCCCGCCGGGTAAATTACTTGCCTTGGGCTCACTGTGCCAGTGCAACTGTCACGTTGCTCAGGCTGCGGCTTCCAGCTGCACGCGGCGGCGGGCACGCACCGCCTCGGCCAGGCGCTCCAGCACCTGCACGGTGCTGTCCCAGTCGATGCAACCGTCGGTGATGCTCTGGCCGTAGACCAGCGGCTGGCCTTCGACCAGCTCCTGACGGCCTGCCACCAGGTGGCTCTCGATCATCACCCCCACCACCCGCTGCTCACCGGCCTCCAGCTGCACGGCGATGTCATCGATCACCTTGGGCTGGTTTTCCGGCTTCTTGCTGCTGTTGGCGTGGCTGGCGTCGATCATCAAACGCGCCGGCAGCTGCGACTTGCCCAGCACCTCGCTGGCGGCCTGCACGCTGGCGGCGTCGTAGTTGGGCGCCTTGCCACCGCGCAGGATCACATGGCAATCCGGGTTGCCCTGGGTGGCGACGATGGCGGTGCCGCCCTCCTTGGTCACCGACAGGAAATGGTGCGGGTGCGAGGCTGCGCCCACTGCATCGGCGGCGATCTTCACATCGCCGGTGGTGCCGTTCTTGAAGCCCACCGGGCAGGACAGGCCAGAGGCCAGCTCACGGTGCACCTGGCTCTCGGTGGTACGCGCGCCAATCGCGCCCCAGGCCACCAGGTCGGCGATGTACTGCGGCGAGATCACGTCCAGGAACTCCACGCCGGCCGGCAGGCCGAGGCGGTTGATGTCACGCAACAGGCCGCGCGCCACGCGCAGGCCCTTGTTGATGTTGAAGCTGCCGTCCAGGTCCGGGTCGTTGATCAGGCCCTTCCAGCCCACCGTGGTGCGCGGCTTCTCGAAGTACACGCGCATGACGATTTCCAGCTCGCCGCCCAGGGCGTCGCGGAGCGGGCGCAGGCGCTGGGCGTATTCCATCGCTGCAACCGGGTCGTGGATGGAGCACGGCCCCACCACCACCGCCAGGCGGTCGTCCTGGCCGTGCAGGATGCGGTGCAGCGCGCTGCGTGCATCGGCCACGGTCTGCGAGGTTTCATCGTCACAGGGCAGCAGCGCCAGCAGCTGTGCCGGCGGGGTCAGTGGTTCCAGTTTGCGGATGCGAAGATCATCGGTGTGGGGGGGCATTGCGGGGGCTCCAGTTCAAAGCGTGAATGGTGTGTGCCCCAGCGAGGCGGCATGAAAAAAGCCGCCAGGTTCGCTGGCGGCTTTTCGGGAATGCGTCTGAAAGTTTCTTCAGGGTGAGCGCAGTCCTTCCTCCGCCAGCGGCTTCGGAAAGTAATACCAAAAGTAAAAGCTGGCACGGGCTGCGTTCATGGGGAGCATTGATAACACGGTTTTTTGTGCGATGCGACAGTTTCAGCGGCAACCGCCGCGCCGTTCAGCCAGCAGCCGCCAGCACCAGCTCGCCCTGCCAGCCGGCCTGTGCATCGCGCGACAGCCGCAGCTGCGCGGTTGCCACACCGGCGGCCTGCAGCTCCTGCAGCCACGCCATGATCTCCGTCGGGGCACCTTGCACGGTCAGCAGCAGTTGCCGGTCGGCCTGGGTGGGCGGCGCGACGATCACCAACCCGCGTTGCTCCGCACTGCGGGCAAGCAGGGCTGGCACGGCGGCAGCATCAACGGCTGCCTTCGCCTGGCTGCGGCCAGCCAGGGCCACGGCATTGGCCCGCAGATGCGACTGCAGCGCCTGCTGCTCGGCCACGTTGGCGCGCGCCGCGCGCAATGCCGCTTGCACCGGCAGCCACGCCCCCCACCAGAACCCCAGCAGCAGCAGAAAGCCGGCCAGTACCGACAGCGCGATGCGCTCACGGCCCGCCAGCGCCTGCCAGCGCCGCCCCAGCATCTGCCGGCGACTGTTTGCAGACATGTCCTTGCCGTTCACTGGGCACCTCCCACGCTGAGTTGCAGCATCTCGCCGGTCGACGGCTGTGCCTGCACCTGCAGCCCGGCCGCCTGCAGGTGCTGCAGCACGGCCTGACGCATGTTGCTGTCGCCGCCCTGCAACTGGATCTGCAGGCGTGCGCTGGCCGCATCGAACTGCAGCTGCTGCACCTGCAGTTGGCCATCGCCGGGTATCGCCCTTGCCACTGCATCCAGCAAGGTCTGCAGGCGCGAGGCGGCGCTGCCCTGCTGCAGATGCTGGTCGAACTGTGCACGCAGATCGACGATGCGCCGTTCCTGCGGGAACAAGCCCCTGTAGATGGCCTCGTTGGCCTGGCGATACCCTGCTGCCTGCTGGTTCAACAACCAGGCCTGGGTACCATCGAATGCCAGCTGCGCGCAGGCCAGCAGCGCCAGCGCCGCAACCAGCGGTTGCCAATGCCGCAGGCGAACAGGCGGCCGCGCGGCAAACGCACCTTGGGCGAGATCCAGTGCCTGGCCGCGCTGTGCCGCCAACCACACGAGTACCGGCTGATTGATCGCCTGGGATGTGAAATCACAGGCCAGTGGCACGTGTGGCGTGACGTCGCTGCCGTGGAAAACCTGCAAGGGGCTGTCAGGCAGTGCCCCAGCCAACCCCAGCTGCGCAGGTGCCAACGCCAACCGGGTTTCGTCCGTGCCGGCCAGCAGGCAACGGCAGGCGTCCCACCACAGCACCGCTGCGCCGGGGGGCAACAGATCGGCATCAACATGGATCGCGGCGATGCGCAGGCCTTGACCGCGCAAGTACTGCAACCAGCCCTGCAGCAGGCTACGGTTGACCGCCCGTACCGGATGGTGACCATCGGCGCGGCGCGCGCCCATCACCAGATGCAAGGCCTCCACCTCTTCGGCCAGCAGCGGCTCCACCGCATAAGGCAGTGCCTGACGCTGCCAGTGCGTGCTGCCGGCAGGCAATGCCACCGCACAACATGCGACCTGCTCCACCGGCAGGATCAGCGCCACCGGGCGGCTGCCGAACTGCTGCAGCGCTTCGCCCAGGCTCGGGTTGGCACCCGCGTGACCATCGGCGCAGCCCACCTGCTGATCCGGTGTCAGCTGTGCGGGACACCAGGCGGGCAGGAACAGGCACGGCAGTGCCGGGGGCGACTTCATCGAACATTCTCCGGAACAAGAGGGGGCGCCAGCTGGCGGCTGACCACACGGATATCACCGCCTTCGCGCTGCAGCACGCTGAGCAGGCGCAGGCGGCGCGCGCCTATCGCCGCTTCGCTGCTGGCGACAAACCAGTTGCTGCGCACGGCCAGGCCGTTGCGTGCCACCCACCGCTGCTGCAGCAGTGGCTGCGCAAGAAAGGCGTCGACGCTGGCGAAACCGGACGCACCACGCGCCGCGACCAGCCGCTGCCCGTCCTGCATGCCCAAGCCATCGGCCAGGCTGGCCAGCACCCAGGCATCGGCGGTATTGAGGTTGAGCGCAGCAGTGGCCGGCAAGGCGCTGACATGCGGCAACAGGCGCTGGTACACACGGTCATCGACACCGGCCAGCAGACGTAGCTCGCTGGTATCGCGCAGCCCGCGTGCCGCTGGCCGGTAGGCCGGCGTACGTGCCTGGTAGTCGCGCTCGGCCTGGCGATGCACGCTGTCCGGTGCCAGCCCGGGGCTGACCCAGTCCACCAGCTGCCAGGCCAGCTGCGGGTCCAGTTGCAGCAACCGCAACAGGCGCTGCAGGCGTGCAAGCGCGTCCGCATCCAGCTGGCCTTGATGCACGACGCTGTTGAGATTGAAGCGGCCAGCGAGATCGTCGATGTCCACGCGCACCTCGCCGCCGTCCACCGGATAAGCGGGCAGCCGCTGCGCCCAGGGTTCGCCACCATGATCCACGCTGCCGCCCATATGCAGATCAGCACGCAGCACGCCCAGCGCCAGTTGTTCACCGCCGCGTGCGTACTGCCAGGCTTGGCGCGCCTGCAGCTGGTTGGCGCTGCCACGGATGCTCAGTTGCTGGCGCACCACCAGTGCCGCGCACACCGTGGCGGCCAGGGCGACCACCAGCAACACCGTGACCAGGGCGACACCGCGCTGGCGCGTCATGGCTGCAGGTTCCAACTGCCACCCTCGGGCAGCAGCAGGACGCGCCGCACGACACCGAAACGGGCATGGTCGATGCGTACTTCCAGCGCACGCGGCAAGGCCTGTCCCACGCCCTGCCATTGCCTGCGCCACACGCCCTGTCGATCGAGGTAGCGCCAGTGCACTGCGGTGACGTCGGGCAGCGCCAGCTGGCTCTGCGGCGGGCTGTCGTCGGCGCGGTCCAGCACCGGCCAGTACTGTCGCCGCAGCGCCCCATCCTGGTAATACCAACGCACCCGCTGCAGCTGCGCCCGGGTATTGCCCAGCGGATTGTTCCAGCCACCGCGGGTCCATTGCAGGCCCTGTCCGTCGGCATCACTCCAGAAAGCGGGTTCGCTGCCGCCGGTGGCGTCCAGCACCGGCCGCTCCAGTGCCTGCTCCACGTCCCTTTCAAGGCTGGTCACAGCGCGCTGCAACTGCCGCAGCTGCGCGTCCTGCGCGCGGGTCTGCGCATCCACGCGCACGGTGCTGGCCAGCAGGCGATGGCTGGCAACGCCAACCAGGGCGAAGATCGCCACCGCCACCAGCACCTCCAACAGGGTGAAGCCGGCACTGCGCCTCATTGCCGCACGCCGACAAAGCCGGTGAGCACCACACCGCCCCCCTCGCCCTCCAGCGCGCTCACCCGCACACGTACCAGACGTAGATTGGGATCGGCGGTGGCCTGCACGTCCTGCACCACCCGCCAGCGCTGGTGGCCCTGCTCACGGATGTCCTCGTGGATGCCCGGCTGCGATGCGCCCTGCAGTTGCAGCTCGGCCAGGCTGTTGTCGGCCAGCCACCCTGCCAGGGCGCGGTTTTCCAGCAAGGCGGCGTTATGCACGTGGCGTTGCAGGGTGGCATGGACCATGGCCGCCACCAGTGCCAACACCGCCAGCGCCACCATCACTTCCAGCAGGGTGAAACCCTGTTTACGGCTCACGGCAGACCAACCCCGCTCACCTGCGGGTCGTTCAAGCCATCGCTTTGCACGTGGTACACCGGGCCGCCGTCGCGGCGGCCGTGCAGGCGCGCGGAAAACGGCGTCCATTGCGCGGCCGAGGACAGCAGCAGCTGCGGCGGCCGCTCCCTGCCAAGGGCCTGTGCCGGCAGGCCCAGTTCGCTCCCTTCCACGGCAAGGCTCAACTGCATGCCATCGGGCAGGCGATGCGGCTGCCAGTCCGGCACCGGCTGCCAGCGGCCGCTATGCGCGTCGTGACGCCGCACCTGGTAACCGCCAGCGTCGATCACCAGGCCGTACTCGCGATTGTCGAGCACGGCTTCGTCGGCCACCAGCCGCACCACGCGGGCAAGCCGCTCGGCTTCCTCGCGCAGCGCGTAGGCGCCACCGCGCGCGCCACCGGCAAGGCCGACCGCGCCGGCCAGCACGCCGACGATCACCACCACCACCAGCATTTCCACCAGGGTGAAGCCATGCGCGCGGGCCACGCTCAGTTGTCCCGGCTGTCCAGGTCGGCGTCCAGTGCCTCGCCGCCTTCGCGACCGTCGGCACCGTAGGTCCACAGGTCGTAGGCCGCCCTGCTGCCCGGTGCCAGGTACAGGTAGGGCTTGCCCCAGGGGTCGATCGGCAGCTTGGACAGGTAGCCCTCCGGGTTCCAGTTGTCGGCACCGCTGGGCGGGCGCTGCACCAGTGCTTCCAGCCCCTGCTGGGTATCCGGGTAGCGGCGATTGTCCAGCCGGTACATCTCCAATGCCGAGGCGATCGCCTTGAGGTCACCGCGGGCGACGGTGACCTTGGCCTGGTCCGGCCGCCCCATCACCTTGGGCACCACCAGCGCGGCGAGGATGCCGATGATCACCACCACCACCATGATCTCGATCAGGGTGAAGCCCTGCTGTCGTCCTGCCATTGCGTTCATCGTGCAACTCATCCAACCAATTGATTGAGGGACATGATCGGCAGCAGGATGGCCAGCACGATCAACAACACCACCACGCCCATCAGCACCAGCATGAAGGGCTCGAACAGGCCGACCAGCAGCGCGATGCGCGCGGCCAGATCCGTTTCCTGGTTGCGCGCGGCGCGCGCCAGCATGGCGTCCAGCGTGCCGGACTTCTCGCCGGCCGCGACCATGTGCAGCAGCATCGGCGGCAGCGGTGTGTGCTGTTCCAGCGCGCGGGTCAGGCTGCTGCCCTCGCGCACCATCACTTCGGCCTGCGCCAGGCCCGCCTTGATCGCCTGGTTGCCCACCACCTGGCCGGCAATGCGCAGTGCTTCGACCAATGGCACGCCGCTGCGAACCAGAACGGCCAAGGTGGAGGCGAAGCGTGCGGCTTCCAGGTCGCGCAGCAACAAACCGAACAACGGCAGCTTGAGCAGGGCCGCGTCCCAGCGCAGCCGCACCGCCGGCTGTCGCAACCGGCGCCAGCCCAGCCATGCAGCGATGGCCCCCATCGGCAGCAACCACGGCCCCCATTGCGATAACGCACCGCTGACCGCCACCAGGCCGCGGGTGAGCAGTGGCAGGCGCTGCCCGGAGTCGACGAAGACCCGGATCACGTCCGGCACCACGTAGCCGAGCAGGAAGGCGACGATCAGCGTGGCCACCAGCAGCAGGATCAGCGGGTACAACAAGGCCAGCTGGATCTTCTGCCGCGCCTGCTGGCGCTGCTCGGTGTAGTCGGCCAACTGCTCCAGCACCACGCCCAGGTGGCCGCGTTCGCCAGCCGCCACCATGCTGCGGTAGATGGCGGGAAACACGCGCGGATGTTCGCCCAGCGCAGTCGCCAGCCCATGCCCTTCCAGGATGCGGCTGCGCACCGCCAGCAAGGTAGTGCGCACCTGCGCCTTGGCGGATTGCGCAGCCACCGCACGCAGGGCTTCTTCCACCGGCAACGCGGCCTGGATCAGGGTGGACAACTGGCGGGTAAGCAGGGCCAGGTCGGCACTGCCCACCCGGCCCCAGGTCACGGCTGCACCGCCGTCGCGAGTACTTGCGGGCTCTACCCGTACCGGTGCCAGGTTGCGCTCGCGCAGCTGCTGGCGCGCCAGCCGCGCACTGTCGGCCTCGACCACGCCGGTGTGGCGGCGGCCATCGTCGGACAACGCCAGGTACTGGAACGCCGCCATCAGCGCGCAGCTCCACGGCTCACGGGTCGCGCCCCACGCGCAGCACTTCTTCCAGCGTGGTCACGCCGTCGAGCACCTTTGCGCGGCCATCGTCGAGCATGGAAGGCCCCTGCAGGCGCGCCTGCGCCAGCAGCTCGGCCTCACCGGCACCGGCATGTACCAGCGCGCGCAGTTCCGGGCCAAATTCCACCAGCTCATAGATGCCGGTACGGCCGCGGTAGCCCTGGCCATTGCACTGCGGGCAGCCAACCGGCCGGAACAGCAGCGGGCGCTGCCCGCTTTCGATCCCCAACTGCGCGCATTCGGCGGCGGAGGCCTGCGAGGCTACCCTGCAACCCGGGCACAGCCGCCGCACCAGCCGCTGCGCCAATACACCAAGCAGCGACGAGGACAGCAGGAACGACTCCACGCCCATGTCCAGCAGGCGTGCCACCGCACCCACCGCGCTGTTGGTATGCAGGGTGGACAGCACCAGATGGCCGGTGAGTGAGGCCTGCACCGCGATACGCGCGGTTTCGCCATCGCGTATCTCGCCGACCATCAATACATCCGGGTCCTGGCGCAGGATCGCGCGCAGGCCCCGGGCGAAAGTCATGTCGATACGCGGGTTGACCTGGGTCTGGCCGACGCCATCCAGGTAGTATTCGATCGGGTCCTCGACGGTGAGGATGTTGCGCTGGCGGTTGTTGATCGCACGCAGCCCGGCATACAGCGTGGTGCTCTTGCCGGCACCGGTGGGGCCGGTGACCAGGACGATGCCGTGCGGCCGGCACAGCATGGACTGCATGACGCCCACATCGCGCACGCGCATGCCCAGGTGCTGCAGCGACAACTGCCCGGACTGTTTGTCCAGCAGGCGCAGCACCACCCGCTCGCCGTTGGCGGCCGGCAAGGTGGACACACGTATATCCACCTCGCGGCTGCCCACCCGTACCGATATGCGCCCATCCTGCGGCAGGCGCTTCTCGGCGATGTCCAGCCGCGCCATCACCTTGATGCGCGATACCAGCAGGGTGGCCAGCTCGCGCCGGGGCTCGACCACGTCACGCAGGATGCCGTCCACGCGGAAGCGCACCACCAGCCGACGCTCGAAGGTTTCAATGTGGATATCCGACGCCTGCTCGGCGACGGCTTCGCCAAGCAGGGCATTGATCAGGCGGATGATCGGTGCGTCGTCCTGCTGGTCCAGCAGGTCTTCCACCTGCTCCAGGCCCTCGACCAGGCTGGCCAGGTCCAGGCTGTCGCCCAGCTCGTCGGCCATGCTCATCGCGGTGCTCGAATCCTGCTGGTAAAGCTGCTGCAGCTGCTGCTCGAACACTGCATCGGCTATCACCTGGCTGGGCACGGCCTTGCCGGCAAGGCGTTGGGCCTCGGCCAATGCGCGCATCGCCGCGTCTGCACGACAGACGATGCGTACCGGGTCGTCATCCAGCAGCAGCACCCCGTGTCGGCGTGCGAACGCCAGCGGCAGCCGCACCGTTGCAGACACGGCGTGGCCGGCAGCCGTCGCAACCGGGAGCTCTTCGTTGTGCATCAATCCACTGCGGTGACATGCGCAATTCGCGCGACGTCACACTTCCCCCCAAGAATGTGCACGGGAAAATGCCATGTTCGCGGCGAAAAAGCGTGACGCGCACTTCATTTTCCCGCAGTGGGTCACAGTTCCATACCTGTACGCATCGCGCATTTGGATGGTCGCCGATAGAGTACCTGCCTTCGCCGATCCGACATCGCGAAAACAGGGGAAAACAAGACATTTCCGGTCTGCCACTGCCTCTTTCGGGCCGTGGTTTCAGCCTGTGCGCGTGCGGATCCCGCAACGGGAACCAGGCAACACCGATGCTGCAAACCGATACATCCACCCTGCTGCCGCGCTTGCTGACGATACTCGTCACACTTTCAGGCGTGGCGCTGCTGTGCTGGCAGGCGCGCCAGTTGTACCTGCAGATGACCCGCCTGCCGGCGGCCAGCGCCGCCGAGACAACACGGTCGCCCGCAGATCCCCAACGGCTGCAGCGTCTGTTTGGCGCCGCCGGCAACAACACGCAGGCTCGCCTGCCCGGCGTCACCCTGCTGGGCTGCATCGTTGCCTCCAACCCGGCCCAATCGCAGGCCTTGCTGCACATCGACGGCATGGGCACGCTCACCGTCGTCAGCGGTGACGAGTTCCTCCCGGGTACCCGTGTCGAACGTATCGGCAGCGACCATCTGATGTTCAGCCGCCGCGGTGCCAGCGGACGGCTCGAATTCGACCGTCGCCCTCCTGTAATGGCTCCAACCGTGCCGGTGCAGCCATGATCAAGCGCCTGTGCCTGCTGCTGTTGCTGTCGCTGCCTGTCCCTTGTCTGTTGGCACAGGACGCAGCCGCCGCCACCGAGCCTTCGCAATGGACGATCAACATGAAGGACACGGATATCCGTGACTTCATTGGCGCGGTGGCCAATATCACCGGCGACACCCTGATCGTCGACCCACGCGTGACCGGTGAGGTCAGTGTCAGCGCGCAGGAGCCGATGAGCCTGCCGGAGGTGCGCCGCCTGTTCCTGTCGGTGATGACCGTGCACGGCTTTGCGGTGATCGAAGAGGACAGGCAGACGCGGGTGGTGCCCAACGACGAGGCCCATGTCTTTGCCGATGGCCGCAGCCGCGGCCCGGATGCGATCGAGACCCGGGTGCTGAGCGTGCAGAACGGCAGCGTTGCCGACCTGCTGCCCACCCTGCGCCC
Organism: Stenotrophomonas sp. UBA7346; assembly: GCA_002471015.1. Classification (GTDB taxonomy): domain Bacteria; phylum Pseudomonadota; class Gammaproteobacteria; order Xanthomonadales; family Xanthomonadaceae; genus Stenotrophomonas. Next base: position 25,091 of record DKPB01000060.1, read on the forward strand.
GCTGGTGCCGGCCAATGCCTATCTGGCCGCCGTGCCTACTTCCAATGCGCTGATCATCAGCGACCGCCGCGGCAATATCACCCGCATCGAATCACTGGTACGCCAGCTCGACGCGCCGCGCCTGCACGCGCACAGCGACTACCAGGTGCAGTACGCCAGCGTCGAGAGCCTGCAGAAGCTGCTGCAGGCCAGTGTTGCCAGTACCGCCAATGGCGCCAGCACGCGGGTGCTGGCCGATACCCGCACCAACCGCCTGCTGGTTTTCGGCCCCGAGCAGGCACGCCAGCGCCTGCTGGCGCTGGCACGCTCGCTGGACGTGGACGCTCCGCGCTCCACCACCACCCAGGTGATCCGCCTGCAGCATGGCGATGCCAAGCAGATGGCGCAGACCCTGGGGGCCATCGGCGATTCGATCAAACAGGAAGACGATGCCAAGACCGCACCAACCGGCACCCTGATCCGCGCCGACGAAAGTCTCAATGCGGTAGTGATCCACGCCAAGCCGGAGATGCTGCAGATCCTCACCGACATCGTCCGCCAGCTCGACATCCCGCGCTCGCAGGTGCTGGTGGAGGCGGCCATCGTCGAGATATCGGGCGACATCGAGGATGCGCTGGGCGTGCAGTGGGCACTGGATGGCGGCTCGCGCAGCAACGGCGTGGGTGGCATCAACCACAACGATACCGGGCTGTCGATCGGCACCCTGCTGGGCGCACTGGCCGCCGGCACCACTCCGACCTCGCTGCCCTCCGGCGCCATCCTCGGCATCGGCAACAGCAACTTCGGCGCGTTGGTGACGGCGCTATCCACCAACTCCAGGAACAACCTGTTGTCCACGCCGACGCTGCTGACCCTGGACCACGAGCCGGCGGAGATCCTGGTCGGCCAGAACGTGCCCTTCCAGACCGGCTCGTACACCACCACCGGTGACGGCACCAGCAACCCCTTCACCACCATCCAGCGCCAGGACATCGGCGTGACCCTGAAGGTGACCCCGCACATCAACGACGGCGGCACGCTGCGGCTGGAGATCGAACAGGAGATCTCCTCGCTGGCAGCCACGCCCAGCGGCATCACCCTGTCCGACGTGATCACCAACAAGCGTTCGATCAAGAGCACCATCCTGGCCAATGACGGCCAGGTGATCGTGCTTGGCGGGCTGATCCAGGACGACGTCACCCATGGCCGCTCCAGCGTGCCGCTGCTGGGCAGCATTCCCGGCCTGGGCCGGCTGTTCAGCTCCACCCGTGATACCCGGGTCAAACGCAACCTGATGGTGTTCCTGCGCCCCACCGTGATCCTCGGCCAGTCCGCGGCCGGTGACATCAGCACACGCAAGTACCTGGACCTGCGCGGCGCACCACCAAACACCGGCAAGTACGCCAACCCATTGCCCGCCTCGGCCGAACAACTGTTCAACACCGACGGCGGTTCCGACCGCGCCACCGTGCCATCCACCGGCCGCTGACACGGTACGCGGCTGCGCCGGCATGCGGGCGTTGGGACCCGGATGCGCGCCGCCGCACCTACCTGTAGTACTTCAATACCAAGGGGAGTAATTCTTGAAGAACGCACTCAATCCGCGCGTGCTTGTACTGGCACTGTCCACCGCCCTGCTGGCTGCCTGCGGCGGCGGTGGTGGTGGCGACAGCAGCAGCGGTGGCGGCAGCACCGGTGGTGGCACCCCCACCCCGGCCGACCCGTACCCGGAGCCCACCAGCGCGGCCTATGACGAAGTTGACCTGAAGGGCTTCTACGACATCGATGCCAGCGGTGCCGCCCGCGCCGTGCGCAACGACCTGGAAGGCACGCTGCCGGCGATGATCCAGTTCGCCCAGAGCCACACCGTCGACCCCAGCGGCAACGAAGCCAAAAACATGCCACGGCTGACCACCGAGCGCGCCGCACTGTTGCTGGTGACGCCGGACCCATCGCTGAAGGACGTCGATGCGGTGAAGGTCACCGTGTCCGTTGACGGCACTGCCAAGGGCACGCTGGAACTGCTGCACCCCAACGCCATGTACCGGTCGGACTACAACAACGGCGACGGCCGCCCCGACTACAACTACTCGCGCCGGGCCTGGTCGGTGGAACTGCCGTGGGACTGGGTCAAGCCGGGCATGAGCCTGAGTGTCAGCGACAGCAAGTCACGCAGTGGCAGCCTGGCCGCCGACAAGATCGATTTCGGCGCCCCCGCCGAGCTGGTGGTGCACAACATCCGCCTGGGCATGCTCACCGATCCACCCGCCGAGAGCGATGCGTTCTGGCTGTTGAAGAACCCCGAGCAGGGTGCGGCCGACTACTTCCAGACCATCCCCGCCGCCCGCTTCACCGTGGCCTATTACGAGCCGATGAAGCTGGACAAGGTGATGGTGGCCAACGGCACCATCTACGACACCGCCAGCAGCGGCGAAGGTGGCGTGTACTCCGGCGACATGCGCGAGAACACCGGCAAGTCCACGGTCAGCGTCGGCATCAACCTGGCCAACTTCGGCGCCACCGCGTCCGGCATGGCCGGGCAGTCGCAGCCGCAGTGGTTCCAGAACGTGGTGGCACACCACGCCGTGGGCAGGTACAGCAACGGCGTGCAGAGCCATGGCCTGAGTGGCGGCAACGGCATGCTCACGCTGTACTCCACCAGCGGCAACGAGTTCAGCCATGAAATCGGCCACCACTACGGGCTGGGCCACTACCCCGGCCAGTCGGGCGACAACTACTTCCTGTCCGGCCACCACCACGACAGCGGCTGGGGCTATATCGCCTACCGCAAGCGCATGCGCGGCAACCTGCACTGGAGCCGCGCCAAGAACGGCGGCCTCAGCGGCATGCCGATCTACGACGACACCTACAGCTTCGCCACCGACGCGATGGCTGGCGGCAACTATTCCAGCGCATTGTCGCGCTACACCCATTACACCGGTTACAGCACCAGGATCGCGATCCAGCCGCGCCTGGACAAGCCGGTGCCCACGCAGAGCGCTTCCACCGGCTACCTGGGCTGGAATGCCGACACCCGCAAGATGGAGCCGGTAACCGGCAAGGTGCCCAACAACAGCCAGTTGTTCTTCAACTCGCCTGACGGCAACTACCTCAAGCCACGCCTGGTAGGTACGGAAGTGTTCACCGTGCTCGGCGGCTACGACCCCGATACCGGCAATGCCCTGCTCTACCCCGCGTTCCGCGGCAACTGGGGCAATGTGTTCGACCTGCCGGCGCCGGTGGCCAATGCCAGCAACCGCCAGTGCTGGCTGGAGGTCGGCTTCAGCGGTGGCGGCAGCAAGCGCATCGCGGTGGCCGGCAACATCCTGCAGAACGGCTCGGTCAACAAGCTGCACATCAACCTGGCCCAGGCCGACAAGCCGCAGCAGGCCAGCCTGCAATGCCAGGCACCGGGTGCGGCGGTAACCACGCTCGCCAGCATGAGCTTCCCGCAGAACCTTGCGCCGATGAAGGCACCGGTGGTGGTCGGCAAGGAAGCGGGCTACAGCGCACTGCGCGCAGTCGAACTGCCCGAGCTGGAAACCTTGCTGGTTGCCGCCGGCGGCAAGCCGCTGATCAACCTGGGCGCGCGTGGCAACCTGCTGTACGCCAGTTGGGGCGGCGATGCCACCGGGCTGTCCAGCCAGGCACGCCAGGTCCGCGACGCCTACATCGCCCAGGAAACCAAGGCCACGCGCCTGAACCGCTGGATGAACCGCTACCGCAGCGATCTGCAGGCCAGCAACAACTCCGCTGCGGTGGATGCGCTGAAGAAGCTGCTGGACACCCTGGGACTGCGCCAGAGCCCGCTGCTGCCGGTGGGCCAGCAGATGCTGGTGACCGGCAACAAGCACTGCCTGAAGACCGAAGACGTGGACGGCAAACCGTCGGTCTACATCGCGCAGGCCAGCAGCTGCACCGGTGCCGACAACGAACTGTGGATGGCCGACCTGCGCGGTGCGATCCACAGCGTGGCCAATCCCACCCTGTGCCTGTCCGGCAGCGGTGGCAACAATGCGGCCGTGACCCTGGCACGTTGCGACCGCACGCTGGACGCGCAGATGTTCGACCTGAGCGGCTTGCCGAGGATCCTGCGCAACACCACCTGCCTTGACCTGTCCGGCGGCTTCCTCACCAACGGCCGCGGCAAGCTGATCACCTACAACTGCAGTGGTGGCGGCAACCAGCAGTGGACCGGCCTGAGCGCCAACGACAATGCCTTGTTGGCGCTGCTCAGCCCCAACAACCTGGTCGTGATGCGTGGCTTGAACATCCAGTAAGTGCTGACGCCCGGGGCCCCGTGCCCCGGGCACTACTACCGCCATGATCCTGCGCGCCCTGCCATCGACCGTGTTCTGCCTGCTCGCCATCGCCATCGCCGTCGGCGCGGCCGCGCAGGCGGCTGAACGCAGCCCCCGTCCACCGGCGCTTGCAGGCACCGGCCAGGAGGCCGTGCCACGCCTGCTGGGCACGCTGGTGCATGTGCAGCCCGAACGTTCACTGGCCGTGCTGGGCAGCAATGGGCAAGCCGCACAGACCGTGCGGATCGGCCAACTGCTCGACAATGGCCTGCGCCTTGAGGCGATCGCCAGCGATCACGTGGTGGTGACCCGCGCCGGCCAACGCTATTCACTGCCGCTGCTCGGCCAGGCGGCAGGCCAACGTCGTCCTGCTACTGCACCACGGCCTGCGGGGAACACGATGGACACCAGCAGCGATGCCAGCGCCCCCTCGGCCGCCACCGCCAGTGCCTTGCGCGCAGGCAACCTCGACGACGTGCGTGCAGCCTGCGCCGATCCGTCCCTGATGCAGGCACTGCCGGCCGCGCAGAAAGCCGAACTGGATGCACTGGGCGTGTGCACGCCGCACTGACCCACGCCGATCCGGGGTTCACCCCGCGCCCGGCATACTGTTGGCTTGGACACCATCAGGGCCACCCCATGAATACCGCCACCGAGCTGCTGCAGATCGCCTGCCCACACTGCAATGCGATCAACCGCGTACCCGCGGCACGGCTGGGCCAGTCACCGGCCTGCGGACGCTGCCACCAGGGTCTGTTCACCGGCACGCCCATGGTCTTGAATGCGGACGCGTTCGACGCCCATGCCACTCGCTCGCAGATTCCGCTGCTGGTGGATTTCTGGGCCAGCTGGTGCGGCCCTTGCCGGCAGATGGCGCCGGAATTCGCCAAGGCCGCCAGCCAACTGGAGCCGCGCATGCGCCTGGCAAAACTGGACACCGAAGCCGAGCCGGCCATCGCCACCCGCTACGGCATCCGCAGCATCCCGACGATGGTATTGATCCTGGGTGGGCGCGAGATCGCCCGCCAATCGGGCGCCATGCCAGCCAGCAGCATCGTGCAGTGGGCGAGCGCGCAACGGTAGTAGCCGCTGCACCTGCTCCAGCGCACGCCGGCCCCGCCAAACGGTCATCCCGGTCATTCCATTCCCACGCCGGAAACCTAAGCTCAGCCCATGACCGGGTTGAGCAGACTGCAACAGGCCATCGCAAGGCACAGTGGCGACGGCTTCTGCGCCACCGCGATACCGCGTCTGGCCTTGATGCGTTCGGAGAAGCCCAGCAACGCATCGGCATCGGTATTCGAAGCCTGGCTGCTGGTAGTCGCCCAGGGCAGCGTGCGCATGCTGCTGGGCACGGAGCATTGTGAACTTGCCGCTGGGCACTATGCCGTCACCACGGTAGACCTGCCGCTCAGCGGCCGGATCCACCAGGCCGGTGCGGCCCGCCCTTATCTCGGCCTTGCGCTCAGCCTGCAGCCGGCGATGCTGGCGGACGTACTGCTGCAGATGGGCGAGCAGGCCCGCGACCTGCCGCCTTCGGCAGGCATGGCCAGCGGCACGCTGTGCACGCAACTGCTGGACCCGCTCATGCGCCTGCTTGAGCTGCTGGAACAATCCCACGACATCGCCATGCTGGCGCCGCTGATCGAGCGCGAGATCCTGTACCGGCTGTTGTGCGGGCCGCAAGGCGCAATGCTGCGTCAACTGGCCTTGGCCGACAGCCGCCTGTCGCGCATCAGTCGTGCCATCGCGCGTATCCGCGGCACGTATACCCAGCCACTGCGTGTCGGCACGCTGGCGCATGAGGTGGGCATGAGCCCCTCATCGCTGCACCGGCATTTCAAGGCGGTCACCGGCATGAGCCCGCTGCAGTACCAGAAACGGCTGCGCCTGCAGGAAGCCCATCGACGGCTTGCCAACCATCAGGACAGTGCGGCCCGCATCGCCTTCGCGGTGGGCTATGAAAGTGCCTCGCAGTTCAGTCGCGACTACCGCAACGTATTCGGCATTCCGCCCGCGCGCGATGCCGCCCGGCTCCGCCACCGACTGTTGCATGGCGACCGGTTGGACTGACTGTCCCGCACCCGCGGCCGGCTGTTCCCCGCCAGTGAGGCTGTTTGGCAGCATCGGGCAAGAATCTGCCCGTGCGCGGCAAACAGCGCCCCCGCCAACGGCTTACCTTCCTGCCTGATGCCCGGGCATAGCCCATTCCCTTGAAGGAACGCCGCGATGAAAGCTTCTGTTGTCAATGCAGTGGGTGGTGGTTTTACTGTGCAGGAGCTGCAGCTTGCACAACCACAAGGCCGGGAGGTGCTGATCCAGGTCAGGGCCTCGGGGCTTTGCCATAGCGACCTGACGCTGGCGGAAACAGGCTTTGGCTATTCCCCCCCCATGGTGCTAGGCCACGAAGTTGCCGGGGTGGTGATCGCGGTGGGTGAACAGGTCAGCGAATGCGCCGTTGGAGACCATGTCGTCGGCTGCCTGATCCAGTTCTGTGGACGCTGTGTGCCATGCCTTTCCGGGCACACCCACGCATGCCTGCACCCCGAAGCAACCCTGCGTGGCCCCGACCAGCCCGCGCGGCTGTGCTGCAGCGATGGCCAGCCCGTCGAGCAGGGCTTTGGATTGGGCGGCTTCGCCGCCCAGGTGCTGACCCACGAAAGCCAGCTGGCAGTAGTACCCAAGGCGCTGCCGTTCGAACAGGCCGCAGTGCTGGGGTGCGGCATGCTCACTGGCGCCGGCGCCGTGCTCAATACCGCCAAGGTGCGACACGGGGAAAGCGTGGTGGTGATCGGCGCAGGTGGCGTCGGGCTTTGCGCCGTTGCCGGTGCCGTGTTGGCCGGTGCATCACGTATCGTTGCCGTGGACCTGGCCGAGGGCAAACTGCAACGCGCACGCGGATTGGGCGCGACGGATACCATCGATGCCAGCCAGACAGAACCGGTGCAGGCATTGAAGGCATTGCTGCCCGGCGGCGCTGACCATGTATTTGATTTTGTCGGCGTACGCACGGTGGTCGAGCAGGGATTGCAGATGCTGGCCAAGGGCGGGGGCCTGTACCTGGTCGGCATAGGCGACGGCACCACGCGTATCGACCTGCATACCCTGGGCATGATGAGCAACCACAACCGCATCGTGTCGGTATACATGGGCTCGTCCAACCTCAAGCGCGACATCCCGTTCTATGCGCAGATGGCGCTGGCAGGGCGCGTCAATCTGGCCGCACTGGTTTCGCGGCAAATTGCGCTGTCACAGATCGACGAAGGTTTCCGCTCGCTGAAGGACGGCTCGACCGCCCGTGTGGTGATCACCGACTTCGAGCATTGACCCTTCGCGGCAGAAACGACCCACACCCACGTAGTGCCGAGCCATGCTCGGCAGGGGCGTTCCCGGCGCAGGCAGCCGCGCCAAGGCTTCAAAAGCTACCCCTCCCCAACCCTCCCCTGCGCTGCGCGCAAGGGAGGGGGCAAAGCACTCCACCTGCGCCGAATATGTAGTGCCGAGCCATGCTCGGCAGGGGGCTTTACCCGCCAAAGCCAACGTCGCCCTCACCCCAACCCCGCTCCGCGCCCCGGTCCTTGCGCTGGCGCAAGGCCGTTCGAATGGCTGCGAACCTTTGGTTCGCAAGCAGCCCTTCTCACCCCGCAGGCGGGAGAGGGGCTAAAACGAGCGCTGCCTCCCCCCGCTCCGCACCCCGGTCCTTGCGCTGGCGCAAGGTCGTTCGAATGGCTGCGAACCTTTGGTTCGCAAGCAGCCCTTCTCACCCCGCTCGCGGGAGAGGGGCTGAAGCGGTAGTGCCGAGCCAGGCTCGGCAGGGGCTTTGCCTGCCAAAGCCAAAGCTACCCTCACCCCAACCCCCGCTCCGCGCCCCGGTCCTTGCGCTGGCGCAAGGTCGTTCGAATGGCTGCCAATTTTTGGTTCGCAAGCAGCCCTTCTCACCCCGCAGATGGGAGAGGGGCTGAAGCAAAGGCCAGAAGCTACCCCTCCCCAACCCTCCCCTTGGCTTCGCCAAAAGGAGGGGGCCACGGCACGCATCCTGCGGCGTCGGTACGCGGGCCAAAACAAAACCCCGCCTTGCGGCGGGGTTCTGGGTATTACCAGCAGCGGTGAGGCTGCGGCGGACTTAGAAGTCCATGCCGCCCATGCCACCCATGCCGCCCATGCCACCTGCACCACCCATGGCCGGCTCGTCCTTCTTCGGCGCTTCGGCAACCATGGCTTCGGTGGTGATCATCAGGCCAGCAATCGAGGCTGCGTTCTGCAGCGCCGAACGGGTCACCTTGGTCGGGTCCAGGATGCCGAATTCCAGCATGTCGCCGAACTCGCCGGAAGCAGCGTTGTAGCCGAAGCTGCCGGTGCCTTCCTTGACCTTGTTGACGATGACCGACGGCTCTTCACCGGCGTTGGCAACGATTTCGCGCAGCGGGGCTTCCATCGCGCGCAGGGCGATCTGGATGCCGTGGTTCTGGTCTTCGTTGTTGCCCTTCAGGCCGGCCAGTGCGGTGACAGCGCGCACCAGTGCGACGCCGCCGCCCGGGACCACGCCTTCTTCGACGGCTGCGCGGGTAGCGTGCAGGGCGTCGTCAACGCGATCCTTCTTTTCCTTCATTTCGATTTCGGTCGAGGCACCGACCTTGATCACGGCAACGCCACCGGCCAGCTTGGCAACGCGTTCCTGCAGCTTCTCGCGATCGTAGTCCGAAGAGGTTTCTTCGATCTGGGTCTTGATCTGCTTGACGCGCGACTCGATGCCGGCAGCTTCGCCAGCGCCATCGATGATGGTGGTGTTTTCCTTGGAAACCTGCACCTTCTTGGCGCGGCCCAGGTCCTTGATGGTGGCCTTTTCCAGCGACAGGCCAACTTCCTCGGAGATCACGGTGCCGCCGGTCAGCACGGCCATGTCTTCCAGCATCGCCTTGCGACGGTCGCCGAAGCCCGGTGCCTTGACGGCCACGACCTTGACGATGCCACGGATGGTGTTGACCACCAGGGTAGCCAGCGCTTCGCCTTCGATGTCTTCGGCGATGATCAGCAGCGGCTTGCCTGCCTTGGCGACGCCTTCCAGCACCGGCAGCAGATCACGCACGTTGGAGATCTTCTTATCGTGCAACAGGATGAACGGGTCGTCCAGGTCGGCGGTCTGCGACTGCTGGTTGTTGATGAAGTACGGCGACAGGTAGCCGCGGTCGAACTGCATGCCTTCAACGACGTCCAGCTCGTTTTCCAGGCCCGAGCCTTCTTCAACGGTGATCACGCCTTCCTTGCCGACGCGCTTCATCGCTTCGGCAATGATGTTGCCGATCGACTCGTCCGAGTTGGCCGAGATGGTGCCGACCTGGGCAATGGCCTTGTCGTCAGCGGTGGGCTTGGAAATGTTCTTCAGCTCGGCGACGGCGGCAACCACGGCCTTGTCGATACCGCGCTTGAGGTCCATCGGGTTCATGCCGGCGGCAACGGCCTTGGCGCCTTCGCGGATCAGGGCCTGGGCCAGCACGGTGGCGGTGGTGGTGCCGTCGCCAGCGTCGTCATTGGTGCGCGAAGCAACTTCCTTCACCATCTGCGCGCCCATGTTCTCGAACTTGTCAGCCAGTTCGATTTCCTTGGCGACGGACACGCCGTCCTTGGTGATGGTCGGGGCGCCGAAGCTCTTCTCGAGCACGACGTTGCGGCCCTTCGGGCCCAGGGTGGCCTTGACGGCATTGGCGAGAACGTTGACGCCGCGCACCATGCGCGAACGGGCGTCTTCACCGAAACGAATATCCTTGGCAGCCATTGCGATTACCTCTGAGTAGAGCCGAGCCAAGCTCGGCTGCTTTTATCGGGAAAGGGGTATGACAGGAACAGGCAGCGCGGCGGCTCAGCCGATGACGGCAAGCACGTCGTCTTCGCGCAGCACCTTGTACTCGACGCCTTCGGCCTTGTAGGACGAACCGGCGTACTGGCCGTAAATGACCTTGTCGCCAACCTTCAGCGACGGGGCGCGCACCGAACCGTTGTCCAGCGGCTTGCCCGGGCCCACGGCCACGACTTCACCCTTGGTGGACTTTTCCTTGGCCGAATCCGGGATCAGGATGCCGCCGGCGGAGATTTCGTCGGCTTCGATCGGCTTGACCACAACGCGGTCGTGAAGCGGCTTGATGCTCATGAAAGACCTCTTAAGTAATTGATTGGCCTGAAATTCAGGCGACGCCAGCGGGGGAAATCCAGGGCTGCGGGCGGCGCGCTTAAAAAGGCCCGTCGAACGGGCTTGTTCGGGAGGTTGGGGCCCGCCACGGGGCTTTCAAGGGCCGGGAAGCAAATTGCCTGTTCGTGTCCGGTTGGGGCTGACGCGGGCGGCCATGGAAGATAAATGACGCATTCCGGCCCTGTCCGGTGATTACCCAGGTACGGGCAGACACCCGACCCGCGCCGATCACCAAGGAACCACCATGGACCAGAATCCCTACGCCACCAGCTCCACCCCGGTCATCCCCCAGAACGGGGCCGACATCGACAGCCTGGACGTCTCCGACCGCTGGAAGCAGTTCTTCAAGGGCGTGCAGAAGTGGGGCGGGCTGCAGATGCCGCTGTACAAGGCCTTGCCCAAGGGGCCGCAACGCAGGGAGGCGCTGAAGGACGTCAAGCCGCCCATCGCCAGCTTCGCCCTGGCCTTCGTTTTCGGCTTTTTCTATTACCTGGCCAAGGGCATGTGGAAGCACTTGCTTCAACCCGTCATCTACAACGCCTACCCTTGCCGGCGGGGGGAATCCACCATCCAATCGGGGTACCCATTGCCATGACCACCCGTTCGATCATGCGGCCAGCATCGCTGGCCCTGCTCGCCGCCCTGGCCAGCGCACCTGCCGCCGCCGCGGTATTCGTCAACGAACTGCACTACGACAACAGCAACGGCGATGTCGGTGAGGGCATCGAAGTCGTCGCCACCGCAGGCGAAGACCTGTCCACCTACCAGGTGGTGCTGTACAACGGCGCCAACGCCAACGCCGGCACCACATACAGCACCCGCAGCCTGCCTGCCGGCAGCCCGGCCAGCTGTGGCAGCACGGTGTCCATCGCCAGCCTGCGCTCGACCAACCTGATCCAGAACGGTGGCAATGACGGCATCGCACTGGTAGACGGCAATGGCCAGGTGGTGCAGTTCCTCAGCTACGAGGGATCGCTGAAGGCCAGCAATGGCCCTGCCGCCGGCATGACCAGCACCACGATCCCGGTGGCGGAAACCAACAGCACACCGGCAGGCACTTCGCTGCAGTTGGGCGGCAGCGGCAAGGCCGCCAGCGATTTCAGCTGGCGCAGCTCCGCAGCGCAGACTTTTGGCCAGTGCAACCTCAACCAGACCTTCGCCGGTGCCGGTACGGGTACCGGTACACGCCCTTCGGTGAGCAGCACCCTGCCGGCCAATGGTGCCAGCAATGTCGCCGTGGCCGCCGATCTGCAGGTGCAGTTCAGCGAGGCAGTCACTGCCGCCAGTGGTGCGTTCGCGCTGCAATGCACGCAGGCCGGGGCGGTCAGCCTTGCCTATCCCGGCAGCGGCACCAGCTTCTCGCTGAGCCCGCAGAACCTGCTCAGCGCCGGCGACAGCTGCCAGCTCACCGTCACCGCCAGCCGTATCACCGATGCCGATGGCCTGACCCCGGCCAGCAACACGGTGGTGTCCTTCACCGTTGCCAACAACAGCACCGCCGGCTATTGGTCCAAGGTCAACACCAGCAGTCCCTCGCAGCTGCGCTGTTCGCTGCACGCCACCATCCGAGGCCATACGTCGTATCCCTACAGCGGCAGCGGCACCAACACCTGGACCATCCTGGAGATTGCCGACGAGGACCCCAACAACCCGAACAACATCCTGGACATCTACCGCAACCGCAGCTATCCCAAGGTATCGGCACGCGCCGGCACCGGCTCGGGGCTGACCTACAACCGCGAGCACACCTGGCCCAAGTCGCTGGGCTTCTCCTCGGCGACCGGTGACAAGGGCCTGCCCTACGCACCACACACCGACGCGCACATGCTTTACCTGAGCGATACCAACTTCAACTCCAGCCGCGGCAACAAGCCACTGGCCGGCTGCAGCAGCGGCTGCACGGCGCTGGCCACCGAGGCCAATGCCGGTGACGGCGGCGGCAGCGCGCGTGGGCAGAAGAACTGGTTCGTCGGCCCGGACGGGAACGGCGGCAGCTTCGAAACCTGGGACGGCCGCAAGGGCGATATCGCGCGCGCCGTGCTGTATATGGCCATCCGCTACGAAGGTGACGCACACCCGGTTACCGGCCAAGGCGAGCCGGACCTGGAGCTGACCAATGACCGCAGCAAGATCGTGCTGACATCCAGCTCGCCGGCCTACATGGGCCTGCTGTCGACCCTGCTGCAGTGGCACCAGGCCGATCCCCCCACCGCCCGCGAGCGCGAGCGCAACGAGGTCGTCTACAGCTTCCAGGGCAACCGCAACCCCTTCATCGACCATCCGGAATGGGCCAGCGAAGCCTTGTTCACCTCGGCAAAGCCGGCCAGTTGCCAGTTGAACTGATGCGGTGTGGAGCAGGCTGACCGCCAGCCTGCTCCATCAAAAAAAATGGCGCGCCCCGGGGGATCGGCGGGGCACGCCAGCAAGAGAGAGCAGCCGCCATGCGGCATTTCTTATTGTGTGTTTCAGAGATAGCGCGACCACTGCACGGCGGCGGTTCCCGGTGTTGTCGGCAAGGACTGACTGCCCTTGCTGCACACCGGCAACTGCCCCAGGTTCTTCCAGTCCTGCGGGGTTTCCACCTTCATGCCGGTGGCACCGATATCGATCTGCGAAAACTCGTTGTTGCCAACGCTCAGGCTGCCTTCGATGTTCACCTTGGCGCCGCCGACAGTGATCTTCTTGCCCAGCACCACCGAGCCACGGATGCTGGTCCAGCTCTGCGCGTTCAAGCCACCACTGGCAATCACCGCAGCGTTGCCGATGGCCGCGCCGGTGTAGACGACGCCATCGGCGTCCTCCCAGGTCACGAAGGCCGTGCGGCTGGCGCACAGGTTGGTGGGGTAGTACGCGCCACTGCAGACCTTGGCCACGCCGGCGAAGTTCGGCGCTTCCAGCAGCTTGTAGCCGCCACCATCACTCAAGCCCAGGTTGCCACGTACGATCAGCGTGCCAACGATCGGGTTGGCTGATCGCACCTCCAGCGGGCCGTCAAACCAGAAGATCCCCGGCGGCGTCTTCTGCGGCTGCAGGTTCCAGCGGCCGTTGTTGTACATGGCCCGGCAGCCCTTGTCCGCGCCTTCCCAGCTGCCACAGGCAAACAGGTCTTCCAGCACCTTGAGCTGCGCCGCATCGGGATTGGTCAGCGGATAGACGGTTCCACTGGCTGCACCGATCACCACGCCATCGGCGCGGGTGACATTGCGGATGGTCAGCTGCGGCTTGCCGCCGTTGGCATCGAAGATGTAATTGGATTGGTCGCGATAGACATCGGCATCGATGTAGTTGGTGCGCACATCGCAGTAGGGCAGGCCCGGCAAGCCCGGTGAAAAGTTGCCCTGACTGCCCTGGACTTCAAAACCTGTGGGCTGCATGGCCTCATTCATCAGCTGCTTGCTGCCGCCAAAGTAGCGATAGCCCGCAGTACGCCCAGCAACCGCAGGAAAGCCCGCACCGGCATCATTGCCGCTCTGTGCCCAGATCTCACCGCCGCCTGCAAATTCACCGATGCGTACGCCCCGGTGCTGGATCGCCAGGCTGCCGGCTGCGCGCACCCGATCGTAGCGGCGGTTGTCGCTGCCCAGGCCCAGGCTCCATCCCCAGGCATCGACGATATCGGTGGTTGCGCCACTGCCCTGGGTGAATCCACCGCCATGGATGGCCCTGGCCCTGAAGCTGAGCACGGCCGTGCGGAAGGCGGTTTCCTCCGGCCCCGAGAGCTGTTCCATCACCGCCCCGGCGCCGCGCAGTTCGCCGGTGGCAGCATCCACGGCCTTGGTCATGTCCAGGGCCGGCAGGTTGAGCAGGAAGTTCACTTCATCCGGCGTGCCCTTGCCCTGGGTCAACGTCACCTTGACCCGCGCCAGCGCCGTGGGCAGTACCGTGCCCTGGGTCCAGGGCACGCCACCGGAAACAGTGGAAGGAATCAGGCTGCCACCCACGCGGGCTTCACCCACCGCCACGCCGTTGGCGTACACCACGGTGTCGTAGGCCCCGGCCCAGGCCCTGGCCAATGGGCCGCCACTGCCCCCGTTGAAGGTGATCTCGCGTGCCCACAGCCGTGCACCGGCGGGGAAGCTCATGCCACCGATGACCAGCTGGCTTTCCGAATGCAGGTGACCGTTGTCGGCGATATCACCCCCGGTGACCGTGATCGCGCCCTTGGCGCAGCCAGACACCTTGCCGCGCCCGCCGGCGCCGATGGTCAACTTGCCGGAGACGACGATGTTCTCGTAGTCGTACTTGTCGTCGACCACCTGGGTGCCTTCACCGTCCAGCTTGACGTCGCCGTTGAACACCACCGGCGCATTGGGCATGGAATGGCATACCGGTGGTACGCCAGGCATGCCATTGCCCGGCACCACGTCGTAAACGACCTCCACGGTGGCCGTGGTCAGGCCCGAGCCGACACCCGCCTGACCGGTGACCTCGGCGATCACCCGGTACTGATTGGCGCCGGTCGCTTCCACCGCGGTTACCACCGCTTTGCTGACCCCCAGCGCCTCCAACCCACTGACCGGTTTCTGGGTATTGCCCACCCAACCTGGCCACACCGGCTTTTCCACCGCCAGCAGGTACAGGCGCAATGCCTCCACGCCGCGCCAGGCGGCGGCCTGCGCGGCCGTGGCCGAATGGGTGGTCAACTGCTGTGACTGGGTACCGCGCAACGCATAGATCGTCGCCGCCACGGTCACCGACACCGCCAGCCCCACCATCAACACCACCAGCAAGGTGGCGATGCCGCGCTGCTGGCGCGGTGCGGAGAAGTTGCCTCTCTTGTTGCCCTCGCCTGCGTTGCGCATCAGCTGGTCACCATGAGGTTGGGAAGGCACAGCTGGAACAGATGGCTGCTGCCATCGTCACGTTCCAGCGCCAGCTGCTGCGCAGCCGGGTGCAACGGAGCGTTGGAAAAATCCTGCTGCATGTAGGGCAGGCACTGCTGCTGCGTCTTCAGCGTGAACACATAGCCCGGCGCCAGACTCATTGCCCCGGCCTCGGCCTCCGCCGCGTCATAGGCAGCCCCACCCTTCTGTGCCGGGGTGAAGAAGGCCGCGCTGCCGGCCAGCGGTTCGCGCTCATTGGCGTTCCAGCTGACACTGTCGGCATCGGTGCAGGCTTTTGCGGGGTAGCGGTAAAGGCCCTGCGCGTCGACCAGCACCAGGCCACTGCAGCTGAAGCTGCTGCTGGCCAGGTCCGGCCGGTAGCGCCATACCACGGCCTTGCCGGATTCGCGCACCACCAGCTTGGTGGACATCGCATCGGCCGGCGCCACCCCGAAACCGGCGTTCTGCAGATCCATCTGCGCGGCCAGCAGTGCCGCCGACACCTGACCGTCGCGCAAGGCCGAGCGCGAGGCATTGGCCGACACTTCGATCATGGTCTTGTACAGCACCATCATCGCGGCAATGGTGACCAGTGATATCAACACGCCGACCAGCATGCTGATCAGGCTCTGGCCTGACTGCCGCTGCGGGAACGCGGGCACTGTACGGGCCATGGCGATCATTGCCGCGTCGACAACAGCAGATCGGGGTCGCCCTCGGCAGCGCCCTTGCTGCCCAGCGCGCTGGCCGCCACGGTCAGGTCCACCCGCTGCGGCACATCCACCGCGCGGCTGACGCCGGCCATGGCAACGGTCGCCGAGGCCGCCTCACAGGCAATGGCCGCTTCAGCATTGCCGCCGCCCGGCAGGGCTATCTGCACCGCACTGCGGCTGCACAGGCCCACGCCTTCGCGCTGCAGGGCAGCGCGCAGGTTCTCCACCACCAGGTTCTCCACCTTGGCGTCGCGCTGGCTGTTCATCACCCGTGCCGCCACATGCACCAGGCCACCGCCGATCAGGCTGGTGATAAGTACCGCGAACAAGGCCTCCAGCAGCACGTCGCCGCGCTGCTGCCCAGGCCGATCAAAGCAGGTCGACATACAGCGGCTCCTGATCGTTGAGACCAATGGCGATGCGTCCATGAATGGCTGCGGTGCTGCAACCCGTCGCAGCGGGCAGGCGCTGGCCGCGGTTGCCAAAGGCGACGCAATCGAGGTGGCTGCCCGAATCCATCAGCGCCTGGGCGTCGGAGAAATCCTCGGTATTGGTCAGCCGCAGCGCGGCACCGTTTGGCAGTTGCCCCTGCCAATACACCTCGTCGGCCTCACCCCAGGTCACCTGCAGGGCGCCCTGGTTGGACTGCAGCCGTGCCGCCGGGGCGGGCCCCGCCACCTGGCCCGGGTTGCGCAGGGCCAGCGCACGGGTCTGCGACACGGCCTCCCACATCAGGTTGCGGGCCTGCATCTGCCGGTTGCTGTCTATCCATTGCCGCGCGAAGGGCGTGCCCACGGCTGCCAGTACCGCCATCACCGCCACGGTCACCATCAATTCGACCAGCGTGAAACCGCCGCCGCGCCGCCTCATGGCCAGTCGCTCACGCCGGCGCAATTGCCGGAAACCCCGCGGCTGTTGCTCTCGTCCAGGGTCAGGGTGCAGCCGCTGGCCTTGCCCATGGCGCTGCTGGCCACGGCCTTGAGCTGGTAGCCGCCACTGGTGGTGGCATAGGTATAGGAAAAATTGCTGGCCTTGCCGCCGGCGGTCCAGCCTTTCTTGGCCACGCCATCACTGCCTGGATACCCCAGCGTGCGCTGGCGGAAATTCTCGACATTGGTGGACAAGGCCAACAGGTCGCTCTGCGCGACCCGGATCTTGCTGCGCAGTGCGTAGTCGCCATAGGCCGGCAGCGCGATGGCCGCCAGGATGACAATGATGGCCACCACGATCATCAGCTCGATGAGCGTGAAACCCTTGCTGTGACGTCGTTCCATCCTAGACCCCCCTGTAGAGCCGGTTGAAGCCTGCATCCGTCGTCCTGCGGCGCCTTGTCAGGTTTTTCGCCAATTTCACCTAAGTGAAGTTCTTGTGAAAAACGTGACCTGGCGCAATATACAATTGATGACAACGATGTCAACACTTCCAACTGAAAGTTGCCGTATCCGCTTCTGCGACAATGCCCGGATGGACGTAAAACTGGTCTTCTGCACCTGCCCCGACGAACAAACCGCGCAGGCGCTGGCCCTGCACCTGGTGGAGCAGCGGCTGGCCGCCTGTGTGAACTTGTTGCCCCCCATGCGGTCTGTGTACCGCTGGCAGGGCCGGATCGAGCAGGCGCAGGAAGTGCAACTGCTGATCAAGACCTGTGGTGACCGGCTGCAGGCGCTGAGCGCCGCCATCACCGCCCAACACCCTTACGAAGTACCTGAGATCCTTGCGATCTCGGCCAGTGACGGCCTGCCGCCGTACCTGGATTGGATCCGGGCGCAGACCCGGGAGGAAACCTAGATAGATGATGCTGCTGCGACGTTTTGCCGCCCTTTGCCTGCTCAGCCTGACCGCCCTGCCGGCCCTGGCCGTCTCCGAGAAAGACCTGCTGCCGGTTGACCAGGCCTTCGCCTTGACCGCCAAGGCCAACAGCCGCGACCGCATCGAACTGCAGTGGGACATCGCCCCGGGTTATTACCTCTACCACCACCGCACCAGCGTCAAGGCCGGGCCGGGCTTCACCGCCGAGGCCCTGCAGATGCCACAGGGCGAAAAGAAGCACGACGAATTCTTCGGCGATGTGGAGACCTACCACCGCCAGCTGCGTGCCATCCTGCCCGGTCGCGCCGCCCCCGGCAGTGACAGCGTGACCCTTGAGGTGCGCTACCAAGGCTGTGCCGATGCCGGCGTGTGCTATCCGCCGCAGAAGCGCAATATCGAGGTCACCCTGCCGGGCGCCGCCCCGGCGGCAACCGCTGCCGCCCCTGCCGCCCCCCTGTTCAACCCGCTGGCGGCGGCCAATGGTGGCGGTCTCAAGCTGCCGGGCACCGAGACCGCAGCCGTGCAGGGCCTGCCGCTCCCCTCGGAAAAGGCCTTCGGCTTTGAAGCCATCGTCGACACCGGCAACCGCCTGTTGCTGCGCTTCTCGCCGGCGCCGGGCTACTACCTGTACCGCGACCGCACCTCGCTGGCACTGGAAGGCGCCAATGGCGTGCGCACCGGCCGCCCGCAATGGCCAGCCGGCAAGTCCCACCGCGATGAGCATTTCGGCAATGTGGTGGTGTACTTCGACCAGGTCGACGTGCCGTTGCCGTTGCGCCGCGACCACCCGCGTGCCACCCCGGCCACGCTGGTGGTCACCTTCCAGGGCTGCCAGACCGACGGTATCTGCTACCCGCCGATGACCCGCCGGGTACGGCTGTCGCTGCCGGCCGGCGAGGTCTCGGTCAAGGAAGAGGCCACGGTCGCGCCGCTGGTCATCCCGCCGCTGCCCAGCGGCAAGAAGGGGGAGCCGGCACCGTTGCCGCTGATCGACCCGGCCAATCCACCGGCACCGCAGCCGCTGGTGGTGCGCCCGGCGGCCGAGGCCGCCAGCCTTGCCGAAGCCGCTCCCGACGCCTCTGCAGACAACAGCAAGCGCAGCCAGCCACCCGGCGACAGCGAGCAGGCCGGCGCGCTGTGGTGGATCCTGCTGCTGGCATTGGCCGGCGGTCTGGTACTGAACCTGATGCCGTGCGTGCTGCCGGTGCTGTCGCTGAAGGTGCTGGGCCTGGCCCAGAGCGGCGAAAGCCGTGCGCACGCGCGCAGCCACGCACTCTGGTACACCGCCGGGGTGGTGCTGGCCTTTGCCGCCATTGGTGCACTGGTATTGGCCCTGCGCGCTGCCGGCCAGGCCGCAGGCTGGGGCTTCCAGCTGCAGCACCCCTGGTTCATCGCGGCGCTGGTGTACCTGATGTTCCTGGTCGGCTTGAGCCTGTCGGGGGTGTTCACCCTGGGCGGCAGCGCCGGCAAGCTGGGCCAGTCGCTGGCCAACCGCAGTGGCCCGGCCGGTGATTTCTTCACCGGCGTGCTGGCTTGCGTGGTCGCCAGCCCCTGTATCGCCCCGTTCATGGGCCCCGCCCTGGCCTACGCCTTCACCGCCCCGCCGGTATTGGCGATGCTGGTGTTCCTGGCATTGGGCCTGGGCCTGGCGCTGCCCTTCCTGCTGATCGGTTTCGTCCCAACCCTTGCCCGCCGCCTGCCCAAGCCTGGCGCCTGGATGGAAACCTTCAAGCAGGTCATGGCCTACCCGATGTACCTCACCGCCATCTGGCTGCTGTGGGTGCTGGGCAAGCAGCGTGGCATCGATGCGATGGCGCTGATGCTGATCGGCATGACCGTGCTGGGCCTGGGTTTGTGGTGGTTCGAACGCAGCCGCTGGCACAGCCGCAAGGTCGGCATGGTGCTGGGCGCGGTGCTGGCGGTGCTGGCGCTGATCCCGATCTGGAGCGTGACCCGGATGGCGCCGCCGCAGACCCAGGCCGCACACGCCGGCACCGTGGCCTACTCGCCGGAAATGCTGGACCGCCTGCGTGCCGACAACCGCGTGGTGTTCGTCAACATGACCGCCGACTGGTGCGTCACCTGCAAGGCCAACGAGCGCAACGTGCTGGACCGTGATGCCTTCCGCGACACGCTCAAGCGCGTGGATGCGGTGTACATGCATGGCGACTGGACCAATGTGGACCCACAGATCAGCGCCTTCCTCGACCAGCACAAGGCGGTAGGCGTGCCGCTGTACGTGGTTTACGGGCCCGGGGCCCCGCCGCGCGTGCTGCCCACCGTGCTGACCCAGTCGATCGCCGAAGACGCGCTGCTGCGCGCGGCACGCTGATGCGGCGGGCATTGTGGTGGGTGGTGGGCATTGCCGCAGCGGCCGGGCTGTCCGCCGGCGCTTGGCTGACCCGGCCCGCCACCACGCCACTGCCCTCGATGAGCACGCCGTCCACGCCATTGCAGTCGGCCACACCGGTACAGAGCGTGCAGGTCGGCGAGTTGGTGCCGTCCTTCACCCTGCCCGACCTGGATGGCATGCCGGTGAAGTTCCCGGACCAGTTCAAGGGCAAGCCGCTGTTGATCAATGTGTGGGCCAGCTGGTGTGCGCCCTGCATCGAGGAGATGCCCGAGTTGGCGCGCTTTGCTGCGCGTCATGCGGACACTGGACCGCAGGTGGTGGGCTTGGCGTTGGACACGCCGGAAGCGGTGCTGGATTTCCTTGGCAACGTGCCGGTGTATTACCCGATCGTGATCGAGACACCGGGGCCGCAGGATGCCAGCGTCAAACTGGGCAATTCGCGGGGCCTGCTGCCCTACAGCGTGTTGATCGATGCGCAGGGGCGCGTGCTCGCGCAGAAGCTGGGGCCGTTCAAGGCGGGTGAGATTGATGCGTGGGTTGCAGGTGTGGAGCCTTCTGCTACGCAGTGAACCTGCCCGCCCTGAACTGATGGCTGCGGTTTGATTTGGCAGCCAGGTTCAGCGCAGCACACCCGGGGTGTTGTCCGCGCCAAGAGCCAGTAGCTCCCCTCATCCGCCCCTTCGGGGCACCTTCTCCCGCTTGCGGGAGAAGGGAATGCACTCCGCTCGTGGTCAGCTGCAACTGACGCATTTCCAGCTCGGCTTTGCTCTGCATTGTTTTGTTTTGCTCACGCTCTGCTTTACATCCCTTCTCCCGCCTGCGGGGTTAAGAACAGTCGCTTACGAGCCATAGACTCGTGACTGTTCGTACGCCCCGCGTGCTACGCGGGGCCGGGGCGCGGAGCGAGGTGCCCCGAAGGGGCGGATGAGGGAAAGCCTTGCTTTGAGCTTTTGCCTTTGAGCTTTTGACCTTGCGCTTCTGCCTCTGGCTTCTGCTTGCTCCTGGCTTCTACAAAGTGCTTCGCACCTCACCCTCTTCCCAACCCCTCTCCCGGAGGGAAAGGGGCTCAAACTCAGATCACCAGAACGCCGCGTACAGCGCCACCAGGATCGCGATCACCGCGACCGCACCAAGGTTGAACACACCGCCCGTGCGGTAATCCACGTCGCGGGTGTTGATGATGTCCTTCTGCGGCGCCGCCGGGGTCAGCAGCGACACACCTACCGCCAACGCCAAGGCCAGCAGGAACACCAGGCCAACACGATCAATGAACGGCAATGCCGGCCACGCCAGCTTCAGCGCGATCGACAATACGAACGAACCAATCGCCGCCGACAAGGCGCCGGCCTCGTTGGCACGCTTCCAGAACAAACCCAGCATGAAGATCACCACGATGCCCGGGGTGAAGAAACCGGTGTATTCCTGGATGTACTGGAAGGCCTGGTCAAAGCTGCCCAGCAGCGGCTTGGCAGTGAGAATACCCAGCACCACCGCCACCACCGCCGCGATGCGGCCAACCCGCACCAGCTTGGCCTGGTCGGCGTCAGGGTTGCGCTTGGCATAGAAGTCCAGGGTGAAGATGGTCGCCACCGAATTGATCTTGGACGCCAGCGAGGCCACGATTGCCGCCACCAAGGCAGCAAACACCAGGCCGAGCACGCCGGTCGGCAGCATCCGCATCATGGTCGGATAGGCCTGGTCCGGCTTGTCCAGGTTCGGTGCCAGCATCACCGCGGCGATGCCCGGCAACACCACGATCACTGGCATCAGCAGTTTGAGGAAGGCGGCAAACAGCACGCCCTTCTGCGCCTCGCCGATGCTCTTGGCCGCCAACGCACGCTGGATGATGTACTGGTTGAAGCCCCAGTAACTGATGTTCATGATCCACAGGCCACCCAGCAGCACGCTCAGGCCCGGCAGGTCCTTGTAGAACGGGTTGTCCTTGCTGAGGATCATCTCGAAGTGGCCCGGCTGCGCCTGCCACAGTTTGTTGAAGCCAGCGATGATGCCGGCACCATCGCCGAGCTGGTTCAAGGTCAGCCCGGCCACGAACAGGCCGCCCAGCACCAGCAGGGTGACCTGCACGATGTCGGTCAATGCCACCGCCTTGAGCCCGCCATACAGCTGGTACAACAGCGCGAACACGCCGATCAGCACCACCGCGGTCATCTGGTCGATGCCGGTCACCTGGTTCACCGCCACCGCGCCCAGCCACAGGATCGAGGTGACGTTGACGAATACGTACAGGCCCAGCCAGAACACCGCCATCACCGTGCGGATGCGGGTGCCATAACGCTGCTCCAGGAACTGCGGCATGGTGTAGATGCCGTTGCGCAGGAACACCGGCAGGAACCACTTGCCGACGATCAACAAGGTCAGCGCCGCCATCCACTCATACGACGCCACTGCAAGACCAATCGCATAGCCCGAACCGGACATGCCGATGATCTGCTCGGCGGAAATATTGGCGGCAATCAACGATGCACCAATCGCCCACCATGGCAGTGATTTACTGGCCAGGAAGTAATCCTTGGCGTCCTTGCTATGCCCTGCCTTTTCCCGTGATACCCACTGCGCCAGCACGAAAATGCCGGCCAGATAGATCAGGACGATCGCAATATCCAGCGTACCCAAACCCATGTTGCCACTCCCTGTTGTGCACCGACCGGGCCGTCATCCCTGCGCCCTTTCGCTACCGACCCTCACGGGCCAAATCATCAGGTGCGCCGGTACCCTCCCGTACCGGCGCTTTCGCCGTTTCAGCGTGTTGCGCAGTCTACGTTTACCTCAGCCTCACCGGCAGCGCCAAGAACGATGCGCGATACCGATATGTCCGCAGCGGCAGCACTTTCCAGCTCGGTGGCACGCTGCAGTTTGGACAGGTCCGCGCCGCCGGCAGCAAAGCACTTCAGCGGCACGCCAACGCTGACCCATTTGCCCGCGGGGATCGCTGCCAGGGTGGATTGCAGATCCACCTTGGCCGCACAGCCGGCACCGCAGCCGACGCCTACCGTCAACGGCGCGCTTACCGCCGCGTCACGACGCAGGGTGAGCTGCAACTGCACATCGCCATTGCTCTCGCGGGTGACATCGATCGGCGTGGCCGCGATCAGCGCGAACTTTGCCAGCGCCGTGCCCGACCACTGCAGGCGACGGGCGTCTTCCTGCGCCTTGTGATCGACTGCGGTCATCTTCAAGGTGCCGTCGGCCAGCACGGTCGGCACGGTGGTGGCCGGCATGTCAGGCTGCGACGCGCTGGACAACTGCAGCGCCATGCCCAGCGCCGGGCGGCCCTTGGCGAAATAGACGCCACTGCCGGCCTGCTCGCCGCTCACCCCGGAGTCTTCCGGCAAGGCCGCCACGTCGCACTTGTCGGCATAGCTCAGGCCGTAGCCGAACTTGTACAGCGGGTTGTGGCCGGGCTTGTTCACCGCCGAGTCGGTGGCGGTACGCGGCCAGGAGAAGCTGAGCTTGCCCTTGAAGTCGTGGTTGATGCTGCCATCGGCCTTGCGCAGCAGCACATCGGCGACGCCCGCGCCTTCCGAACCCGGCAACCATGCGGCCACAAAGGCATCGGCGGCATTGATCTCGCGGTTCATCCACAGCGGGCGGCCGCTGATGAACACCGCCACCACCGGAATGCCCTCGCTCTTCAGGCGCTTGAGCAGGTCCAGGTCGGCGTCGTTGCCCGGCTTGTACAGCAGGTTGGGGATATCGCCCTGGAACTCGGCATAGGGCTCCTCGCCGAACACCACCACGGCAACATCCGGCTTGGCCTTGTACTTGCCATCCACCGCCAGTTCGGCGCTGCCGCCCGCCGCGCTGACCTCGCGCTGCAGGCCTTCCCAGATGGTGTCGGCATTGGGGAAGTCGGCCCGGGTGGTGCCGGTACCCTGCCAGTTCAAGGTCCAACCGCCGGCCTGCTTGCCGATGTTGTTGGCGCCATCACCGGCCACCAGCACCTTCTGGTCGGCACGCAGCGGCAGGATGCCGTTGTTGTTCTTCAACAGCACCAGCGACTCGCGCACGGCCTGGCGGGCCACCGCACGGTGCTCGGGGGCACCCAGCAGTTCAAACTTGCCGCCCAATGCGCGCGCCGAAGGCTTCGGCGCATCGAACAGGTTCATGCGGAATTTCACCCGCAGCACGCGACGCACCGCGTCATCCAGACGCTCGGTCGAGAGCTTGCCCGACTTCACCGCGGCAACGGTGGACTCGTACATGCCCTTCCAGCTGTCGGTGGCCATCGCCATGTCCAGGCCGGCGTCATAGGTAGCCGGGCAATCGGTGGTGCTGCAACCGGGGATCTGGCCGTGGCCGTTCCAGTCGCCGACCACGAAGCCGCCGTAGTTCATGCGGCCCTTCAGCACGTCGGTCAGCAGCGGCTTGTGGCCGTGCATCTTGACCCCGTGGAAGCTGTTGAACGAAGCCATCACCGACTGTGCACCGGCCTTGATGGCGGTGACGTAACCGGCGCTGTGGACGTCCCGCAGTTCGGCTTCGCTGACCGCGGTATCGCCCTGGTCCTTGCCATCGGTGGTGCCACCGTCGCCAACGAAGTGCTTCACCGACACCATCACATGCTTGTCGTCGAGGAAGTCCGGCGCGCCAACCTTGCCCTGCAGGCCTTCAACCATCGCCGCGGCAAACTCGGCCACCACCTGCGGGTTCTCCGAATAGCCTTCATAGGCGCGGCCCCAACGCACGTCCTGCGGCACCGCCACGGTCGGCGCGAACGCCCATTCCATGCCGGTGGCGCGGGTTTCGGCGGCGGTGATCTCACCGATGCGGCGCTGCAGTTCAACGTTCCGGGTGGCACCCAGGCCAACGTTGTGCGGGAACAGCGTGGCACCCACCACATTGCTCTGGCCGTGCATCGCATCGATGCCGAACAGGATCGGGATGGCCTTGCCACCGGCCGAGGTATCCATCGACGCGGCCCAGAAATCATCGGCCACCTGCAGCCAATCCTTGGCCGGTGCGTTGTACTTGCCACCCGGGTCGGAGCTGCCACCGGCCAGGATCGAGCCCAGCCGATACTTGCGTACGTCGTCCGGGGTGATGCTGGCCAGGTCACCCTGCACCAGCTGGCCCACCTTTTCTTCCAGCGTCATCGTCGCCAACAGATCGTTGACGCGCTTTTCCAGCGCCGCATCCTCGGCCAGCGGCCAGGCCACGCTGGGCCACTGCTCCGGATGGATGGTGCCGTCATAGGCGGCATCGGCCTTGGTGGCCGCCTGCGGCGCGCCCTTGTCCGCGTTGTTGCAGCCTGCCAGTACCGCCAGGCCTACCGCCAGCGCGCCCACCAGGGCAGCGCGGCGTGTCGAAAACGTCGTCATCCTCAACCCTCCATCTGCTCGAGCGAACGACCCTTGGTCTCACGCACGAACTTGATAACAAAGAACACCGAGATCACCGCCGACACCAGGTAGATGCTGTACGTCGAGGCCAGACCAATGCCGGCCAGCAGCATGGGGAAGGTCACGGTGACAATGAAGTTGGCCGTCCACTGCGCCGCACCGGCAACCGCCAGCGCAGAACCGCGGATCTGGTTGGGGAACATCTCGCCCAGCATCACCCACATCACCGGGCCCCAGGACACGTTGAAGAACACCACGTAGGCATTGGCCGCAACCAGCGCCAAGGTGCCCATGCGGCCGGGCAGCTGCAGGTGGCCATCCACCATCGAGCCACTGGCGAACGCGTAGACCACCAGCGCCAGCGATACCGCCATGCCACTGGAGCCGATCCACAGCAACGGTTTGCGGCCGATCTTGTCGATCAACAACACGGTGACGATGCAGGCACCAATGCTGAGCGCGCCAGACAGTACGTTGATCAGCAGCGCATCGCTCTCGGAGAAGCCCACCGCCTGCCACAGCACCGCGCCGTAATAGAACACCACGTTGATGCCGACCAGCTGCTGGAACACCGCCAGGCCAACACCCACCCAGACGATCGGACGGATCTTGCGGGTGGCCTTGTCGACCAGGTCCGACAGCTGCGGGCGATGGTGGTCCTGCGACAACGACGCGTCGATCTCGTCCAGCGTAGCCTGCGCCTGCTCTGCACCGAACAGGCGGGTCAGCACGGCCAGTGCCTCATCCTTGCGGCGCTTGACCACCAGGAAGCGCGGGCTCTCCGGGATGAACAGCAACAGCAGCAGGAACAGCAGCGACGGGATCGCCTGCATCCAGAACATCCAGCGCCATGCCGCCTGCCCGGCCCACAGCGGCTCGGTCGAGGCACCGGCGGCCTTGGCCAGCAGGTAGTTGCTGAGGAAGGCGATGAACAGACCGGAGATGATCGCGATCTGCTGCACCGTGGCCAGCCGGCCGCGATAACGCGCCGGTGCAACCTCGGCGATATAGGCCGGCGACATCACGCTGGCCGCACCCACCGCGAAACCACCGACCACGCGCGCGGCGATGAACACCAGCGAGCTGTGCGCACCACCGGCACCCAAGGCCGACAGCAGGAACAGCACCGCCGAGATGATCAACACCGAGCGCCGGCCCAGCCGATCGGCCAGGCGGCCGGCGAAGAACGCGCCGATCGCACAGCCCAGCAGCATCGAAGCCACTTCAAAGCCCAGCTGTGCCTCGGTGGAACCAAAGGCCTGCTTCAGGCCATCGACGGTGCCGTTGATCACGCCACTGTCGAAACCGAACAGGAACCCGCCTATCGTCGCCACCACGCTGATCAATATGATCAGGGCGGTGTTTTCCTTGTTTGCTGCTGACTGCCCCATCCCCTCACCCTCTTTGTCTGGTTATGTCGTCGGCCTGGTGCTCAGCGCAGCAGGTATTGGTTGAGCAGGTTCTCGTAGCGCTCCTGCTTGCCGCTGGCCTGCACCGGTTCGCCGTTGCCGGCCGCAAGCTTGGCCAGATCGGCCAGGCCCAGCTTGCCGCTGGCAAAGTCCTTGCCCGCGCCGCTGTCGAAGCTGGCATAACGCTGGGCGCGCCACTGTTCCCACGGCGAATCATTGAGCAGGCCATGGGCCACTTCCAGGCCGCGCGCGAACGCATCCATGCCGCCGATGTGGGCAATGAACAGGTCTTCCATGTCGGTGGATTCGCGGCGCGGCTTGGCATCGAAGTTCAGGCCGCCGACCAGGCCACCCTGGCGCAGCACCACCAGCATCGCGCCGACGGTGTCGTACAGGTCGGTCGGGAACTGATCGGTATCCCAGCCATTCTGCGCATTGCCGCGGTTGGCATCGATGCTGCCGAGCAGGCCGTGATCGGAGGCGACTTGCAGGTCGTGCTCGAAGGTGTGGCCGGACAGCGTGGCGTGGTTGGCCTCGATGTTGAGCATGAAGTCGTCCTGCAGGCCATGCGCCTTGAGGAAGCCGGCGACGGTTGCCGAGTCGAAGTCGTACTGGTGCTTCATTGGCTCCATCGGCTTGGGTTCGATGAAGAACTTGCCGGTGAAGCCAATGCTGCGCCCGTAGTCACGCGCAGCGGTGAGGAAGCGCGCGAAGTGCTCCAGCTCGCGCTTCATGTTGGTGTTGTGCAGGCAGGCATAGCCTTCGCGACCGCCCCAGAACACATAGTGCTCGCCGCCCAGTTCAACCGTGGCTTCCAGCGCGGCCTTGACCTGAACGGCGGCGCGGCTGACCACGTTGAAGTCCGGGTTTGTGGCCGCACCGTTCATGTAGCGCGGGTGCGAGAACAGGTTGGCCGTGCCCCAAAGCAGCTTGACGCCGGTGGCCTGCTGGCGCTCCTTGGCCAGGGCGACCACGTGCTTGAGGTTTTTCTCGTAGGTGCCGATGTCATCGGCATCCGGTGCCATGTCCACGTCGTGGAAGCAGTAGTACGGCACGCCGAGCTTGGTGAAGAACTCGAACGCCGCATCGACCTTGGCCTCGGCAGTGGCCAGGGCATCGCCCTTCTCCCACGGGAAGCGGCGCGTGCCCGGGCCGAACGGATCGGCACCGGCATTGCAGAAGGTGTGCCAGTAGCAGGCAGCAAAGCGCAGGTGCTCGCGCATGGTCTTGCCACCGATCACCTTGTCCGCGTCATAGATCTTGAACGCCAAGGGGTTGTCCGAACCACGACCCTCGAACGGGATCTGGCCGATGCCGGGGAAAAATTCGGTGGCGCCAATGAAGGGCTGCTTGCTCATGGTGCGAATTCCTGTGTCGACGAACTACGGGGAAAGAATCAACCGCGGTACAGCGGCATGACGGCGTGCAGGTGTTGCAGGTAACGCTGGTAGGCCAGGGCATAGGCCGCGCTGCGCGCGCCATCGGGCGTGGCGCTGCAGGCGGGATCGGCACTGACATGCAGGGCCGCCAGCGCGGCCAGGGAAACGTCCTCGCCGCTGCTGCGCTGCAGGGCCCACAGCGCCTGCAGTGCAGCGCCGAACGCGGCGCCTTCGGACTGCTGCGGCATTTCCACCGGCAGGCCGAACACATCGGCCACCAGCTGCCGCCAGGCCGGGCTGTTGGCACCACCGCCGGTCAGCACGATGCGTTCAAAGCGCATGCCTGCGGCGACAAAGGCATCAAAGCCGTACTTCAGTGCATAGGTCGCCCCTTCCATCGCAGCGCGGTAGAAGTGCGAGGCGTTCATGGTGGTGGCGTCCAGGCCAGCCAGCACGCCCTTGCCCAGCGGCAGGTCGGGGGTGCGCTCACCATTGAGGAAGGGCAGCATCACCAGGCCATCCGCGCCCGGCCTGGTGGCATGCAGGTGGGCGTCGCCGTCGCGGCTGCTGAAGCCGAACATGCGCGCCACCTGCTCGGTGACCACGGTGCAGTTCATCGTGCAGATCAGCGGCAACCAACCGCCGCTGGACGAGCAGAACGCCGCCCATGCGCCATCGGCATCCACCACTGGCACATCGGAGCTGGCAAACAGCGTGCCGGAGGTGCCCAGGCTCATCGCCAGCTTGCCCGGCGCAACGCAGCCGGTGCCGATCGCGGCCATCATGTTGTCACCGCCGCCTGCGCCGACCTTGACCGTGGCCGGCAGGCCCAGGCGCGCAGCGGCTTCGGGCGCGATGTCGAACAGCGCATCGGCATCCACCAGCGGCGGCAGGCAGGCGCCGAGATCGCGGCTGGCATCGGTGGCCTTGAGCAGTTCCGGTGACCACTGGCGCGTGCGCACATCCAGCCAACCGGTGCCCGAGGCATCGCCGTGCTCGCAGTAGTACTGCCCGGTCAGCACGAAGTTCAGGTAGTCGTGCGGCAGCAGGATATGCGCCAGCTTTGCGTAGGCCTCGGGCCGATGCTTGGCCGTCCACGGCAGCTTGGACGCGGTGTAACCGGCCAGGATGGGATTGCCGGCCAGTTCGATGCAGCGTTGCGCGCCGCCGGCCGCGTCCATGATCTGCCCGCACTCGGCGCTGCTGCTGGTGTCGCACCACAGCTTGGCCGGGGCCAGCACCTTGCCGTCCGTATCCAACGCGACGAAGCCATGCTGCTGGCCCGACACCGCCAGCGCCTGCACCTGGTGGCGCAGCTGCGGGTCGATGCGGGCGAAGCAATCCTCCATCGCCGCGACCCACGCTGCCGGATCCTGCTCGCGGCTGCCGTCATCGGCACTGTGCAGCTGCAGCGGCGCGCTGGCCGTGGCCAGCAACTGCCGTTGCGCGGCGTCATAGACCACAACTTTCAGGCTCTGCGTGCCCGCGTCGATACCGGCGACGGTGCTCATGCCGCGCACCAACGGGAAGCAAGGTGACTCATGCAAGACTCCATTGACCGTCGTGCAGCTGCGCGGTGATCCGCTGGCCGGCACGCAGGTCCAGTTTCAGTTCGTGGGTTTGGTAAACGAGGTTGAAAGCGCCGCCGCGTTCGGCCAGCAGGCTGACCTGCTGCAGGCGGCCAGCGCTCCACTGCAGGTCGAGCACGCCGGCATTGCGCACACGCACGCCCTGCAAGGTGCCCTGCGCCAGTTCGGCCGGCAGCGCAGGCAGCAGGAACACCGCCCCGCCCCAGCTCTGCACCAGCATCTCGACGATGCCGGCGGCGCCACCGAAATTGCCGTCGATCTGGAACGGCGGATGTGCGTCAAACAGGTTGGGATAGCTGCGCTGCGGTGCCAGCAGCAGGCGCAGTATCTGCAGGCAACGCTGGCCTTCGCCCAGCCGCGCCCACAGGTTCAGGCGCCAGGCGATGCCCCAGCCGGTCGCTTCGTCACCGCGCAGTTCCAGGGTGCGGCGTGCGGCAGCGCTGAGCTCGGGTGTGTCGCGGCGGTTGATCTGACTGGACGGGTGCAGCCCGTACAGATGCGAGACGTGGCGGTGATGCAGCTCCGGTGCCTGCATGTCCCAGTCCTGCTGCCACTCCATCAGCTGGCCGGCGCGGCCGATCCGGTTGGGCGGCAGCTGCGCACGCAGGGCGGCCAGCTGCGCGGCAAAGGCGTGATCGGCATCGAGCAGACGCGCAATCTCGATGCACTGGCCAAACAGGTCGCGCAGCAGCTGCGCATCCATGGTCGGCCCGGCGCAGATCGCTGCGCCGTATGGATGCTGGTTCTCCGGCGAGATCGACGGCACCGTGACCTGGTGGCCGGTGTCCGGATCGCGCTGCAGGCTGTTGACGAAGAACAGCGCCGCGCCCTTGAACAGCGGCCAGACCTGGCGCAGGTAAGCCGGGTCGCGGCCATAGTCCCAGCGGTCCCACAGCTGCTGCAGCAGCCACGCGCCGCCAGTCGGCCACAGTGCCCACTGTGCGCCATCGGGCGGCGTGCTGACGCGCCACAGGTCGGTGTTGTTGTGCACCACCCAGCCATCGACGCCGTACATCTGCTGCGCGGTGAGCGCGCCGCTGCGGGCCAGTTCGCCGATCATCCGCTGCAGGGGTTCCACGCATTCGGGCAGGGCCGCCGCTTCGGCCGGCCAGTAGTTCATCTGCGTGTTGATATTGAGCGTGTACTTGCTCTCCCACGGCGGGTCCATCAGGTCGTTCCAGATGCCCTGCAGGTTGGCCGGCTGGGTGCCGGGGCGCGAGCTGCAGATCAACAGGTAACGGGCATAGGCGTGGTACAGCGCGATCAAGGCCGGATCGTCACCGCTGGCGAAGGCGGCGATGCGCTCGTCCGTCGGTTTGTCGGCAGCCGCAGTGCGGCCCAGGTCCAGGCGCATGCGCCGGTACAGGCGCTGGTGTTCGGCCAGGTGCGTGGCGCGCAGCTGCGCGGCGCTTCTGCCTGCGGCCTTGGCCAACTGCGCGGCGGTGATGGCTTCCGGATCGCCGCTGACATCATCGAAGGCGCGGTAGCTGGTAGCGGCGACCAGGCGCAGTTCCAGCTCATGCACGCCATCAAAGGCGATGTGATCGGTGCCGATGCGCAGCTTGCCGCCAACGTGGCGTACCTGCACACGGAACGCAAAACGCAGTTTGCCGGGCACACCGTCGCGCGACACGTTGTGGCCGCTGACCAGCCAACCGTCATCGGTGCTGGTCGTGCGGGTGGCATGTTCGTTGGCGGTGCGGACGAAGCCACCCATCGGCTCACCGCCTTCCACGGTATAGCGCAGCACCAGGCATTGATCGACCGGCGAGATGAAGACCTCGCGGCGGTGCAGGCCGGCACCGGCGCGGAACGTGGTGCGGGCAATGGCCGCATCCAGGTCCAGCTCGCGGCGGTAATCGCTGATGCCTTCCAGGCGATGGAACTCCAGCCACAGATTGCCCAGCGGCTGGTAAGGCATCTGTTTGACCGGCCGCGAGATCAGCGTCTCGTTGGCCAGCGCTTCGGCGGCCGCATAGTCGCCGGCGAAGACCAGCTCACGCACGCGCTGCACGCTGCCGCGCGCACACGGGTTGACCGCGCTGTACGGGCCACCGGCGTAGAGCGTGTCTTCATTGAGTTGCAGCCGCTCATTGGCGACGCCCCCGAACACCATTGCGCCAAGCCGGCCATTGCCAAGCGGCAAGGCCTCCACCCAGCTGCGCGCCGGCTGCCGATACCACAGCAGGTCGGCGGCCGACGCCGCGGCTTCCGACGTCGCGGCCTGCAGCATGCCGGCCAGCGGCAGGTTGCCGACGGCCAACGCGGCCGCCGCGCCCTTGAACAGCGCACGGCGGCCGGGCTGTGCCAGCCCGGCGCTTTCAGTGGTCATCCCGACGACCGGGGCAGGACCGTTTGCAGCGTTCATTCCGGCCCTCCCAGACTCAAATGTCCACCGGTTTCCATAATGCCGGACTAGTCGGCGCCTGTCAGCGGGCAGTCGGCCGGGTGATGGCCTGCGCCTTGCCGTCGTAGCGGATCACGACATCGGCCTTGGGCTCCAGCGCACCCACGCCGTCACGCGGACCATCCACCCAGCGCACGCGCAGTTCGCGCTTGTCCTGCATGCCCGGGTAGCTGCCTTCGCGCGCACCGATGCTCAGCACGCCCTTGGCCTGGTCCCACTGCAGCGCGATGCGGCTGGACTGGCCCCGCTCGTAGCCGTAGTTGCGGCCGTTGTCCTCGTACAGCGAGAAGCTGCCGTCGGCGCCGGTATAGACCTCGATGGTGACCGGTGCGTTGGGCTGCTCGTCCACGTACTGCTGGACCACGGTGCGCGGCACGATGGAGCCGGCACGCACGAACAGCGGGCTGCGCTCCAGCGGCGCGGCGGCGGTGATGGTCTGGCCACCGGCATGGCGCTCGCCGGTGTTGAAGTCGATCCAGCTGGTGCCGGCCGGCAGGTAGACCTGGCGGCTGGTGGCCTTGAACTCGGTCACCGGCGCGACCAGGAAGGCCGGGCCAAACAGGTACTGGTCGGCGATGTCACGCACCTTGGGGTCGGCCGGGAAGTCCATCGCCATCGCGCGCAGGATGGTGCCGTCCTTCTGCCAGGTATCACCGGCCAGGGTGTAGATATAGGGCAGCAGCGTGTAACGCAGCTTCAGGTAGTGCACGAAGCTGTTGTAGTGCGGCGTGCCTTCCGGGGCGATTTCCCAGATCTCGCGGTACGGGAACTGGCCGTGCAGGCGGAACACCGGCACGAAGGCGCCGTACTGGAACCAGCGCAGGCTCATCTCGCGCCACTCCGGCAGGTGCGCCGGGTCCTTGTCGATGAAGCGCTGCTCCGGCGAGAACCCACCGATGTCGAAGCTGACGTTCGGTGCACCGGCCATCGAGGCATT
This sequence comes from Stenotrophomonas sp. UBA7346, assembly GCA_002471015.1. Taxonomy (GTDB): domain Bacteria; phylum Pseudomonadota; class Gammaproteobacteria; order Xanthomonadales; family Xanthomonadaceae; genus Stenotrophomonas. Next base: position 58,334 of record DKPB01000060.1, read on the forward strand.
GACCAGGCCGGAGATCTGCTCGCGCATGTCGTCCCAGCGTGGCACGATGTCACCGCTCCAGAACGCGGCACCCGCACGCTGCTGGCCGGCGAAGTAGGCACGCGAGAGGATGAACACGCGCTTGTCCGGATCGACCTCACGCGAGCCTTCGTACACGCCTTCGGAATGCACCAGCGGATACGAGTTGAAGTACTCCACCGAGGAACCGATCGCGGTCGGCGTGGTGCGTGCCTTGCGCTCACCGATGTCGATGTTGCTGTGCAGATCCGGCTCGGAGGCGTCCAGCCACCAAGCGTCGATGCCGCGGCTGTTGAGCTTGTCGTTGACCTGCCGCCAGAAGATGTCGCGGCCCTTCTGCGAGTACGGGTCGTAGAAGGAATTCAGGTAGCCCTTGCCGATCCAGTCCAGCTCGCCGACTTCGACGTTGCGGTGGTACATGGCACCGGCGGCGTCGAGTTCCTTGTAGTTGGCGGTGGTCGGGTAGAACTTCGGCCACACCGAAATCATGATCTGCGCGTTCTGCTCGTGCACGTGCTTGATCATGCCGGTCGGGTCCGGGAAGTTCTTGCTGTCGAAGTCGTGCGAGCCCCAGGCGTCTTCCGGCCAGTACGACCAGTCGAGCACGATGGCGTCGATCGGCAGCTTGCGGCGGCGGTACTCGTCCAGCGCACCGGTCAGCTCGTCCTGGGTCTTGTAGCGCTCACGGCTCTGCCAGAAGCCATACGACCACTTGGGCAGCAGCAACGCCTTGCCGGTCAGTTCGCGGTAACCGGCGATCAGTTCGTCGGCATTGCTGCCGGCTACCACGTAGTAATCGATCATCTGCCCAGCTTCGGACCAGATCGAAAGATCATTGGCTTCGGCCGCCGGCAGCGGGTCGCGGTGCAGCAGCGCGATGTAGGACGGGTCAATCGCATCCCATTCCACCTTCACCTGGTGCTTCTGGCCCGCCTGCAGGTCCAGCGCGAACTCGTGGTGCCACGGGTTCCAGTTCTGGCGCCAGCGGTCGATCACCAGCTTGCCGTCGATGTAGACCTTGGCGTACTCGCTGTTGTACATCGAGAACGTGTGGCGACCGCCCTGCTTCGCTTCGATGGCGCCTTCCCACACCACCTGGGTACGGCCGCCCTGTGCGGTGTTCCAGCCCTCGGTGGGCAACGCCTTCAGGTCCTTGATGTACTGGTAGTTGATCTCGTTCTCGCGGCGTACCACACGCTGCTGGCCATCGAACGAATAGGTAGCGGTGAATGCCCCCGGCTTGCCCTGCGCGTCATAGACCACCAGGTCTTCCTGCAGCGGTCGCAGGCCCTTGGGATCGCCGTAACGGGTGATCGAGTTGTTGTCCCAGAGGATGCCGTAGTTGCGGCTGGAGATAAGGTACGGAATGGCGTTGTCGATGTTGTGCTGGAGCAGTTCGACATCGCGACCCTTGAGGTTCATCCAGCCCTGCTGGTGCAGGCCGGTGCCGTACAGGCCCTCGCCGTCCACCGAATCGAAGCGCTGGCGCACGCTGTACATCGGCTTGCCTTCGACCTGCCCGGCGCTGAAGCCACGGGCGGCAGCAGACTCGGCCAGCAGCGGCTTGCCGGCCGCATCGAAGAAGCTGACGCGGCCATCGGCCAAGGCCACCTGGGCGGAAATGCCGGCGGCCTTCAAGGTCACCGCAGTGGCGTCCTGGCTGACATCGAAGCTGGGCACCGGGGTGGTGCTGGCCACCCGCATCAGGCTGGGGCTGCGCTGGAAGTCACCGTCCACGTCGGCACTGACGCGGATGATGTTCTGGTCCACCAACTGCAGGCGGACCTTGGCCGCCTTGGCATCGGCGGGCGCAACCACCACGCCATCGGCCTGCTTCTGCACGGTCTGCGCGCCGGCCAGCGGCGCCATCGCGGCGGCCACGGCCAGTACCAGCAGGCGGGTGCGCAGGCGCGCGGGCTTGTTCTGCAAACTCATTGGATCTCCCTCCGTCGGGGCGCCTGGTTGGCGCCTTGCTGTATGCGACTGCTCAGTACGTGGCCAGCTTCACCCGCAGCAACTGCGGGGCGCTGGAGAAATTGAGGCCGTAGTCGGTCTGGTCACCGTTCCAGCGGCGGCGGAACGTCCATTCGCCGTCGACATAGGTGCCTTCATCCACCGAGTGGTAGATCTGCCGCTCGGCAACCGCCGGATCGGCGGCGACCAGGCTGATGCGTGCGTGGGCGCCGGTGACCAGGAATTCATCCGCGGCCAACTGCACCACCAGCGCCCGCCCAATCGGCTCGGGGTTGCCCGGCGGCTCGCCCTGGAACCAGAACTGCGGCACGCCATAGGTGATCACTGCGTTCCACTTGTCGTCGATCTTCAGGGTCTGCACGGCCTGCCCTGGCTGCTCGGCGGTGGCACGCACCTTGCCCTCGAAACTGGCCTTGGCGATCACCCCGGCAGCCGGCGCCACCAGTCGATAGTTGAGCGCGAAAGGCTCCAGCGTCTCCGGGTTCATGGCCCGTGCGCCGAGCGGATAGTTGGAGTACTTGGAGTAGTCGATGCCGAACGGCGACCAGCCGATGGCCTGGTGACCCAACGCGGAGAAGAAGTAGCGCGCGTACTCCTCGCGGTTGCCGGTTTCGGCGACGAACAGCGGATTGTCGGCGCGCGAATAGCGTTCCAGCACCGTGGTGTACATCGTGTACTCGGGCATGTAGATGTCCGGCGCCAGCAGATCGATGTTCGGCGCTGCTGCCTTGTACACGTCCAGCACGTTGTCGGTGGGGCCCCCGCTGGCGTACTGGCCGGGCTGGCCGGGATTGAAGGGCCCACGCAACGCAGCGTTCACCAGCATCGGCAGGTTGTACTCGGCCTTGCCGGCGGCGGCGACCTGGTCGATGTAGTGAGCGATATGCCAGGCATGGAAGAACTCGTCGGCATCGGCGCCGAACACGTCACGCCACGTCCCCGGCTGCTTGCCCAGCTTCTTCAGCAGGGCCTCGGGTACGGCCGCATCAAAGTCCTTCTGCGCCAGCGGCGAGAAGTCGCGCACGCTGCCATAGGTGCCCGGCTCGTTCTGCGGCTGCACCATGATCACCGTGTGCTGCGGGTCCTTGGCCTTGAGGTGACGCATCAGCTGCACGAAGGCCTTGCGGTCGGCCTCCAGGGTCGCCGGTGCATGCGGTGACAGCGAGTTGAGGGTGCGGCCGTCGGCGGTGATCACGCGCGGGAAGCGCTGGTTGTCCAGCTTCACCCACTCCGGCGCATAGTTCGGGCCGTTGTTCTTCCAGGTGGCGAACCACAGCAGGATCAGCCGCACCTTCTTTTCGCGGGCCTGCTCCAACAGGGTATCGACGAAGGCGAAATCGAACGCACCTTCCTTGGCTTCCACCTGTTCCCAGGCCACCGGCACCATCACCGTGTTTGGCTTGACCAGCTCTATCGCCGGCCATACGTCGTCCAGCGCCTGCGGGTAGTTGCTGGAGTTGTTGACCTGTGCGCCGAGGATCAGGAACGGCTTGCCATCGACAAACAGCGCATGACGACCGTTTTCCGTAACCAGCCTGGGCAGTTCCGTCGTGTTCGCCGGGCTTGCCGCTGCAGCCTTGACGTCGCCAGCCTGCGGCACGGACGCATTCGGGCTCGAACCGCCGCAGGCCGCCAACAGCATGGCCATTGCAGCAGCAAACAAGCCGGTGTTGATCGACGGGATGCGTTGGATAGTCAGCTTCATGGTCGTTTCCTCTTGCTTCTTGCAGGGAACCCGGGCCCTCATGGCCCGGTGCGGAAAGGCGACGCCGGCAAGCCGGTGGCACCTGTCAGATTCGCGGCCTGCGCGGTATCACTCCAGCCGTAACGTGCGGCTACCGGCGCCTTCACTGCACTGCTCTGCAGGATCACCCGGTTGCCATCTATGCGTGCGTGCGCGCGATGGAAACGCCCATCACTGCCTGCAACTTCAAAGCCCTTGGGTTCACCGCCGCCACCTGCCTGCAACGGTGCAGCACCGGGGTCGAAGCGCAGCACCACGTTGCTGCCCTCTACGTCATGGCCAACGTAGCCCGGGCCGGAGGCGATGACCGTGTCATCGCTGTAAACCAGCTTTCCTGCGGCCAGCGCCAGGCGATCGCCCACGGTGCGCTTGTTGCGCGGGTGGATGTCCTGCACATCCCCCACATCGGTGATCACCACCTGTGCAGTGGCTGGCAGCGACAGCGTCGCGCTCTGCGATTCGCGCAGCAATGCCCAAGGACTTTCGATAGCGACATCGTCGGCATCGCGCCTGTCCGCGCCGGACGAGAAGGGCGCCAGCTGCACCCACAGGAACGGCAGGGCCGGTGCATGCCATTGCGCACGCCACTGCCCGATCAAGGCCGGGAACTGCTGGCGGTACTTCTGTGCCTGCGGCAGGGTGTTGGCGTTGGATTCGCCCTGGTACCAGAGCACGCCACGCACGCCGTAGTCCTGCAGTGGATGGATCATCGCGTTGTAGAGCAGGGTTGGGTGCTGGTTCTTGTCATCGACCAGCGCGACCTGTGCGCTCTCGACGCGGAAGCTCCAGCCATCCAGCGCACGCGCGGCCGCGCCCTGCGGCTGTACGAACACTTCGCTGGCCTCGCCGTGGATGCCACCACCGCCACCGAAGTCCTGCACGCGCACCGCGACATGGTTGAGGCCGGCATGCAAAGCGGACGCGGGCACGCTGTAGCGACGCGCCAGGTTGTACTGCAACTTGGTTTCGCCGACCTGCTGGCCGTTGACCCAGGTGGTATCGCTGTCGTCGATGCGGCCAACGCCCAAGGTCACGCCCCTGGCAGCTTCATCGGCACTGAGGCGGAAGCTGGCGCGGTACCAGGCAATGCCGTCCATGCCATTCCAGCCCTGGCTTTCCCACAGGCCCGGCACGGTGATGGCTGTCCACTGCGCCGCATCGACATCGGCCTCATGCCAGTGGCTGGCATCGGCCGGCAGCTGCGGCCAGCGCGCAAGGTTGGCGTGGGTGACCTGCAGCGCCTTGGTGTCGGCCTCGCGCAGCGCAGCCGCCTGCGCGGCCAGCGCGGCGCTGTCCAGGCCCTGCGTTGCTGCATCACTCCAGGCTTCGATTGTGCTGCCGCCCCAGGTGCTGTCGATGATGCCGACCGCGACACCGGTACGCGCACGCAGCTGCTGCGCGAAGTAATAGGCCACAGCCGAAAAGTCGCCAGCGGTACGCGGCGTTGCCTGCCGCCAGTCACCGCCGCTGAGCTGCCACTGCGGTGCGCCCGCCCACGACTTGGGAATCTTGAAATGGCGGATCAGCGGATCATTGGCAGCTGCTATCGCTGCCTCGGCACCATCGGTCTGGGCCAGTGGCCATTCCATGTTGGACTGGCCCGAGGCCAGCCACACTTCACCGACGTAGACGTCATGCAACTGCTTTGGCGCAGCCTTGTCGTCGATGCTCAGCACATACGGGCCGCCAGCCGGCAGCGCGGCCAACTGCGCACGCCAGTTGCCGTCGGCAGCGGCCTTCACCGTCACCTGCCTGCCCGCGAAATCGATGCGTACCTGTGCACCCGGTGCAGCCTTACCCCATACGGGCAAGGGCTGGTCACGCTGCAGCACCATGCCGTCGGCGAACACACGCGGCAGCTCCACTGCCTGTGCACTGCTGGCAAGCGCTGCCAGGCCCATCACTGCGAACAACGGTTTCAATTCGATTCTCCGTACCAGATGCCACGGCCTTCGGTGCCGAAATAGACGCGACCGGGAATACGCGTATCACCGGTGACGTGACGGATCACGCCGCCAAAGCGCTGCGCGTCGTTGTCGATGCGGGTCCAGCGCCGGCCACCATTGTCGGAACGGTACAGGCCACGCTTGCCGGCCACCTCACCGAATACGAACAGCACCGGCGTGTCACCGTCCTTGAGTGGCTTGCCCAGCCCGACCGAGAACACGTTGTCCAGGCCTTCGACACGGCGCAGCTTGCCCGGCGACCAGTGCAACAGGCCTCGCCAACCAGCGGCAACCCAGGCCTCACCGGCCTGCCACGGGTTCGGTCGGATCTCGGCACGGAACCAATCACCCACCGCCCCGACGCCGGCCTCGGTCTGACGGAATTCCACGCCGCCGTCGCCACTGACATACAGCGCGCCGCTGACCGGATCGAAGCCGTAGTACACGCCGGCCTCCCGCTTGTCCGCTTCCACCACCGCATTCTTCGGCAGGCCTTTCACCGCCTGCCAACGGCCGCCGAAATCGGCACTGAGCCAATGGCCGCCATTACGGGTCTGCCAGATCACCCGCTTGCCATCGGCGGCCAGGGTGATGCGGCCCGCACCTTCGCCATCGGGCGGTTCGTGCGCGAATGCCGTCCAGCTGCGCCCGCCATCCTTCGACCAGGCCGCGCGCACCGCGCCTTCGGGGCGGTCATGGAAGTAGCCGGTACGCACCATCAGCTGCGGTGCCTGCCCGGCATAGGCAAGGCTTTCGGTATTGGAGAAGCGCACGCCGGCAAACCGCTGCTGCGGTGTGTCCAGATCGTCATGCACGAAGCCGTCGATGTCGCCCAGGCCACTGACCAGATGCGCACCCTGCGGCGGGCTGACCAGCGCCAGCGGAACGGTCTCCTCGAAACCGGCCAGCGGGAAACGCCAGGTCAGGCGCTTGCCTTCGTCGAAGCTGCGCAGGTCGCGCGTATCCCAGATGCCGTAGCCGGTGACGAACTGCAGGTGGCCGGCATCGTGCGGGTCAATGGCCAGCACGCCGATCCAATGCGGCCGCGCCTCCGCGGTCCACGGCGCATACGAATGATCGAAGTCGGCACGTGTGGACAAGGCAGTCCAGCTGCGGCCGCCATCGACGCTGCGGAAGATGTCATCGTGCGGCGCAAAGCGGTTGAAGGTGCTGGCGACAATGCGCTGCGGGTCCTGCGGGTCCACCGCCACCGCACCCCAGCCGAAGCCGTCGCCCTGCAGGTCGCTGGACTGCGGTGCCGGGGTGATGTCGGTCCATGCACCGTCGCGCGGATCAAAGCGCCACAGCGCACCGTTGTTCATGGTGTTGGGGCCGGGCTGGTCGCCGTAGCTCAGCAACCAGCGGCCCAGGCTGTCGCGCACCATGTGGTTGGGGCGCAAGCCGGTCGGCTGGCCCGGCACTGCCTGCCAGCTGCTGCCTGCATCGTCGGAGCGGTACAGCGCGGTCTGCTGGGTGGAGACGCCGGCGTATACCGTGCGCGATGCACCGTCGCCCCCCTTGCTGTCGGGTTCGAAACTGATGAAGGCCACGCCGATGGCCTGCGCACCGTTCCAGCTCTGTGCCGTGGCCGCCGAGGATTTGGCGATTGCCGGAAACGACTTCAACTCGCTCCAGCTGATGCCTCCGTCGCCGCTGCGCCAGACGCCGTTTGCACGGGTGCCAAACAGCAGCACCTTGCCGTCGTTCGGGTCCACCGCCAGGCGCTCTCCATTGGCGCGGCCAAGTTCATTGCCGCCCATCTTGAACGGCAATTCGGTGCGCTGGAAACTCTGCCCGCGGTCGCTCGAACGCAGGATCACACCGTTGCTGCCGCGCTCGTGCAGGTAGGTGCCCACCGCCATGTACAGGCGCTCGGGGTCGGCCGGATCGACGGCCATGCTTTCTACGCCGAAGCGGCCTTGGTCGCTGGCGTCCATCCAGTCCAGCAGGGGTTGCCAGCGCTGCTGCGCCGGCTCCCAACGGTACGCGCCACCGATATCGGTGCGCGCGTACTGCAGCCCCTGTTGCTGCGGGTGGAAGACCAGCCCGGTGACGAAGCCGCCGCCGCCGATGGCGACGTTGTGCCACTGGTACTCCGCTGGCGCCACCGCGGGTGCGGACAGCGCGACCGTCGCTGGCAGCAGCATCGCTGCCGCCAGCATCCACCGCCGCAGAAGCCCGGCGCCCGTGGCCGCGTGTTGCTGCGTACCACCTGTAGTGAAGCGCCCGACACCTGCCATCACCGCACCTCCGTTCAAAGATCCAGGTTGGCCCGGATGCTCAATCCATAACGACGATCATTGACGTACCAGCCGTTGGGACGGCTGCTGCTGCCGTAGTAATCCGAGCGCACCTCGTCCAGCAGGTTGGTGCCATCCAGGGTCACCGACCATATCTTGTTGAGGTTGATGCGCAGCGAGGCATCCAGCTGGCCGGTGGCGTCGTGGTACTGCGGCACGTGGCCGGCGTTCGGCGGCCGCGTGGTGACCAGCCAGGTATCACGCCAGTTGTAGGCGGCACGGAACGACACACGTTCCTTTTCGTACATCAGCACCACGTTGTAGCTCTTCTTGGACAGGCCTTCCAACGGCAGGTAGGAAATCTCGATGCCGTCGGTGCTGGCGGCATCCGGTGCCGGCGCCTTGCTGTCCACGTAGGTGTAGTTGGCCTCGAAGCCCAGGCCGTCCAGCGCGCCCGGCAGGAAGGTGAAGAACTGGCGGTAACCAACTTCGAAGCCCTTGATCTTGCCATCCTGACCATTGGCGCGGGTCTGCAGCTGGAACTCGCGCACGCACTCCATGCTCACGCATGGACGGGTCTCACCAGTGGTGGAACCTTCCAGCGGCATGTCGAAGTTCGGATCGAAGTAGTTGGCGGCGATCGTGTCGTAGTAGTAGAAGCCGTCAACCTGCTTGTAGAACGCGGTGCCGTAGATCATCGAGCCCAGGCCGAAGTACCACTCCAGCGAGGTATCGAACTGGTTGGAATACATCGGGTCCAGGTTCGGATTACCGCGGCTGGCGTAGGAGACGCCACCGGTGTTGAAGTCGAAGAACGTGTCGTTGAGATAGACGTAGGGGTCCATCAGGTTGAAGTCCGGGCGCGACATCGCCCGCGAGGCAGCCACGCGCCACTGCAGGTTGTCGGTCAGGAACATGCGGAAGTTCAGGCTCGGCAGCACGTCCGTGTAGGAGTGCTTGGCGTTGACCTGGTTGGTGTCATTGGTGGCCGAATTCTGCGCCAGCTCATAACCGTTGACCGTGGTTTCGGTGCGCACGACGCGCGCGCCGACATTGACGTCCCACGGGAAGCGCGCCGAGTCGTTGCCCAGGCGCAGCATCGCGTATGCGGCGTAGGTCTTCTCGGTGTACTCGCGGATGTCGGTGATCGGGTTGTAGGCGATCGGCTCGTGGCCGAACATGCGCACGGTGTTCTCGTAGTCGGCGACCATCTCGTCGCAGGCAACGTAGCCGGTCGGCAGCCCGCTGTTGCCACGGAAGTGGTCACTGAACGGGAACAACCGGTAGCAGGCATCGGGATAGTCGCCGAACGGCGCCGGGGTGAAGCTGCCCCAGGCATTGTCGGTACCGGCCGGTGCGATCTTCTGCCAGTTCCAGCCCGAGCTGCGGGTGATGGCGCTGCGGTCGGTGTAACGCACGCCCATGCGCAGGTCGTTGAGCAGGTCGCTGTCGAGGAAATCCCAGCGCAGGTCGGCGCGCCAGGAGAACTGGTCGGCGTCGTTGTTGTCACGCTTGTCCAGGTGCGAGTACCAGCCACCGTAGTTGCTGATGTCACTCATGTAGCCATTGATCGGCTGGCCGGTCTCGCGGTCCAGGACGGTCACCGACGGATAGCGGCCACTCATGTCCACGCGCACCGGCGGCACGCCGTACAGGCCGGACCAGCCACGCCAGTCATCCGGATCCACCTGGCCGGCGAGCAGGTCCACCCAGTAGTTGACGCTCTCGGTGGTGGCATCGATGTACTGGAAGTCGGTGGACAGGTGCAGGTTGTCATTGACCTGCCACTTGCCGCCCAGCGCATAGTCGGTGGTCACCGAGTTGCGCCAGTCCATGCGCGCGGTGGTGGTGATCAGCGCATTGTTGAAGGTGCCGTACTGGAACTCGCCGTTGCCGTCGAAGCCGAACGGGTCGTTGAACGCTTCATAGCCCGGGATGCTCGGCGAAACGAAGCCCCAGCCGTTGTTGGACCAGTTCACCAGGTCCTGGGTGTTGTTGTTGAGGTTGCCCACGCGCACGCTGTATTCGCGGTTGCGGAACTTGTAATCCGAACGCAGCACGGTGCCGTAGATCTCGACGTCGTCGTTCGGCTTCCACTGCAGCGCCACGTACTGGCCGTCACGCTCACGGTCACCGAAGTGGCTGTACATGCCGACTTCGCTGGGAATGACAACGCTCTGGCCTTCGTAGCCGGGCACATCGTCATAGGACAGGTAGCTGCCCATGTTGATGCGGTCTTCGCGGTACTGGCCTTCCTGGTGGGCAACGTTGAACAGCACGCCGAATTCACCGGCGTCGGTGTTCCAGCGGTTGGAGAACAGGATGGATGCCGAGGGCTGCAGCGAGTCGCGCAGGTCCCACTTGTTGAGAGTAAAGCTGCCGGAGACCTTCATGCCGTCCTGGTCGAAGGGCATGCGCGTGCGCAGGTTGACCAGGCCACCGAGGCCGCCTTCGATCATCTCCGCGCTGGGGTTCTTGTAGACGTCCACGCCACCGAGCAGTTCGGCTGGCACGTCTTCCCAGCTCAATGCACGGCCGGCGTTGGCGGTGAAGATATCGCGGCCGTTGAGCTCGCTGCGCACCTGGGTGAGGCCGCGCACCATGATGCCGCTGCCTTCGCCCTTGTTGCGGGTGATCTGCACGCCGGTGATGCGCTGCAGTGCCTCGGCAACGTTGTTGTCGGGCAGCTTGCCGATGTCCTCGGCCACGATCGAATCAACGATCTGGTCGGACTGTTCCTTGATGATCTGGGCCTTGGTCAGGCTGCCGCGGGTACCGGTGACTTCGACCGTGTCCAGGTCGGTGGCCTTCGGAGTGGTGGTGGCATCCTGTGCTTGAGCGGCGGCCGACAGCAGCAGCGCCACGCTCAGCGCAAGGACAGTGGGGTGCAGACCAGTACCGGCGCGGCGACGCGCGCTATTGGCCACCGAATGGCGGCGCTGGAACGTTGACATGAGTGTTCCCTCCCAGGACACATGGCGACGATTGAGTTGTCCCAGCACCGACGTCGTTGCGCCTTTGGCACCAGGTGAAGCAGGTTGAAAACCGCGTACCAAAGCACCCAGCCACAACCGGGCACTCGACTTACCGCACTCCACATCCTTTGCCGATGGAGCCGCATGCCCCCCTTGGCGCACGCAGGCCATGGCCCTGATACCGGTGACCAATGACAGCCACGGCGGCGAGCATAGGCGGGGGTACTCATTCCCGACCAATGAAAAAATGCGCAGGATGTATATCGGAAGCGAATACCCCGCTTCAGCCGGCCGGCGGGTACAACCTCCGCGCGGTCTGCCGCAGGGCCTCCAGCACGCGCTCGGCACCGGGCGACAACAGTTGGTCACGGCGGCGGATGATGCCGAAAAACTCCATGCGCACGTCGAGCGCGATAGGCAGCACCAGCATCTGCCCGGTCTGCAGGTAGGGCGCCACCGACTCGGCCGGCAAGGCGGTCAGCAGGTCGCTGTGGCGCAGCAGGTGGATGGTGACCGGCAGCGAGGTGGTCTCGACGATGTTCTGCGGCGGCACCAGGCCATGCTCCAGGAACACCGCGTCCAGCCGTGAGCGCAGCACGCTGCCGTCCGGCGGCATGATCCAGCCGTGCTCGACCAGGTCGCCGTAGCTGACCCGGCTGCGCCCGGCCAGCGGATGCCCCGCACGCACGATCACCGAATGCGGCTCGTCGGCCAACGGTTCGAACTCCAGCTCGCTGCTGCCCTCGGCGCCCATGATGCGGCCGACCACGATGTCCAACTGGCCATCGAGCAGCTTGGCCACCAGCGGGCGGCTGTAGTCCATCTCGATCCGGATCAGGATGTCGGGGAAGTCGCGCTTGAGCGCGGCCACCGCCTGCGGCACCAGGTTGGTGCCGGGGTTGACCACGGTGCCAATGGCTGCCTGGCCGGTGCGGCCACTGCGCAGCGCGGCGATCTCGTCCTGGGCGCGGCCGATCTCCGACAGCGCCGAGCGCGCACGGCGGATAAGGACCTGCCCGTACCAGGTCGGCTCCACTCCGCGCGCGTGCCGCTCGAACAAGGGCACGCCCAGCAGGTCCTCCATTTCCGCCAACAGCTTGGACGCGGCCGGCTGGGTCATGTTGGCGGCCTCGGCCGCGCGCAGCACCGAGCGCTGCTCGTACAGGTGCAGCAGCAGCAACAGGTGGCGGGTCTTCAAACGGCTGGCATTGAACCAGCCGGTGGTGGGTTGAACCATGCGTGCCGATCCCCTCGGCTGAGTAGCTATTCGCCCAGCGAATACATTACGACAAAAATTTCATTTGTCGCGCATAGGTTCTCACGCAAGGCTATGCCACGCTTCCGTCACCGCCCCTGCTGCCCCCCGGCTGCAGGGCCGGCAACGACAGAACGCCAACGGGAGAACGGGATGAGGGCAGCATTGCCAGCCGGCGCCAACCGCGCAGGCCGGGACACACGCGGCAACACCAGACTGGCGGGAGGCCGCCGATGAGCGGTCGCCTGGCCGGCAAGCTGGCCGTGGTCACCGGTGCCGCCAGCGGCATAGGCGCCGCCATTGCCCGGCTGTTTACCCGCGAAGGGGCGCAGGTGGTGGGCATCGACCTGCACCCGGCCAGCATCGACGGCGTCGAACTGCTGCAGGGTGACATCACCGACGGCCCGGCGATGCAGGCGGCCATCGACGGCATCCTGGCCCGCCACGGCCGCATCGACGTGCTGGTTAACAATGCCGGTGCCGATGTGTTTTCCGACCCCCTGCAACTGCAGGACGAGCAGTGGCAGCGCTGCTTCGCGCTGAACCTGGACGGCGCCTGGCGGCTGTGCCGCGCGGTGCTGCCAGGCATGGTGGCGCAGCAGGCCGGCGCCATCGTCAACATCGCCTCGGTGCACGGGCACAAGATCATCCCCGGCGCATTCCCCTACCCGGTGGCCAAGCATGCCTTGATCGGCATGACCCGCTCGCTGGGCATTGAATACGCCGCGCAAGGCATCCGCGTGAACTCGATCTCGCCCGGGCTGATCCTGGTGCCGCGCATCGAGGCCTGGTTCGAGCGCGAGCCCGGTGCCCGTGAGCGCCAGACCGCCCTGCTGCCCCCCCGCCGCATCGGTACGCCGGAAGAAGTGGCCTATACCGCCCTGTTCCTGGCCAGCGACGAAGCGCGCTTCATCAACGCCGCCGACATCCTGATCGATGGCGGCCGCTCACAGGTGTACCACGACTGACATGACTACCCTGCCCTTCCAGTTGCCCTTGATCGCCATTCTGCGCGGCATCACCCCTGCCGAGGTGGACGCGCACGTGGATGCGCTGGTCGAGGAAGGTTTCGATGCCATCGAAATCCCGACCAACTCGCCGGACTGGGAGCAGAGTGTGCAACGCAGCGTGCGCCGCCACGGCCAGCACGCCTGCATCGGCGCCGGCACGGTGGTGCAGCCGGCGCATATTGATGCGCTGCTGCGCAGCGGTGGGCGCTTGATGGTCACCCCCAATACCGACCCGCAGCTGATCCAGCGTGCAGTCGCCGAAGGGCTGCTGGTGGCAGCCGGTTTCGCCACCGCCAGTGAAGCATTCCAGGCACTGCGCGCAGGTGCGCAGCTGCTCAAGCTGTTCCCTGCCTCCATCCACGGCCCGGCGCTGGTGCGCGCCCTGCGCAGCGTGCTGCCGCCCGTTCCTCTTTTCGCCGTCGGTGGCGTCTCCCCCACCACCCTGGCCAGCTATCTTTCCGCTGGTTGTCAGGGTGCGGGCACCGGCGGTGACCTTTATCAACCCGGCCAGTCGGTGCAGACCACGCGCGAGCACGCGCGTGCCTTCCGCCAGGCCTATCTGGACTACTCGGCATGAAGATCGTGCGTCTGACCACCTACCAGGCCGCGCCGCGCTGGTTGTTCCTCAAGATCGAGACCGACGAGGGCATCAGCGGCTGGGGCGAACCGGTGATCGAGGGCCGCGCCGCCACCGTGGAAGCGGCCGTGCATGAGCTGGGCGACTACTTGATCGGCAAGGACCCGGCCCGCATCAACGACCTGTGGCAGGTGCTGTACCGCGGTGGTTTCTACCGTGGCGGTGCGATCCTGATGAGCGCCATCGCCGGCATCGACCAGGCGTTGTGGGACATCAAGGGCAAGGCCCTGGGCGTTCCGGTCTACCAGCTGCTCGGCGGCCTGGTGCGTGACCGCATGAAGACCTACCGCTGGGTAGGCGGCGACCGCCCCGCCGACATCGTGGCGCAGATGCGTCACTACCAGGGCCTGGGTTACGACACCTTCAAGTTCAACGGCACCGAAGAGCTGAAGCTGATCGACAGCCCACGCGCCGTCGATGCGGCCATCGAAAAGGTCGCCACCATCCGCGAAGCGCTGGGCAACACGGTCGACTTCGGCATCGATTTCCACGGCCGGGTCAGCGCACCGATGGCACGCGTGCTGCTGAAGGAGCTGGCGCCCTACCGCCCCTTGTTCGTCGAGGAACCGGTGCTGCCGGAGCAATGGGAGTATTACCGCCCGCTGTCGGAGATCAGCAGCATTCCGCTGGCCGCGGGCGAACGCATGTATTCGCGTACCGAGTTCAAGCCGGTGCTGGCCGCCGGTGGCCTGTCCATCCTGCAGCCGGACCTGTCGCATGCCGGCGGCATCAGCGAGTGCCACAAGATCGCCGCCATGGCCGAAGCCCATGATGTGGCACTGGCCCCGCACTGCCCGCTGGGCCCGGTGGCGCTGGCTGCGTGCCTGCAGGTGGATTTTGTCGCCCACAACGCGGTGCTGCAGGAGCAGAGCATCGGCATCCACTACAACGAGGGTGCCGACCTGCTGGATTACGTGATCAACAAGGACGATTTCGCCTGCGATGCACAGGGCTGCATCGCAGCCCTGCCCAAACCCGGCCTGGGCGTGGAGATAGACGAGGCGCGCCTGGTCGAAGCCAGCAGGCAACCGCCGCGCTGGCGCAACCCTCTGTGGCGCCACAGCGACGGCAGCGTTGCCGAATGGTGAGTGCGGCCAACATGGAAGTGGACGTAACGACAAGCACCGCGCAGTTGCTGGTGGACAGCCGCTGCAGCCTGGGTGAAGGCATCCTGTGGTGTGATCGCCGCAACGTGCTGTACTGGACGGACATCCTTGCCGGCCACCTGTGGCGCCACGACCTGGACAGCAACCGCAGCCGGTATTGGCAGCTGCCCGCGGCGCTGGGCTGCCTTGCCCTGGCCACCGACGGCCGCCTGCTGTTGGGTCTGGCCAAGGGCCTGTATGCCGCCGACCCCGAGGCCGCGCTGCAGCAGGATGAACTGCCGCTGCAGCTGCTGTGCCCGGTGGAAACCGACGACGCGCATACCCGCATCAACGACGGCCGCGTCGATCGCCATGGCAACTTCGTGTTCGGCACCAAAAGCGAGCATGCCGACGGCCGCCGTGCCGGCCGCTATTACCAGTGGAGTGCAGCCCACGGCCTGCGTCCGCTGCCCCTGCCCTCGGCCGCCATTCCCAATGCCATCTGCTTCAGTCCGCAGGGCGAGCGCATCTACTTCTGTGATTCACCCGATGGCCGCCTGTTGAGTGCGCCCTACAGTGCCGCCAATGCCCACACCGGGCAGGTGGAGGTATTTGCGACGCTGGCCGAACCGGGCATCGAACCCGATGGTGCGGTGGTCGATGACGATGGCCATCTCTGGAATGCGCACTGGGGCGCCGGTCGGGTCATGCGTTACACCGACAACGGCGACGTCGTGGCGCAGGTGCTGCTGCCTGCCCGCCATGCCTCGTGCTGCGTGCTGGGCCGCGATGCGTTGTACATCACCAGCGCCCGCATCGGCCTGGACGACGCCGCGCTGGCACAGCAGCCCCTTGCCGGCGCTGTTTTCAAACTGCCTTTGCGCGGCGTGAGTGCGCGGGTTGACCGGGTGCAGCTGCCATGATCGCCGTCGACTGGGGCACCAGCAGCCTGCGCCTGTACCGGCTGGATGCCGAAGGGCATGTCTATGAGCGGCGCCGCAGCGAGCAGGGCCTGCAGGCCAGCGCCGGCCAGTTCGAAGCAGTATTGGCGCAGGAGATCGCAGGCTGGGACGATGCACTGATCCTGCTGTCCGGCATGGTGGGCAGCCGCGGTGGCTGGCGCGAAGTGCCCTACCTGCCCTGCCCCACCGGCATCGACGAACTTGCCGGCGCACTGGTGCCCCTGCAGGCCCCCACGCTGGCCGAGCGCACGCTGTGGATCGTGCCGGGCATCAGCGACACCGGTAACGACGCCGTGCCCGATGTGATGCGCGGTGAGGAAACACAGCTCGCCGCCCTGCTGGCGGTGCTGCCGCGCGGCAACCACGTGGTGTGCCTGCCCGGTACGCACAGCAAGTGGGTGGCCATTGCCAACGGCCGCATCCAGCGCCTGAGCACGGCGATGACCGGCGAACTGTATGCCGTGCTGCGCAACCACAGCCTGCTCGGCAAACTGATGCCTGCCGATGACAGCCGCTTCGACGCCTGGGCCTTCGAGACCGGCCTCAAGCGCAGCCGCCAAGGTGGCGGCCTGCTGCACCATCTGTTTGGTGTGCGCACGCTGGGGCTGTTCAACCAGATGGAAGGCAGCGCGCTGCCGTCGTATCTGTCGGGCCTGTTGATCGGTCACGAGATCCTGGCCAGCGGCGTACTCGAGCACACCCCGCGCCTGTCGCAGGTGCATCTGATCGGCAACGACCGCCTGCTGGCCTTGTATGCGCAGGCATTGACCGCCTGGGGCGTGGGCGTGCAACGCCACCCCGAGGACCTGGCCGCGCGCGGCATGCACGCGCTGTGGCAGCACCGCGCATAGCCTTCCCACCATGGCAGCGGGCCCGTGCCGGGAGCTGGCGGACCCGCATCCCCTTGCCCGCAAGAACAAGGAGCACTGCATGCGTTCACCCAGACCCTGGCCCCTGCTGCTCCTGCTTTGCCTGGCATCTGCGTTTTCCGCGCCGGCCTCGGCCGACGTATTGATCCATGCGATCAGCTACCACGGCGACGACGCACAGCCACCATTGCAGCCGGGCAACTTCCGCAACCCCATCGTTCCCGGCTTCTACCCCGACCCGTCGCTGGTGCGGGTGGGCGACGACTTCTACCTGGTCAATTCCACGTTCGGCTATTTCCCGGGCCTGCCGATCCACCACAGCCGTGACCTGGTCAACTGGACGCAGATCGGCAACGCCATCGACCGCCCGGGCCAGATCAACTACGGCAAGGACGAGCTGACCCGCGGCCTGTTCGCCGCCTCCATCAGCCACCACGGCGAAACCTTCTACATCGTCAACACCTGCTTCTACTGCGACGGTGGCAACTTCCTGGTCCACGCCAAGGACCCCGCCGGCCCCTGGTCCGATCCGGTATGGCTGCAGGTGCGCGGCATCGACCCGTCGCTGGTGTTCGACGAGGACGGCAGCACCTGGGTGGTGCACAACGACGTCCCCGACGGCGAGCTGCGCTACGACGGCCACCGCGCGATCTGGCTGCAGCAGATTGATCTGGCCAGCGGCAAGGCCATCGGCGCACGCCGCCTGCTGGTGGATGGCGGCGCCGACCCGGCCAGCAGGCCCGAGCACATCGAGGGCCCGCACATCTTCAAGCATGACGGCTGGTATTACCTGACCGCCGCCGAAGGCGGCACCGGTGAGCAGCACGCGCAGATGATCTGGCGCAGCCGCCAGCTGGCCGGCCCCTACCAGCCCGGCCCGGCCAACCCGGTGCTGACCCAACGCGATCTCGACCCCAATCGCCCGCAGCCGGTGACATCGGCCGGCCACGCCCAGTTCGTGCAGCTGGCCGATGGCAGTTGGTGGACGGTGTTCCTGGCCACCCGCCCTTATCGCGGCAACCAGTACAACCTGGGCCGCGAAACCTTCCTGCTGCCGGTGCAGTGGCACGATGGCTGGCCGCAGGTACTGCCGCGCGGCGCCAGGTTGCCCACGCAGCTGCCCCGCCCCATCGTCGCCGACATGCCGCTGCCACCACGCGACAGTGCCGCCTTCAGCTGGACACAGGATTTCACCGCCACCACCCTGCCCCCGCAATGGCTGACCCTGCACCCGCCACAGTCGGCATGGTTCAGCACCGGCGCCAAGGGCCTGCAACTGCAGGCCGGCGATACCGCGCTGGGAACCTTGGAAAGCGGCGGTCAGGCGCACTACCTGGCGCATCGCCTGCAGCACCACGCCGCCACCCTGGAACTGCAGCTGGACGCCGCCAGCGTGGCAAACAACGAACTGGCCGGGCTGGTGCTGCTGCAGAACGAGCGCTACCACTATGTATTGGGCGTGCAGGCACGCGGCGGCAAACGCGCGCTTGCCCTGTACCTGCGCGCCGGCGACCAGGATCCGGCAACCGGTCGCCTGCTGGCGGCGGTGCCGCTGGCTGCCGACACCAACACCGTCGGCCTGCGCCTGGTACTGGACGGCCCCAAGGCGCAGGCCTGGTTCGCCCCCCGCCCTGATCAATGGCAGCGCATCGGCGGCGACCTGGATGCCAGCCTGCTCAGCGCCGACACGGCAGGCGGCTTCATCGGCAATACCTTTGGCGCCTATGCCTTGAAACTTCCTGATTGAAAGCAGAACCGGCAGCAAAAGGCGGGGACGGCGTGGATTCCATTCCGAAACCCGGTTCCGGACCGGGGTCCCCTGGCTGTTCCGCTTGACACCCCAGCCCTCAGAAACAACCCTAGGGCCATGAGTATCGACCTTAATCCTCTCTCGCTCCGCGAGCTGACCACCCTCATCCGTGACGCCAAGGAAAGGCAGAAAGCACTCAATAGCCGGCAACCTGTGGACAAGGTCCGGCGCCAGCTGACCGCACTGGCACAAAAGTCTGGCTACACCATCGAGGAACTCTTCGGCGAAGGGGTCACCTCTGCGGCAAAGGCCAAGCCCCGCCGCCGCAAGGGGCCCAAGGTAGCGCCGAAGTACCGCGACCCCGAAAGCCCGTGGAACACCTGGACCGGCCGCGGCAAGATGCCGCTCTGGCTGGCCTCCAAGATCCGTTTCGGCCATAGCCCGGTGGACTTCCTGATTCCCGGCGTCGCCAAGCTCACCCCGAACGACAAGCCGCTGACCGGCAAGCGCCAGCTGTTCAAGCAGAGCTGAAGCGCGCTTCAGCGCTGCGGCACTGCGTGCAAAGCCCCTGCCGAGCATGGCTCGGCACTACGCCCCTCCTTTTGCTGCAGGCAAGGGGAGGATTGGGGAGGGGTGCTGTTCGCGGTTGATCTGCGGTGGATGCAACGCCGGCTTCGCGGCATATGCAGCCCCTGCAACATTGCCTGCAAGTCCTCTGCCGAGCATGGCTCGGCACTACACCCCCTCCCTTTGTCGCAGGCAAGGGGAGGGCTGGGGAGGGGTGCCGTTCGCGGTTGATCTGCGGTGGATGCAACGCCGGCTTCGCGGCGTATGCAGCCCCTCAACATTGCCTGCAAGTCCTCTGCCGAGCATGGCTCGGCACTACCCCCCCGCCCTTTGCCGCAGGCAAGGGGCGGGCTGGGGAGGGTGCCGTTCGCGGTTGATCTGCGGTGGATGCCACGCCGGCTTCGCGGCGTCTGCCGCTCCTGAAACATTGCCTGCAAGTACTCTGCCGAGCATGGATCGGCCCTACAAGATCGGCAGCGCGTCGTG